>JADJWC010000003.1 GCA_016716565.1 bacterium
AATTACAGGAAGACATTGAAACTAAATTTGACCGGATGCCGATAATATTTATAACCGGATTTGGAAATATATCAATTACAGTAGAAGCGCTTAAGAAGGGTGCAATAAATTTTCTTGAAAAACCGATTGATGAAAAAAAGCTTTTAACTGCAATCGAAGAAGCACTGGATAAAAGTTCAGCGCTTGTTTCAAAACATAACGAGATTGATAGAATTAAATCTTTAATTAGCTCGTTAACGGCAAGAGAATACGAGATATTTAAGTTTGTTATAACAGGCATGTTGAATAAGCAAATTGCCTCCGAGCTTGGAATAGCTGAACACACAGTAAAAAATCATAGGTTAAAAGTAACCGAAAAACTCGGTGTGAAGTCAGTTCCGGAATTAATTTATATGGCTGAGAAATTAGGCATTAATTTCAAACCATAAATGATTGTTTTATATAACCCATCTTAAATTTTATTTCTAATTTCCTATCCGTAGGATAACAAGAACATTTCATTAGTACAAATACCTATTTCCACTATTTTTTAATCGGTTTATTTTTATTGGGTAAACTTTGATAGTGAAACCCATCTGCTAAAAATTATTTTTAACAAAACCAGATATAAAAAAAATTGGAAATTATATGAGGAAAGTTTTAAGTGATTTGATTATGAATCTGAAAAATAATTATCTCCGTATAATGACATCAGTATTTCTACTGATTCTTTCCGTTAATCCGATTATAGTTCCGGCACAGGTTGAAGCGGATTCACTTTTAGGAACTTCGAAAGCAGCAGTAGTGATAGACGGGAAGGTTTTAATTTATGTAAGAGGTATTACTTCGTATCCCGCAGAAAAAAGAGCAAATGTTATTGAGCAAAGGATTGAAGATGCTGCTTCTGATTTATCCAATCTTGCAGATTCAATAACCGTAATTCATAATGAAATACGGGATGATATTTTCATCTCCGGAAAATTCATAATGAGTGTAATAGATGATGATGCAAAACTTGAAGGAATAAGTCGAGCAAATTTTGTTAGGGTAATAAAGCGAAAAATTACACAAGCGATAATTTCTTACCGCGCAGAACGTACTTCACAGGCGTTACTTAATAAGGCTTTCTATGGAGTTGGAGCCACAGTGATAACACTGATTATTTTGTTCCTCATTAACTGGATTGTTAAAAAATTTAATGTCTGGTTCGAAAATAAATTAAAAACGAAAATAGATAGTCTTGAATCACGTTCATTTCAGATGATTCGGTCAAGACAATTATGGTTTACATTCTACAGCTTTGTCAGAGGGATTAAGTTTCTATTATTTCTAATCATCATATTTATTTACGCACAATATGTATTGGGTCTTTTCCCATGGACAAGAGCTGTATCAATTTCACTACTTGGGTTCTTCTTAAAACCATTAATTGCATTTGGAAACAGTATTTTGAATTTTATTCCCAATCTGGCTTTCCTGATTGTTATTTATTTCATTACCAGGTATCTGCTTAAACTGATAAAACTATTTTTCAGTGGGATCGAGCAGGGCAGTATCAGAGTTGCAAATTTTGACCCTGAATGGTCTATCCCTTCTTACAAAATATTACGATTGCTTATAGTAGCGTTTGCGGTCATTGTTGCATATCCATATATCCCAGGATCTGAATCAGATGCATTTAAAGGTGTTTCGTTATTTATGGGAGTTCTCTTTTCACTTGGCTCTTCGTCACTAATAAGTAACCTTATTGCAGGATATACGATGACTTACAGAAAAACTTTCAAGAAAGGCGACATAGTAAAGATTGAAGATTACGTCGGTCAGGTAATGGATATAAAGCTTTTTGTAACTCGTTTACGAACTTTAAAAAATGAAGAAGTTGTGGTTCCGAATTCGATCATTCTGAATAATAACGTTGTAAATTATTCATCACTTGCAGCGGAGAGAGGATTAATTCTTCACACAACGGTTGGAATCGGATATGAAACTTCGTGGAGGCAGGTTGAAGATATGTTGAAAGCTGCGGCTCAAAGAACGGAAGGAATTTTGAAAGATCCGCCGCCTTATGTTCTTCAAAAATCATTGGGGGATTTTGCAATTACCTATGAGTTAAACGCTTTCTGTAATGATCCTGTTAATATGATGAAACATTACACTGCTCTGCATCAAAATGTGCTGGATGTATTTAATGAAAACAATGTTCAGATTATGACTCCTGCTTATGAAGGAGATCCTGCAGAGCCTAAAGTTGTTCCTAAAGAGAAATGGATTGTTCCGTTAGCCGGAGAGTTACCAGGCAAAGCTTAAAAGAACTTTATTATAAATTTAAATATCCATCTATCATTTAATTAAATATAAAGGAATAATAAAATGAAATACTTTTTACTGGCATTTCTGCTTACGTGTGCATCGCTTGCATTTGCACAGGGATTGGATACAACTGAAGTAAAGGAAGAAACACAGCCTCCTGTTACAACAGACACTCCAAAAGAAAACAAGTGGTACTATGGCGGCACCGTGGGATTTAATTTCTGGAGTGATTATTTCTATCTGAGTTTAAATCCTTTGGTTGGATACCAGGTTTCACCGAAGTTTTCTGTCGGTGGTAAACTGATGTATGCATATATAAATGACCAAAGATATGAACCATTTGAACTAACCTCGCATAATTATGGGGCAGGCCTTTTTGCACGGTTCAGACCGATCTATCAAATCTATCTTCATGCTGAATTTGATTATGCCAGCTATGAAGATTACACAATATTTTCTCCGATTCTTGGCGATCCTTATGTGGAATCAGAGCGGAACTGGGTACCATTTTTATTATTGGGTGGAGGGTTTGTTCAGAGAGTAGGACCGAATGCCGCTGTTTATGTTGAAGTTTTATTTGATGTGCTACAGGATGAAAACTCACCTTACGAAGATTGGGATCCGATAATCAGCATCGGCGGGGGAGTAGGATTTTAATCGGCATTTTTCAGTTTCTAAAATAATTTTTTGATTCATAAAGAGCGGTTCATCGAACTGCTCTTTCATCTATCCAGATAGTTTTCCGACCGAATGACATAATATTTCAGATATGTCTTATTTTTCTATTTCGTTGCGTAGGACTAAATACCTATTTA
The DNA here is from genome assembly GCA_016716565.1 of bacterium. NCBI lineage: Bacteria > bacterium. The sequence goes on from JADJWC010000003.1 coordinate 3,105, forward strand.
CTGCCACCCTCCATTCGAATAAATTTCACCGTAAATAATTATCAAAAACAAAATTCCTCCCAATATGGTTTACATTATTGAAGACGATAAAAACGTTCGAGATGGATTTATGATGCTTTTAGAGTCTGCAGGGATAAAGTGTAATACTTTTGAAAGTGCAGAATCTTTTCTTCAGGAGTTTGAATATGCAAAAAATGATTTGTTGATTCTTGATATGAACCTTCGCGGAAAAAGTGGCTGCACTTTACTTGAAGAATTGACAAGCAGAAATATTTATGTGCCGGTAATTGTCATCACAGCATTTGACCTACCGCAGAATAGGAAATGTGCAAAAGACTTTGGTGCCATTGCTTATTTAAGGAAGCCTGTTGACAGCTGTGCATTAATTGACCTGATCAAATACAATTTAGAAATTCAAATACCGAATAAAAATAATAATTTATTTCACAACCAAAGGAGTACACTATGAGAAATCTTTCCATTGCATTTATTACCCTGATGCTATTCATCTCCGTATCAGATGTAAAAGCGCAGGATAAAAACTGGTTCCAGATTTACGGTTTTGCGATGACAGATATAGGTTACAACTTCAATCAAATTCATCCGGACTGGTATGATGTGGTAAGACCAACAAAACTTCCAACAATAGAAAACCAATATGGCACGGATGGTAATGCATACTTCAGTGTTCGTCAAACACGCTTTGGAGTGAAAAGTGGAACTCAAACCGGACTCGGAGAACTTTTTACTCAATTCGAGTTTGAGTTATTTGGAACTGGTGTTGACGCTGGACAAACTACAATTCGCCTTCGTCACGCTTATGGTGAACTTGGTCAGTTTGGTGTTGGTCAATACTGGTCACCGTTTATGGATATCGATGTATTCCCGAATACAGTTGCGTATTGGGGTCCAAACGGTATGGCATTTTTCCGAAATGCACAATTCAGATGGATGCCAATTAAAGGAGATACTCGTTTAACATTTGCTCTGGAAAGACCGGGTGCAAGTGCAGACGGAGGAGTTATTAGTGAAATTCTTCAGGAACAAACTAATATTGATGCTCAATTTCCTGTTCCAGACTTATCTGCCGAATACCGTTCAGCACATGATTGGGGATACGTTGAATTAGCTGGAATAGTTCGTTATATCAAATGGGTGGACAATACTGATTATCCGGGAAATGTTGATATTGATTTAAGCGGTGATGCAATTGGCTGGGGATTAAATCTCAGTTCAAATATTAAAATTACAAAGAATGATATAGCCAGACTTTCAGTTTTATATGGTGCAGGAATACAAAACTATATGAATGATGCGCCGGTTGATATCGGTGTTGAGTCTGATACAACAAATCTTCAAAAACCGGTAAAGGGAGTTGCCTTGCCTGTCTTTGGTGTGGTTGCCTTCCTTGAACATACTTGGAGTGAAAAATTCGCTACTGCTGTCGGATATTCAATGTTGAACATCGACAATTCTGATCTTCAGAATTATGATGCATTTAAAATGGGGCAGTACGCAATTGCTAATTTAATCTATTATCCTGTTGAGAATGTAATGATGGTAGCTGAGCTTCAATATGGCAACCGTGACAATTTTAATAACCTTGAGGAGGATGGAGAAATTCAATATCCGGAAAACTATTTGAAGACTGCTGACATTTTAAAACTCCAGTTTTCATTCAAATACAATTTTTCACATAAGGTATTATTCTAATTGATAACTAACTAAAGGAGACAAACACTATGAAAATATTTTTTATTAAAACACGATTGATAGCAATATTGCTTATTGCATTGTTGTTATCCAGTCCTGTGTTTATTAATGCTCAAGATCTGTCTAAGGCAAATATTGAAAAAGTCCTTAACGAAGCTTACAACAAATTCAAAGATGTTAAAGAAGGTGCAAATGCTGATTACATCAAAGAACTTGCGACTGTAGATCCGAATATTTTCGGAATTGCTCTCGTAACTGTCGATGGTCAGGTTTACACTGCTGGCGATATTCAATCGATGGTTTCAATCCAGAGTGTATCCAAAGTATTTACGATGGCGCAAGTAATTGAAGAGCAGGGACATCAGGCCGTTCAGGATAAAATTGGTGTCGATGCAACCGGTGAGGTTTTCAACTCAATCACTGCTGTTGAAAGAATGAGAGGAAAAGAAATTAATCCTCTAGTAAATCCCGGTGCAATCGCGTCAACAAGTTTAATTGCCGGCGTTGATTCATCAGCGAAATGGAAACACGTTCTGCAGGTCCATAGTGATTTCGCTGGAAGACAGCTTGGATTAAATGTTCCTGTTTACATCAGTGAAGCCGGTGACAATTTACGTAACCAGGCGATTGCTCATCTTCTGCTTGCATATGGAAAAATGTATTTCGATCCGGTTGAAGCCACAGATATTTATACAAAGCAGTGCGCGATAAATGTAAATGCTAAAGATGCGGGAATAATGGCAGCAACATTGGCTAATGGTGGTATAAATCCCGTTACAAAAAAGAAAGTTGTTTCACCTGAGACAGTGCAATACACTTTGCCGGTAATGTCAACTGCCGGACTTTACGATGACGCAGGAATATGGTTCTACAACACTGGCGTTCCTGCAAAAAGCGGAGTAGGCGGTTGCCTTATCGCCGTTGTTCCGGGAAAATTCGGGATTGCAACTATAGCACCACCACTTGATAAAGCTGGAAACAGTGTTAAGGGTCAGCTGGCAATAAAGTATATCATAGAGCAGCTGAAGGTTAATCCTTACTTGATTCAACCGAAGCAGTAATAGTTCTTTCAAATATTATATGGGGTCGTCCTTTAACTAGTTATGCAAGTCAGATTGAGTTAGCCTCCTACCGCATAACAGCGGGACTCAGTTTTACATAATTAGTTTATTAGGTGACCCCAATCATTTTAAATAAAGTAACACTTGATGTGAGGCTATCTTAAAATTATTTGCTCTTATCCAGTTGAGTAAATTCTTGCCACACTCAATGCACGCTCAGATTTAATGGTGTCTGAGTAAGTTATTACTCTCTCCTTATGACTTAGCAGTGATGTGTATGCGAATGTTAACTTGTTTAGTCTTTGAGATAGCCTCAACATTTAAATACATGGAAAGGTAATTTTTTATGAAGAGTTTACTACTATCACTAAACTCCGAAGTAACTAAAGTTTTATTTTTCACTTTAAACTTTATTATAATTTTCTTCAATAATGTTCCAGCACAGGATGAAGCTCCAATAGAATTTGATTCAACAATGACTTCCGAAGGTGTATTTGTTGGTATTGTTGAAGATAGAGCATTTGAGAATACAACTGCTGGCGAGTTTACACCCGGAAAAGGATTTACGCTTTTCAAAACAAGTTTAGCAAGTCTAAACATTAGTGTCTACGGATTAGCCCGATATATAAACCAGATGCCGGGTAACCAGGAGTATGAAGATCATCTTGGAAGAACGAAATTCGCCGATACAAGAAATGATATTTGGTGGCACAGAACATTCGTTTGGTTATCCGGATTTTTCTATACACCAAAACTACGATACACAATTTCAGTATGGGGTCTTGCCGCTACAAACCAGGTTTTACTTTTTGGAAACATTCAATACGCTGCTCACAAAGCTGCAACGCTTGGAGTTGGAATAGTTCCGAATTTAGGAACTCGTTCAATGCAAGGACCCTGGCCATATTTTTTATCAAGCGACAGATTACTTGCTGAAGAATTTTTCAGACCCGGATTTACTGCAGGCGCCTGGGTTACAGGAGAACCTACTGCAAAACTCAGATACTGGGTTATGGTTGGAAATAATTTAAGTCAGCTTGGTATAACTGCAAGCCAGATGTCTCGTGATCTCAGTACTAGTGCAAGCATTTGGTGGATGCCTACTACAGGAGAATTTGGACCAAGAGGTGGTTACGGTGATTTTGAACTTCATCAGGAAATGGCAACTCGGTTTGGAATTTCTGTTACGCATTGCCGTGAAGATCGTCAGTCACAATTAAGTGCAGCTTCTGCTGAAACGCAAGTTAAAGTTTCTGATGGTTTATTATTTTATGAAACAGGTACTCTTGCAGATGGAGTTACTGTTCTAAAAGCTGATTTTGATCAGGCAGCTATTGACGCCGGTATCAAAATAAATGGCTGGCATTTCCAGGTCGAATATTATTTCAGAAATCTTTCCAAATTTGATCTTGCATTTGCCGATCCGACAATAGATGTAAGTACAGTCCCTTCCTCAATTTATGATCATGGGTTTTACGCACTGGCATCTTACGAACTGATTCCAAAAGCGTTACAAATTTATGGAGCTACTTCGTGGATATTTGATGACTTCAAAAGAAAACCATGGGACATTGTGGGAGGAATGAATTGGTATCCTGCAGGGACAAGAAGCTTAAGAGTCAATTTGCATGCAATTTATGTTGATAAATCACCTGCGTCGTCTTCATTTGGTTTCTATATAGGTGGTCAGACTGGAACGACAATATCCACAGGTATTGATTTTCTTTTCTGATAAGAAGGAATAAATGATTATGGAGAAATTAAAATGAAAAATAAAATGTTATCGATCTCACTGAAGATAATTTACTCATTATTACTCCTGTTGATTTTGGGGTCATTACTTCTGACAAGAGCGCAATCAAATGATAAATATTTATTCAACGATTCTCATTTCCATATAACAAACTACATCCAGGAAGGAATTGAGATGGAGTTTTACGTGGATTCAATCATGGGAGATAAAGTAGGAAGGTCAACAGTGTTTGGACTCCCGGTGCAGCAGCAGTGGTCTTACCGTGTAACCGGGGAAGGTGCGCCAACTTATTATCTCGATACCGATGCACCACTTTACTATTACTCATTCTGCGATGCCTGGATTGCAATGCAGTACAAAAATCTTCCAAAAGAAAAACAAGAGCGACTCGATCCGATGATTATCGGATTTAATGTTACTGATATGTACGCAGCAGATCATATTAAAAGGGTGTTGACAACATTTCCCGGAGTGTTCACAGGTATTGGTGAATTCAGCATTCACAAAGAATTTGTCTCAGCGAAAATTTCAGGTGATGTTGCAAGTCTTACCGATCCAGCACTTGACAGAATTTTTGACTTCTGTGCCGAGACAGGATTGATTTCTATCCTTCATAATGATATCGATAATCCATTTCCAAAACCGAACAAACCAAATTATGTAAAAGGATTCCAGGAGTTAATCAAAAGACATCCTGATGCAGTTATAATATGGGCACATCTTGGCTTGGGAAGAATTATTAAACCAATTGAAAATATGGGTGAACTGTTTGAAGATATGCTTGCCGATCCGGCGTACGATAATCTTTACTTTGATCTATCCTGGGATGAAACCGCAAAGTGGCTTGATTACACTGATAAGTCATTGGAAAGAACTGCTGCGATAATTCAAAAATATCCTGACAGATTTTTATTTGGGACAGATAACGTTGCTCCGGATAAACAAGAAAAGCAATTATACGTTTATCATCTTTATGACAGGTTATGGAAAGCTATCGGAAAAGAAGTTACTTATAAAGTTACAAAAGGCAACTACTTAAAATTATTTGATGAGGCAAGAAAAAAAGTAAGAGCATGGGAGAAAGAATATATTAAATAAGAGGCTTTATGAAAACTAAATTAAAAATTTTATTTCTGTTCCTTATTTGCAATTCATTGATCTTCTCTGAGGAATGGCCAAGGGTAATTACTCATTCTTCCGGAACAGAAGTTACAATCTACCAGCCCGAAATCGAATCGTTCAATGATGTTAATCTGGAATGCAGGGCTGCGGTTATGATTAAATCTCCAAAACAAACTGATCCGGTATTCGGTGCGGTTTGGATAAAAACAAAAATTCTTACTGATCGTGATACAAGATTAATTTCTCTCGATGAAGTTTCTGTTACTGATGCGAAATTTCCAAATCAGGATACAACAAAGATTGAGGAGTTAAAGAAATTTTTAGCAGAAGAAATTCCAAAATGGGAGCTGGATATAACAATCGATCAGTTGATAGCAAGTATCGAATCGGATAAAGGAAATACAAAAGAAAATTTTAAAAATGATCCGCCGGAAATAATCCACGTCACAACACCTTCAGTTCTTATCACGATTGATGGAGAACCAAAGTTTAAAAAGCTGGAAGACACAGATTACGAAATGGTGGTTAACTCTCCATTTTTTATCATCAAGGATAACTGGGAAGAAAAATATTATCTGAAAGGCGGAGTTCTCTGGTATGAATCAGAAAATATTTATGATGGCTACGAGTTCACTGATGAAATACCTGATGAGTTGATAGAATTCATACTGAAGAAAAATCCTGATGAGTACAAGGATATAGATCCGGATACTATAAAAGTTAAACCTGAAATTGTTGTCAGGACAAAGCCGGCGGAATTAATTGTAACAAATGGTGAACCTAAACTTGCATCCATCGAAGGCACTTCATTATTATTTGTGGAGAATACTGATAGCGATATTATTATGGATTTAACTTCGCAGACTTATTTTATTCTGATTTCGGGAAGATGGTTTCAGTCAAAATCACTTGAAGGTCCGTGGAAATTTATTGAGCCTGAAAGCTTGCCAGCAGATTTCGCGAAGATTCCGGGTGATTCTGACATGAGTAACGTGCTTGCAAATGTTCCGGGAACTGAGGAAGCAAAGGATGCAATACTTGATACGCAAATTCCGCAAACCTCAAAAGTTGATCGCAACACAAAGCTTGAAGTTAATTACGATGGCGAACCAAAGTTTGAAGCTTTATCAACCACCGATCTTTATTATGCAACAAACACAGATAAAAATGTAATCAAGTATTATGATAAATATTATTGCTGTGATAATGCAGTGTGGTTTATTGCTGATAGTCCAAAAGGTCCATGGAAAGTTGCTGATGAAGTTCCTGATAAAATTTATGAAATGACACCAGATTCACCGGTTTATAATACAAAATATGTTTATGTGTACGATTCAACTCCAGAAGTTGTTTATGTTGGATACTATCCCGGCTATACAGGATGTTATGCTTACGGCGGAACTGTTATCTACGGAACTGGCTATTATTACACTCCATGGTACGGAGCATATTATTATCCACGACCCGTTACTTATGGATTTTCCGTTCACTACAATCCATATATGGGTTGGAGTTTTGGTTTTGGAATGAGCTTCGGTGGTCCGTATGGATGGATGTCATTTAACTATCATTCATATCCATACTATGGCGGTTATTGGGGTGCGGGTGGATACCATGCCGGATATCATCACGGTTATTATCAGGGAAGAAGAGCAGGTTTTTATGCTGGTTATCATTACGCACAAAATAATCCAAGAGTTAATCCTTATGGTGATGGAAACCGAAACGTTTATAATCGTGAGAACCGTGGAAACATTAACACAAACGACCGGCAAAGAAATAATGTCTCTACAATGGACAGGCAAAGGAATAATGTTTCAACAATGGATAGACAAAGAAATAATACCGGAGTAAGCAATAATATGTATTCTGACAGAGATGGAAATGTTTATAAGAGGGAAAATAATCAATGGCAGTCAAGAGAAGGCAATAACTGGTCCAATGTTGATCAAAGTAAAAATAAATCTAATTATGAAAGAAATAAGCAGGACTTGAATCGTCAACAAGTATCAAGAGACAGAGGGAACCAAAGAACACAAACATATAATCAGCAAAGAACAAACAGATCGAGTGGAATGAACAGAGGCGGCGGAAGAAGAAGGTAGGCTTAAATTTTTTTAATGGTAATTAATAAAAGAGTAATCGTTATGCTTAAAAAATTCTGATTACAGTTATTGTAACTCTTATAGTTGGCATTGATTGTCATGCACAGGTACAAATGTCATTATGGGGCGGAGTAAATAATTCCAGTTTCGGCGGCAATCCACCAAAAGATGCTGGCTACGGAGATATTCGCGGTTTAGCCGCTGGTGCTAGTCTGGATATCCAAACAACAAAGGATTTCATAATCTCCCTTGAACCAACATTTGAACAGCGGGGATCTACAATCGATATAAACCTTGAAGAAGGATTGGAAGATACAACACTGAAATTCAAGGTTAAGCAGAATTATTTTGGTCTTGGGCTGCTTTTCAAAGTAAACACGGGCAATTTTTATCTGGGCAGCGGAGTTAGTTTCCAACTTTTGAGTACAGCAAAATTAGAATTTGAAGCACAGGAAACGGACATCAAAGACAAGTTTATAAATTATGATGCTTTGGCATTTTTCAATATTGGTTATAAAATACCAATAGGCGGACCAGCACTTTTTGTCGAGCTCAGATACATTCAAGGCTTAATAAATATCAGACCAGAAGCGGAAGGTGACACGGAAATTTATCTTTCAAACTTTAAAAGTACCGGGTTGAGGTTAAGCACCGGAATAATGATACCATTATAAAAATATGGAAATAATATGAAAAAGATTTTACTATTATTGTCTGTTGTATTAAGCTTGAGTTATTCAAAATCTTATTCTACTTTACTTGCACAAGAATCCGACAGTACAGAAGTAACTGAACAAATTCCGGCTACAACCACTCCCGAATTAATTGCTGATACCACTTATTTACCATCCAGAGGCAAACACATTTTTACTTCGATATCCTCTGTAGATGATCCTTTCGTGAGCACTAAATTTTATCTCGGATTTGGAATCGCTGAGATAGTGGAAACTGAAATTCCCATAACAATTGGAGAATTCAGCAGAACAATAAAATTTGAACCGGATATTTTCTATTCAACCGGGGGGATTGAATTCCAGTACGCAGTCAGGGATTGGGCTGCCATTAATATCAAAGCCTACGGGCTTGCACGGTTGGGAAATAATTTTCTATCTCTTGCTTCAGAAGGCGTCTCGGCTGCTTCGACTTTCAGCATAGGTTGGTTATTTAGAATTGCTCATAATGAAGATCTCATGTTCTCCGGAAGCGTTTCACTTAATACGACCGACCTGACATTTATTGATCTTCTTGCAGACAGTGATACAACTATTACTCCAATAGACACCTTAGTGAACAGGCAGGTCATCACTGATTATCAGAGCTTAACAACACAAGCCGATTTGAGATTTGCATACAAGTTCAGCAATGTTTTCGGAATGCTGGCAAGACTATCCGGAGGACTTGGTGAAGTTTATGCTGGGAAAAATCGAAGCCAGTTTCAATACATTTTTGGACTCGCATTCAGTGTTGATTTAAGAAATTGGATTCATATTCCTTTTGGAATCGGTTTGGGAGGAACGCTAATATCAAATGACTGGAGATTTAACGATGCAAAACCACCAGTCTTTTCCGGCAATGTCAATATTGCATTTTATAATAGAAATGATTTTACGCTTGGTATAGAAAACTATATCCAGATTATCGAGCCTCAGCAATATGAACAAACTCTGAAATTTCTTTATTCCAGAATTTATATCAGCTATTACTTTTAATGATTAAACAAATAGAATGAGATTTTATGAACGGATTTATTGAAATACTCCAGCATCATCCTGAGTTAGCTTTATTCCTTGTGCTGGCTCTTGGTTTTGCAATTGGCAAAATTAGTATTGGCAATTTTAAAGTTGGTGCGGTCCTGGGGACATTATTTGCAGGTGTGCTAATAGGTCAGTTTAATATATTAGTTGATCCGATTGTTAAAGTGATTTTTTTCGATCTGTTCCTTTTTGCAACCGGTTATAAAGTCGGTCCACAATTTTTTAGAGGTTTAAAGAAAGATGCTGTGCCTCAGCTTATTCTCACGGTTGTTATTTGTGTGACCTGCTTGACAACTGCTATTGTGATGAGCAAAATTTTAGGATTCGATATTGGGACAGCAGCCGGATTACTTGCCGGTGCATTTACCGAATCAACAGTAATCGGAACAGCAAGTGAATCTATTCAACGGCTTGCTATTCCGGATGCAGAAAAAACAGTCCTTCTTAACAATATACCCATTGCTTACGCTGTTACCTATCTTGTTGGTACAACAATTCTCGTTTGGTTCCTTTCCACTTTAGCGCCGAAACTTTTAAAAACGGATTTACGCTCTGCCAGCAAGGAATTAGAAAAAAAACTTTTAGGAAAATCTGAAGATGAAGATGGATTAGCTTCGGCATTTGAGGATTGGAGATTACGTGCATTTAAAATTACAAATCCCAAGTGGGTTGGATTGAGTATTGGAGATATCGAAAGAACTATAACTGATCAGAGAATTTTTATTCAACGGCTGCGTCGTGATGGAAAAATAATCGAACCAAATTCTTCTACACTTTTAAGCATGGATGATGTAATAGCAGTGATGGCAAGATACAGAATATTCGTTGAAAAGCTGAATGATTTCGGTCCCGAAGTAGCAGATCAGGAACTTCTTGATTATCAGATTGCTTACAGGGATTTAATAATCACAAAAAAAGACGCTGCAGGAAAATCACTTGGAGAATTAGCATCAAAAAATGGACAGGGAATAAAGCTTCATAAATTAATTCGTACAAGCCAGGAAATTCCATTCAGCGCCGAAACGATTGTTAATAAAGGTGATATACTAAAAATTTCTGGTCTTCCAGCTGATGTTGACAGAGTTACTAAAACAATCGGGTATCTCGACAGCACATCACCAGCTACCGATATGATTTTTGTTGGTCTGGGAATTTTACTTGGAGGATTGGTCGGGCTGATTGCAGTAAATATTTTCGGAATATCAATTACTCTTACTACGAGTGGCGGTGCTCTTGTTATGGGATTAATATTCGGATGGCTGCGATCGAAGACTTCGCGATTTGGAAGAATACCAGAACCTGCATTGTGGATATTTGATAATGTTGGTCTTTCTGCATTCATCGGAATAATAGGTCTTTCAGCGGGGCCAACTTTTATTTCAGGATTAAGTGAAACCGGAATTGGACTGGTAATCGCAGGACTTGTAGTTGCAATTACTCCACATGTGGTCGGACTCTTATTCGGTTATTATGTTCTAAAAATGAATCCTGTAATTCTTCTTGGTGCACAATCAGGTGCCGGAACAACTACAGCAGGCTTGAAAGCAATCCAGGATGCAGCACAAAGTAAATTACCAGTTCTCGGCTATACAGTTCCTTATGCACTCGGAAATATTTTACTTACAGCGTGGGGTCCGGTGATAGTGGCGATAATGAGTTTTTAAAGAGTAAAAAAAAATTATTTAAAATCATTTAATAAGCAATGAAAGACTTAAAAGGTTACGCATTATTAAACAATTCCAGGATGAATAAGGGAACAGCTTTCTCTAAATCAGAAAGAAAAAAGTACGGCTTAGAAGGAATTCTTCCTGATCAAATCGAATCAATGGAAACGCAAATTCTACGAGTTCAGGGACAGGTTGATAATCTTAACAGACCAATAAATAAATATATTTATTTAATCGGATTGCTTGATACTAACGAAACTTTATTCTTCAAAACAATAATGAGCGATCCTGCTAAGTTTATGCCTCTTGTTTATACGCCAACTGTAGGTGAAGCTTGTCAAAGGTTAGGTCATATTGCAAGACGACCCAGAGGACTTTTCATCTCGATTAAAAATAAAAACAAGATTGAAGCCATACTAAAAAACTGGCCGGTCAAAGATGTCAGGTTTGTTGTTGTTACTGACGGGCAAAGGATTTTAGGTCTCGGTGACCTTGGAATATTTGGAATGGGGATTCCGATTGGAAAGTTAGCATTATACACAGCTTGCGCTGGTGTTCCCCCTGAGTACACTTTACCGATAGTTTTGGATGTGGGAACAGATAATGAAAATTATTTGAATGATCCGCTTTATATGGGCATCAAACAAAAGCGGGTAACGGGAAAAGCATACGATGATTTTATTCAGACATTTGTAAAGGCAATTACGAAAGTGTATCCAAAGATTTGCATTCAGTGGGAAGACTTTGCAGGTGTGAATGCGATAAGAATTTTAGATAAGTGTCGGGATAAAATATGTACTTTCAATGATGACATACAGGGAACGGCAGCCATTGCTGTTGCAGGATTTATTGCAGTAAGTAAGTTATTGAATAAGCCATTTAAAGAACAACGGTTTCTATTTCTTGGTGCAGGTGCCGCTGCATTTGGTATTGCTGATTTGCTTGTCAAGAAATTTCAGAAAGATGGATTGAGCAGGGAAGAAGCACTAAACAATATCTGGATGTTCGATGTGAATGGATTGCTGGTCAAATCAAGAAATGATCTTGCCGAACATCAGAAACAGTTCGCTCACGATGCTGAGATTTCAAATAATTTTGCAGAAAGTATTTTGAAAATCAAACCAACTGCAATAATTGGAGTGAGTACTGTTGGCGGAGCTTTTAATCAGCAAGTCATTGAGAATATGAGTAAGATTAATGAAAGACCTATCATCTTTCCATATTCAAATCCAACATCGCATTCAGAATGTACTGCTGAGCAAGCTTATACCTGGAGTAAAGGTAAAGCAATCTTTGCAAGCGGCAGTCCATTCGCTCCTGTTACTTATGAAGGAAAAACTTTTACACCCGGACAGGGAAATAATGTTTTCATTTTCCCGGCAATCGGTCTTGCAGTATTTGCTACGGAAGCAAAAAGAGTTACTGATGAAATGTTTATCACTGCAGCTGAATCAGTAGCTGACCAGATCACGAAAGAGGATTTTGAAAACGGTCTTATTTATCCGCCGATAAAAAATATCCGTGAAGTATCGGTAAATGTTGCAATTAAAGTTGCAGAGGAAATATTTAGGAGCGGATTAGCCCGGGTTAAAAAACCAAAGAGCATCGGAATGTTCATTAAGAGTAAAATGTATGAACCCGTTTATAAATAATAATTATTCTTTCATCAAATATTAAAGGAGTAGTGTTATGAAAAAATTGCTTAGTCTATTTATCATTATTGTTGTTGCATTCACCTTAAATGCACAAAAACTTCCGCACGTCGTTATTCTCGCAACTGGCGGAACAATTGCAGGTGCTGCACCAACCGAAGTTCAGGCAGGATATCAATCCGGTCAGGTTGGAGTTGATATATTAATTAATGCAGTCCCTCAATTAAAGGAGATTGCAAATGTAACCGGTGAGCAGATTTCAAACATCGGCAGCCAGAATATGAGCGACCAGGTTTGGCTGAAATTAGTAAAACGTGTTAATGAGTTATTAGCTCAGGATGATGTTGATGGAATTGTTATCACTCACGGAACTGACACAATGGAGGAAACAGCTTACTTCCTGAATCTGACTGTTAAATCCAAAAAGCCAGTCGTACTGACTTGTTCAATGCGTCCATCAACTGCTCTCAGTGCAGATGGTCCGTTAAATATTTACAATGCTGTCGCTGTTGCTGGTAATAAGGAATCCTGGGATCGTGGAGTGATGGTAGTTGCAAATGATCTTATTCATTCAGGCCGTGCTGCAATCAAAGGGAGTACAACAGCAGTTGAGACATTTTTCTCACCTTTAGTTGGTCCATTGGGAACGGTTAACTATGGTGTTATCAATTACGTCGATGTGCCTGATAAGAAGCACACATATCAGACTGAGTTCAATGTTGATAACTTGACCAGCTTACCAAGAGTTGATGTAATTGCAATTTATGAAGATGCGCCCGGTGATCTGATTAAAGCTGCAGTTGATCTTGGTGCAAAAGGTATTGTAACAAGCGGACTTGGAAACGGTAACTTAACCGATGCTTGTATCGAAGCATTGAAGTATGCCAGAGAAAAAGGCGTTGTTGTTGTTCGCGGTTCACGTGTTATTACTGGTTTCGTTGGTAGAAATGTTGAGCTTGATGATGATGCTCTTGGATTCGTTGCATCGTATGAACTTATTCCTTCAAAAGCGAGAGTACTTTTAAGGCTTGCTTTGCTGAAGTCAAACGATCCGGTAAAAGTTCAGGAATATTATGAGATGTATTGATCGAAAGTAGAGAATAAATATTTACTTTAAATAAAAATTAAAGGTGCAACCATGATGTGGATTGAACTTCTGATTCTCTTTGCCTGCATAGTGATAGGTGCGCGGCTCGGTGGAATCGGATTAGGTACAATGGGTGGGATCGGGCTGGTAATTCTGGTTTTTGTCTTCGGACTTCCGCCGGGATCACCGCCCGGAATTGTGCTTGGAATGATAATCGCGGTAATCACAGCATTAGCGTCTATGCAATCAGCGGGTGGACTGGATTATCTGATCTCTTTCGCCACAAAAGTGATGCGAAAGAAACCTCAATACATAACATTCGTTGCACCTTTTGTTACTTACTTTTTAATATTAGCCAGTGGAACACAGCATGTAATATATGCATTGTTACCGGTTATTGCTGAAGTATCAACAAAAGCAGGTGTACGTCCTGAAAGACCACTGTCAATAAGTGTTACTGCTTCAATGTATGGAGTTATATCCTCACCGATCAGTGCAGCAACTGTTGCATTGCTAGCAGCACTTGTATCCTATAATGTCAGTTTACTTCAAATTATGATGGTGATTATTCCAGCATCAATTTTAGGATTAATAGTCGGGACACTATCAGTTGCCTGGAAAGGTAAAGACCTTAAAGATGATCCTGAATATCAGGAAAAATTAAAGTCTGGTAAAATCCAGGAATCGACTGCTGCCGTTGAAATGGCAAAAGAAAAAATAGGCAACGCAAGAAATTCTCTAATCATTTTTTTAGTCGCAATAGTTGTAGTAGTTCTGATAGGAATCTTTCCACAGTTTCGCCCAACCTATGAGATATTTTCAGGTAAAGAACCAATACTTGAGCAATTAGAAATGGGTGATGCGATTATGATCATAATGCTCGCAACCGCAGGTATTATGATGATGTTTTTCAAAGCAAAACCAGGCGAAGCAGTCAAAGGAAGTATTATGACAGGTGGTGTAGTTGCGGTTATATCAATACTCGGTGTCTCGTGGATGGGTTCATCTTTTTTTGAGGGCAACAGAATAGAAATTGTTGATGGAATATCGGGACTTATTCAACAAGCTCCTTGGGTTCTTGCACTTGGTTTATTTGTTCTTTCAATGCTTTTATTCAGTCAGGCTGCAACTGTTGTGACTTTAATGCCGGTTGGCGTTGCATTGGGAATGCCATTATGGGTATTGATTGCAGTTTATCCTGCAGTGAACGGATTTTTCTTCTTACCAACCTACGGAACTGTATTGGCAGCAGTTTCATTTGATCGAACCGGAACAACGAAAATCGGGAAGTACTTATTGAATCATAGTTTTATGCTTCCCGGAATCGTGTGCCTTGTAGCTACAACAATCTTTGCATTCATAATTAGTTCATTTGTTTTATAAATTTTATTGGAGTCAATAATGTTATCAGTGAAAAAAATATTTTTATCAGTCATTGTTGGATTGATATTTTTGCCAGCAATCCTGTTTGCACAGGATGGCGGATTCAGAACAGAGCACGATTTGCTTGGTGATAAGCAAATTCCAAACGATGCATATTATGGTGTGCAGACTATGCGTGCCTTAGAGAATTTTCAGATCAGTGGGCAGACCACAAAAGATTATCCTGAATTAGTAAATGCTTTTGTGATAGTAAAACTTGCTGCTGCAAGAGCCAACTATGAATCAGGTGCTTTACCAAAATATGTTCTTGATGCAGTTGAAAAAGCCTGCAAAGAAGTTCTCGCAGGAAAATATCACGATCAGTTTTTAGTTGATTTGTATCAAGGCGGTGCCGGAACTTCAGCAAATATGAATGTGAATGAAGTTCTTGCGAACATCGCTCTTGAATTGAGCGGTAAGCAAAAAGGAGATTATGCCTACATTGAACCTCACGATCATTTGAATATGTCCCAATCAACAAACGATTCTTATCCTACATCTCTTCACGTTGCAATTATTCTTATGAATCAAAAACTTCTTCCTGAACTCGAAGCTCTGGTTGCTACATTCGAAAAGAAAAGAAAAGAGTTTGAAAATATTTTGAAGATGGGAAGAACTGAACTTCAGGATGCTGTCCCGATGACACTTGGACAGGAATTCTATGCTTTTGCAAATCAGCTTAAAGCTTCAATTGATGAGCTTAAACAAGCCGAAGAAAATTTATATGTAATAAATATGGGCGGAACTGCCATCGGAACTAAGCTCACAGCACAAAAAGGATTTGTAGAAAACTGTGCAAAACATCTTGGCGAAATCTTGAAAAAGAAAATTGTTCCAGCAGATGATTTAATTGCGGCTACCTCAGATCTCACGGGTTTTGCTAATTACTCAAACGCATTAAACACACTCTCAATAAGACTCTCAAAGATAGCAAGCGATTTAATTCTTTTAGCATCTGGTCCGCGAACCGGTTTGTTCGAAATAAATCTTCCTCCACTTCAACCTGGCTCTTCAATTATGCCGGGGAAAGTTAATCCTGTAATGCCAGAGTTAATGAATCTTGTTACATTCAAAGTGATGGGGAATAACGTTGCTGTAACAATTGCTTCAAAGACCGGTCAGCTTCAGCTTAATGCTTATGAACCGCTGGCAATTTCATGCATACTGGAATCACAAAAACTTCTTACAAACACAATGAAAGCATTCCGTACGAGTTGCATTGATGGAATTACAGCAAACGAAGAAGTGATGACAAAATACATTAATCAGAGTGTTGGAATCGTAACAGCACTTAACCCGGTTCTTGGTTATGAAAAGACAACCGAGCTGGCAAAAGAAGCTCTCGAAACAAGCAAAGGGATTCTGGAACTGATTCGTGAGAAAAAACTTTTAACGGAAGATCAGATAAAAGAATTACTCGACCCGAAAAAAATGACAGGGCAGTAGTTAACATTTAATCTATAAAGGATGCCCAACATAATTTAAAATATCTCCGGTACCTGCCTACCGTCAGGCAGGTTTATGCCGGAGAATATTTTTCATACGGCAGGATGCATTTAAATGTGTTTTAATAATTATTTATTTGGAGGAAACTATTATGGCAGCAATAGATCAAAAATTTACTGATGAAGCGTACTATACAAAAGCCATAGCCGTCTCTTTAAGAATTGGTTTTGTCGCGTTATTGGTTATTCTGTCCTACTGGATACTTAAACCATTCTTATTTGTAATTATGTGGGGTATCATAATAGCGGTTGGTATTTATCCATTATTTAAAAAGTTTGCTGCATTACTTGGTAACAGAACAAAACTTGCTGCTACTATAATAACTTTGTTTGCATTAGCAATTTTAATTGTGCCATCATATTTTTTAATGGAATCTGCAATTGGGGGTATAAAAAATCTTGCTGCAGAACTGGAAGAGGGAACATTTAAAATTCCACCTCCCGATGACAATATTGCAGATTGGCCGGTGATAGGAAAACCGGTTTATGATGCATGGAAACTTGCTTCAGTCAATATTGAGGGAGCTATCAAAGCATTTGAGCCCCAGATAAAAGAATTTGCATCAAATATTTTTGCCGGTATTCTGGGATTGGGTTCTACTGTACTGCTCACACTTGTATCTATTATAATTGCTGGTGCATTATTAGCAAAAGCAGACTCTGCAGAAATTGTTGCACGGAAAGCATTCAGAGTCTTAATTGGTAAAAAAGGTGAGGGATTTACAGAACTTGCTGGTGCTACAATAAGAAGTGTTGTCCAGGGAGTGTTAGGTGTAGCATTTATTCAAGCTGTAGCATCCGGGATTGTGATGCTGATATTCAACATCCCATTAGCTGGTCTCTGGGCGTTGATTGTACTATTCCTTGCAATAATTCAGCTGCCGCCATTATTAATATTACTTCCTATTGCCATTTATGGCTTTAGTTTCCTGGATACAACTTCCGCGATAATTTTTCTTGTACTAAGTGTAATTATTAGTTTTTCTGATGCATTGCTAAAACCAATTTTCTTAGGCAGAGGTGTTGACGTACCTACTTTAGTAATATTACTTGGCGCAATAGGCGGGATGATGCTTGCCGGTGTCATCGGATTATTTGTCGGTGCTGTTGTTCTCGCAATCGCATATAAAGTTTACCAGGCTTTACTTAAGGACATTTCGCTTCCGGAGGATGATACTGTAAAGCAGAATTAAATCAGAAATTGAAGCAGTTACAGGAAGTTAAAATAGAATAATCTGAACTATTATAATTAAATTTTGCCAGAGTAAAAATTTTATTAATAAAAAATCTAAAGTTCTTTTCCTATAAAGGAGTAATAAAAATGATGAATCTGAAAGACGATCAGATGTCTTCACTCGACTATTTTCAATAATAGCAACCAGCTTTATACTCTTCGCTTGCGGCGAAGAAGCTGTTGAAATGAAACCTCTTGAAGTCAAAGTAACAAAAGTAGTCGCAAAAGACGTTCCAATTACCCGTGAATGGGTTGGCCAGACTCTCGGTGCTGTTGACATTGAAATACGTGCGAGAGTAGATGGATGGCTGCAGGGAATTTACTTTGCAGAGGGAAGTGAAGTCAGAGAAGGAACCTTACTTTATAAAATAGATGCGACTGAATATGAGCAGGCAGTAGCTGAGGCTCAGGGTAATGTTGCTTCAATAAAAACACTGTTAGCGCAGGCTGAGGATGATGTAAAACGATATACTCCTCTCGCAGAAGTTGGTGCAGTAAGTAAGCGTGACCTCGAAATTGCAATTTCAACTTACGAAGCTAGAAAAGGCGAATTGGATGCAGCAATGGCAGCATTGAATATTGCCCAAGTCAATCTCGGTTATGCAACAATTACGGCTCCCATTACCGGATTGATTGGTATCTCTGCTGCAAGAGTTGGGGATTTTGTAGGTCGTCCACCTAATCCTGTAATTTTAAATACTATTTCGAGAATTGATTCTATCCATGTCCGCTTTTCAATTTCGGAACAGGAGTATCTCTATCTCGCTAAAAAATTAGGCGAGATAGAAAAAGATCCGGCAAGAAAAAGAAGAGAGCTTGAAATGGTATTAGCTGATGGCTCAGTTTACGATCAGAAAGGCTACGTTGTTTTTGCTCAGAGACAAATTGATGCTACAACAGGAACTTTACAATTTGAAGCATCCTTCCCTAATAAATCAAAAATTCTCAGACCCGGACAGTTTGCAAAAATTCGAACTGTTGTTGAAGAACGAAAAGGTGCTTTAGTAATTCCTACGCGTGCAATGGTAGAACTTCAGGGACAGTTTACAGTTTTCGTTGTTGATGAAAACAATAAAGTTCAGCTTAGAGTAGTGAATACATCTACCACCTTCGGTCAGTATACAGTAATTGAATCAGGTTTGAAGGAAGGGGACAGAGTTATTGTTGAAGGAATGATGAAAGTAAAACCTGATATGGTTGTTGCTCCTGTCGATTTTATAATGAATGAAAATGCTGATAAGAATCCAGGGGGAAATAAATAATGGCAAATTTTTTCATTAACCGACCGATTGTTGCGATGGTTATCTCCATCGTGATGGTTCTCGTTGGAATAATAGTAATGCGGGGACTTCCAATATCTCAGTTCCCCGATATTGTTCCTCCGATGATAAACGTTACGACAACATACATTGGTGCTTCATCTGTAGACGTTGAACAATCAGTTGCAACTCCGCTTGAGCAGCAGATCAACGGTGTTGAAAACATGATTTATATGAAGTCCATCAATGCAAATGATGGAACTCTCACTTTGCAGGTTTCGTTTGATGTTGGTTCTGATCTGGATATGTCAAATGTTCTTACACAGAATCGTGTTAACCAGGCAACCGCATTTCTCCCAGGTTCAGTAAAAAATTATGGTGTCACAGTAAAAAAATCTCTTGTTTTTCCTTTACTTCTTGTTACATTAAAATCGCCGGAAGGGCAATTCGATAATAACTTCCTCAGCAACTATGCATCAATAAATATCAATGACTACCTTAGCAGAACTAGAGGTGTTGGTGATGTAAAACTTTTCGGAGGTAGTGATTATGCAATGCGTATCTGGGTTAAGCCTGATGTTCTTGGTAAACTCGGTCTAACAGTTCCTGAAATTGTAAAAGCTGTTCAGGATCAGAACGTTATTAGTCCTGCCGGACAAATTGGTGGTCCGCCTGCACCAGAAGGCACTGATTTTACATATACAGTAAGAACTCAGGGAAGATTATTGAATGAAGAGGAGTTTGGAAATATTATAATCCGAACTAATCCCGATGGTTCACAGCTACGTATGAAAGATATTGCCAGGATCGAACTTGGTACTCTGCTTTATAATATGATTGGAAGAAACAACGGTAAACCTGCTGCCGTAGTTGCAGTATATCAGCTTCCCGGATCAAATGCTATTGAGGTAGCAGAGCAAATAAAAGAGACGATGAATGAACTTTCGAAAAATTTTCCTCCGGGAATGGTTCACGAAATTTCTCTCGACACTACTCTTCCAATAGAAGAAGGAATTACTGAGATAGTTCATACTTTATTTGAGGCAGTTCTGCTAGTTATACTTGTTGTGTTTATCTTTTTGCAGAACTGGCGTGCAACGTTAATTCCGCTGCTTACAGTACCTGTTTCATTGATTTCAACATTCATTGTTTTCCCGATGCTTGGCTTTTCGATAAACACTCTTTCACTATTGGGAATGGTGCTTGCAATCGGAATTGTGGTTGATGATGCGATAGTTGTTGTAGAAGCCGTTATGCATCATATCGAACATGGGATGACACCTAAAGAAGCAACAGTTCAGGCAATGAAAGAAGTATCAGGACCCGTAGTTGCAATCGCTCTTATCTTAGCTGCTGTATTCGTACCGGTAGCTTTTATGGGTGGAATTACAGGAATGTTGTATCAGCAGTTTGCTATTACAATTGCTATCTCAGTTTTGTTCTCAGCTTTCAATGCACTCACATTAAGTCCGGCATTAGCAGCAAAGCTGTTAAAACCAAAAGGAGGAAAAAAATCTCCACTGGAAAAATTTTATGTATGGTTCAATAAAAAGTTTGATAAGTTCACTGGAAGCTATCTTTCACTAACAAGCATTCTGGTTAGAAAAATTTCCAGGAGTGTGATATTCATAGGAATAGTCTTAGTGTTGACTCTTCTTTTGTTTAAAGCTGTTCCAGGTGGATTCGTTCCTGAAGAAGATAATGGCTATTTCCTGATAAACGTACAGCTTCCAGATGCAAGTTCGCTTCAACGTACTGATTTAGTTTGTAAAAAAGTTGAACGGATTCTTGCTGAAACACCAGGTATCGATAACTATACAACCATTTCAGGATACAGTATCATTACTCAGGTAGTAAGTCCAAACGTTGGTGGATTTTTTATTTCCATGAAACCCTGGGGTGAAAGAACCGAAACCTCTCAAAGATCTTTTGAAACTATAAGAGCCTTAAACAAAAGATTTGCTGAAGAAATTCCTGAGGCTTTTATTTATGTGTTCGGACCGCCTGCAATCCAGGGATTAGGCACCGGTGCCGGTTTTACATTTTTACTTCAGGATAAAAGCGGAAATACACCGGTAGATCTTAGTATGGAAGTTCAAAGATTTATAACTGAAGCAAAGAAAAGACCGGAGATTGGAAATATTGCTACGTTTTATAGAGCAACAGTTCCACAAGTTATGGCTTCTGTTGATCGTGATAAAGTTTTAAAGCAGGGAGTTACAATTGCGGATGTAAATACAACGCTTGGCTCACTGCTCGGTGCAAATTATATAAATGACTTTAACAGATTTGGCCGAGTCTATAAAGTTTACCTTTCAGCAGAAGGCGAGTATCGTGATGAAACCTGGGATCTCAGTCAATATTTTGTAAGAAATAATCAAGGCAGTATGGTTCCTCTCAACACACTTGTTAAGATGGAATCAACCAGAGGTCCCGAGTATACAAACCGCTTCAATCTTTTCCGCGCAGCAGAATTGACAGGAGTACCTGCACCCGGATATACATCTACAGATGCAATCAATGCACTTAAAGAAGTTGCTGATCAGGTTCTTCCGCAAGGTTGGGGATATGATTGGGCGAATATGTCTTATCAGGAAGTTAAAGCAGCCGGAACAGGTGCAACGGTTTTTATCTTTGCACTACTCTTCGTATTCCTGATTCTTTCTGCTCAGTATGAAAGCTGGTCTTTACCTCTCAGCGTTTTACTCGGAGTTCCTTTTGCTGTATTTGGAGCAATGACAGGATTGTGGATTGCAAGATTTTTCAGTGACAGTTATGTGAATAATGTATTTGCTCAGATTGGTTTTGTAACTCTCATCGGACTTGCGGCTAAAAATGCAATTCTGATTGTAGAGTTTGCGAAGATGAAAAAGGAACAAGGGATGGAAGTTGCTGCTGCTGCACTCGATGCAGCTAAACTTCGTCTCCGCCCTATTTTGATGACTTCATTTGCATTCATACTTGGAGTTCTTCCACTTGTAAGAGCATCAGGTGCTGGTGCTGAAGCTAGAAAAGTAATGGGACTTGCAGTGTTTGCCGGACTTCTGATTGCAACATCCCTTGCAATCTACATAATACCATCTCTCTTTGTTATGGTAGAAAAATATTTTGTGAAAGAGAAAAAAACTAAAGAACCTTCTCCAGTAATTGCACAAAATCCCGGTTCAGAGGAGAAAGGAGGACACTGATGAAAAAAATATTTATTTCAATTTCGTTTTTGATTTTTATTGTCGGCTGTTCAGTTGGGCCAGATTATGTTCGACCGGATCTTGAAATGCCCGATAGTACGATCTATATGCAGAATTACACTGTTGAAGATAGTCTTGCTTTGGCTCTGGCAGATACAACCTGGGGGGAATGATTCGGCGACACTGTGTTGACTTATTTGATCAAAACAGCTGTTCAGGAAAATAATGACATAAAAATTGCAGCAGCCAGAGTAGATCAATATATGGGATTGTACGGAGTTGAAGAATCCAACTATTACCCAAAGTTTGATGCAGGAGCTTCAGGAAGAGTTGGTGAAACAAATATTGATGGTACAAAATTCAGATCTGAAAGATATACTTTAGATCTTTCTGCATTCTGGGAAATTGATATCTGGGGAAAAATTAGAAGAGCAAATGAAGCTGCTCTTGCCGATTTACTTGCCGCTGAAGAAGTAAGAAGGGGCGTCATCCTTTCGATTACTTCGTTAATTGCAAGTAGTTACTTCGATTTACTTTCTCTTGATGCTCAACTTGAAATCGCAAAAAGGACAGTTGAATCACGTGCAAAATCATTAGAACTGTTCCAGCAGAGATGGGAAAGAGGTGACATATCTCAGCTAGAAATAAGTCAGCTTGAATCAGAATATTGGTATGCAAAATCACAAATTCCATTTCTTGAAAAAAGTATTGTTCAATTAGAAAATGCAATAAGTGTTTTGCTTGGGAGAAATCCCGGACCAATACCACGAGGACAAATGATTAACAATTTGATTTTACCCGAAATTCCTGAAAGTCTTCCATCTACATTGCTTGAAAGAAGACCTGATGTGTTGGAAGCTGAACAACAGTTAGTTGCTGCAAATGCAAGAATCGGTGTAGTTAAATCTCTTTACTACCCTTCACTATCGTTGACAGGCTTACTTGGATTTTCGAATAATGATATCGCAAAACTTTTCGAGCCAAGTTCATTTGTCTGGAATGCCGGTGGAAGTTTGCTCGCACCTATATTTCGTGCTGGAGAAATTTCAAGCCAGGTTGAATCAGCTGAAGCAATTCAGAGACAGGCATTCTTCAATTATATAAAGTCTGTTCAGACTGCATTTAGTGATGCACAGAATGCTTTAATTGAAAGAAAGAAGACTGAGGAAATTTATTTTTCAGATGGTAAAAGACTGGATGCAATCACCACATATTATAGCTTATCTAATATGAGGTATGAAGAAGGTGCAACAAGCTATCTTGAAGTATTGGATGCGGAAAGAAATCTTTTTAATTCAGAGCTCGGTTATGTTCAATCAAGAGCAACATTATTGAAAAGTGCTGTAGGAATATTCAGCTCACTTGCTGGCGGATGGATTGATAAAACTGCTTGGGAAGCTTATCAGCCGATGAATCCGGTTGAACATTCAGAAGATGAAAATAAATAATTTTTATTGGGTTAAAATCCAATTTATTGTTCTGTAATTCGTTGACCACATCCTAAAGGATGTGGTTATTAGCCCCGACCTTTAGGTCGGGGTTCTAAATTTTGTCTAATATTAATTGGCTTTAGCCCAATTATTATTTCAATATGAGGTGACAAATGAAGAAAAAAGAATCTATTAAAAGAGCAAAAAAATTTGTAAAGCCTTTTAGGATAACGGATGGAAAAGATTTCCGGCTTAAACACATTGATCCCGCAGATACACTCAATTTGAAATCTGAAGACAAACCAAGAGCAAAGGAAGCTCTTCAAAACGGAATTGAACTGCTTGCAGAATTGCAGGATAAGCTTTATGCACAGGACAGATGGTCAATTCTTCTGATCTTTCAGGCAATGGATGCAGCAGGAAAAGATGGTGCTATAAAGCATGTAATGTCAGGTATAAATCCACAAGGCTGCCAGGTATTTTCTTTCAAAGCTCCAACCAGCGAAGACCTCGATCATGATTATATGTGGCGATGTATGAAACGTTTGCCGGAACGAGGTCGCATTGGAATTTTTAATCGCAGTTATTACGAAGAAACTCTCGTTGTCCGTGTTCACGAAGAAATTCTCGCAAAGCAAAAGCTGCCTGAGAAACTTGTTACAAAACATATCTGGGATGAAAGATATCAAGACATACGAAATTTTGAAAAGTATTTTTCCAGAAACGGAACGGTCGTCAGAAAATTTTTCCTTCACGTTTCAAAAGAAGAGCAGAAAAAAAGATTTTTAGAAAGAATAGATAATCCTGAAAAAAATTGGAAATTTTCTTCTGCGGATGCAAAAGAACGCGGATACTGGGATGAGTATATGAAAGCATACGAAAATATGATTCGAAACACTGCCACAAAACATTCGCCATGGTACGTTGTTCCAGCAGATAATAAATGGTTTACTAGATTAGTAGTAGCTGCAGCAGTTATTGATGCTCTCGCATCTCTGGAATTAGAATATCCCGAAGTTGGCGAAGAAAAGTTAAAAGAACTCGCAGAAGCTAAAAAGTTGCTTCAGTAGTCCGGGTTAGATTCAATCATTCAATCAACAATATAGAGGGCAAAGTAAATGAAAAAGTTTTTCAAACCGGGTCCTAATTGGCTGCTTGCTTTCATACCAATCTCGTTTGCACTTGAGACTGCTCACGCTTCAGAGCCATTGATTTTCTTTTCTGCAGCTCTATCAATCATACCAATTGCCAAGCTAATAGTTCATTCAACTGAGCAACTTGCAACATATACAGGTGATGCAATTGGTGGTTTACTAAATGCAACGTTCGGGAACTTCCCGGAATTAATTATAGCAGTTGTTGCATTAAAAGCCGGACTATACACAATGGTATTAGCTTCAATTGTAGGCGCAATTCTAGCAAATCTTTTATTGGCGCTGGGTCTTTCATTTTTTATTGGAGGAGTAAAGCATCACATACAGGAATACAATCCAGCCAGTGCACGTGTATATGCTTCTATGATGTTTATGGCTGTAATAAGTTTAGCAGTTCCTAGTTCATTCAATTCACTATTCGGGACACAGGATGTTTTAAGACAAGAGAGTTTACTGAATATTGGACTAGCAATTGTACTTCTGCTGGGCTATGGTCTCTATCTTTTCTTTATGATAAAAACACATCCAGAGTTCTTTAAAAGCAATAAAGATGAAGAAGATGAACATCACGAAGACCGCTGGTCAAAAGGTCTTTCAATTCTTATGCTGGTAATTGCATCGGTTGGAGCAGCATTTATGAGTGAAGTGCTGGTCGGTGCAGCAGAAGGAACAGGTGAAGCTCTCGGTATGTCTGCTACATTTATCGGAATTGTATTTCTTGCAGTAGTTGGAGGTGCAGCCGAAAGTTTTTCTGCGATTGCGATGGCACAGAAAAATAAAATGGATCTTAGCGTTGGAATTTTACTGGGAAGTTGTATTCAAATTGCATTATTTGTTGCACCAGTTCTTGTGCTTCTAAGTTTGGTGATTGGTCCTTCTCCTTTACATCTCTCATTTCCGAAAACTCAGATGGGAGCTTTATTCTTTGCAGTACTGATTGGTTCCTTGATTTCCGGTGATGGCAGATCGAATTGGTTCAAGGGAGTACAATTAATTGCTATTTATATAATTGTTGCTTTGATGTTTTTCTTTACACCTGATGCAATTTAGGGAAGAGTCGTATGTCAGAAAAAAATCTTTGGAAGAAAATTCAAAGCGAAGCTGGAAGTGCTTTAGATCCGATCAGCAGAATTTCTGAAGTACTTTTTGGATTAATCATGGTTCTATCATTCACAGGTTCAATCAGTGTAGCATCCGATGGTAAAGCTGAGATCAAGGATTTGTTATGGGCTGCCCTGGGATGTAATCTTGCTTGGGGAATTATAGATGGAGTATTTTATTTAATGACCAGGTTGTTCGAAAAAGGTCACGCATATTCAGTTTTAAAAAAACTAAAATCTACAACTGATAAAGCCGAAGGAAGAAAATTGCTTACTGATGAGTTGCCCCCAATTATTTCGGTAATACTGAAACCAGAAGAAGTTGACCAGATTCATGAAAGACTGGTAAAGCTTGGGGATGTTCCTAAATCAGTGCTATTTAGCTGGTCGGAGTTGAGAACTGCTTTCATAATTTTCCTGCTCGTATTCACCTGTACTTTTCCTGTCGCACTTCCATTTATTTTTATTAATAATACTGCATCAGCGCTGCGAATTTCGAATGGAATTGCATTACTAATTCTTTTCATTGGCGGGTTTTCAGTTGGTAAATATTCTGGTTTCCGGCCATTTGTATCCGGGATCGCAATTCTTTTACTCGGAGTTACACTGGTTGCAATTACAATGGCACTTGGCGGATGAAAACTGTTTGCTTTATTTCGATTTGTAATTTATTTCTGATGTTAACCTCAACCATATTTGCTCAAGAGGAGGATAATTTAACCTCTTCTGAATGGACTTTTAGTGCTGAAACTGATCTATATTTCACTGAACCATTTATCTTCCTTCCAATCATTATTGCAGATAAAAGTAATCTTCATCTTGAGGCTCGCTATAATTATGAAGATTTAAAAACATTTTCAGGATGGGTTGGATATAATTTTTTTGGCGAAAACGAATTTGAGTTCTTTATCACACCAATGGTTGGCGGTGTTTTTGGAAGAACAAACGGAATTGCGCCCGGATTAGAATTCACATTCAGCTATATCGGATTTGAACTATACAGCGAATCGGAATATTTGTTTGACTTCGAGTCAGAAGAAAATAATTTCTTTTACAACTGGACTGATTTAACTTATTCACCTTTTTATTGGCTGTGGTTTGGAATGAGCGGGCAGATTACAAAATTATATAACACCGATTTGGAAACTGATCGGGGTTTATTACTTGGAGGCTTATATCAAAATTTTGAAATAGGATGTTATTTTTATAATCCCTTTGAGGATGAGTTCTTTTTTATGCTCTCATTATCAACAGAATTTTAGTTTAATTTCGTACTGAGTCTATATTCAATTAGCGAACTATGAAAAAAATATTTGTCTTTGTAATTATAATAGTTTTTCAACAGCTATTGTTTTCTCAATCGGAAAAAACTGATTCAACAGCTATTCAAAAACCCGATACACTGGCTGTCCGTGGTGTTGACTGGCTTGCTTATCCGTATATTTTTTATTCACCTGAAACAAGTCTAGCATTCGGTGGTGGTGGAATTGTATACTTTAAATTGTATGATGATCCAAAAGCAAAGTCATCGAGCATCACACCATCATTTTATTATACAGTTAACGGACAGTACGATGTAACTATCATTCCTGAACTTTTTTATTTGAAGATAAACTTAAAATCTGGTCAAAGTTCAATTACTCTTCATACTTTGATCGCTATTACGGAGTTGGAAACCAAACTGCGGAGATTGAAAATGATCAATACCTGCAGGATAATATTCAGGCTCAAATAAAACTTCAGCCAAAACTTTTTGATGACCGCTTGAATATCGGAATCAACTATGAGATAAGAAATATGTCGGTGGTAGATACTAAGGGGAATCCTTATCTGGAAAATGATTCAGCTATTGTCGGAAGGGAAGGTGGATTAACTTCGGGTTTGGGACTGGCTGTTTCCTGGGATACCAGAGATAATAATTTCTTCCCTTCGAGCGGTGGTTATTATGAAGCTTACGCAAGTAACTTTTTTGAATTTCTCGGAAGTGATTTTGATTATAGCAAAAAAGTGGTTGATCTCCGGCATTATTGGAATCCAACATCAAGTCATGTTCTTGCATTGCAAGCATATTTGTTAAGCGAAGGCGGAACTCCTCCTTTTTATGATTTGGGATTACTTGGTGGAAGCAAGCTTATGAGAGGAACAATTATGGGCAGATATCGGGACAAAACTTATTATGTCATTCAATCAGAATACAGATTGCCGCAGCTTGTCTGGAGGTTTGGATTAATTTTATTTGCAGGAATCGGTGATGTAGCACCTTCGGTAGGAAGAATAACTATATCAACCGTAAAACCAACTTATGGTTTTGGAATACGTTTCAGGTTCGATGAACTTGAAAAGGTTGATATCAGAATGGATGTTGGCTTTGGTAAAGGCAGCAACGGAATTTATTTCGATATTAATCAAGCCTTTTAACTGTTTGCAGATCAGGAATAAAGATTTTCATTAAGAATTTAGTGCGATTGAAAGAAGTTACTGAATTGAATCATTCTAAATCCAAAAAGAAAAAATCACTTTCCCGAATAATTCTTCTATCAATCTTCTCTTTAACGGGAATATTAATTTTTTATTTTGTGCTTTTGTTCGTTGTATTTCTCATCTATAAAAACGATATCAGTAAAACTGTTTTATTATCTTTAAATCAGAAAATCAATGGCCAGATTTCTTTTCTGATCTTTCATTTACACCATTTAAAAACTTCCCGAACGCATCCATTAGGTTTGAAGATTTATGCTTGATTGAAAGCAAAGACTCAACTTCCAAGCTTAATTCGATCCCGGTATTTAAAATTAAAGAAGCATATGTTTCGATAAATGTGGTTGATCTTTTTTCTTCCAATATCAGTGCTTCTGAAATTTCTTTTGAAAATGGCAGCATTAATTTAATTGTGTATCCGGATAGTCAGATAAACATCGTAAAAGCCATCAAGGGAGCGAATGAAGATGAATATGAAGCCAAAGATGAATTAAGTAAAGCAGATAGTACAAAAAAAGAAGAGCAAAATATTCCGACACAAAAGCCCGAATTATCACTTCACATTGAGAATCTAGAATTTGTAAATATTCTGGTTAATGCTGAAAACAAGTTCAAGAAAAATAAAATTCAATTTAGAATTGAAAGGCTTCAGTCAGACTTTTCATACAAGCAGAAAGAAATTACTGCATCCATTGATTTTGATGGTCACATTGATTCCTTAATCAAAAACAATGCATCAATTCTTAGTGATCTTCAAATCGGAATTAATTCAAATTTGCAAATCAATCCAGATTCAGTTTTTGTCTCTTTCAATGAAGGAAATATTTCGATCGGCAAAGCGCAGTTTCAATTCAACGGAATATTTAACTCAAAAAATGAAGGGTATATTGATGTTTCAGTAAAAGGAGTAGATGAAGATTTCAGTCTCTTCTCACTTTTTCTCAGTGAAACAGGATTAAGAAATTTAAAATCGGGCAGAGTTGATCTGGAGGCACGAGTCAATGGAAAAACTTATTCTGAATTTCCGGTAATTGATGTTTCGTTCGGATTAAGTAAAGTTTTCCTGACCAACCCAATCACCAAAAGAGAAATAAAAAATTTGAATCTTACAGGAAATTTTACATCCGGTAAAAACGATGATTGGTCTGAAGCTGAATTAATAATAGATACGTTATATGCTGATTTGCCTGATGGCTTTGTGAAATTATCCGGCTCAATAAATAATTTTACCCAACCTCAACTAAATCTAATTTTGTTTCTCTCGGCGGATGTAACCGGACTCGATAAATTATTCAGTTTGGGAACAATATCAGATCTGCAAGGAAAAATTGAAATAACCGATAAAATTGTTGGCAAGTATTTAATCAGTGAAAAGCGTTATGTGAACGAGATGAATGAAGCCAAAATTTCTTTTGAAGATTTTGGATTAAATGTTCCAGGTACTATTAGGTTTGATAACATCAATGGAATAATCAAAAGAAATAATGATGATTTAGAATTTGCTAATCTGAAAGTGGTTTCAGAAGGAACAGATTTCCTGATAAACGGTGAAGTAAAAAATGCTATGGCTTTGCTGTTCAACAGGGAAGAGGACATTACCGGTGATCTTCAAATAAAATCAAAAGTTTTCGACTTGCCGAATTTTTTATTTTTTGATCCTTCGATTAAGAGAGACTTCAATCATCGCATTCTTGATATTGATGTGGATGTAATTGCGAAAACTTCTACATCAAAAGCGGCAAAGTTTAAATCATTCCCTGAAATAGAATTTCAAATAAGAAAGATTAATGCAACTGCGGAAGGTTTCCTCCCAAGATTAAAAATCAATTCCGGGACATTTAAAATCAGCGAGAATATATTAGGGTTTAATCTGAAGTTCACCAATTTTAAAACGGATTTTCTGACAGGAAACTTTAACTTCACGGGAGAATACAACACTTCAAAATATCAACCCTTCTATATAAAGGCTGAAACTAATTTTAAGAATATTAACTTATCGGAATTATTTTATGCGGCGGAGGATACTATTCCTGAAATAATGAATGGTAAGCTTTCAGGAAAATTTTTTACTGAGCTTCAATTCCCGACTGACTCACTCGTTTTGAAATATGTAAAAATTAAAAATTCGAACGTAGTTTATGAGTTTTCAAAGGACACGATTACTGCAAAAAACTTTCAATTGTTTTTGACTGATATTTATTTTAACGATAAAATAAATCCCAATCCACTCGCTACAATATTTTTAACAGCAAAATTGAAATCAGATATTATTTCCTCGCGCAATTTTAACTTTTCTGATCTTGATTTTTCCATTAATTCCAGGAATGGCACCTTCGAAATTAGATCTGAAGTCGTAAGACTGTTTGGAGAAAATGCCAGGGGTAATTCAACTTTTACTTTATCCCCGTTTGTAAAAAATCCAAAATATAGTCTTGTTTTCAATGATGTAAATTTCAATGCTGAGAAATTGCTGGAATCTTTTAATGAAAATCCGGTTATTGCTGGACCACTTAATCTTTCTCTGAATTTGACTTCGAGCGGAGAAGAATGGGAAAATATCGTTGATAATATTCAGGGAACAATTAGCCTATCAGGAGAAAATCTTTCTCTCAATGGACTAGATGCGGATGAGATTATTGATAAATTCAAGCGGAGTCAGAATTTTAATCTGATAGATCTTGGTGCTGTACTGCTTGCTGGTCCGGTCGGACTTGCTGTAACGAAAGGAACTGACTTTGCAAGAGTGTTTGTATTTAATTCAGGGAAGACCACAAAAATTGTAAAGATGGTTTCCAACTGGGAAATAATTAGTGGCGTCTTTAAGATTGAAGATGCGGCTTTTGCAACAAATAAAAATCGAGTTGCATTAGTTGGTTCAATCGGATTCGCTGATCAGGAACTCGATCTGACAATTGCACTTTTAAATAAAAACGGATGCAGCATTTTCATTCAGGATGTCTTCGGAGATTTAAACTCACCCGAACTCGGTAAAGTGAAAGTAGTAGGTACTCTTCTGGCACCTGTTAAAAATTTGACAGATGATTTACTCGGAGTCGAATGTGATGTTTTCTACTCAGGATCTGTTGAACATCCGAAATAATAAGGCAGTATTAATAGCTGGATTGTCATGAGTGAGTTACACAAAACAAAAATCCAGCTTAAAAAATCAACCTAATTTATTTTCCAAGCGTAGCAACCATAACAGCTTTTATTGTATGAAGTCTGTTTTCAGCCTGATCGAATACAATTGAATGTTTCGATTCAAAAACTTCTTCAGTTACTTCCATTCCATCCAGACCATATTTTTTATAAATCTCCTCTCCAACTTTGGTATCACGATTGTGAAACGCGGGCAGACAATGAAGAAATTTAACTTTTGGATTACCGGTTAGTTTTATGACATCCATATTTACCTGGTATGGTTTCATCAATTTAATTCTCTCATCCCATTTTTCTGCAGGTTCGCCGAGAGAAAGCCAAACATCTGTATAAAGAAAATCAACACCGGAAACACCTTCTTTAACTTTTTCAGTAAGTGTTATTTTAGCTCCTGTAACTTGAGCAATTTCCTTACATTTTTTTACAAGACCCTCTTCAGGCCAATTTTCTTTTGGGGCACAAAGTCTAACGTCCATTCCCATCTTTGCTCCACCTACCAGTAATGAATTGCCCATATTATTTCGTGCATCACCAAGATAGCAATAAGACATTTTATTCAGCTTTTTCTTTGAATGTTCCTCCATTGTTAAAAGATCAGCAAGTACCTGTGTAGGGTGAAATTCATCTGTCAAACCATTCCAGACAGGTACTCCTGCGAATTCAGCCAGCTCTTCAACAATTGATTGTCCGAAACCTCGGTACTCGATGCCATGGTACATTCTACCCAAAACACGAGCTGTGTCCTTCATTGTTTCCTTATGTCCTATCTGAGATCCGGTTGGACCGATGTAAGTTACATTTGCACCCTGATCGAATGCCGCAACTTCAAACGCACATCTTGTTCTGGTTGAAGTTTTCTCGAAGATGAGAGCAATATTTTTCCCTTTAAGTTTTTTCTTTTCAGTGCCTTTTTTCTTTTCTTCTTTTAATTTAATTGACAAGTCCAGTAAGAAACGAATTTCTTTAGGTGAGAAATCAAGTAGTTTTAAAAAATTTCTCTGTTGTAATTTTACGGCCATATCATCTCCAGGTTTTTAAATAAAAAATATGTACTTCAATTAACCAAAATTAATCTTTTAACCCTGAAAACTGAAAAGCAGACTTTAATGACTTTTTGAACTACAATAGTGAATATTGTTTCTTGTTCAGGATAGTATAATTTTCACATTAGAAATTTAACACTTTATCAAGGAGAGAAAATGAAAACTAAAATCTGTTCGTTTATTTTTGCGGCTATTTATTTATCGACAGTATTTGCAGTCGATAATTCTTACAAGGAAAATACTGTGAACCAGAGCAAACCTGATCAACCGCCGGCATCCGAAAGCAGATGGTACTATGGAGGTAATATTGGCTTCAACTTTTGGAATGACTATTTCTATATTGGAGTTTATCCTCTTGTTGGATATAAGATAACTCCTAAATTATCACTT
Source organism: bacterium (assembly GCA_016716565.1). Lineage (NCBI taxonomy): Bacteria > bacterium. The sequence goes on from JADJWC010000003.1 coordinate 36,381, forward strand.
GGTGCAAAGGTTGGTTATGCATATATAAGTGATGATAGATATGAACCATTCCCGGCTCTTAAGACAAGCAACTATGGTGGCAGTGTATTTTCAAGATATCGAATTATTCCGCAACTGTACGCTCATGCCGAGTTTGCTTACTGGAGTTATGAAAACATTAGTTCGTTCAATGTACTAAACAACACTTATGAAACCGAACGCTATTGGGTTCCTTATTTATTACTTGGCGGTGGATTTAGTCAGAATGTAGGTCCCAATGTTTGGGTTTTCGCAGAAGTTTTATTTGATGTTATAAATGATGAAAACTCACCATATGAATCAGGTGATCCTTTTGTAAGTTTTGGTGCAGGTGTAGGTTTTTAAATCTTTAATAAATCTGTCGGGGTGGGGGGATTCGAACCCCCGACCTCTTCGTCCCGAACGAAGCGCGCTAGCCAGGCTGCGCTACACCCCGAAAGAGATTTTACAATTCAGCAAATTTTACCCTGATAAAATAAGTTTTTCTTAATAAATACGCTAAACTCAATTGTTTTTCTTGGAAAGGTTTTTGTGATGCTAACTGTTTAATAGCAAAGAAGTTATAGGTTACAATTATTGTTTTTGTTTAATTTTTATAATATTTTAGCAGTTGTCAAAAGTAATAATGACATATTTATATGAATAATAAAAACATCTATCACAATTATAAGAGGGTATCATTATGAAAAAATTATACACCATTTTAACACTTTCTGCTGTTTTACTTCTTATGAGTAATTCAGTTGCTCAGGATAGATCCGTTGCTACAGATGCATGGGCATTCGGATTTGGATTTACCTATCCTATGTATGTTGGAATAAATGGTGCATCACTCAATACCAGTGAATTTTATGGAGGTCATATCCTTATTCAAAGAAACTGGTCAGAGCATGTTGCATCCAGAATAAAAGCTTCATACAACCATGTTGCAGCTCAATACTATGAGAATTATGCAGCAAACAATGGTGAATATGTAACTAATAACATGATCACTGGAGATCTTGATCTCCTATACTATTTTAATCCCTGCGAACCCTGGACATTATTCCTTGTAACAGGTATTGGAGTTAATTATAACAAACCTGAAAATGCACAATGGGCTGATGGTGAAGGTGGATTCGTTGTAAGTGAATTGGATGAAGAATCCAATACAGGTGCACAATTCAATCTTGGTGCTGGTATAGAGATTAAAATAGGCGAAGATTGGAGAATACGCGGTGAAGGTACATATCATACCATGGGTAACAGTAAAATAGACGGCAGAGATACCAGAGATGGTAGTTCAGATGGTTTCTTTGGCGGCAGCTTCTTTGGTGGAAATTCCAATGATAGCTGGATTCACGCTGATCTTGGTCTTCTCTATTATTTCAGCAAAGGCGAACCTTCAAAATACTGTCAGCTTTATACAGGCTTAGGTGAAGTTGATTATAACAAAATTGAAGATATAGTTAGAAGATATCAGACAACTCCAACAGAAGTTGATTATGATAGAATATGCGAAATCATTAAGAAATGTATGGGCCCGGCTAAAATGGAAGATAAATGGGTGCTTGTTGGTGTAAACTTTGATTTCAACAAAGCTACTTTGAGACCTGAATCTTATGCAATTCTTGATAATGCTGCGGCAATTCTTCTTTCTCATCCTGATGTTAGTGTTGAAATTCAGGGTCATACAGATCAAATTGGTTCCGATAAATACAACGACGAGCTTTCAATGAAGAGAGCTGAAGCAGTTAAGAAATATCTTGTTGCTAAAGGTGTTGATGCTGGCAGGTTAACAACTTCCGGTAAAGGAAAGAGCCAGCTGTTATTCAAAGAATCGGATACTGAAAGCAGATTCTACAACAGAAGAGTTGAATTCCACGTTAAGTAATCCGTGTAAAAAATAGCTGAAATTTTGAAAAAGGGATCTGAAATATGATCCCTTTTTCATTTTAAATGCTTATTGGTGTTAAGTAGCTTTTTATGCTTTGATTTTTTTTGTAATTTTGTTTCGTTAAAATTATTTACTAACCTTTAATTCTATCCGGAGAGATGGAGAAGGAAATGAAGAAAAAAAATATTGGTGCCTCCAGGAGAAATTTCTCAGGAGGTTTTTTTGTATGAAAATTAAAACTAAAGTCGCAGACGCTGAGGGTCTTGATCGAATACTCACCAGAATAACTCACGAAATTTTAGAAAAGAATAAAGGCTCTAGGGATCTTGTCCTGATGGGAATGCGCACTCGTGGCGAATTTCTCGCTCGGCGTATTCACGAGAAATTAAAAATTATCGACGGAGCTGATTTACCTTTGGGTGTTCTTGATGTAACGCTTTACAGGGACGATTTCCGGATGAGAATAAAACAACCTGAAGTTTCAGTTTCTGATATTACTTTCGATATAAATGAAAAGCATATAATTCTTGTTGACGATGTACTGTACACCGGCAGAACTGTTCGATCAGCGATGAATGCGATAATGGATCTTGGTCGTCCTGCTTCAATCCAGCTTTGTATTCTTGTTGACAGAGGACATCGTGAACTTCCAATCAGAGCAGATTATGTTGGTAAGAATATCCCGACATCTCAAAACGAAGAAATAAAAGTTCGCTTGACAGAAGTTGACGAGGAAGATGCCATCTACCTGATTGAGGTAGATAGGAAGGAAGATTGAATATGCCGTTAGCAAGCAGACATTTACTCGGATTACAAGGAGTTCCAAAGGAAGACATACAAACAATTCTTGATACGGCACACACTTTCAGGGAAATATTAGAGAGACCGATAAAAAAAGTTCCAACGTTACAGGGTAAAACAGTCGTTAATTTATTTTATGAGAGTTCAACGCGAACAAGAATTTCTTTTGAGCTTGCTGAAAAAAGATTATCGGCAGATGCAATAAACTTTTCGGTTTCAGGAAGCAGTGTTAGTAAAGGTGAAACTTTTAAAGATACGATCAAGAATATTGAAGCAATGAAAGTTGATATGGTTGTCGTTCGGCACGCTGCTGCTGGCACTCCACTTTATCTTACAAGGATCTCAAGTTCAAATATTATTAATGCCGGTGATGGAACACACGAACACCCAACACAGGCACTTCTTGATATGTATTCAATAAGACAAAAGCTTGGTCGTTTGGAGGGCCTGAAGGTTTGCATTGTTGGTGATATTTCTCATAGCCGCGTTGCGCTGTCAAATATATATGGTTTAAAAACCATGGGTGCAAAAGTTTCAGTATGCGGACCATCTACTATGATTCCAAGAAACATTGAAGACCTTGGTGTTGAAGTCATTTATAATATTGATGAAGCGATTCAGGAAAATGATGTACTCAATGTACTCAGAATTCAACTAGAGAGGAAAGCGAGAGAATATTTCCCGTCTATAAGAGAATACTCAAAATATTTTGGAATTACTCAGGAAAGATTGGATAAAAATGGAAAAGATATTTTGATTCTGCATCCCGGTCCGATTAACAGAGGCGTTGAACTCTCCTCCGAAGTTGCAGATGGTTCAAACCAGATAATTCTTTATCAGGTGACAAACGGTGTTGCCATTAGAATGGCAGTTTTGTATTTACTTGGAACTCTAAACTAATAGATTATTTATGAAAACAGTTTTAACAAATGTTGATGTAATTCATCCCGAAGAAAATTTAAATCTAAAAAATGTATCTGTGCTTCTCGATGCGGGTGTGATTTTAAAAATTGGTGAACTTACTAAAGATGAAATAGAAGGCGCTAAGAAATTTGATTTTTCCGGAAAAATTCTTGTCCCGGGATTTTTTGATATGCATGTTCATTTAAGAGAACCTGGAAGAGAGGATGAAGAGACTGTCCAAACAGGATGCAACAGCGCAGCTGCAGGTGGTTTTACCGGTGTTGCCTGTATGCCGAATACTGAACCGGCAATTGATACTGCAGAAGTTGTAAAGTTCATTAAGGAAAAAGCTGCTGAGCATCTGGTCGAAGTTTATCCTGTTGCAGCAGCTAGTCTTGGTCGTAAAGGTGAAATAATTTCTCCGATGGCAGAATTAATCGAGGCCGGTGCAGTAGCTTTTTCAGATGATGGTGTTGCAATTAAAACTTCTTCCGTTCTAAGGAGAGCCTTTGAATATGCAAATATGTATAATGCACCAATCATTGAACATTGTGAAGATGAATCGCTCGCCGATGGTGCGATGAACGAAGGAATTAATTCTACTTTGCTTGGATTGCCGGCCATTCCTTCTGTTGCTGAAGATATTATCGTCAGTCGAGATATTTTAATGGCTGAGTATACAGGTGGAAGAATTCACATTGCTCATATCAGCACAAAAAATTCCGTGAATCTTGTTCGTGAAGCAAAGAAAAAAGGAATTAAAGTTACTGCTGAAGTCACACCACATCACTTTACACTCACTGACGATGCATTAAAAACTTACGATACAAATTTTAAGATGAATCCACCTCTTCGTTTAAAAGAGGATATTGATGCAATCATTAAAGGACTTAAGGATGGAACTATAGATTGTATAGCTTCAGATCATGCACCTCACTCACTTGAGGAAAAAGAATCTGAGTTTCAGTATGCCCCAAATGGTATTGTTGGATTTGAAACTTCACTCGGTTTATCATTCTCAGAATTATTTCACAAAAATAAACTGAGTTTGGATGAGCTGATAAAAAAGTTGTCTATCAATCCTCGAAAGATTTTAAATCTGCCTGTTCCAAAATTTCAAATCGGTGAAATAGCAAACTTCACTATTATTGATCCGAATCTTGTGTGGACAGTGGATATAACCAAATTCAAAAGTAAGTCTAAAAATTCTCCGTTCGATAAAAGATTACTAACCGGAAAATCTGTTGCAGTAATTAATCAAAGAAAAATGTTCTTTGATAATCAATTCATCAATCTTTAAACTGCATAGTATTTCCTAAACATCTGTCCACGATTATATACAAGAAAAGCTTGATTTTAGCTTAATTATTTACAATTTAAGCATTTTTTCATTGGCATTTCGATTGGATTCTATTAAAAGGAAAACAATAAGAGGTGACAAAATGAAAAATCAAATAAAACTTTTCGCAGCAATTTTTCTACTGGTTTACATAACTGGTTGTGATGTAAATGAACCGGAATATATCGTGGACAACGTTCCCCCAACACCACCGACCGGAATCAATGTCTTTGTTGGTGATAACAGAGTAGACCTTACATGGTTTGATAATAGGGAACCTGATTTATCTGGTTATAATGTATACTACAGCGATTCATATAATGGTAAATACTACATTATTGGCTCCTCCGCATACAATTTCTTTATTGATGATGAAGCTGTAAACGGCGTTAAATATTATTATGCAGTTACGGCTTATGACTACAATGGAAATGAAAGTGATTTAAGTAAAGATGTTATTTATGCAACTGCAAGACCTGAAGGATTTAACCAGTCGATATTTGATTTCCGCAGATTCCCAAATAATTCAGGATATTCATTTGCTCTCGAGTCAGTCGTAGCATATGATAGCCAGGATGCAGATTTCTTCTTTGAAAACTATCAGGGCACATTTTATCTTGATGTTTGGGACGATACTGATATTCAGGATATGGGACCGACGAACGATATTTATGATATTCCTTTTGCGCCGACTTCCGGATGGTCAACTACAAAAGATGCAATTGCCATAGTAGGACATACTTACGTAATCTGGACCTGGAAAAATCACTTTGCAAAGATTCGAGTCTCGAATATTACAAATGACAGGGTTGTATTTGACTGGGCTTACCAATTAGCTGAAGGTGAAAGGCAGTTAAAGCCTGCATTTGGTCAGAGAAAGCCACTTGAAACGAGAAGAACGAGGTAATTGATGGGGCGTTTGCCCCATCTTCTTTTATAGATTTATGAACATGAATTAATTAAATTTCGGGCAAATGAAGACTTTATTTTTTAATATGGTGATGGCAATTTTGTTGCTGGGAACCAACCAATTGATTGCACAGGAAGAAAATTTTAAGCAAAACCTTTCTAACGGCAACAAAGTTAAAATTCAATCAATCATATTTAGAGATATAGAATCCGGAATTACTAATAATGACGTTAAAAAATTTTCACAATATTTTTCTCCTCAGCCGTATATCAGTTTAATCAATGGAGTTAACGGCTATTATTCATCCAATCAGGCATTTTATATTCTGGAAAAATTTTTCAACGAATACCGCGTGGTGACTTTCGAACTGGAGGAAGGCAAAACAGAAGGCACAGTTTCGTACGGCAAGGGTGATTACCAGTATGAAAAAAAAGGTCGACGTGAGTCAGCGCATTTGTATATTACTCTTACTAAATCCGGTAGCAAGTGGTACATAACGCAACTTTCAATTAACTGATGAAGAAAAAAATATTATCCTACTTCAAAGGCGATAGAAAGTATTTTGCTATCGTCTTTTTTATTTTCCTTCTTATCGTTATAACCGGATTAGTTACACCAATTCTCATTGAAAGTAAAAGATCTGATTGGGATAGACAATTATCAGATAAAATATTTCAAGTTGAAGAAGGAATAAAAAATCTACTTTCTGAAAAAGAGAACGAATTAATATCTGCAAAAAACCTAATTAAAAACGATTTACAGCAATCCTTATTTGAAGAAAAGTACGAATACGGAAAATTAATTTCTCTACTTAATAGTGAAAATTTTAGTTCTTATTCAATAGAAATTGTTGCACCGAACGGTAAAATAATTGCCTGGAATAATTTGAGTGCTATCAGGCAGGAGGAAGTCTTTCCGTTTGTTTATCCTGTAAACGAAGTTTACTTCTTTAATTCACCACTGGTTACTTATTTGACTTTAATCGATACGATGATTTTGCATGGGGATAGGTTTTATCTTTTATTAAGTAAGCCCATTGAAAAACAATACTCTCTTCAAAATAAATTCTATAAAGAAATAAGTTTTACTGAAGAGTTATCCCAAAAGTTTAATACGCTTTTCAAAGTATACTATGATCCCTTTTCACAACCCTCCAAAGATGGCAGAAAACATTCAGTAATTTTGCTCAACTTGCAAAAAAGTAAGATAGGTCTTGTTGACTTTTTCAAACCATCGCTTAGTTATGAAATAACAGAAATACAGGAGACCGCAACCAGGATCCAGATTTTTTTACTTGTTGCCGGATTACTTTTTCTAACTCTCGGTATGAAATCAGATTTTCAGAGCATAAAATGGAAATCAATACGGCTTCTTACTCTGATTTTCTATTTTACTGTTTTAAGAATAATCCTCTACTGGTCAGGTTTTCCATCGAGATTTTTGAACGGTCCGCTAGTTGATCCGGCTTATTTTTCTTCAACATTTGCATGGGGAATAGTTAAAACGCCGATTGAGTTTTTTGTTACCAACGTCTTCCTTGTTATCATTGGTTTAAAATTCTTTCAGTACATTTTAGATTATTTTGCAGAAGAGGAGAACGGCAAATTTGCACTTCTGAAATTCATTCTATCACCACTGATTGCAATTCTTGCTTTTTACACTTTGAGAGGATTCGCAGCTTCAATCAAAAGTGTTGTCTTCGATTCGACAATCAGATATTTCAAAGAACCTGATTTGATACCGAGTGTTCCTGCATTGTTTATGAACCTAAATATACTGTTGCTTGGATTGGCAGTTGTGTTTGTTGTCATTTCATTTATACTCTTGATCGGTAAATTTATTAGATTATTTAAGAGAGAAGCAACTTTTACAAAGTTCATCAGTTTATTTTTATTAATTCAAGTTTCATGCTTCATCTTTTTTATCAAGCAGCCTGAACCACTTGTTACTCCGTTTATGTGGCTGGCATTTTTAACACTTATCTTTCTTGTGCTGGCAAACCTTTTATTCCGAAACAGAAATTTTACGCTGAACATAATTTATTCTTCTCTGATTGCTTCAGTGATTGCTATTTCAATGCTCAATTATTTTAATCTAGAGTTGGAAAGAAGATCATTGAAAGTGATCGCTTACGAAGTAAACAGGGCGAACAAAGAATTGCTTTCGTACCTGGTTGAAGAGACATTGAGAAATTCAGTGCAAAACGAAAACCTGGTTGCATCATTATATAAATTGGATTCAAACTTTGATTCTGAAGCGTTCATTGCCTGGAGTAAAAGTTCACTTCAAAGGGAATCACTCAATTCCGAGCTTATCATTTTCGATAGAAACCTTAAACCAAACGGCAGGTTTAATGTCGGGTTTGATGAATCAATCGATTATAAAAAGCTGCTAACTAAAACTGAGTCCGGGATATCAATAAGCGAAATTAAATCGACTTCAAAATATGGGATTACTTATGCCGGAATTGTTCCTGTAGAAAATAATAATATCATAGATGGTTACATTGGTGTAGCAGCTGAGTTTAATGTTGAAAATCTTGGTGCAGCAGATTTCCCGGATTTTCTTGAATCAAATAAAGCTGCAATTGGTTCAGTAGTAGATTTAAATCTTGTCAAAATTTTTGAGTTTGCTGACAGGAAGCTGCTAAGTGTGAAAGGGAATGTTTTCCCCTCCAAGGAGCAACGCGAACATTTGATTAATGTTAAATTGTCACTTGATGGAGATGGCTGGACAAATCTTTCTTTTAACGGTGAGGATTATATAACATATGTATTGAAAACAAATTGGGATGGTACAGAAAAAACAACTGTTGTTTCCATAAAGGAAAAAGAAATTGCCTGGAGTCTTTATAACTTCTTCAAAATATTTATCGTTCACTCATTATTCATACTTATCCTCGTGACACTTTTGATTTTCTTCCGGGCAATTAAATTGAAATATTCTTTCAGAACAAAACTGCTTGGTGCATTCTTACTGGTATCTATTATACCAATTATTGCACTTGCAGTTTATAATCGCGAAGTAGTTCGTGAAAGAACTAACGCTGCTATATTTAGTGAATTAAGTAAGAGATCTGAGTACCTGGAAAATCATGTAAAAGCTCAAATTCAAAAACATCCGGAAAGGGATTTTCTTGCAGCATTTGAAAATGCGGGAAAAGAATTAGGAATTGCATTTACTGTTTATGAAAATGCAGAAAGAATTTTTAGTTCGAAATTAGAATATTTTGAAAACCGTTTGATTACCGGAAAATTAAAATCCGAAGTTCACTACAATCTTAATTATCTCAGTTATCGGGAAACACTTACAAAAGAAGCAATCGACAATTATGTATACGATGCATACTATAGGAAAATTGATATCGGAGGGAAGGCTTTTATTCTTGGAGTGAACGATGCATTCAACAAGATCGAATTGTTTTATTCACCGGTCGATGCTGATATATTTTTATTCGGAATCTATTCATTCGCTGTTATTGTGATAACACTGCTTAGTACGCTATTCGCTAACCAGATATCCTCTCCGATCAGGCAGCTTACAAGAGCAACAAATGCAGTTGCACAAGGGGATTTAAGTGTGCAGCTCGAGAACAAAGAAAAAGGTGAGTTGAAAGAATTGGTCGATGGTTTTAACTCGATGACGAACGAGCTTCAGAAAAATCAAAATGATATTGCTGAACTTGAAAGAGAAAGTGCCTGGAAAGAAATGGCAAAGCAAGTGGCTCACGAAATAAAAAATCCCCTTACACCAATGAAACTTTCAGTACAACAGATTGTAGCAGCATATAATGATAAGAAAACGGAATTTGATGAAATACTTAAAAAGCTTTCACAAGCCATCCTGAACCAGATTGATAATTTGAGTCTGATTGCTTCTGAGTTTTCTTCTTTTGCAAAAATGCCGAGTCTTAAACTGGAAGAATTTGATTTAATATCTGTGGTCAGTGATACAGTCCACCTATTCGGTGATGAAGAAGCTGAAATTAAATTTCATACTGAAGCAGATAAAGTGATCGTTGAATCTGACAATTCGCAAATGCGGCGTATGTTCATCAACCTGATAAGAAATTCTATTCAAGCTAAAGCAAGCTTAATAGTTATCAAAATTACTGCTGAAGAAGGATATGCGATGATCAGAGTTTCAGATGATGGAAAAGGTATATCAACTGAAAATCAGAATAAAATTTTTGAAGCAAACTTTACTACAAAAGAAAAAGGTCTTGGTATTGGTTTAAAGTTAATAAAGAGATTTCTTGAGAATACAAATGGCGAAATTAAATTAATTTCATCTTCACCCGCCGGAACTGAATTCGGGATCAGGATTCCAATAAAAAATCAATCTTAAAAAACCTGAATGAGAATTTTAACTCATCATCAAAGTAAAGCACTTGATATAAGCAAATCAGTTTCACTGACTGCTAATGCTGGTTCAGGAAAAACGTTTGTTCTCTCACAAAGATTCATAGAAATTTTACTTTCAACAGATACACAGCTAAATCAGATTGCAGCAATTACTTTTACTGAGAAAGCTGCCGGAGAACTTTTTAAAAGAATTTCCGAGGAACTACACAAAGCGTCTCTTCAATCCAAATTTTTATCACTTCGGGGAAAGATTGAAAAGTTGAGAAAGCAGCTGGTATCAGCAAAAATTTCTACGATTCATTCGTTCTGTATTGACTTGCTAAAAGAATTTCCAGTTGAAGCATCAATTGATGCTAACTTTATTCCGATAAATGAACAAAAAGCTTCTGAGTTAATTGATTTATCGGTGGAAAGCACACTTAATCAAATGCTGAAAGATCCCGATCTGCAGTCTGTTGTAAAGCAGCTTGTGAGACTGCTTGGTTCAAAAGCGAAGCTTGCCAGCGAACTTGCCGGGATGATCAATAAGCGAAAAAATGTTCTTTCTCTTATTCCAAAACTTTATTCGCACGGAGTAGATGAAACAGCTAATCATTTATTCAAATTGTTTGATACAAATTTTAAACTTCTGTTTGAAAGGAAGATTCCTAAAGTTATTAAACACATTTCTTCCATTAACGATCGTATCCTTCTGAATAAACCTGATAATGAAAGAGGAGTAGAAGTCAATTCTCTTTTGAAAAAGTATCATTCTGATCAAGATGCAATAAAAACAATCTTCTTCTTAAATCAGATTAGAGACTTAATTTTAACTTCATCAGGTTCAGTTCGGTCACAAGGTTATCTTTCTTCCGCAATGAGAGATGGACTGTCGGATACAATATCAATCCTCGAGGATTTTTTTAATGATCTGAATGAGATTCATATTGATAATAATTACAAGAATGTTAATAAAGAGCTTGCACATTGTAGTCTGGCCATTATTCAAACTTTTCAAAACGTTAATACTGAATATGAAAGAAAGAAGTACGAACTTGGAGCGCTTGATTTCGAGGATATTCTGCTTAAAACAAAAAAATTGTTTGAGAATAAATCAGTCAGTCAAGCTCTTTCAAAAAAATATAAATATCTGCTTGTAGATGAATACCAGGATACAAATGAAATTCAGTATGAAATTTTTTTACCTCTTGTCGATGAATTGAAATCCGGAAATTTATTTATTGTCGGTGATGAGAAGCAGAGTATTTACCGATTTCGCGATGCTGAACTACAAGTTTTTTCAAAAACAAAATATGACATTCAGAAAATAAACGGAGATGAATCGGTTTTAACTCTCCCGGACAGTTTCAGGATGGCCCCTGCAATATGTTCTTTTACCAATACACTCTTCAGGGAGTTATTTAAAGATCCGAATATTTTTCTTAATGAAGTTTCAGCCTCAGATCTTGTTTGTGCACGTACAGATAAATTCGCGGGAAGTGTCGAGTTTATCATCGCAGATAAAGAAAATGAAAGTGAAGCAGATCTTGTAGCCAAAAGAATTTTGAGTTTGAAACGAGATCACGGTGAAAGAATAAAAACGTGGAATGAAATTGCGGTGCTAGTTCGGAAACGTGCTTCATTTGCAGAACTTCAGAAAACATTTATAAAGTATCAAATTCCATTCAATTTAATCGGTGGTACCGGCTTTTACCAAAAGCAAAGTATCAGCGATATTTATAATTACTTTTCGTTTTTGTTAAATGAACAGAACGACGTTGCTTTAGTTGGACTTTTGCGATCTCCATTTTTTATGATTTCTGATACTGATATACTAAAACTTTCATTGAATAAAGGTGAATCAATCTGGGAGAAAATAAAATTTCTATCAGACTTAAACGAAAATCCTTGGAAAAAAGTTTTAAATACACTCAATGAAAATAAATCACTTGCTAAAAGAGTTAGTATTCCTTCTTTGCTCAGAAAAATTCTTAGTGAATCAAATTTTATTTCAATACTTTCCTCCCGAATCGATGGTCAGCAGGAAATTTCCAACTTGAACAAATTGCTTTCGCTTACCAATGAATTTTTTGATAGTGAGTTTAATACCTTATATGATTATGTGACTTTTCTCGATGAAGCAATATCCAAAACCGAAGCTGAAGCTCAGGCACAAATTAAAGCTGGCAGTGATGGAGTGAATATTCTCACGATTCATCAGGCAAAAGGATTGGAATACAGTGCAGTGTTTTTATTTAAATGTAATGATACTTCACAAGTGAATAAAGTTAAAGCCAGATCATTCACTGTGGATAAAGATTTTGGAATACTCACAAAAGTTCCTGTTGATAATAATTACTTCGGAGAATATAAATCAGTTCCGATAACAGGAATTTTTAATATTATCGAATCAAAAAAAGAAAATGCTGAACTGAAGCGTTTGTTGTACGTGGCGCTTACAAGAGCAAAAGATTATCTTTTTATTTCAATGACTGCTGATGATAAATCTTTCAAGAAAAATTCATTTGCAGCGATGATACATTCTGGACTTAAACAGGATCTGAACCAGGAACAAATTATACTTGAAGGAAAATTATCCTATCTTAAAAAGGATGATAATAACTACATTAAAAAAGAAGAAAGCATTACTCTCCCGATCCAAATCTTAAAAACTCTTGATGAAAAGGAAAATATATTTCCAATACAAACTCATCCTGGTGAAAAGAAATTTTTTCTTAAAAGAATAGTAGATCACTCGAGGGGAGAAGTAATTTCCGCTACACGATTTTCGACTTATGTAAGATGTCCTCTCAAGTATAATCTTACTTACAATTACAAGCTTGGTGAATTAATCCAGCATTCAACCAAGAATAAGAAGTATTTTAAGAATCGGGAGAGCGAAGATTTTAATAGAAGCGAATTAAATTCTTATTTGCTCGATGATGAGTCAAGACCTGATGAGTTCTCAAAAGTAAAGGGACAATTCATTCACTATATATTGCGAAAGGACAAAAGCCCTGAGGAATTAGATGCTTACATTGATCAAAATATTACCAATAAATTTAATCCGGATGTATCAGGACCGATGATTCAGGAAATCAAAAATGAGTTGAAAGGATATTATTCTTCAAATGAATATAGCTTTATTAGTGCCTTTCAGAATTTCCGCAATGAATTCGAAGTTTATCTGAAGGAAGGGGATTATTATCTCTTCGGAATACTTGATAAGCTGATTATTGATGGAAAGAAATTGATCATTGTTGATTATAAAACCGATAACATTATCCCAAATGAAATTCAACTTAGAGCCAAAAAATATTTACCTCAACTGAAATTTTATGCTTATATTATTTCCAGAATTTATGATAAAAAATATAGTATCGAGGGCAGAATAATCTTCACAAAATATCCTGATAAGCCATTCACATTTGAATATGATAAATCCTCTGATGAGGAAATTAATACTGGTGTCAGGAATATGATTCAATCTATCAGAACTAATAAGTATTCTGTAAATTTGCATGAATGTTCATTCTGCATTTTTGCAGATAATAATTCAAATTGTATTAAGTCTAGCCAGAATATTTTTTCTTGAACCAAAGGTTTATTAATGAATAAAAAAGTAAAAGTTATCAGAGATCTTTCACTTGTTGAAAAGGAACTCAGCGCAGCGCAGGGTGGTGTGGTTGCGGTATCACTACAGAAAGATAGCTTTGCACAATTTGCTACAAATTTTGTTTATCAGAATAAAAACATCTTTTTCTATTTAGATAATGAAGAGCTTCTTCGTACTATAAAATTTGATTCGCTTGCAAAGTTTACGATCTTAAAAGATAAAAACGTTAGCAAGGAATTAATTGATAAGAAAGATCCGTTATACAGACTTTTTTCAATTGTTGTCACAGGTGTTATCCGCGAAGCCGAGGAACAGAAAACAATTAAGAGCGTTGCACAGAGTTTTATTGAAAAGTATTCGGGCAAGCTTTTACTTGCTGAAAAAGAAACTCAGACAAAGGGAAAACTTGTTGTCCTTGACTCTGAGGAACTTCTTGCATTTGATGAAATAGGTTATTGATTTAATGTCTGATGTTTATTCACAAATTATCCTTGTCCTGTCGCATAAATTATTTGAGGTGAATTTGTGCTGAATTACATCTGGCTTGCATTGATTTTACTAGGTTTCGGTGCTGCTTTATATACGGATGTTTCAAACACCAGTTCAGATAAATTTCGAAATTCCGTTCCATTCACTACTACCATTTTATTCACCGAAAATGTTGAGACAATTTCAGAAGGCAAATATTCTGCAACGATTGTTTTGGACAGAAAATATTTTAACAAGTTTTACAGCGAAAACATCAGTTCAGATATGAACATTCCTGCAGAAGTAAATTTAAGTAAAGATTCACAAACAGGATTTATTTCACTGCAGATAAATGAAAAGTCTCCATCATTGTGGAAAGAAATGGCCGCTGCTTCGGGTGAACAAAATGATTTGAATGGGACTATAACATTAACTGAAAAATTATCAGACAATTCTTTTAAAGGAGAGATAGTAATTGAAACCGCTTCATTTATAAAGATGAAAGAAGTTACAAATTCTGTTATATCATATGCTGGAACTGCTGTTACAATAGCTCTCGGTTTAATAGGAATAATGGCTCTGTGGCTTGGCATAATGAAAATTGCGGAGGAAGCAGGATTAATTAAAATAATTGCAGGTTCACTTAAACCGATAACAAAAAGACTATTTCCGGAAATTCCTTTAGATCATCCCGCAATGAGCTCAATGATCATGAACATTTCAGCAAATATGCTCGGGCTTGGAAATGCTGCAACACCATTCGGTTTGAAGGCAATGGAAGAAATGGAAAAGATAAATCCGAATAAAGGCACGGCTTCAAATTCTATGGTAACTTTTCTGGCTATAAATACGGCAGGACTTACGTTAATTCCTGCAACTGCAATTGCTGTTCGTGCGGCATCAGGAAGTTCGAATCCTGCAATCATTATCGGTACGACTATTTTCGGAGCTTTCTGCGCTACAATTGCAGGCATTTCAGCAGCTAAATTATTTGAAAAGTTTTATCTGGAATCCTGGAGTTTCTCAAGCTGGTTTAAGAAAAATTTAAAATTTACTTTATCAATTTTATTTCTGATTGCAGTGTTAATTATTGTATTATTGACAGGCATTTTGTCTAAAGCAGGAAATATATTTTCCTTTATTTCAGCTGATGGTTTTAAAAATATTATTCAGTTAGTTTCAAGTCTTGCAATTCCTGTGATCATTGTTGTTTTTGTTTTGTACGGTGTAATCAAAAAGGTAAAAGTGTACGAAAGTTTTGTCGAAGGTGCGAAAGAAGGCTTTAATATCGCTGTAAAAATAATTCCTTACCTTGTGGCAATGTTGATTGCAATAGGAATTTTTCGTGCCGGTGGTGCGATGGACTATTTGATATTAGTTCTTACTCCAATTACAAATCTGATAGGAATGCCGGCAGAAGCTTTACCAATGGCATTGATGCGACCGCTTTCAGGAAGTGGATCACTGGGAATTATGTCCGAGAATCTTGCGGTTTACGGACCGGATTCATTCATCGGAATTTTAGTATCAACTTTTTACGGAAGCACTGAAACAACTTTTTACGTTCTGGCATTATACTTTGGCGCAGTGAACATAAAAAGTACCAGACACGCTGTACCGGTTGGTTTAATTGCTGATGCAGCTGGTATTCTCGGTGCACTTTTCATAGTTAAGTTACTTTTTGGATAAAAAAATAAATTCCTCTTTTATGAAAGTATTTATTACAAGAGAACTACCTGAAATTGCATTCGATTTACTTAGTAAAAATCATATACCATTCGATTACTTTAAAAGTGATAGCCCAATTCCAAGGAAAGTGCTTCTTAAGAAAGTGCAAGACTGTGATGCTATAATTTCACTACTTACAGAAAAAATTGATAAGGAAGTCATAGATGCAATGCCTCAATGTAAAGTAATAGCTAATTACGCAGTGGGCTATAATAATATAGATATCAATTATGCCAAAAAGAAAAATATTATTGTCACCAATACACCGGATGTTTTGACTGAATCCACAGCTGATCTTACAATGGCATTAGTTCTTGCCTGTGCAAGAAGGTTCAGTGAAGGTGAAAAGTTAATCCGCGCTGGCAAGTTCAAAGGTTGGAAACCTAAACTTTTATTAGGAATGGAGCTCAAAGAAAAAACTTTTGGAATACTCGGCGCGGGAAGAATCGGCAGTGCTGTTGCTAAACGAGCCAAAGCATTCGGAACAAATATCATTTATGTTGATAATAAGAGAAATCAAAAACTTGAAAGAGTGACAGAAGCAAAAAAAGTTTCTTTGGATTATCTTCTTAAAAAATCTGATATTCTTTCATTACATCTGCCGCTAAATGAAAGGACTTTTCATTATTTAGATGAAAATAAACTTAGCAGTCTCAAGAAAAATTCAATTCTTATCAACACAACACGTGGTGAGATAATTGATGAGAATGCACTTATCAAATTATTGAAAAAGAATAGATTTATGGCAGTCGGATTTGATGTATTTGAAAATGAACCAAAGATAAATCCGGACTTACTGAAATTTCAAAATGTTTTAGTAATGCCGCATTTAGGCAGTGCAACGAATGAAGCAAGGAATAGCATGGCAGAACTTGCAGCCAAAAATGTTATTAATGTCCTCAAAGGAAAGCCTGCATTAACACCGGTTTTCAAACTTTAAAAGACAAATTTGGTTGCATGTATTTTTGTTAATAGGTAGTTTTGAAATAAAAAAAAGTTAAACAAATGAGAATTGGAATACCTACCGAAACTCGCTGGGAAGAGAAGCGAATTCCACTGACTCCCGCCGGAGTCGATTCACTAATCAGAACAGGTCATACAATTTACATCCAAAGCGGTGCTGGCGATGCAAGCCATTTTACTGATCAGGAGTACCGCGAGGTTGGAGCGACAATAGTCTACAACAGGGAAGAAGTGTTTGGCCGTTCCGAAATGATACTTAAAGTAGCTCCTGTCACCGAGGAAGAGTCAGAGCTGTTTGTTGATAAGCAGATATTATTCTCGTTTCTTCTCCTTACGATGGGCAAGAAGAAGATAATAGAAAATCTTCTATCAAAAAAAATTACAGCGATTGGTTTTGAATTGATTGAACGAGATTCGCGTTTACCGATTCTTCATGCGATGAGTGAAATTGCTGGTCCGCTGGCTATTCAGGTTGCGGAACGTTACCTTGAAAGTTTCACTAAAAGCGGCAGAGGAATATTGCTTGGTGGAATTACCGGAGTTGCACCTGCTGCTGTAGTAATTTTGGGTGCCGGAGTAGTAGGAATTACAGCCGCAAGAGCTGCTCTTGGACGAGGTGCTCAAGTGATCGTTATTGATAAAGATTTATCTCGCTTAAGACAAATAGAAACAGAGTTTCACAGAGGAGTTACGACAGTAATGGCAAATCCATATACCATTTCACGTGG
Source organism: bacterium (assembly GCA_016716565.1). NCBI lineage: Bacteria > bacterium. The sequence goes on from JADJWC010000003.1 coordinate 54,074, forward strand.
TGTGAAATTTGCCGATGTTCTCATCGGTGCAGTATTGATCAAGGGAGAAAAAGCACCTCATCTGGTAACAGAACAAATGGTAAAAGAAATGAAAAAAGGTGCGGTAATCGTTGATGTATCGATAGATCAGGGTGGCTGTGTTGAAACCAGTAGAATTACAACAATTTCAGAGCCTGTTTACACATTGCACAATGTAATTCATTATTGTGTACCAAATATGCCTTCATTAGTTGCGCGTACGGCTAGTTACGGTCTAAATAATTCAGTGCTTGATTATGTGCACGATATAGCTGACAACGGATTAACTAATGCACTAATGGGTGATGAAGGATTGTCAAAAGGTGTTTGTTCGTATAACGGAACGTGTACAAATGAATCTATCGCTGAATCGTTTGAAGTGAGCTATAAAAAGCTTCATGTATTTTCAACTAATTAAAAGATCGATACAGATCTTTTAAATATTATTGAATGAGAGAAAACTATTATTTATGGTAACTGTGGAAGAAATTAGAAAAAAGAATTTACCAGCTAATCTGTATAACATCTATAGTAAGAAGTTAACAACTGCAGATGAGGCAGTAAAGAAGATTAAATCCGGCGACAATGTAGTTATTCAACCAGGATGTGCGGTTCCTCTTGAACTTGTAAGAGCAATGGTTAGGAGAAAAGATGAACTTGAGAATGTTACCATCTATCACATACTGATTGTGGGAGAACTCCCGTACGTTAATCCCGGTATGGAAAAGCATTTTAAGCATAAAGCATTCTTTGTGGGTGCAAATGTTCGTAAAGCAGTACAGGAAGGCCGGGCGGAATTTGTTCCAATATTTTTATCAGAAGTGCCTTTGCTATTCAAAAGGAATATTATTCCTGTTGACGTAGCCTTACTTAATGTTTCACCGCCTGATGAACACGGTTTTTGCAGCTATGGTGTAGATGTTGGAACAATAAAAACTGCTGCAGAAAAATCTAAAATTGTTATTGCTCAGATAAATCCGGAAATGCCGCGTTGTCTCGGAGATAGTTTTATACATATCAATAAAATTCATCACATTGTAGAACACTCCGAACCCATTCAGGAACTTCCCCAGGTTGATCCTGATACAAGCGAGGAGATGCTCCGGATATATGATGCGATTGGGAAGAATACTGCTGAACTAATTGAAGATGGATCTACTTTACAAATGGGGATTGGCGCAATCCCCGATTCGGTAATGAAATATTTACACGATAGGAAAAATCTGGGGATTCATACCGAAATGTTTTCCGATGGAATTATAGGATTGGTAGAAGAAGGAGTAATAAATGGAGAAGCAAAAACAATTCACCCAGGAAAAATAATTGCCGGATTTGTTCTGGGGACTAAAAAAGTATACAATTTTATTGATAATAATCCTGTAATTGAATTTCATCCGCAAGAGTATGTAAATGATCCATTCATCATTGCTCAAAATAAAAAAATGGTTGCTATCAATTCTGCAATAGAAATAGACATAACAGGTCAGGTATGTGCAGATTCCATTGGAACAAAAATATTCAGCGGAATTGGTGGGCAGGTAGATTTTATCAGAGGGGCAGCACATTCTGAAGGAGGTAAACCAATAATTGCACTTCCATCGATTACAAAAGATGGAAAGGTTTCCCGGATAGTCCCAAAGCTAAATCCGGGTGCGGGTGTTGTTACCTCGCGCGGTGATGTACATTACGTAATTACAGAATACGGAGTTGCTCACTTATTTGGAAAAACTTTAAAAGAAAGAGCTCGGGAACTTATCAAAATAGCTCATCCGAAATTTCGTGACGAACTAAACAAATACGCTAAAGAAACAAGACACATCTGATTATGGTTGCAGTAATCGGGGATATTCACGGTTGTTTTCATACACTTAAAAAGTTGTATGCTTTAATTTTAAAGAAGTATCCAGACATTCCTGTTTGTGCTGTTGGAGATCTTGTTGACAGGGGCAAATTCAGCTACGAAGTTGTTGAGTTTGTAAAAAAGAATAAGATTACTTTTACTGCTGGCAACCACGATTATATGTTTTATTATTTCATTAAACACCCTTCAAGTATGCTCGGAAGATCCTGGGTTTTTAATGGTTCAGAAACTACTCTGGATTCTTATAGCAATCGCTTCAGTGAGATGAATAAACATCTTAACTTTATTATAAAAGCTCCGTTGATCCTTGATTTAAGTGATTGCTTTATCTGTCATGCCGGAATTTCAAGTCACTATGGAAGAAAGCTTGGCAAACATCCATTATCTGATAAGCAGAAGCTCATCAATATTATCGAAAAAGATTTAAACACAGACCGCGGTATACTTTGGACAAGAGACAAGCTGTTAAATCTTGGGAAATTGCAAATTGTTGGTCATACAAGGTTCCAGGAAATAACTTACGATGAAGATAGTGATACAGTTTATGTTGATACAGCCGCATGCTCAGGGAACAAGCTCAGCGCTGTGATTATAAGTGAAAGTAATATTGTTGATAGGCTTTCAGTGCCTACAGAAAAGATAGATATTATTTAAATCCTCATATACAGCTATTCAAACATCCTTTACAAAATTTCTAACGCCTCTGGAAATGCTTATGTATGAGACTATGAAAGCAATTGTGCCGAGTATCAAAGTTGTGTAAAGAAGCTGCGACACGGCTGTAAAGCTTCTTTTATCTACTGCACTAAAATAATTATTCAATGGTGCAAACATCAGGATGATAAGGAAGACCAGATAAACAATAGTAAATAAAAATGTAAGTGTAGCTCCCTGCGATGATGCTACCCTTATTGGATTTTTCTCCTTATAGTTTGCATAAGTTGAACCCATCCCGAAATTGAATGACACTAATGTTATCGTAACGAATGCAGTATTTAACTGTGAAATAGTTGCCAGCACAATTGAAAATTGATAGTTTGAAACAAGATTCAACATCTGACCGATAATAAAAATTACCAAAAAATAAATTGTTAATCTGGTCAGCATTAACTTTTTATAATTAAGCGGCGCACTTCTGATTTTCCAGATAGTTTCACCTTCGAGACTTACCATCGGGAAAATAAATCTCAACGACATTGAAGCAATCAAAAACACATTGAATAAATACAGCACAAGGTATATTAATGTTTTGAGATAAGAGTTGTAAGCATTTAATAACATCGCATCGATATTGGAAATCGATAAAACGAAAACTGTTACTAGAAATGTCATTACAAGGAAGTGAGACCACTGGCTTGGTTCTCTTATGAACATGAGAATTTCCCGTTTTAATAACACTTCACGCCTCGGTCTTAAAGATGAATTTTTTTCAAATGAAAATGAAGATAAACGATGGTTTTTCTTCTTGACAGACAACTTATTTGAAAGACTCAGGAATATCAGCCAGGCTCCATAAAACCAGTTCTTTGCGAGAAATAAGGCGAGGACAAAAAATGATATTGCGAACACTAATAATAAATAAGCTGACCAACCAGCAGCCCAGTACTTACCGGACGAAATCCAGTATAATGAATCGGCTACCCAATGATTAGGTAATAATTTAATTAAAGGACTTTCAAGAAAACCGAAATAATTGTCGATGTTGGGGAAGTATTCAAAGACTTTTTTCACAAGTTGCACAGGACTGCTGTAGATGTAGAACAGGATGACTGCAGAAACATAAAAAACAGCCAGTGTACTCAAGACTTTTTTAATTCCAAATACTGCGGCAAATCTCATAATAACTAAAAGGATTATCGCACCAAGTGTTCCGGCAATAAACATAAATGGTAATATCAATACTACTACAGAAAAAGGTAAAAAGAACCACGGGAGTTCGAAGTATGCAGCGTAACCTGCCAAAGCAGATGAGACCATCAGCAAGAGAGTAGAGGAACTGTAGAAGAAGTTATCAAAGAATTTGATGAAAAATATTTTCAGGAATGAAACAGGTTTAGTCAATAGGAAACCGACTTCCTTTGATTTAAAGAATGTGGAATATGATACTACTATATTCCCTATGTTTACTGTCATAAAGAAAATGAACAGCACTACAAAAATAAACCGGTGCAGCAGGAAGATTCCGATTTTCACTTCTTCTAAAAGATATGTGATTATATTTTGTGTGAAATAGAAAATACCAACAGCAAAAACTATATATACTAGTGAAGCTGTCAGATTTTTAGCTATCGATTTAACAGTTAACTGATTTTCAAATTTGAGAAATGTGAGCAGTTTGAATTTCAATATGTGAAAAAGCACAGCCATTTATTTTGTAAGATGTAAAAAGAGTGATTCAAGATTTTGATGATCTGTTCCTTTTATTTTTTCAACGACTTCTTTTTTATCTTCAAATATCATTTGACCATCTTTGATAATTCCAATTCTAGAACAGACTTCTTCAGCCACATTTAAACTATGAGTGGACATAAATATCGCTACTCCCTGTGATGATTTTTCTTTCAGTACATTTTTAACAACTAATGCACTTTGCGGATCCAATCCAACCATCGGTTCATCAACAACAAGCAGCTGTGGATCGTGAAGCAATGCTGAAGCAATCGCTATCCGCTGTTTCATTCCCTGTGAATATTCTTCAGTTCGCTTATCAATCCATTGCTCAATCTTTAACTGGTCGATTGTCTCATCAATTTTATTTCTCAATTTGTTTTTTTCAATTTTATAGAGTCCACCACAGAAAAAGAGAAATTCTTTTCCGGTTAATTTTTCATAAAGAAAAGGTTGGTCAGGTATGTAGCCGATTAATTTTTTAGCTTCAATATTATTTTTTTGAATATCAAAACCACCGATATGCACGGTTCCTTCTGATGGAGCATAGAGTCCGGTGATCATTTTAATCGTTGTTGTTTTGCCGGCTCCATTTTGACCAAGAAATCCGAAAAAATCACCTGCATTTATTTCGAGGTTGATATTATTTACCGCCGTGAAATTCCCGAACTTTTTAGTGAGGTTGGTTAATTTGAGCATTTGGTTAACAATCGTCCTTATTTTTCATATTTATTGAACTTTTTCAGTCGAAACGCACTGGATTTCAACAAAACTCAGACCAAGAAAGGCTTTAAAAAAGCAAAGGCGGAAATAATTCCGCCTTTGAAGATTTTCTATAAAGAGTGAATTAATACATATCACCCATACCGCCGCCGTGAGGCATTGGAGGCATTGGTGGTTCTTTCTCTTTCTTTTCATAAATGACAGCTTCGGTAGTTATCAATAACGAAGAAACTGAAGCAGCATTTTCAAGTGCAGTTCTAGTAACTTTGGTTGGATCGATGACGCCCGCTTTAATCAGGTTCTCATATTTTTCAGTCTGAGCATTGAAGCCGTAATCATCCTTACCTTCTTTAACTTTCTGTAAAACTACTGAACCTTCGAGACCAGCGTTGTTTACTATCTGCTTCAACGGCTCTTCCAAAGCTTTCTGAATGATTTTTACTCCTGTTGTCTGATCAATATTTTCACCTTGAACTTTATCAAGAACATTGATTGCTCTTACTAAAGCAACGCCACCGCCAGCAACGATACCTTCTTCGACAGCAGCACGGGTTGCGTGTAAAGCATCTTCAACGCGAGCTTTCTTTTCCTTCATTTCAACTTCTGTGGAAGCACCGATCTTCAGTACAGCAACACCACCTGAAAGCTTTGCTAATCTTTCCTGAAGTTTTTCTTTGTCATAGTCAGAAGTAGTTTTATCAATCTGAGCTTTGATTTCATTTATTCTCTTCTTGATGTCTTCGGTCTTGCCAGCACCTTCAACAATAGTTGTATTATCTTTATCGATTACAACTTTCTTTGCAGTTCCGAGATAAGAAAGAGTAGCATTCTCCAATTTGAAGCCTCTTTCTTCCGAGATAACAGTTCCGTTAGTCAGAGTAGCAATATCTTCAAGCATAGCTTTTCTTCTATCACCAAATCCTGGTGCTTTAACAGCAGCAACCTTCAAAGTGCCACGAATTTTGTTGACGACTAAAGTTGCCAATGCTTCACCTTCGAGATCTTCAGCAATAATTAAAAGAGCTTTTCCTTGCTGAGCAACTTTTTCGAGTACTGGAAGAAGATCTTTCATTGCTGAAATTTTCTTATCGTGGATGAGGATCATTGGATCTTCAAGTTTAGCCTCCATTGATTCAGCATCTGTAACAAAGTAAGGTGAAAGATATCCGCGATCAAACTGCATACCTTCTACAACTTCCAATGATGTTTCGGTTCCTTTTGCTTCTTCCACTGTAATAACGCCATCTTTTCCTACTTTTTCCATTGCATCAGCAATTAAATCTCCGATTGATTTATCATTATTTGCAGAAATTGCACCTACCTGAGCGATCTCATTTCTTCCTTCAACATCTTTACTAATTGATTTTAGATAATCAACAACTTTAGTTACAGCGATGTCAATTCCTCTTTTCAAATCCATCGGGTTTGCACCTGCGGTGACATTCTTCAAACCTTCTCTGTAAATTGCTTGGGCGAGAACGGTTGCAGTTGTTGTTCCATCACCAGCGACATCACTGGTTTTGGATGCAACTTCACGAACCATCTGCGCGCCCATGTTCTCAATATTATTTTCAAGTTCAATTTCTTTTGCTACAGTTACACCATCTTTTGTAACTGTTGGTGCACCGAATTTTTTTTCAAGGATTACATTGCGTCCCTTTGGACCAAGTGTAACCTTTACGGCATCAGCCAGCTTATCTACACCAGCTTTCAAACCGCTTCTTGCGTCAGTGTTATATTCGATTAATTTTGCCATAGTTATTTACCCTTTATTGTTTTCAAATTTTTAATTACTTAAGGAACAATTGCGAAGATGTCACTCTCACGCATAATGAGATATTCTTCGCCGTCAATTGTAACTTCGGTTCCACTGTATTTACCATAAAGAACTTTATCCCCAACTTTAACTGTCATCTTTACGACCTCACCGTTGTCAGCAACTTTACCTGGTCCGGCTGCAACCACAGTTCCTTCAACTGGTTTTTCTTTTGCGGTATCAGGAAGGATAATTCCGCCTTTAGTTTTCTCTTCAGCTTCTGCTGGCTTAACAATAACTCTATCAGCAAGTGGATTGAGTTTTAGTTTACTCATTTTTTTACTCCTTATTTGTTTAATTGATTTATTAGCACTCTAAAAAAGCGAGTGCTAAAATAATACTCTTGTTGAATTTTGTCAAGCTTTGGAAGCTTTGATTTTCTGCAATATTAACAATTTTTCTGTGATTTTACTCAAGTGTGATTTATATTTGTGTCAACTTCATTTAGTGCATTTTATAAGACCATTTTGAAAATATGTGAATTCAATACTGAATACAAAGAATTGATAGAAATCTTCCGGAAGATGGATAGAAAAGTCATGGTTATTTTTCTATCAGTTGCGGTGCTTCAAACTATTTCCTGGTATTATGCCTCTCGAAATTTTTTCCGAATCAATTTATTTCCTCTTTACCAGAATGATTCCGATGTTTATTTATATGAATACCTATACTGGTTCGTAAGTGATTTTGTAACCTTGTTTATTCTTTCAATACTGATAATCAAGTTCATTATTAAAGAAGATCTGAAGGATTACGGATTACAACCGGGTGATTATAAAGCAGGGCTAATCTTTTCGACAATATTTCTCGGAGTGATGATTTCGATGATCTGGTTTATTTCAGCTACTCCGGACTTTGCATCTAAATATCCACACCTTCAATCAACGAAAGATAGCTGGAGCGATTTTTATATTTACGAAGCTGGAATGTTCTTGTATATGTTTGGCTGGGAATTTATCTGGCGAGGTTTTATGCTTTTCGGATTAAAGGAAAAATTTGGTTATTACTCTGTGCTGATTCAAATGATTCCTTTTGTAATTTTGCATAATGGAAAACCAGTACTGGAAACTTTTGGAGCAATTGCCGGAGGAATAGCGTTAGGAATGCTCGCATTCCGTACGAACTCATTTTATTGTTGTGTAATTACACATGCAGGCGTTATGTTTACTATAGATTTAATTTCAACATTACGATATCGAACGAATGACTATGGGATTGGCTTAGATTCATTATTCAACATCATAATTAATATTTTTTAGGGAGCTTATATGAGATTCGCATTAAACATTGATCACGTTGCAACGATTAGAAATGCAAGAGGGGAAACTCAACCCGACCCGATAACAGCAGCACTAATGGCTGAGCAAGCTGGTGTGGATGGAATCGTATTTCACCTCAGAGAAGACCGAAGACATGTAAATGAACGTGATGTGAGATTGCTGAGAGAACTTGTAACTACGAAACTTGATTTTGAAATGGCAGCCGTTCCTGAAATAATCAAGATAGCTTGCGATGTTGGACCTGAATTAGCAACACTGGTACCGGAGAAAAGACAAGAACTCACAACGGAAGGTGGTTTAAATGTTATCGATAATGCTTCTCTCATTAAATCGACCATAGAGGAATTACATAATTTCGATGTTGATGTTTCATTATTTGTTGAACCAGATATCATGCACATTACAACTTCAGCTGAATTAGGTGCTGATTACATTGAAATTCACACAGGTGTTTTTGCAAATGCTTTGACTGAAGAAGAACAGTTTGATGAGCTTGAAAGAATAAGAGGTGCAGCAAAGCACGCGCGGAAACTTGGACTCGGAGTAAATGCCGGTCATGGTTTAAATTATCAAAACATCAAAATCTTCAGAGAGCTTGAAGACATTGATGAGGTAAGTATTGGTCACTCCATAATCGCCAGGGCAGTTTACGTGGGTATTGATCAGGCAGTTAAAGAAATGATAAGGCTCATCAACGAATAAAGTCAATGAGCCTCAATATTTAATCTTCTTTGAAGTGAACCAACGGCGGTTTCCCAATCAAATGGACTTCGAAACCTATCTTAAAAAGTTTTTCGTGATCGAGAATATTTCTTCCGTCAAAAATAAATGCAGGCTTTTCCATTTCGTGATAAATCTTCTCGTAGTCTAAATTCTTATATAAATCCCATTCAGTAATAAGTGCAATTGCATGAGCACCTTTGGCTGCAAGATATGGATCTTCCTGGTATTCAATATTACTTCCATATTCCTTCAAATCAATTTTCGCATTTTTAATTGCTTTGGGATCTGAAATTACGACCTTCGCCTTTTCTGACATTAATTTTCTAGTAACATAAAGAGCTGCTGTTTCTCTTGTATCACTTGTATTGGCTTTAAATGCATAACCGAACAATGCAATTCTTTTGTTTGTTATTGTATTGAACATTGCTTTCATAATTGTCATCACGAAGCGGTTAGTCTGATAATCATTCATCTTCACAATATTTTCCCAATATTCGGCAACTTCATTTAATCCAAAAGTTTCACATAGATAGACAAGGTTTAAAATATCTTTCTTAAAGCACGAACCTCCAAAACCAACGCTTGCATTTAAAAATTTATCACCAATTCTGCTATCCATACCTATTGCTTTAGCTACTTCTCTTACATCCGCATCTACTTTTTCACACAAAGCCGAAATTGAATTAATGGAGGATATTCTTTGCGCTAAAAATGAATTTGCAACAAGTTTGGAAAGTTCTGAACTCATCTGGTTGCTGGTAACAAGATGATTGCGTGGAATCCAGTTTGCATAAATTTCAACAATTTCATTTCGGGCTTTTAACCCGCTTTCAGTTTCCTTTGAACCTATTAAAACTCTGTCAGGTTTTTCAAGATCCTTAATTGCAGTTCCTTCAGCAAGGAATTCAGGGTTAGATACAACTTCAAATTTTAATCCTTTGTCATTCAGGCTCAGAATTCTTTCCATTGCAATTGCGGTCTTTACAGGGAGAGTGGATCTTTCAACAATAATCTTATCCGACTCGGAAACTCTTAAAATATCTCTTGCAGTTTTTTCCCAGTATTGCAGATCGGCACTTTTACCTGCGCCTTCGCCAAATGTTTTTGTCGGTGTATTCACAGAAATAAAAATTATTTCAGATTCTTTAATTCCTTTTTCAACATCTGTGGAGAAGAACAGATTTTTACCACGACAAGATTTTACTAACTCCAATAAACCCGGTTCATAAATTGGTAAGTCATCTGTCTGCCAGGCTGCAATCTTTTCAGGCATAACATCCACAACCGTTACTTTGTACTGCGGACATTTATGTGCAATCATTGCCATTGTCGGTCCGCCAACATATCCTGCTCCGATGCACAGCAGATTTTTTTCGAATTTTTTTTCAGCCATTAAAACTCCAATAAATTATTTGATAGTAAATCTCATTATAGGCCTTGTATCTGACCTTCTGATAATCTCTTTAAATCCGGCTTTCCTGAATGCTGAGGCTAATCCAGTCCAGGCAAATACATCCGCAGTCTTTCCGGAACTTGGTTCAACAGGATAGCCTTCAATAATTTTTCCTTTTTTCATTTTGACAAATGCTTTTACTGCATTCAACAGTTCAACGCTCAAACCTTGTCTTCGATAATCTTTATGAATGAAAAAACAAACGACAGACCAAACAGGTTTATCATCAATTCTTTGAAGTACTCTTGAATTTTCCATCCGGATATAATTTTCTCTAGGTGCAACTGCACACCAGCCCACCGGTTCATCGTTAAAATAAGCCAATATTCCTGGTTTAGTGTTGTTGTCAACAAGTTTCTTCATCTTCTTTTTATTACCAGTTCCTTTATTCGCATCAAAATCTTTTTTTGTCAACAACCAGCTCATACACCAGCATCCGGCACAAGCACCTTTTTCACCGAATAGCTTTTCAAAATCTTTCCAATTTTCTTTTGTAACGGGAAAAAAGTTAAAACGTGATTTGATTTTTATTTGAGGGGCCTTATTCATAACAGTGTATTATAAATTACAACTACAAATCTAATCATTACTATTTTATACTAAAAAAGCCAGACATTTTTTGCCTGGCTTTTAACAAAGGTTATACATTCTATTGTCTTACAAATTCAATCTCCATTGATTTAAATTCTTCGTTGTTGTAAACTATAAACATCTCAAGCAAATGATGATCATCATCTAAAAACTTTAGTATTTCTCTGAATTTCATTTCCTGTTTGCTCATTGGATCGACCATGGTGCCATAAAGTACAATGGAATTTGTACTCTCATCGTATTTACCTTTTGCTATGGCAGTTCCTGTTCCAACATTATCAATCCAAATTGTTGTAAATTCCTGAGTCGCATTATCATATCCCGTAATACTAATTCCTTCAGTCTGCATTCCCATCATTGTGGAGTTGTGGGTCATTTTTTGGTATCTACCACCAAGTATCATTTCTGTTTTGCCGTTTCCTTCTGTTATCATTGGTTCACCGGCCGGATCCATCCAGAACTTTGAAGTTGTTTTCCAATCTCCAGCACTTTTTGCAAGCATTTCGTGCATCGGACCGGGAGTCATATAATCCATCCACATTTTCATTTCTGCAGATTGATCCGTACCATCCCGTGAAAAGAGAATAGCTGAAGGAAGTATTAAAAATAGAAGAATAAAAAATATTCGAGAAACATTGAACATACAGCCTCCTAAATTGTTAATATGATTTTTTTATTAATTGAAAAAATATCTTGCGCCAAGTGCGGCATTTATACCAAAATCAGTTTTTGGAGTAAGATCAAGTATTGGCACAATTTCCAGAAAGATATCTACTGGCGCATTCTGAAAAAGATAAGCCAGTCCAAGTGGAACACGAACGCCAAGCTTTGTATCATTTGCTGTTTTAATTCTAGCACCAATTCCATAATAGAATGGTAACTTTCCTTCCGGAACAGATATTAATCGCATATTATGAAATAGATAATCTCCATGAATATGAAATGCACCTTCGTCAATGAATGACCATGCAAGCGCTGCATCAAATGCTGTTGTGCTGCCGGTCCAATATTTAAAGCTGATTCCAGTTGGCTCTCCAACGATTATACCTAAACCCGGACCGTTACTTTGAGCTTTCGCCATAGAGACAAAAAGTAGTAGCAAAAACATAGATAATAACTTAATTTGATTCACTTCTTCCTCTGTTTTGTTTTACAATATTGGGTGCAAATATATGAATTGTAATTTTTCTTATGAAGCAAATAATTATTCCTTAGCACCAGCTTTTTTTAGGACGCTAATTACATCATCATGATTTCCCAACTTTGCAAGATATAGTGGCGTCGATCCTTCACCAGTTGACTTGTTAACATTGGCACCGTATTTAATTAAATATTTTACAAGTTCAGCATCACCATTAATTGCTGCATAATGAAGTGCAGTCCAACCGTTTGCACTTTTTTTTGTCAGAGCAGCATTAATATTTGCTCCTTTTTTCCTGAGAAGATCGCACATTTCAATTGTGACTTTTCCAGATGAAACACCAAGTGTTGCCTGAAGAAATGGAGTCATTCCATCATTCGCAGCAATATTAACTTTGGCACCATTTGCAACTAATATTTTTGCATTTGGAAGAGAATTACTTGCAGCCCAAAGCAGTGCAGTTTTTCCTTCGCTATCCTGCAGATCAAGTTTTGCACCTTCTCGAATTAAATACTCAACAATATCATCATAGTAGTAGTAGCTGCTTGCTATCATTAAAACGGTTGTACCCGAAGTCTGATCCTGAATGTTGATATCAACTCCGGATTGAAGAAGCTGTTCAATTTTTACTATGTCTTTTTCAATAACTGCATCAGCAAGTTGGTTGAATTGCTGTGGGAATAAAAGATTGCTATTTAATAAGAAGATTAAGTTATAGATTTTTGCAAATTTCATATTAAGTATAAAATTTATTCGATTTAATTTGAAAACTAATAGGTTATATTCTCATAAACAATTTCTTGGAATTTACTCTGTCGAAATCAGATGCTTGAACTAAAATATAAACTCGATTACCACTACAAAAACTTTGATAAAACAAAAATCGAACCTGACCCGCTTCAATTTCCTCATTTATTTAAAGATGAAAAGGATATTGAAGTCATATCATTCATTGCTTCTGTATTTGCTTACGGGAATGTAAAACAAATAAATAACTCATTACAAAAGTTTCTGCAAATTTCAGAAAGTAAACCTTTCCCTTTCATTCAGAATTTGAATGTGGCTAAAATTCAAAAAGAAATCTCACTCGTTCACAGATTTTACACTTTAAAAGATATCATTCAACTTTTTCAGTTACTAAATACTGCTTACAATGAGTTCGGTTCGCTGAAGAAATTATTTTTATCAGGATACAATTCAGAAGAAGAAAACCTCAGGAACACGATAACTAATTTCAATAATTATTTTCTAGTTAAAGCTGAGAAGGAATTCAAGAAACTAAGCAGGGGAATTGTATTTATGTTTCCTTTACCTGAAAAGGGAAGTGCGTGCAAACGAATAAATCTTTTTCTCCGCTGGATGGTTAGAAAAGATGAACTGGATTTTGGATTGTGGGACGCAATTCCAACTTCAAAACTTGTTATTCCAGTTGATACTCACATTGCGAAAATTTGTAAACATTTAAAATTGACGAATAGAAAAAACGTGAGCTGGAAAATGGCTGAAGAGATAACTCAAAATCTAAAAAAGTTTGATCCAAATGATCCTGTGAAATATGATTTCGCGTTATGCCATATTGGGATGAAAAAACTGGACTTTTAATCCGAGAAAATCAGACTATTTAACAGGAAAGGATATTAATCAGAAAATCACTAATCTACGATAATGATTTTATGACCAACTTCACAAATTGGTGGGCAGCCAGGTCCGTTTGGTTGAATGAACTCATATTCCGGATTAAAATTGGTTGTAAATATTGTCACATCATCTCTCTTGATAGTAACAGAGATAGGTCCTGTAATAATTGGATACGAAATACCCACTCTATCTGGATACGAGGATCCTACCATATAACCAGCATTACAGTTCTCTTCAATTACACAATGACCCGAAGCACATTCAGTTGAATCATTACTTACTCTGAAAAAACAAGAACTAGTTCCGATACCTTCATTAAATAAACTCACATCATAAATTCCCTCCTGAAATAGTGAGTCAGCAGGTTTAATAATTAATGCGAAACCATCAGAACATCCAATTTCAGTACAACCATTGTCTGGATAGTTATTTTCTTCGCCGCATTCAGGAATTATTAGTAGTATGCTTATACTACAAATATAAAGGTAAGACTAAAAGCGAAAATTCATAATTAAATTTCTCCATCTATTAAGTATTTATCTTACGAGAAAAATTTATAATTACTTTTTCTAAAATCTACAATACTTCTAATGAAATGTAATTCATTTTTAAACTAATTCAATGGATAATTAGATGACCATCACTTCTTTTTAATTAGGTGAAGTTGACCCCTGTGAAATATGATTGTGCGATATGCCATATGGGGATAAGAAAACTAGACTTCTGAAATCGTAAATCAAGAGTACTTTTCCTTCACGTATTTGAAAGAGCTCTTGATTAATTTTTCCAAAACTTTCATATCAACATCTTCAAGTTTTTTTATGTAAAGGCAAGAAACCCCAGTTTTATATTTCCCAAGTTTTTTCATTAGAGGATCATATTTTAAGAATCCAGGGAGTATATAGATTGTTAAAGCGTTTTTTCTTGGAGAAAATCCTGTAATACACATGTCACCTTCAAGTCCGCTTTCATATTTGTAGTGATATTTACCGAAGCCCACGATACTTGGACCCCACATTTTGGGTTCCTCCTTCGTTATCTTTTTCATCATCTCCATAACTACAAAGCTGTCGTCTCGCTTCCGTTCATCCTTAATTGAGTCTAAAAATTTTTTTGCACTGACTTTAGTTGGTTTAGTTTTCAGCTCTGCCATAGTAATCCTTTCGTATATGCATTTTCTAAAATGATTTTCGATTGAAAATAATCAATAATCCTGAAAAAATACTCATTAAACTTGTTGATGAGCTATTAAAAGCTGTTTATATTTGCTCATTCATTTTGAAACAAAAATCCGTTTTTACGGACAAATAACTATTTCTTCCACGTAGTTAAGGAGTATCTTATGGCCGAGACTAAACGATTTGTTCCCTTCGTCTCCCCTGAAACCTCAATGGCTGAATTTACCATCCGTGCTTTAATTATTGGTTTGATATTAGCTGTAGTCCTTGGTGCTGCAAACGCGTACCTCGGATTAAAAGCGGGAATGACGATTGCTGCAACTTATCCCGCAGCAGTAATTGGAATGGTTCTGATAAAGATTATGAAAGGATCCATTCTTGAAGAAAATTTTACTCGAACTGTTGGTTCGATTGGTGAGTCGATTGCTGCAGGTGCGATTTTTACTTTACCTGCATTCTTCATTGGTGGAATCTGGATTCCATTCTTCACAACTGAGAACTTCTTAATCTCCGTTGCGATTATGATAGCCGGTGGTATCCTCGGAATTATGTTTGTAGCATTGTTAAGAAGAGTAATGGTTGAAGATGTAGAACTTCCATTTCCTGAATCGGTTGCTGCTGCTGAAATTCACAAGGCAGGAAGACACGGCACTGGCGGTTCGAAGTTTCTATTTGGAGCGATGGGAATCGGTGCATTGATTCAGATGCTTGGTCAATTCAAGCTTTTTGCTACTTCGTGGACATCAATGATAAATATTGGAAAAGGTCATGTGTTTTTCCGTTCGCCTGATGTTAGTCCTGCATATATCGGTGTTGGTTACATTATCGGTCCAAGACTTGCTTCGCTTAACTTTAGTGGTGGTGTTTTAGCCTGGGGATTGCTTGCACCTACAATTGCATTCTTTAAATATTTTAACACTGAAACCCCCGCAGATTTTGATTGGGCATCCACAATGGTTCAAGTTTGGAAAGATTATGTAAGACCAATTGCAATCGGCGGAATGTTAGTCGGTGCCGCATTTACACTATGGAGAATGAGAAAAAGTTTGATGGCAGGTATTGCAAGATCAATCAGTGATGTAAAGAAAGCAGCCACAGGTGAACACGTTGAAATTAGAACCGAAAAGGATATAAGCTTCAATTGGGTTATGATTGGAATACTTGGTACCGCAGTTGCCACATTTTTTATTTATAATTATTTCGCTCAAGATATTTTTGCTGCATTTGTTGCAACTGTTGTTATGATAATAGCAGGATTTTTCTTCGCAGCTGTTTCTGGATATCTGGTTGGAATTATTGGTTCGAGTAATAATCCTATCAGTGGATTAACATTATCGACACTTGTTGTTGCTGCAATTCTGATGGTTGCTCTCGGAATGAAAGGTGAACCTGGAGTTGCCGCTGTGCTTGGGGTAGCTGCAGTTGTTTGTGTTGCCGCCGCAGTTGCAGGCGAAATGCTTCAGGATTTAAAAGCTGGACATATCCTCGGAGGAACTCCCTGGAAAATGCAGGTTGGAGATATCATCGGTGTTGTTGTTTCTGCAGCAGTTATGTTTATCCCGCTTTTAATTTTGCACGAAGGTGATATTAAGTCGGGAGGAACTGGATTTGGTGGAGATGCTTTACCTGCACCTCAGGCAAGTTTAATGGCAATTCTTTCAAAAGGAATTGTAGCTGGCCAGATGGATTGGATTCTTATCTTTGTTGGAATGCTGATGGGTGTTGGATTCATAATGATGAATGTAAAAAGTCCGATGCTGGTGAGTGTTGGAATGTATCTTCCTCTAGGAACGACATTCGCAATTTTCACAGGTGGTATGATAAAAGGAATCGTTGAAAAGTATAATGAGAAAAGAAAATTCAATGATGCGCAGAAATCTCGGGTTGAGAATACAGGAATATTACTCGCCGCAGGTTTAATTGCAGGTGAAGCTTTGATAGGATTACTTTTTGCTGGTTTTGCATTCTGGGAAGTATCGCTCTTTGCAATATTTGCAGAGCCATCATTCATTATCAGCTTGATTGTATTTGCATTTATCGGATGGCTGCTTGTCAACATTCCATTGAAGAATGCCGGCAAGCCGGATGATCCTGCACCACCGCAGATTTCGATGTAATTATTTTATAAAATGGAGCGTTCCGGAAGGAGCGCTCCTTGTATTTTTAGTATGGAGCTATCTTTCAAAGAACGAAAAAAAATCTTAAAGAACAGTAACACTCTTGATCTAACTCCGTTTAAACTCTTTTCAGAGGAAGTAGATAAAGAAAAGCAGGTAACAGTAATCGTTCCAAAATTTAAAAATGAATTTGCAAAAAAGTTAATTGTTCCGAGAATTAAATCAGCTGATTTTAGAATTAAATTAGAGAAATTTGGCTCAGCAGTCTGGATGAATTTGGATGGTAAAAAGAATGTGCAGGAAATAATTAAAATTGTTTCGGAGAAATTTGGTGAAGAGCTTATCCAGCCGGAAGAAAGAGTTTCTAAATTTATATTTCAACTTTATGAACAAAAATTAATATCCTTTAACGAAATAAACAGATAGGAGAAAACCATGGGAAATGTATTGGGTCATCTTGAACCAAAATTAGTATGGCACCACTTTGAAGAGATTTGTAAATATCCTCGTCCTTCAAAAAAAGAAGAGAAGATTGCTGAATATGTACTTTCAGTTGGAAATCGACTCGGTCTTCAGACTGAAAAAGATAAGTTCGGAAATATTCTCATCCGAAAACCTGCAACACCTGGTAAAGAAAATTTAATGACAGTTGCGCTTCAGGGACACATTGATATGGTTTGTGAATCGAACAGAGGTGTTGAGCACGATTTTGATAACGATCCAATTCAGCCATACATTGATGGTGATTGGGTAAAAGCAAAAGGCACAACGCTCGGTGCTGATAACGGAATTGGAGTTGCCGCAGCATTAGCAGTTCTCGAATCAAAAGATATTCAGCATGGTCCGCTTGAAGCTTTATTCACTCTTGATGAAGAAACAGGATTAACAGGTGCATCGAGCTTAAAGAAAGGCTGGATGAAAGCTGACATTCTTATCAATATGGATTCCGAAGAATTGGGAACAATATTCATCGGTTGTTCTGGCGGAAAAAATACTGCAGCTAAAATTAAAGCAAAATGGGAAAAAGCGCCGAAGAATTATTCTTCGTTTGAATTGAAAGTAGCTGGATTAAAGGGCGGACACTCCGGTCTTGAAATACACGTCGGGAGAGGAAACGCCGTTAAAATTTTAAATAGATTGATCTTTGAATATTCTGCTGAGAACACTTTGAAACTTGCATCAATCAACGGTGGAAACAAACACAATGCAATTCCAAGAGAGGCATTTGCTGTTGTTGCAGTTCCAAAGAAAGATGAAAAATCGTTAAAGAAATTTGTTTCAAAGTTCAATGATAAAGTTAAAGCAGAATTTGCAGCAGTTGATGCTGATTTACATGTTGATGCAGAAAAACATGCTATGCCTGAAAAATTTATGGATGACAAAACTCAAAAACGATTGGTTAATGCTATTTACGCTATACCACACGGTGTTGTGAAAATGTCGAATGATATTCCTGGTCTGGTTGAAACTTCAAACAATCTTGCAGTTGTTGAAACTGTTGGTAAGCACATTAATTTTGTGACCAGTCAGAGAAGTTCTGTTGCATCGGAAAATGTTGACATAACAAATATGGTTACTTCAATCTTTGTACTTGCTGGAGCTGAAATTTCTTATGGCGATGGTTATCCCGGATGGAAACCTGATATTAATTCAGATATTTTAAAAGTATTCAAGTCTACTTTTAATCAAATGTACGGCAAAGAACCACACGTGACTGCAATACATGCTGGACTCGAATGCGGAATCATTGGAGAGAAATATCCTGAGATGGATATGATTTCATTCGGACCAACAATGTTCGGCGTTCACTCACCGGATGAGAAACTGCAAATCTCAACTGTGCCTGAGTTTTACAACCAGCTTGTGAATGTATTGAAAAATATTCCGTCAAAAAATTAATTCGTCAAAATCAGGAGTGAGCAATCCGGTTTGCTCCTGATTTTTTTCAAATCATCTCCTCTTCAAAATGAGTTTAAAATGGAATCAATCTCAGCCAATCAGATAAAAGAGCCAACTCCGATTTACCGCTGGTCAGTTTTAGTTTTCGTAAGTCTTGCGATGTTCGGCAATTATTATATCTATGACAGCATCGCACCTGTATTTGATTTGCTTTCATCTCAACTGAATTTCACTGATCAGCAGCTCGGTCTTCTGTATACTGTGTATAGTATAGCTGCAATAATAGTTTTATTGATCGGTGGATTCATTATTGACAAATTTGGAACGAAGAAATCAATCCTGGTTTTTGCACTTATCTGCTTACTTGCTGCTTTAATTACTGCTGCTACGAGTGAATTTTATATTATGATGGCTGGAAGATTTATCCTTGGTATTGGCGCGGAGCCATTGATAGTTGCAGTTACTACAGCACTCGCAAAATGGTTCAAAGGAAAAACATTAAGTCTTGCCTTTGGTTTGAATCTTACAATTGCCAGACTTGGTTCCTGGTCAGCTGATTTATCTCCCGGATGGGCTCGTCCGTTTTATGAAAATTGGCAGGACCCGCTTTGGTTGGCGACCGCAATAGCAGGAATATCGGTTGCTGGTGCGATTCTCTATTGGGCAATGGAAAGTTCTGCCGAAAGAAGATATAATTTAGGTTCTGCGGGCGAAACAGATAAGTTCGAAATGAAAGGATTGTATTCATTCAGCAAATCATACTGGTATATTGTTGCACTATGTGTTGTTTTCTATTCAACGGTTTTTCCGTTCCGCGCATTTGCAATTTATTATTTTCAACAAGCACACGGATTAGAAAGAGATGCTGCTGGAATATTGAATAGTCTGTTGCCACTTTCTGCTATGATTGCTACACCACTTTTTGGTCTTTGGGTTGATCGAGTTGGAAAAAGATCCCTATTTATGATTGTTGGTACAATAATTTTGTTCCCGCTTTTTTTGGTAGTCACATACATGCCGCCAGGTGAATTAATTTCAGTAACTGTTCCACTCATTGGCAGCGGCAATATTCCACTCACTTTGCTGATAGTAATGGTACTTCTTGGAATTTCATTTTCGATGATACCGGCAGTTATGTGGCCTTCTGTTGCATATATAGTTGAACAGAAAAGATTAGGTTCAGGATATTCGTTAATGACGCTTTGCCAGCAGGTAGGAATGGCGGTAATTCCCTGGCTTATTGGTTTTCTTAATGACGCATTCTCTGCCGGACCAGAAAATCCCGATGGATACGCTCCGGGAATGTGGGTATTCACAGCACTTGCATCACTGGGTTTGTTCTTTTCATTTATGTTGTGGAAAACAGAAACAGGTCCGGGTGCGCATGGTTTGGAAACTATCACTTCAAAAACAGGTTTGGGAGAGAAGAAATAGTATTATCTGTTTGAAGGTAATTTTAAATGCCGAATATTTTTTGCTTAATGACTGTAATAATTGGTCACTATTCTGTAAGTTGAATTAAAGGTTTTATTACTTAGCTATGCTTAATTATTTTAAGAAAATATTTTTTCTGCTGCTGTTATTCAATTCATTTCACATCATCAATGCACAAACATTTGGGTTTGGTTGCCTTGGTTTTGTTGGAGGCTATGGAGGATATTCTTATCAAAATTACAATCCTGCAGGATTAAATGATTACATCGAATACTGGAATTCTCTCGAGTTCGTTCATTCACCCCTTGATGAATTTTCTTCTGCAGATGGCTACAGATTAGGGCTAAATTTTTTCCGCGCAACTTTTGAGAACAAAATCATAGTTACTGCGAAAGGATTTTATCAGTATCTGAGTGAAAAAAATAAAGCAACTGTTGGAGGCAGTACCAATACCGACAATCACACAATGGACTTGACTTTAAAAAGCTGGTCATTGGGTTTTGATGTTGGCTGGGAATTTACAAAAGTAGTAAGCTGGAAAATTCTCGATGGTTCACTTAATTTTAACAATGCTACTCTTACACAAACTACCGATCTTCCAGGCGAATCAGATGTAAAAAAATATAAAAGCGATTCCGGTGTTATAGGCTATTCAGTGGGAACAGGAATCATTGTTGCAATAATCAAAGATTATATTAGCGTTGAAGGACTTGCGGGTTATAACCATATTGTAATTGATAATTTGTATAACGAAAACGGCGACTCTTTCCTGGATTTAAATTATAAAAATAAATTCATCGAATCAGGCGGTTTCTCTGCTGTGATTCAACTCAATATTGGTTTTCCGCTTCTTTAAATAATTCAAATGGGGTTAATATGAAAAAACTTACTAAACTCGATACTGCATCCCAGATTGTAATACGTGATTGTATGGGCGCAAAAAAGAATGAAAAGATTCTTGTTATAACTGATGAACTTAAAAGAGAGATAGGTCTATCGCTTTATGAAAATGCAATCAGGTTGGGTTACTTTGCATTACTCGTTGAAATGAAGTCAGGAAAAATAAATGGAGAAGAACCATCTCCTGAAGTTGCTGAAATGATGCAAAAGTTTGATGTGGTTTTTTGTCCGACTGCAAAGTCATTAACACATACAGACGCAAGAAGAGCAGCATCTGCAAAGGGAGTGCGCATTGCAACATTTCCGGGAATCACTAAAGATGTAATGATCCGCGGAATGAATGCGGATTATAAATCCATTTCAAAAAGAACTGTCAAACTAACTCAACTTTTGGAAACGGGGAGTGAAATCCGGGTTACAGCACCTGCCGGAACAGATATTTCTTTCAGCATCAAGGGAAGAAAAGGATATGCAAGCAAAGGATTGTTTCATGCAAAAGGTGAAAGCGGAAATCTTCCAACAGGCGAAGCTTTTTTAGCGCCAGTTGAAGGAACTTCAAATGGTGTTTTCGTTACAGATGGTTCCTTTGCTGGATTAGGATTGATCAAAAAAACGAATATCAGAATCGAAGTCGAACATGGTTATGCAACAAAGATAACAGGAGGAGCAATTGCAAAAAAACTAACTAAAATGCTAGATGCTGTTGGAAAAGATGCAAGAAATATCGCTGAGTTTGGAATCGGTACAAACGACTCGGCAAAACTAAGCGGCATTCTGCTGGAAGACGAAAAAGTTATGGGAACGATTCACATTGCGCTTGGAAATAATGTTTCGATGGGTGGAAGCGTAAATGTTCCGATTCATCTTGATGGAGTTGTGAAAAAACCAACAGTTTGGATGGATGGAAAGCTGTTGATGAAAGATGGGAAATTGTTAGTCTGATTAAAAACAAATCATTGATTATTTGCCCCGAATATATTCGGGGTTTTTTATTCATTCCTTTCTTATTCACAATTCAATCTTTAATTTTAAGGTGAATATTTTAATTAAAATGAAACGAAAAATGTCCTTACTTCCAATCACGCTTTGCGGTGATAAAATATTAAGAAAGAAAACAGCATTAGTAACCGATATCGATGATAAAACAATTGGTATCATAGCCGATATGTTCGAAACGATGAGGAATGCCAATGGTGTTGGACTCGCGGCAAACCAGATTGGTTTGAACAAACAAATTTTTGTTGTTGATGTTTCTCCCGTGGAGGGTTATGAAAAATACAAACCCATTGCGATGATTAATCCTCGGATAGTATCGAAATCTGAAGAAACCAATTCAATCGAAGAAGGATGTTTAAGTATTCCGGAAATTCGCGAAGAATTAATGCGACCAAAAAGTGTTTTCGTTTCTTTTTATGATGTAAATATGAAAGAACACACTATCGAAGCTGACGAACTATTTGCACGAGTAATCCAGCACGAGTATGATCATCTCCAGGGAGTTTTGTTTATTGATTATTTTAATGACGATTTAAAGAAACGTTACAAAAAACATCTTGAACGAATAAAAAAAAGGAAGCTGGATTTTGATTACCCGATTAGTGAATCCACAGACTATCTGATAAAGTAAGTTGATATGAATATCATATTCATGGGCACTCCGGAATTTTCACTACCATCACTCAAAACTCTACTTGAAAGCAAACACAAAATTTTAGCAGTAATTACTCAACCTGACAAAATTAGAGGAAGAGGACAGAAAGTTTCATTCACTCCTATTAAACAATTTGCAGTTAATAATAACATTCCTGTTTATCAACCAGAAAAGTTAAAAGGAAATGAAGAATTCATTAATCAAATGAAATCACTTCAGCCGGATCTTTTTGTTGTTGTTGCATTCAGAATTTTACCGAAAGAAATTTTTGAAATTCCGAAGTTTGGTTCATTCAATCTGCATGGTTCGTATCTTCCTAAATATCGAGGTGCAGCACCAATCCAGTGGGCTTTAATAGATGGCGAAACTGAAACAGGATTAACTACATTCAAACTTGCCGAGAAAGTAGATACGGGAAATATTTATTTACAGGAAAAAATAAAGATTTATCCGGACGATGACTTCGGAACTTTGCACGATAGAATGAGTGAGCTTGGTGCAAATATGGTTCTTGAGACAGTTAACCTTATCGAAAGCGGAAAGTATGAATTGAAAGTTCAGGACGATTCCGTTGCTTCTCCGGCTCCGAAAATTACAAAAGAAATTTGTTTGCTTAATTGGAACAAATCTGCACAAGAAATTCATAATCTAGTAAGAGGATTATCTCCTTATCCTGCAGCTTTTTTTATTTATGACGAAAAAGTTATAAAGGTTTACAAAACTGAAGTTGTTGAAAGAAACGATCTCAAACCATTTCAAATTGAACAATCCAAAAAAGAATTGATAATCGGCTGCAAAAAAAATGCATTGAAAATACTCGAACTCCAGCAGGAAGGAAGAAAGAGAATGAGCGCTGAAGAATTTTTGAGAGGGTTTAGTTTTTAGAATAATTTTTTAACACTTTATTATTTTCATACCACCCTATTTTTAAATTATTATTCTGTCGATACTTCAGGTGCAATGGAAGATTTTAATCTTACTTTCTGCTCACCTGTAGTTCTTAATCCAGCCCGATAAAGTATTAATGCAGGTATAAAGATTGCAAATATTTGAGATGGCAAAAATGACAATGTCTGAATTAAAAATGGAGCCTCACGTGAGATAAAGAATGGTGCGCCGATTAGCAGCAAGATTAAAATAACCATCCAGACACTGAAAACTTCACGATTAAGACAAACCAGT
This sequence comes from bacterium, assembly GCA_016716565.1. Lineage (NCBI taxonomy): Bacteria > bacterium. Next base: position 78,067 of record JADJWC010000003.1, read on the forward strand.
ATGACAAGAGATACAAGGACATAATTTGCAGGTGCAAAAGGACTGACCAAGCTGCCAAGTGCTATCAGTGAAATCCAAACTGAAATTGCTTCAGTATTAGATCGAGGTTTTTGTCTTCCCGACCAGATTGCTAAAATTAAAACCATCAAAAGATGGATTGATGAAACAATTCTTCCAATCTCTAATGTCATTCCTGGTACGCCTAACCAGCCTAGTTTAAGAGGAAGACCGAATGGTGACAGATTTCTAGCAACAGCAAAAGCTCTTGAAAAAGGTCCATTGCTGAATGCTTCTCCACTTGAAATTCGTGGAATCTCGTACTCAATAAATGCTTTGAATGAATTAAAACCAAAAACAAAAAAAGTTATTACCGTTAGAAGAATTACAAATCCGACAACCCAGCCTGCTTCACGAAATTTTTTACTCACAATTAAATAAACAAATAAAATTCCCGGGAAAATTTTTGCAACTGAACTCATTGCTAATAACATACCACCAATTGGTTTATTGATGGGGAAGAAAGTCATCGCAATAATGGATATAGCGATAATAATAATCTGTACGTTGGACATCTGAAGTCCAGCAAGTACTGGTAAAGAACACAAGATGAGTGGAGTCATTCCAATCATTCGCATACGTCCTTCTGCTTCAAGGCGATAAATAATAAAACCAATAGCAGCCAGTAGTGATAAAACACTAAGGGAAAACCAGAGCATACGTAAGTCTAAGAAATCTCCTCCTACAACAGCTTTCGCCATAAATGGAAGTAAAAGGAAAGGTGGAGGGTAGTGATATTGATCTACGTTAAATCCATCGAGTTTTTGTCTAAAACTTTTATCTTTAATAAACCCTTCTCCAAAATACAATTCGGGTAAGTAAATATTTTTTTCATCTGTTGATGCAATACGCTCACCTTCACTGTAAGCTGTAAGGCAACAGTGCTCAACCATCCATTTATCTCCGGGAAATAGTGAGTACTGAATTTGAGATGGGTCAATCATAAAAAATGAAAGTCTTGTAATAAACACAATACTAGTGAGGGATATTAAAAGCCACGATGTACACAGTAAAGGTTTTCGCTTCCTTAATCCGATTAACTCAGCTGGCAATCGCTTTGTCAGCAACAACATGCCAGATAAAACAAACAGACCTGCAATAAGTAGTACAACAATCATTGGCAGACCTGTTGCATTTAAACCGACAAAAACAGCAAGGCCAATAACTAAATTGAATATCACAGAAATAATCAAACGCTCAATTCCTAAATACGAGGCAGCATTTTGCAGATGTGAACTGTTAACGGCTTGCTGATTCTCTTTCATATTGCATTCCTCAATAAAGTTCTTTCAACTAAATCTTTGAAGGCTTTGATTACCTAAATTAAAATCAGGATTACTGATGTGCTGTCTAATACTGTAAATCAGTAAAGAAGAAATTTGAAATGTAGCCTCGGGTTAATATTTGAAATTATTTTACAATTAACAAATAAACGTGGTGAATATTACCAAGGATATTTTAATCGGATTAGATCACGAAATCAATTAATCTCAACAAAAACCGGTGCTTGGTTATACTGATAAGTTGTATCAGTTAATTGTTTAACTACTTTTGTTTCCCAGTTCATCAGCATTATGTGATATTGAGATTCATCAACATTCGCACTGTCATAAACTAACCACTTACCGTCTGGACTCCAGTCGTGCCAACCTTCATTTTCTTTACTGTCAGTAAGTTTCCATTGTTTGCTGCCATCGGGAGTTACTGCAAAAATATTATGCTTTCCATCCTGTTTGGAAATATATGTGATATAATTTTCCGTGGGGTGCCATCGCGGTGGACCGGCTTTGTAACCAAAATCTTTTACAGAAGGATTTTCAGCAGGATAAGTTGTGAGTTGTTTTAACTCAGAACCATCATCATTCATTATATATAATTCTTCGTGAGCTGATCTGTCGCGTTTATTTTTCTGATAGGCGAAAACAATTTGCTTTCCATCCGGTGAAAAACAAGGATCGCGATATATTGCTGAAGTGTCATTTGTAATTTGATTGTAGCTACCGGTTTTTGTGTTAACGATGAATAACTGGCATCTGACTGACTTTCCAATTCTTCCAGCAACAATAAGTTCTTTGCCACCATTTCTTCCGCCCATCCAGCTGTCTTCAAGCTGAAGGTTTGAGACTTTGCGGATATTTTCTCCATCTGGATTCATTTCGTATAAAAAATAATTTCTGTAAGCAGTATCCCTATCGCTTATAAAAAATAATCTGTCATTGTATGCGTAATATGTCCAGGCAACATCTTTATGATTTGTAAGATTTTTCTTTTCGCTGCCATCCATCTTCATGATCATGACTTCGTAATTATTAGGATGAATACTGTCCGGTGCGAATACATTGTATGCTATAAGGTATTCCTTTTTTGTTTCTTCTTTCTTTTGACAGGATAATATTACAAGTCCAATAACGACTGCAAAAAATATTTTCATACGCACTTTCATTTTTTGTGAGATCTGTTATACGATTGTTTCAAATATTCCAAAATATTTTTTTTTAACTGTTCTTTTTGAGTTATGATAACCATATGAGAAATTCTTGGCATTGGACCGGTTAGTTTTGATTTTTGTATTTCGTTATTAAATTTTTGATCGCCCAAATCAAATCCAAGCCGGAGTTCAGCAGGTTTAATATTTATTGCGGCAAACTCTCGTGTCGCAGTGAATGATACATAAGTTTTTTTTGCAATCAATTTTGCATCAGGAAATTCTTTCAATATGGATGTTGAAACAAAATCGAATAAATTCCTCATTCCATCAGCTTTTGCAAATTGATTTTCAAGCAGATTATCTTCATTCTGATAGACCGGTTTTCCATTATTCAGGTAGATTCCAGCTACAAATGCTGCCTGCATATGGTTTAGTTTATGTTCCTTCTTCAGCCAGTTAAGAATTTCCATTTGCTTCGTAAAACCTTTTGGCTTTACTAAGGTTAACCACTGCTCAATAGTTTTTCCTGTTTTCTCTTTTGCAGTTTGAATGAATTCCAGTTCATATTCACCTGATGTCTTTGCCATGATTACCTCCACGCTCCGAGTATAAATCCTATTAAAGTAAAATAGACAACGATAAATCCGCCGTTTATAAAAATGTATTTCCACGATCGCATTTCAAAGAGTGCAATGATCGTAAAAATTAATGCTGAAAATCCGAACCCTGCAAGAAAACCTGCAGTTGCACCCCATACCATATCGGTTTTTGCATCACCAAGAAAGAAAGCAAGGTTGTAGCTGATTATCAGTGAAAATATAAATGTCAGTGAGTATGTTTTTGCAGGATTAACTTTCTTCAAATCTTCATCTGAAAATTTGTTCTCAGATTTCCATGCATTGTAGAATAATGCCGGTGAATACCAAATTGCTCCGATCGCAAGATTAGCTATTGCACAAATGATAACTGCAAAATGATTTATATAAATATTTTCCATAGAGACTCCTTCAGATTTTCCTGCAAAAATAATTGATGCTGAAAAATGAGTATTGTAAAAATTTTACCTAACCGATTGGAACGTAATTAAGCTGATCGTTTTTGTTAAGCAGGTAATCGTTTGGTGTAAATCCTGAAAAGTTTTTGAAGTCATGAATGAAATGTGCCTGATCATAATAGCCGCTTTCGAAAGCAATGTCCTGCCAGTTAATGTTTTTTCTTGATTCGATCTCTAATACGGCTTTCTGAAAACGAATTACTTTTAAAAATGATTTGGGAGTCAGACCAACTTTCTCTTTGAATATTTTAATGAAATGTTTTTGTGAGTAACCGATATTATCACAAATATTTTTTATTGTTTTCTGATCGGGAGAATTCAAAATCCTGTTAACTGCAAAATCAATGACGGGAATAACATCGAGCTTGCTTTTGTAAAGTTTCATCAAATGTTTTTCAACAATGGCAAATTTTTGTGAAATATCATTTGCCGCTAAAATATTTTCTCGCAGGTTCAATATTTCATTTGTCAGAACGAGTTCAGCGTCAACTACGCTGTCTGTCAATTCGTTTAACGGCATCTGAACAAAAGGGAATGCTCTGCCTTTCTTTAAATTGACAATAAACATTTCGCTGTCTTTACCGGAAGGGATTGTGATGTAGTTATTCCTTATTCCGGAAAACCAAACATTCCTGCAAGCCTGTATTTCCTTTAATGTATCATTGTCATAGATATATTTTGGGTAATCGGTCAGATCAAAAACGATATTGATATTTCCATCCGGTAGAAATCTGTCTAGTGAATGAATCGGGTTAAAATCTCTGTAATAAATAAAATTCTCAATGAAAAGGTTTAATGGGTAAACCGGAGTGTGAATTTGAAAAACCATGCAGTTGAAATTGTTATTGTTAAAAAAAATTAATTGCGAATAAATATTAACAAACAGCAAGTATTAAAAGCAAATTTCAAGAGAAAAAAATAATAATGTGCAAATCAGACTCCGGTAAAAATTGGGATGAGTTAATCGCCTGTAGGAACAATTCCTTTATTCTCAACCATCAGTATTACAGTTTTTTGTGGAGCACGTGTACGGTGAGTTACATTTTTAGTTACAGTTACACCCTGTCCCGGATTTAAATCAATCGTTCTGTCTTCAAGATCAACAAATAATTTTCCCTCAAGAACAAAAAAGAATTCATCATCGTTTTCATGCTTGTGCCAATGATATTCACCTTCAACAATTCCAACTCTTACAACGCTTCCATTCACTTCTGTTAAAGTCTGGTTGAACCATTTATCTTTTGTTTCTTTCGCTATTTGAGGAATGTCAATCAGCTCAAAGTGTTTGTATTTGATATCAAGTTTTGTAGTGTATGGATATTGGTTTGACATTTCATGCCTCAGAATTTTTAGTTTTCGGAAACTTTCTTTTCAATTAAAGGAGGATATGCTTCCGGCTTAGTTACTTCATTAGAAACTAACTCTCGTTCACCAATCTGTTGTCTCCACATTGCGTAATACAGTCCTTTTAGTTCGAGAAGTTGTTCATGTTTTCCTGATTCCACAATGTTTCCGCGTTCCAAAACATAAATACGGTCTGCATGCATAACCGTCGAAAGCCTGTGAGCGATCATTATCGTAATCAGATCTTTTCTCAAAGAAACATTTCGAATTGTTTTACTTATTTCTTCTTCTGTCAGCGAGTCGAGTGCAGAAGTTGCTTCATCAAAAACGAGCAGACTGGGCTTGCGAAGAAGAGCTCTTGCGATCGAAAGTCTTTGCTTTTCTCCGCCGCTTACTTTTATTCCACTTTCCCCGATTTTAGTATCGAGTCCGTTCTCAGCTCTTTCCAAAAGAGATTGAGCTGCTGACTTGTTCAACACTTCAAGGCATTCTTCATCCGTCGCATCAGGATTAACGAATAACAAATTTTCTTTTATTGTTCCTGAGAACAGTTGAGTATCCTGAGTTACAAATCCGATTTTTTCTCTCAACTCATCAAAATCAATCTGGTCAGATGGGATGTTGTTGAACAAAATTTTTCCCTGCTGAGGAGAATAAAGTCCTACCAGCAATTTGACTAATGTTGTCTTTCCAGCTCCGGAAGGACCCACAAACGCAACAGTTTCACCTTCTCCTACTTTAAATGAAATTCCGTTTAATGCATGACGGTTTGCTGATTGATGCTTGAATGCCACATTCTCAAAAGATAATGAATTTACCATTCCAAGCTTTACTGGTTTGGCAGGTTTACTTTCGATCGGTTTTGAAATTAAATCAGAAAAATTATTTAACGATACCTCTGCTTCGCGATAAATGTTTATTATATCTCCAAGGCTCTGAAGCGGACCGAAAATAAAGAAAGAATAAATGAACAACGAGAAAAATTCTCCGACAGTAATGTGCTGGGTGAAAATCAGGTAGAGCATTACAAAAAGAATCGTGGTCCGAATAAAGTTTACAGTTGTTCCCTGTAGAAAACTTAGTGTCCGGATGTAGCGTACTTTTTTTAACTCAAGTGCAAGAATTTTATCTGTGCTTGAATTCAGTCTGTTGATTTCCTGCTGACCGAGTCCAAGACTTTTTACAAGCTCAATATTTCTTAATGATTCAGTTGTTGAGCCTGCAAGTGAAGTGGTTTCAGTTACAATCACCTTTTGTATTTTTTTTATTTTTTTTCCAAGGATTGAACTGACTAGTCCAATTATCGGTATCGAGGAGAAAAATATCGGTGCAATAACCCAGGATACACTTATTGCATAAATAGTAACGAACACTACTCCAACAAGTGTGGTAAACAAAATATTTACTGAAGCAGAAATTAACTTTTCGGTATCAGTTCTGACTTTTTGCAGAATACCAAGTGTTGTCCCGCTACGTTGATCCTCAAATTCAGAGAAGGGAAGAAGAAGCGAATGGCGGATTCCATCCGTATATATTTTAGCGCCAAGCTTTTGTGTGATAACGTTTACATAGTAATCCTGAAAATTCTTTGCTACCCTTGAAACGAAAGCAACTCCAACTGCGGCAGCCAGAAGTAAAACAACTCCTTTGATAAACTGTTCGGTGGTATAATGATCATACTTCGTGGCGTACTCATCGATTACAATCCTGAATATCCACGGATCAAGCATGGAAAAGATCTGGTTTATTGCTGCAAGTAATAATGCGAACAATACCAGTCTCCAGTAATTTTTAAGATATGAAAGCAATAACCTCATTAATGGCTGCAAAGATATGAATTAATTTTTCTATTCCGAGAGGCTAAAATCACAGACCGCCTGTCACAATAACTAACACAGATATAGTTACTTTCCTTTAAATTTATTGTGAAAATTTATTTTAAAAGGAATTTTATGAAAACTTCTATTATTGTATTAATAGTTCTTATTATCACTTCTCTTAACTTAAGTTTTACATTCGATAATTCAACTAGTAAAAAAGAATTTGTTCAGCAGGAACAATTTGAGCCGGAAGGAAGCTGGGGCGGTATACTCAAAATCTCATCAGCAAAATTGAAAGTTATTTTTAATGTTTCGAAAAATGTATCTGGAAATTTGACCGCAACGTTAGATAGTCCTGATCAGGGTGCTTATGGTATAGCTGTTAATGAGGTCATCGTAAAAGATGATTCGATAAAATTTATTATTCGACTAATTAATGGATACTATGAAGGGAAATATATTTCTGATAGTATGATGATTTCGGGAGTATGGAACCAGGCAGGAATGTCTTTACCTCTTGAATTAAAAAAATCAGAAAAAGTCGAACAGCCAAAACGGCCGCAAGAACCTAAAGAACCTTTTCCTTATAATAGTGAAGAAGTGAAATTTATCAATCCAGAAACAGGTAATACACTTGCCGGAACATTAACTCAGCCGGAAGGAGTTGGACCATTCACTGCTGTAATTCTTGTGAGTGGTTCAGGACCACAGAATCGTGATGAAGAACTACTCGGACACAAACCTTTTTTAGTTCTTGCTGATTATTTAACTCGTCGTGGAATAGCAGTTTTAAGATACGATGACAGAGGCATTGGTGAATCAACCGGTGATTTCAGGAGCGCAACGAGTGAAGATTTTGCTCAAGATGCTTTAGCTGCAGTGGCTTTTCTAAAAACAAAAAATGAAATAGATAAAATCGGAATTGCTGGTCATAGTGAAGGAGGGCTAATCGCACCAATGGCTGCAGTTCAATCAGAAGATGTTGACTTTATTGTTCTCATGGCTGGACCAGGTCTACGCGGCGATTCAATTCTAATGCTTCAAACTGAATTAATAATGAAAGCTAACGGCGAGAGTGAAGAATTCATTCAGAGAGACCTGAAAGTCTACCGAAAGATTTACAACGAAATTCTCTCAGAAAAAAGTGATGAAGAACTGAAAGCAAGTTTGACATCAATACTGACCGCGGCATATGATCTGTTGTCTGAAAAGGAAAAAGAGGATGCAGGAGACAAAGAAATGTTTATTGATGGTCAGATTAAAATCATGCTTGGACCATGGTTCAGATATTTTATTAATTATGATCCTTATCCAACATTGAAAGAAGTAAAATGTCCTGTTCTAGCAATTAATGGTGAAAAAGATTTACAAGTACCTTCGAAAGAAAATCTTTCTGCAATTGAACAAGCTTTGAAGGAAGGTGGCAATAAAAATTATAAAATTGTGGAGATGCCAGGATTGAATCACCTTTTTCAGAAAAGTAAAACCGGTGCTCCGATTGAATATGGAAACATCGAAGAAACTTTTTCTGAAGATGCAATGAAAATTATCGCCGATTGGATTAATCAAGAGATGAAAAAAGTTGACTAAAAGAGAATTGTCTATTCTCGTTTTTATAAAATTATATTCAGAAGGATGGATTAATACCATCCTTCCCCTTAATAAATTTGCTCAGGCTTATTCAGTACTGGCTTTATTTTGGTAATATTTTGTCTGGTTAGGGTTGGACTCCTGATATTTTTTACTCTTGTTTTCAATTTCTAAATAATCTTCTTTAAAGCTTTCTCTCAGCATCCTGTTATAATCCATCCACTTCGGAATTCCTTCATTCTTATTCATATAGTTTATCGCTTCGAATGCAGCAACATCTGCTTTCATCTTCAATTCATCCAAAATTGAATGGATATTATCTTCTACTCTCGATTTAAGTTTTTCATCATTCACACTGTTAGCGTATGATAAATCTATAAGTTCAAAATATAATTCGATTGCATAAGTTACTCCGTAGTCTGATAATATTTTACGTGTATTGGCAATTGCTTCATTCATTCGTTTGTAAAATTCTTTGTTCCTGTTTGTATTGTATAGGTTCATGTTTGCCAGTGCAATATCTGTCCAGGTTCCATAGCTGATATCAATATCATTTTTGTATTGATCGGCCAGTTCGTTAATTAAGTCATAGTCACGAATGTTGTAGAGGGCGATAATGATTTGTCCAAAAAGTAGATTAACATCTTTCTTATCAAAAATTTTGATTATGTTATCGATCAACGTTTGAAGATTACTTTTTGAGAAATTTTCACTCTTAAAATCTTTATAGTTTTTTGGATCTGATTGCAGCAATAACGCTTCAACTTCTTTTCTGATATTTGTCTTTGTATTCTGATCATTTAATAGTGTTTGTGTTTCCATCAATTCATCTTCTTTTTCTTTTATCTTGCGGCGATATCCTTCCTCCATTGAAGTAAGCAAAATTTTTGGTAAGTAAATTCTGCTCCATAAATATCCGAGGAAGAATCCTCCTACAAAGTAAAATATCATAGTTGATACTGAAAAAACAAATGAACTGGGATGATTACCCATTCCACGGGAAAGTGTATTGCCTATTTCAACAATTCCGCCGCTCAACTGGTTTAATTGTACAAGACTTACGCCAACTATAATTTTAGTAATCCAGTCCGAAATTTCTTCGAGGTTAGTATTTGCTCCAATGTTTTCAGAATCTTTTATTGCGGGTGTGCGGGGAATGCCAAATATAAATCCAATGAATGCACCAACTATTGCACTAGTCAAAGCTATTATTGCGGAGAGACTTAAAATTGATAGGAAATTTTCAGAACCGCGTGCAAGAGCATAAAAACAGATTATAATTACACCGGTAACCAGAATGGAAGTAATGAAAAGAATGCTTTTGCCTTTTCCTTCTTCCAGTTTTCGAAGCTTGCTAAAATCGATATTAGCCATACGCTTTCAACCTCCCATAGTTAGTAACTTTTAGAACAAATTAATTTTTACTTAAATTTTTAATCCAACTTTGTCTGTTCGCGATAAAGATAACAATCTATTATTTAGCTGAGAGGAATGTCTATTTCCATTATGAGGACTAAAAGAACAGAACTTAATAAATTGTTTTATTGGTCTGATGAAAAAAATATGTAATTAAGTAAACAATACCAAACGGATAAATTAATTCTGACTCACAAATACTTTTCTATTCCCTGAATTCCGTACTGTTTATTCTTTTCAGTCATTTTAATGAAGTAATTTAGTCTCTGTTTGAAAACTTCAGGTCTCTTTCTTGCACCATCAATAAAAGCGATTCTTATTCGTTTATATGCATCTGAAAATTTCAGATAGTTATTCCAGGCTTCTTTGTTCTTCATGATCTCATCAATGATATCCATCGGGAAAATAAACTTTTCATTTTCCAGATCACCAAGTGCTTTACGGACTTCAGCGATAACTTTTTTCTTCTTGAGTAATCTTTTTAAACGCTCTTTATTTAATTGTGAATAACTGCTTTTTGGATTCCTTGGTGTGAATCTTTGAACGTGACTATCTTTCTCGAATTTCTTTGCCGTACTATCAATCCATCCGAAACACAAAGCTTCTTCAACAGCATCTTCATAAGATATTTTTGGTTTGCCCGACGCTTTGTTAGGAAAAATCAACCAGATTTCTTTTTCTTTTTTATAATTTTTCTTAAGCCAGTTACGCCACTCGCTACGGGTTTTAACTGATAATGTTCTTGAAATCTCCATCCTTTTATATTTTAATTATGGATTTAATTTCCAAATCTTGTCCGAAGTTTCCAGGTAAACGGGCAGGGCAGCTGATCCATACCAATTGTACAAATCCACATCGAGCAGTCCGGAGTTGATTGCAGGGTCAGTCTGCACAAGCTCTTCTGCTTCTTCAATTGTCTTCACGTCAAAAATAAAAATTCCACGATAGGAATTTTCATTTTTTCCAAGAGGTCCGGCTACGATCATTTTTCCTTCTTTTACAAGTCTGCGGATGTTAGCTAGATGTCCTCTGAAGCAGCTGTCTATTACTGCCTTATCGGTTGTTGTGTTTGAACCGGTTTTAAGTATTGCAAATACATAACTTTTCATGCCGTAGTCATCTGCATCAAATTTTTGTGCAAGGGTGGAATCGTAGTTGGTATTAATTGTTTGTGTGAATGAAGAATATTTGACAAACAAAAACAAAAGTAGTGCTAAAATAAATTTCATAAAGCTCTCCACTAATTATTGAATTACTTAGTTTAGAAGAAATTGGATAATCCGGCAAAAAAATAATTATTTTTCTGCAATAATAAGCATTTCAAAATCTTCGGTTGTTAATTTATCGTTACGGGAAAACGCACCTAGCTTTGCACCGAAAACATCGATTTGTTTATAACCAAGAGATTTGAGCAGCCAGGTTATTTCGCTCGGCACATAAAATCTTTCATTGCATTCAAGAGTTTTCTTGTTTCCATCATCGTCAACTATTCTGGTTATGTTATGTTCACGGAATGTCATCAGATCGAAAGTGTTGCTTCGATAAGTTGCATTATCACCAATGGAATTTGCCGCACAAAACTTTTCCACAGAATGATAAAGAGGAAACAAGCCATTTAAAGTTGTAAAAATAAACTTTGATTTTTCTCTAAGAGATTTTGTCACGCTCTTTAATATTTCAAAATTCATTTCGTCCGTTTCCATTAATGCAAAGCCGCCTTCACAGAGCATTATAGCAGCATCAAACTCTTTATTGAAGGGTAAATTCCTTGCGTCCTGTTTTTGAAAATTAATTTTAAGATTTTCCTTTGCCGCTTTCTCTCGGGCAACTGCTAGCTGTGAGTCTGAAAGATCAATTCCGGTTACTGAGTAACCTCTTTTCGATAATTCAATTGAGTGTCTGCCTGTTCCGCATCCGACATCAAGAATTTTCAAAGATTTGTTAAAATTCAGTTCCTGTTCGAGGAAATCGCATTCACCGATTGTTCCTTGCGTGAAAGACTCTTTGTCGTAAGTCCTTCCGTAATTTTCAAAGAGTTCTTCGTACCATTGTTTGGAGTTCATATTCTTAAATCCTGATAATTTAGATATAAAGTAAAAAAACATTGAATGACTTTTCACTAATATTGTCTTTAAAAATTTCTTTCATCATTCCTTTCAAATCCTTATTATTGAACAATTTTTTACAAACAAAAAGTAATTATAACCATTGGAATACAAAAACAGCATCATTGAGCAAATAGGCAACACACCGCTTATCAGGCTCAACAAAATCAACAGGGGATTGAAGCCGCAAATTTTTGCAAAGCTTGAATCAGCAAATCCGGGCGGAAGTGTAAAAGACCGCATCGGTTACAATATGATTATTGATGCTGAGCAAAGAGGTGTCTTGCAGCCTGGTGGAACAATTATCGAAGCAACAAGCGGTAACACAGGAATTGGTCTGGCAATTACGGCAGCAGTAAAAGGTTACAGATGTATTTTCGTTGTTACATCAAAAGTGAGTGCAGAAAAAATAAATTATCTGAAAGCACTCGGCGCGGAAGTGATTGTCGTTTCGAATCTTGTGGATCCTGATGACCCGGAATATTACGTGAACGTTGCAAAACGACTTTCAACAGAAATTCCGAATTCATTTTTTGCTTATCAGTATTCCAATCCATCAAATCCTCAAATTCATTACAAAACCACCGGACCTGAAATCTGGCAGCAGACGGATGGCAAAATCACTCATTTTGTTTCAAGCATCGGAACTGGCGGAACGATAAGTGGAACGGGAAGATTTCTGAAAGAAAAAAATCCGAACATACAAGTAATCGGTGCCGATCCGCTTGGCTCTATATTCAAGCATTATAAAGAGACCGGAGAAATTATTAAAGGAACTCCTTATTTGGTTGAAGGAATTGGTCAGGATTGCCTACCTGAGAATGTTCACTTCCAGTACATCGATAGAATATTTAACATAAGCGATAAAGAATCATTCACCGCGGCAAGAAAATTGACTAAAGAAGAAGGAATTTTTTGTGGAGGAAGTACAGGAACGATTGTTCATGTCGCACTGGAAATTTCAAAAGGACTATCGAAAGATGATGTTGTGGTTTTCATAGTTTGTGATACTGGGGAAAGATATCTTTCAAAGGTTCATAACGAAGATTGGCTGAAGCTGAACAGGATGCTGGATACAGAAGTCAGAACTTTACGTGATATTTCAGATAGAAAAAAATCTCTTGGTATCGAAGAGATAGTATCAATTAAAGAAGACGATAAAGTAAAAGATGTTCTAGAGCTGATAACTAAAACAGGTTACACGCATATTCCTGTTATGAAAGGAAAACAATCAATCGGTGCAATCAGGGAAGGGCGATTGCTTTCAAAGCTTGTTGAGGATCCGATGTTGTATAATTCTTTGATTAAAGATGTAATGGAAGAAAGTTTCCCGGTTCTTGAAGCTAAAACAGAACTCGCTGAATTAAAAAAATTGTTCAAAGAACATCCAGCAGTTTTAGTAAGTGATTTTGGATTGGTGACTGATATTATTACGAGATATGATTTAATCAATTTAAACACCTGAACAGCCCCTTTTTTGAATATCGAATATTGATCAAGGAATGTGGAATGATGAATGAAAATAAAAACAGGAAATTTGATCTTGAAGCACGGTTAATTGATTTTGCTGTAATGATAATCGAAATTTCAGAAAGCCTGAATAACACAAGAGCAGGAAATCATATCGAAGGACAATTATTGAGATCTGGAACATCTCCTGCATTACACTATGGAGAAGCGCAGAGTGCTGAATCAAGAAATGATTTCATCCATAAATTGAAAGTTCTTCTTAAAGAGTTGAGAGAAACTTTAGTTGCGTTGAAAATTATTAAAAGAGTGTCATTGACCAGAAAGATGGACTTAGTTGAAAAAGGAATAGTAGAATGTAACGAGCTTATTTTAATCTTTGTAAAAAGTATTGAAACTGCAAAGAAGAACAATTCAAAAAAGTGATTGATTTTGGAATACTTCGAAATTCTAGATTCCTTGTTTGATATTCATTATTCGACTTGAAAAATATTACGTAATAAACTGAAAGATTAAAATTATGGGTTTCTCGACAGACGCAATTCATGCGGGACAAATTCCTGATCCAACAACCGGTGCTGTAATTACACCGCTTTATTTAACATCGACTTATGCTCAGCACGAGCTTGGAAAAAGTAGGGGTTATGAATATGGAAGAACACACAACCTTACCAGGAAAGCATTAGAAAAAAATATTGCAACACTCGAAAAAGGAAAATATGGAATTGCTTTTGCATCCGGACTTGCTGCAACTCACGCATTGATGAGTCTTGTTAAAGCTGGTGATCATATAATTGTATCGAGCAATGTTTATGGTGGAACTTACAGACTTTATGAACTCAATCTAACTAACTACGGATTAGAATATTCCTGGGTTGACACAAGTGATACAAACAACATCGAAAGTGCAATAAGAAAAAACACGAAGATGATTTTCGTTGAAACCCCTACCAATCCTATGTTAATTTTGACTGACTTAAGAGCTGTTTCTGAAATTGCAAGAAAGAACAACCTTATCACTGTCTGTGATAATACATTTATGAGCCCATACTTTCAGAATCCGTTGGAATTGGGAATCGACATAGTTATGCATTCAACAACAAAATATTTGAATGGGCACAGTGATATGGTTGGTGGAATTCTCGTAACAAGTAATGAAAAATATCACTAGAGACTGAGATACATTCAAAATGCTGCTGGCGGAGTTCCATCTCCTTTTGATTGCTGGCTGGTTCTTCGTTCAACAAAAACACTTGCAGTGCGAATGAAACAGCATGAAGAGAATGCAAAAGCTTTTGCCGAATTTCTTTCGAAATCCGGTGCAGCAAAAAAAGTAATTTATCCCGGATTAAAAGATCATCCTCAGCACGAACTTGCAAAAAAACAAATGCGAGGATTCGGAGGAATGGTTTCAGCAGATTTTGGTACTATCGAAAAAGCGAAGAAAGTTTTAAACAATGTTAAGATTTTTACATTAGCTGAAAGTCTCGGCGGAGTTGAAAGTTTAATTTGTCATCCTGCTTCAATGACACACGCAGCAGTTCCGAAAGAAGATAGAGAAAGGTACGGATTTACAGATGCACTCGTACGCTTTTCAGTTGGAATTGAAGATGTAGAAGATTTGATTGCTGATGTTGAAAAGGCACTGGGTAACGTCCACGAATTGTAGTAGACCAATGCAATGCAGCTTTAGAAAGACTGTATCTTATGCAGTTTTCATTTTCGCTCGAGAACGGTTGAATGAAGCAACTTTATTTTCCAATTTCCGTTCTGGCTGATTAGAACTGCGCTTTCAATCCATTTCACCTTGAATAGTTTGTTATTTGAAATTCCGGAAGCTTGGTTTATATAGTACGTCCAAGCGGTATTACCCTCTACTTCCGTTTGTAGAAAATCAATCTTGTTAATTCTTTTAAAGCTCGTGTCTGATCTTCGAGGTAAGAGTCTTTGTATAAGTGAATCCATATTCCAAATTGGTCCGTTTTCGATTATTATGATATCGTCTGTGCAGTAACTCTTTAGTCTATCAATATCCAACCGTGCAATAGCGTCAAAGGCTGCGACAATAGTTTTTTCTGGAAGAAGATCTTGGCTGTTACTTAATAATACCAGAGAAGTAAATAATATAACTATGGCGATTTTTTTCATAAATATAAAGTTTGTAATGAAAATTGAATACAACTAATTAATTCCCGTAATAATAACAATAAAATATCTCGCAAAATTACTGCGGGAAAGCTATTGAAGTAGATCTCATAAAAGATGTTGAATAAGCCCTCAAATAAATTTTTGAACTTATTTCTTTCTCACAATCCAGATATCCTGCGGGATATAATTTCCTTCTGGTTCGCGAGTTTCGTGCTCGAGTATTTCAAAATCTTTGAAAAGTGATTTCATAAATACCGGCGGCTGGTAAGCAGCGAATGTTCTGTGACCTTCTTTTACATTTCCTCTCACGACCAGTTTTCCGGCTTCAAATATTTTTAGCTCTTCACTTGTCAGTTTGGGTTTACAATTTTCTCCGTGCGTAGTCAGGAAAATTATTCCGTTTGGTTTGCAGACTCTTTTTAATTCATTCATCCAAGCATGGTGCATTTCTTCCGATAAATGTGTGAAGACAGAAGTTGCATAAATCACTTCAAAAAAATTGCTTTGAAATTCTAAAAGCGGCTCTAGTTTATTTCTCAAAAAATGAATTCCCGGAATATATTTTTTGCACCACTCAATTGTATTTGAGTTATAGTCTGAGCCATAAATTTCACAACTTTTATCTAGCAGATTTGGAAGATGACGAATAATTCTTGCAGGTCCGCATCCCCATTCAAGTATTTTAACATTTTTCAGCTCGATATGCTTTTCAAAATAATCTATCAGCCATTTTGCTGTGTCGAGACTATCATTGTAGTAATTATCATAATTCATCTGGAATGATTCATAAATCATATAGTCAGGAGGAAGGACCACATCCGGATTTTTTTCTTTAAATGTTTGATTGATTTTACGGTTCTTAAATTTCTGAAAAATGAAATTCAAGTAATCACTTTGATGCATCAGCCGAAGCTTTCTGAGCAGAGTTGTAATATTGGTTTTGTTCATCCCTCTGTACGATTGAATAATTTCCCAATTGATTATCGAATACAAAAATAATATAAACATCATTCATTGTTCGTAGATACCAACAAGTCAGTCTTAATTACACTATAATGAAGGTCATTTTTCATAAATTTGAACTAGAAATAATTTCACTTTTATCAAAGAATGAATATTAAAGTAATACTGTTCCTGACAATCTTAATTTTTTCAGCGAAACATTTCTGTCAAACTGATTCCATAGAAGTTTATTTAATCGATGCGTACTGCACAAGAGAATTGCCGTATACATTCAAATTGTCATTTTATACTAGCGATGTGTGTAAATCAAAAGTGATTTTGGAAGATGAATACGAGTTTGTCGTTTCAAATGAATTAACTGATATGCATAAAGCGGATATTGATATCAGTAATCTGTCATTTGAGGATCAGTTAATAAATTTTATTATTATTTCTGAAACAGAAGACAGTAGAATTTATCAAAGTGAGAAATTTGATTTCGATCTTCCTTATGAACCTCAGATAAAAGAAGGCTCGGACCTTTTTACACTTTGCTTATTCGGTTCCGCAATTTTCCTTTTACCGTATCCGGGATATGTTTATGATGGGGAATCAAGTTATTTCAGTCTAACAAAAGAAATACCTGTACTATCTTTCAGATCAAAAAGCCTAAACTATCCCGCAGGATATTTATCATTGGAATACACTTATGTCTTTAATGCTGAAGATCCAAGTTATCTTCGCACCGGTTACAAACGTTTGTTTGAAGTCTCCACAATTGAATACATTTCACCGGGAATATCATTTTACTCGAACTTCAATATTAACCAGGGAATAAGTCCTGAGATTTCACTTGGTTTGTTTACCATCGAGGAGACTTTCACGTTTTATGCTCGTTACAGGTATAACTTTGCTTTACACAATTCAGGTACCAACTTTCAGGAATTTTATATCGGTCTTTATTCTGCTTTCTTCTCTTTCTACCCTGATTGATAACTTTTATTCTGGAATTATTTCACACCGATTTTTGTTATAGTTAATTGATATCAGAATCATTAATTATCACACATTGAAAACATTTATTTACATACTCTTAATTCTTTCTAGTGGATTTACTGTCGCACAGACAGGAAAACTCAAAGGAAAAGTTACTGATGGCTCATCGGCTATTCCGTTTGTGAATATTATTATTATCGATACAAATTTTGGAACAGCAACCAAACTTGACGGTTCATATGAGATTACAGGAATCCCTGTCGGTACATATGAAGTACGCTATAGTGTTATTGGCTTTGATTCCAAAACATTTGATGTTGAAATAGGGTCAAACAAAATAACAGAATTAAACGTTGAATTATCCGCAAAAGCAATTGAATTACAGAGCGTTGAAGTCACGGATTTTCAAGTCCAGGATCAAAGAGATACAAGAACAAGCTTGATCGATTTAAATCCGCGAGACGCAAAAACTTTACCCGGTGCAGCAGAAGATGTTTTCAGAACACTTCAATCACTTCCGGGTGTTCTTGCCCCAAATGATTTTTCATCTCAGTTAATTGTCAGAGGAAGTGGTCCTGATCAGAATCTTATAATTCTTGATGATGTGGAAGTATTCAATCCATACAGACTTTATGGAGTAGTTAGTATGTTCAATCCGGATGCAGTTGATAATGTAAATCTGATTTCCGGAGGATTCCCTGCAAAATATGGCGACAGACTTTCTGCAGTACTTGATGTAACAAACAAAGAGGGAACCACGACAAAATCACTTGCAGGTAATGTGAACATCTCAATCGTTGATGCTAATCTTGTGCTGGAAGGAAGAAATCCTTTCAACTTGAGAGGCAGCTGGCTTTTCAATACAAGGCGAACTTATTACGATCTTATAATTGAGCCGTTTGTAAAAAGTGCGGGACTAGTTGACGATAATACCAGCTTTCCCAACTTTTACGATTTGCAGGGAAAACTTGTTATTGGTCCTTACAATGGTCATAAGTTTTTATTCAATGGAATTTTGTCGCGGGATGCGGTTAATGTAATGAGCGGAGAAGAAAGAGAAACTCCCGATAGTGTAGGTGTATATAACATAACAAATAATGATCTTGTTTCTGCTGCATGGCATTTCGCTCCAAATCAAAATACATTAAACAAAGTCGTAGTCTCTTGGTACAAAAACAATGGAACAACAGATTTCGATTCACAAATTCTTGATCCTTCTCTTAATCGAAACGCATTTGAAAGTACAATTCCTGATACTTTAGCTCCGTATCTGTTAAGATTTTCTTTCGGCGGCGATTTTATCTATGAGAAATATTCAATCGATGATAAATTCACTTATATTCTGAAAGATCATATCATTGAAGCAGGTGTTGGTGCAGATTTTATGAAGACCACAGTTAATTTTACTTTTGATCTCGATGAACAGCTTGAAGCAGTATTAAATTCAAATCCACAGTTCAGATCTGCACTTGACGATATTAAAGATGTGCAGTATTACAATCGTTACAGAGCATATGTTCAGGATAATTTCAGACTTTCAGAGAAGCTGACTTTTCAGCCAAGTCTAAGATTAGATTATTATAACATTCTTGAAAAAACATATTTAGCTCCGAGAATTTCAATGTCCTATGCTTTTAATGAGTTGACGACTCTTCGTGCTGTTTGGGGATTATATTATCAATCACCCGGATACGAAAAATTCTTTGACCAGGGAACACTTTATGACCTTTCGGACAAATACACTGAAAGCCTTGTTGCAGAAAGAGCAACGCACTATGTGCTCGGAATTGAAAGATGGCTGAGCGGTGAGTGGAGTGCAAGAGTTGAAGGCTATTACAAAGATTTTGATAATCTTTACAGACCTAAAAAACTTCAGGGAGACAGATTTTATACAGAACCAATTCCCGGAAAAGATCCAAGGTTTGCTTCCGGCTGGACTTTACCTGCAACATTTAGCGGAGATTCGTTGACGCAGATTCCGGTAAACTCTTCCTTTGGTGAAGCTTATGGTTTTGAGTTTTTCCTTTCTAAGAAAAATACTTTTTATGAGAGCAGATTTTCAGGCTGGGTTTCGTATGCATTGGCCTTTGCAAACAGGTATGAAAGTGGTATCAAATACCCATTTAATTTTGATCAAAGACATACCGTTAATGTCGTACTAAATTATCAGCTTAATAGCTGGCTGGAGCTTGGAGTAAGATGGCAATACGGTTCTGGTTTTCCCATTAGTCAGCCTGCTGGTGTAAAGCCAAGAATCATTGTTGTTGATCAGGATCTTGATGGAACGCCTGAAACACCTATCATCGCAACAAGAGAAATTAATAACGAAGGCGAGAATCCTGTTATTTTTGATGTTGATTTTGCCGACAGAAAGCTAAACTCCCGAAAACCCGAATATCATCGTTTGGATTTTCGAATCAATGCATTTGCAAGTTGGTGGGATCTTGACTGGACTATCTATCTCGATGTTGTTAACCTTTATAACCGTTCAAATGTGATCGGTTATGATTACTTTGTTGAAGAAAATCTCACACTCGGTAGAGAAACCACAACTATGTTACCAATTATTCCAACACTTGGTTTCAGTGTAAGGTTTTAATTCTTATTTTTCATATAGAAAAAAATCATAATTATACTCTCATTCATCCTCAATGAAAAAATCCATCTTACTCTGGCTGATCGCATTTGTTCTTACTGTTCTGACTGCAGTTTATCAAAGAATGACGGGTCCTACATATCCAATTACCGGTGAAGCGGAAATCGGGAATGAAATTGTTAATTATAAGCTGGACAGAAGTCATGGAGGTGAAGGCGATCATCAAATTGATATTGGGATCAAAGAAGAAAATATTAACGGATTTCTTGTCTGGAAAAGATATAAAACGAACGATGACTGGACGAAAGTTGAAATGATCAGACAGAATGGAAAATTAGTGGGCTATCTTCCGCATCAACCACCTGCAGGAAAATTAATATATCACGTCATCTTGCAGAAGAATAAAGAATCAATTGTAATTCCTGAAAAAGGAGAAGTCATTATCAGGTTTAAAGGTGATGTTCCTGCTGGATTTTTAATTCCTCACATCATTTTTATTTTTGGGGCGATGCTGCTTTCCACAAGAACCGGACTTGAATATTTTAATGAAGGAAAAAAGTTTAAACCATTAACCATCTTCACTTTTATTTTTGTAATTATTGGCGGATTCATTTTTGGACCGATTGTTCAGAAATATGCGTTCGGTGAATTCTGGACAGGATTTCCTTTTGGACACGATCTAACTGATAATAAAATTCTTGTTGGTTTTATCGGATGGCTGTTTGCACTTATTGCAATTTATAAATTCAAAAATCCAAAACGATGGAATGTATTCGCTTCAATCCTGATGTTTGTAATATTTTTAATACCTCACAGTGTTCTTGGCTCAGAGCTTGATTATAATGAGCTTGATGCAAAAACAAATATTGAAAATCAATTTAATCCAGGTGAATAATTGGTCAACCAAATTCAAATATTAACTGTATCAGAATTAACAAAAGAGATTCGGAGAACTCTTGAAGAAAATTTTGAGCAGGTTTCTGTGATCGGTGAAATCTCAAACTTCAAAGCGCATATTTCTGGTCATTGGTATTTCAGTTTAAAAGATGCAGATGCAGTAATCAATTGCACGATGTGGAAAGGATTTAATCAATATGTCTTCTTCACGCCGCAGGATGGAATGAAAATAATTGTGAGCGGTCGTCTTACAGTTTATCCTCCAAGAGGAAGTTATCAGCTTGATATTCGTTCAATGAAACCAGCAGGTCTTGGTGAATTGCAGGAAGCTTTCGAAAAATTAAAAAAGAAACTTGAAGCAGAAGGATTATTTGATGAAAAATTTAAAAAACCAATCCCAACATTCCCGAAGAAAATTGGCATTGTAACTGCAATTGATGGTGCTGCATTCAAAGATTTGATAAGCGTTGCTGAAAGAAGATTTCCTCTTGTTGAAATTGTAATTGCTCCAGCAAGAGTTCAGGGCAGCGGAGCTGCCGAATCTATTGTTAACAGCATTAAACGATTGAACCAAAAACCGGATATTGATGTTATAATTATTGCCCGAGGAGGAGGCTCGATTGAAGATTTATGGGCTTTCAATGAAGAAATTGTAGCAAGGGCTATTTTCAAATCAAGAATCCCGATAATTTCCGGTGTGGGACACGAAGTTGATTTTACCATCGCTGATTATGTTGCTGATCTTCGTGCACCAACACCTTCTGTTGCAATGGAATTAGCAACTCCTGATGTGAGTGAGATTCAGAATTTTGTTTTACAGTTTTTATCAACATCATTACAAACTATTGATCAAATTATCGATGACAAAAAGGAAGATGTTGCCGCTTTCTCAGGATCGTATGGTTTTAAACTTCCAATGGACATGCTCGCTCGAAAAAATCAGCAGGTTGATTCTGCAGTTTCAAAAATAAATCATAACATCCGGAAGCATTTAATGATTTACGATAACAGAATTTCCTTGCTTGCCAAATCACTTGAATCATACGATGTTCAGAGGGTTTTGAAGCGGGGTTTTGTTTTAGTGAAGCAGAACTCTAAATTTGTTACAAGGGCTTCAGTTTTTAATAAAGAAAATAAAGCTCACTTGAAATTTTATGATGGGGAAATAACGACCCGTTAAATCTTTATGACAAAGAAAAAAGCAAAAAGTAATTTTGAACAGGATTTCTCACGACTTGAAGAAATAAGCCGTATTCTTGAAGAAGATAATGTAGAATTGGAAGAAGCAATTTCTCTTTTTGAAGAAGGAGTGAAACTTTCAAAATCATGTTTGAAAACATTAAAAGAAGCTGAGCTAAAAATTACCGAGCTTAAAAGTGAGCTTGGCAAAATAACTGAAGCAGAAGAAGATTAATTTGGTATAGCAAGGAGGATTATCCTTTAAATGAATGATGAACAAAAATATCCGGTTCTTTCAAAAGTAAATTATCCCTCAGATATCCGTCAGCTTTCATTACCGCAATTGAAGCAGCTGTGCACTGATATTCGCGAATATATGGTTGATACTATTTCTGAAATCGGTGGACATTTCGGCGGCGGACTCGGTACGGTTGAACTGACAGTAGCTATACATAAAGTATTCAATACTCCGCACGATCTTGTTGTCTGGGATACCGGTCACCAGGCATACCCGCATAAAATTCTAACAGGAAGAAAAGAAGCCTTAAATAAAATTCGTCAGTTGGGAGGCATCAGCGGATTTTTAAAACGCTCCGAGAGCGAGTACGATGCATTCGGTGCGGGACATGCTTCTACTTCAATATCTGCTGCATTGGGAATGGCGACAGCAAAAGAACACACTAAAGTCGATAAAAAAGTTGTTGCAGTTATTGGTGATGGTGCAATGACAGGTGGTATGGCATACGAAGCAATGAATAATTCAGGTGTATTGAAAACTGATCTCATCGTTGTGTTGAATGATAACAATATGTCCATTGCTCCAAATGTTTGGCAGATATCAAATTATTTTACGGAAATGATATCTCATCCCGACTACAATAAATTCAAAGGACAAATCTGGGATCTGACAGGTAAACTTGATCAGTTCGGAGACAGAATGAGAAAAATTGCTGTCAGACTTGAGCATGGAATTAAAGCAGTTATAACTCCGGGTATGCTTTTCGAAGCATTGGGCTTTAGATATTTTGGTCCTGTCAATGGTCACAATCTTCACCAGACTATTAAAATATTCGAGCAGGTAAAAGATTTAAAAGGTCCAATTCTGATCCACGCAATAACACAAAAGGGCAAAGGATATAAACCGGCTGAAAGTCACATTCAAAGACTTCATGCATCAACTCCTTTCGATAAATTGACAGGTCAAGCTCATAAAAAAGCAAATGAGCCTGTTGCTTACACAAAAATTTTCGGTAATTCTCTTGTTGAAATCATCGAGAAGAATCCAAAGGTAGTTGGAATCACTGCTGCTATGCCTGATGGAACCGGACTTGATATTCTGAAAGAAAAAATTCCATCAAACTATTATGATGTTGGTATAGCAGAAGAACATGCCGTAACATTTGCTGCGGGACTTTCTACGCAGGGAATAATTCCTGTTATTGCTATTTATTCAACATTTCTGCAGAGAGCGATCGATCAGATAATTCACGATGTAGCTCTTCAAAAATTACACGTTGTTTTTGTTCTTGACAGAGCAGGATTGGTTGGCGCAGATGGTCCAACCCATCATGGAACATTCGATCTAGCTTACTTAAGAATAATTCCCGGAATGGTGATAATGGCTCCGAAAGATGAAGCCGAATTACGGAATATGGTTTACACTGCCATTGAACATTGTGAAGGTCCGGTTGCTGTTCGATATCCGAGAGGTTCTGCCCTCGGGGTAAATCTGGAACCAGGTTTTAGAAAGATTGAAATCGGCAAAGCGGAAAAGCTGACAGATGGAGATGATATCGCAATACTTGCTGTTGGTTCGATGGTTAACTATACTCAAAAAGCCGCTGCATTACTTAAAGAAAATGGTATTAATGCTGAACTAATTAATATGAGATTTATAAAGCCACTTGATGAGCAAATGCTTGACGAGGTTGCCGTTAAGCATGAAAAGATTGTTACTATCGAAGAGAATAATCTGCCCGGTGGTTTTGGTTCTGCAGTTTCAGAATATTTCATTGATAAAAATTATAAGAATGATTTTCTTCGCATTGGCATTCCCGATAAATTCATCGATCACGGAACACAAGCTGAACTTCATAAGCAAATTTCGATTGACCCAATGGGCATCGTATCACAGATCACATCATTCCTGAAAAATACCAAGTCAACCGAGAAAGTATCTTACTAATGGAAAAAACGAAAGTTGCTGTCGTTGGACTTGGAAGTGTTGCACAAATGGTTCATCTTCCTAACCTGATGAAAATCAAAAACGCAGAGGTAACTTCTGTAGCGGAGATAAATAAAAACCGATTGCATTCTGTTGCAGATAAATATAACATTAAGAAAAGATATACTAACTATACCGATCTGCTCAAAAACAATGAAGTTGATGCAGTTATTATTTCAACACCCACTCATCTTCACAAACAGATGGCAATTGATTGTCTGAATGCTGGTAAAGATGTTCTTGTTGAAAAACCACTTGCCCGAAACAGTGAAGAGGGTAAAGCAATCGTTGATTGTGCGATTAAGAATAACAGAAAACTTATGGTTGGAATGAATTTGCGTTATAGACCAGATTGTATGTTAATAAGGAGTCTTATTGATGCAGGTGATATCGGAAATCCTTTTTATATTAAGTGTGGATGGATAAGAAAGCAGAGCAGTTCCGAAAAATGGTTTAACAAAAGGGAAGAGGCCGGCGGAGGAGTGATTCTTGACCTTGGTGTTAATCTGATTGATTTAGCCCTGTGGTTAGCAGATTATCCGAAAGCATTATCAGTCTCAACAAAAAATTACTACCATCGTTCAGGCAAACTTGAGGATACATCAATCAGCTTTATAAGATGCGAAAAGTCGGTAACAATCAGTATTGAAGCGAGCTGGAGCCTATCTGAGGAGAAAGATATTTTTTATGCGAACGTCTACGGCACAAAAGGATCGATAGGTGCAAATCCTTTCAAACTTATAAAAGTTTATGACGATGAGCATATTGATCTCGGCTCAACTTACAATGATTCACCGACTGAGGCATTTAAAAAATCTTACCTGAATGAATTAAAAAGTTTTATCGGTGCAATTCGAGGACTTAATCCTATCTTTTCATCCGGTGATGAAGCAATTCAAATGCTGACTATTGCTGAATCGATGTATCAATCCGCCGAAAAGGATAAAGAAATTAAAATAGCATTCTAATATGACCAGAATTTTACTTGTTGATGATGAGCCGGATATACTTGAATTTTTGAAATATAATCTTGAGCAGGAAGAATTTGAAGTTTTAACGAGTACTAACGGTAGAGATGCGCTTAAAAAAATCACTCAGAAACCTGATTTAATAGTACTCGACATTATGATGCCGGAAATGGATGGTTTTGAACTTCAAAAGCAAATTAAAGATCACAAAGAGTATCAGCAAATTCCCATAATTTTTCTTACAGCTAAATCGGGTGAAACCGATGAAATTAAAGGGCTGGATCTCGGTGCAAGTGATTATATACAGAAACCAATCTCACCGAAAAAATTAATATCACGTATCAAAGCAAATTTGAGAAAGTCAGCTACTGATGACAAAAAAGCAAAACCAATTGCAGAGTTGAAAATCGGTCCTCTAATAATTGACGTAGAACAATTTATAATTAAAGTTGATAACAAGAAGAAATTTTTTCCAAGGAAAGAATTTCAGCTATTATACTTCCTTGCAAGTAATCCCGGTAAAGTAATGAACAGGGAAACTTTGTTGAAAGAAATCTGGGGTAATGATGTATTTGTTGTAGATCGCACGATTGATGTCCACATTAGAAAAGTCCGTGAAAAACTTGGCAAACATTCTGAAATAATTGAGACAATAAAAGGTGTTGGATACAGATTCAAACTCGACCAGTAAATTCTTTTCTTACCTATCATCCTCCCTGGTTTACTACAGAGAGTTTTTATTCTTTAACGTACTTTTTATTGCAGTTATATTTTTACTCACATGGGATATATCATTACTTCCGGCATCAATTATTTCAATTATCGTTATTGATGTTTCGGCACTTTACCTCATTGGAAGACGTCGCAACAAAGAACTTGATGAAATAAAAACCATCATCAATAATATCAGGAAGAATAAATACAATAGTGAAGATGAGATACTGCTTGGCTCAAACCTTTTGTCATTACAAAAAGCAATCAAGAAAATGTTTAAGAAGGAAAAAAGCGATATAGAATATCTTCAGCGGTTGCAGAAAATGAGATCGCAATTTCTTGCGAATGTTTCCCACGAATTGAGAACTCCAATATTCGCAATACAGGGTTACATTGAGACTTTATTGAACGGTGCTATAAATGATAAAAATGTGAATATGCACTTTCTCCAGAAAGCGAACCAGAATACAATTTCGTTGAGCAATTTATTAAATGATTTGATTGACATTTCAATGATTGAATCCGGTGAGATGAGAATGAGCTTTAGATACTTCAAGATTAACGATCTCATCAGCCAGGTTGTTCAAGAGAATAAACAGGCAGCGGAATCGAAAAACTTATCACTGATTTTCTATCCGGCAAAAGATGATCTGGAGGTATTCGGTGACAAGGAAAAACTGAAACAGGTTTTAGTCAATTTGATTCTTAATGCAGTCAAATACACTGAAAAAGGAAAAATTGAAGTTCTTGTTGAAGAGGAAATAAAACACGCAAAAGTAATTGTGAGAGATACAGGAATCGGCATTCCCGAAAATTATCTGGACAGAATATTTGAAAGATTTTTCCGTATCGACAAAGCTCGTTCTCGTGCTGAAGGAGGAACCGGACTTGGATTAGCGATTGTCAAACATATCATTGAAGCTCATAATTCCAAAGTTACCGTGACAAGTATGGTTGGTCAGGGGAGTGAGTTCTCGTTTTTGCTCAAAAAATGAGTTATTTAAGCAAATTGTTTAACTCAGGGATTGACATAGAAGCCATCTTTACATAGATTTGTGCCTCAAAAATTTTAAAGATTAAAGGCTTATAATGTTTGCAATTGTAAATATTCTGGGTGACCAGATAAAGGTTCTTGAAAACAATAAATATTATGTTCCAAGATTAAAAGAGAAGGTTGATTCAGAAGTGACTTTTAGCTCTGTCCTTATGGGAGGAGATTCTAAAGGTGTTAAGATCGGAACACCGGAAGTTAAAGGGGCGAAAGTAACAGCCAGGGTTTTGGAACATATAAAAGATGATAAAATTATTGTTTTCAAGAAAAAGATTAGAAAGAGTTATAAGAAAAAAGCTGGTCACAGACAGCAGTACACAAAAATTGAAGTTTTAAAGATTTCGTAGAAGGGAATTAAGTCATGGCACATAAAAAAGGGCAAGGTTCAACAAGAAACGGAAGAGATAGTAATCCGCAGTATCTTGGTGTTAAAAGATTTGGCGGTGAGAAAGTTCTTGCCGGAAATATTTTGGTAAGACAGCGTGGAACAAAATTCCATCCCGGAGTTAATGTAAAGAAAGGCAATGACGATACTTTGTTTGCAGTTGCAGATGGTGTTGTTAAGTTTGAAGTTAAAAGAGGCAACCGAAAGTTTGTCAGTGTTTACGCTTCATAAATTAATTTTTAAATCTAATTAAAAACCCTCCAATCGGAGGGTTTTTAGTTTTAAAGATTTTTTAATGTTCTTATTTAGAAACCTAATCTTTCCATATCAGCAACAAGTCCTTTAACGGCATTAACTGAATTATCAAGCAATGCTTTTTCATCAGAGTTAAGATCAAATTCAATAATCTTTTCAACTCCCGCACTACCAAGAACTGCGGGAACACCAACATAATATCCTTTTACTCCAAACTCACCGTTTAAATAAGCACAAACAGGAAGCACACGCTTTTCATCGTAAATAATAGCTTCAGCCATTGCAATTGAAGCAGATGCTGGTGAGTAAAATGCTTAACCTGTTTTTAAAAGTTTTACAACTTCACCGCCAGCCATTTTTGTTCTTTCTACCATTGCATTCATAATTTCGGATGCTTTGGCTTTATCTTTATATTTTTTCTCGAGAAGTTCCATCACCGGAATTCCATTCACGTTTGCGTAACGCACAATTGGAACCATTGTGTCACCGTGACCGCCAAGGACCATTGCATTAACATCTTTAACTGATACTCCGAGTTCCCATGCAATGAAAGTTGAGAATCTTGAAGAATCGAGTACTCCAGCCTGTCCAATGACTTTACTTGCTGGAAACCCTGTTATCTTTTTATAAAGTGTAACCATTGCATCGAGAGGATTTGAGATAATAATTGCTATAGAATTCGGTGCATGCTTTTTAACATTCTCCGCAACTGTTTGCATAATTTTAGCATTCGTTACCAAAAGATCATCTCTGCTCATGCCTGGTTTGCGGGGTAAACCTGCAGTAACAATTACGATATCGGAACCATCAATATCTTTATAATCATTGGTTCCTTTAAGAGAGATGTCAAAGCCATCTATCCTTGATGCTTCAACAATGTCAAGTGTTTTTCCCTGAGGCATATCCTCAACAATATCGTATAAAACGACATCACCAAGTTGCCGTAACGCAATTAATTGAGCGAGAACACCACCTATTTGGCCTCCTCCGATTATTGAGATTTTTTTTCTGCCCATTTTTTTACTCCCTGAATTAATAAAGTTGATATTAACAAAAGTTAAAATAAACAAAAAAGATAATAGGTGATAATTGGTAGAGAGATTAGAAAAAAGATTTGGTGAATGCTTATAAGTTCAGAATCAGAATTGTTTCCATTCCTGAAGGCGTGATATTATACTTTACTTCACTCATATAAACCTTCATTAGGAATACGCCGCGTCCGGAATCTTTTAAGAGATTTTCTGGCTCAGTTGGATTAGGAAGTTTTGAAGGATCGAAACCTTTGCCTTCATCTTTTACTTTTACGATTAGTTTAGAATTTTCGATGTGAGCATAAATTTTTACGAGCTTGTTAATATCACATTTATTTGCGTGAATTATAGCATTTGTAGTTGCTTCAGTCACTGCAAGCAGCAATACCGAGAGCTGTTCATCAGACAAGCCAAGATCCTTCGCAAAATAATTTACAAACTCTTCAACTGTTATGAGGTTGTTCGGATCGCTTTCTATTTCTAATTGGTAATATGGTTCGGGCAAAACGGTTTATAATTTTAGTAATTAAGTTGGGTGAAAATTTACCTTGAATAGTTAAAAATTCCAATTCATGGATAGAAGAAAATTGAATCGTTCTCTATTCACATTTGTATTATCTGAAATGAACTCGTACCAGGTATTTAATTTTAAGTACAACATTTTTGTCCCGATCATAATTTCAAAAAGAGGGCCAATGCTAAGAAAATCTGAATCTGGGATACGCTCAGCTTCATTGTATCTGTAGGTATTAAGAGAAAAATATCTGAATCCTATTGCGAAAAGTGAATTGTTTGAGACCAAACCTATTTTAGGATCAAAGAAGATTTCCTGTAAATATCTTAAAGGTCTTTCAGCAAAATTATCCCAGTCAAGTTCCGCCTGGCTGGTTAATTTTACATAACCGGTAACGAGGAAAGAAAAATTTTTGGCAAACCGATAGCTTGTGGAATCTGTTGCAGTAAATTGTCGGAAAGAAATGCTTCTCAGGTTTGATGTTATATCTTGAAAATCATAAACCGTATAATTTGCTGAGACTTCAAAGTTGTTCATCGAAGTGAACCTTTCACCTTTGTAATAGCCTCCGGCCGAAAATCTTAAAACGTGATTAGTATTGTTATTCGCACTTCTGCTTGCAAATAAATAAACTAGGTGACTTAGAGTTCCTTCCAGATTTGAAAAGAATTGAAAAAAAGGGGAGAGGTATCTTGTATATCTTAATCTCCCAATTGAAAGTAATTCGTCACGATCATCATCGTTCGCACTGCTCGGAGTATCATATTTCAACTTGCTGTGAAACAGACTTAATGATATCTGATCTTTTTTAGATAAGCGATAGTTCCCAATTAATGAGATGGTAGTTCTGTACGAATTATTGTTTTTTCTTCCTTCGAGCTCCGATCTCTGCTCAAAAAAACTTTCATTAATTCCCTCGAAGTTTTTTGTTATGTGCTTTTCATCTCTTTCAAAATAATTTGCACTGATTCCGATATCAGCAGATTCAGTTCTGTAAAACAAACCAGACTCAATTGCAATTCCCAATTCTTCAACCTGAGTGTCAAAAATAGAAGGAGATTGAATGCTGGTAGATTTGTATCTGGTTTGTCTATCTATTGTTCTGAAGTTTATCCGCCCTGCAAGCTGAAGTGAAAATAAATTCAGGAAATTGCTGTAGTCAATTCTGTCCTGCAGAAGAAAAACGGTCTCAGTTCTGCTTTCGATATTATTTGTTATGTCAAACTCAGCGGTTGTGATTGAATCGGCGGAGATATAAAAATCCTTCCGGTTATCACTGTATTTTGCATCAAGAAAATTTGTTACTTCATTATTGAAAGGACTCGTTACAAGCAAATCAAGATAACGGATTGAATTTTTTCTTGGAGATATATCTTCATTTTCAAATCTTAATTTTGAGTTTATATCAAAATCGGTTGGATAGAAATAATCAAGGTTTCCCTCAAAACCATAAATTGGTCCGGTGTCAATTTCATTCACCTGTCTATTATCAGAATATCCACCATAAGGAGTTAAAATTAATCCCCTTAAAAGTGATAACTCACTTAAGGTTATCGCATGATAGATTGTTGCTTCATTAATTCCGAGCTGTCTGTCATCTGAAACTATATTACTGCTGAGAGCAATTCCTTGCTTCCAATTGTTGTTAAATCTGTATTTCCCAAGTGCAAAAAGATATTCTTCGTCACGGATATTATTCTGACTGCTTTGTATTAGTGTAGATCGGTAATTCTGATTTACTTTATATTCAAACCTTCCAAACGAACCATACAGATCAAATCCTGTATTCAGATAATAGGTGTTCAATTGCTTATCAAAATTTGAAAACAATCTATTTAATGAGCTAACCGGGATAAAGTAAAGGGTAGAATCTACAGTAACCTGGGCATAAAGCATCTGTGAGAAAAGCAGAATAGTTCCCATAATAATCTGCAGTGAAATTTTTATTTGATTGACTATCACGCTTCTCAATAATTATTAGAAATTTAATTCGATTAAAAATAAGTACTTAAAGTTAAGCGATAAAATCAAAAAGGTACTGTTGAATAATGGAAAGTAACATTAAGCTATTAGAAAATTTACTTATATTTTGCAGTAACTATTTTCTATGGAATCTATTGACCACCACCTATGACAAAAACTAAATCTTCAAAGAAAAGTAAATCCAATAAAGAATCATCTTCTGATAAGAAAAAAACTCGCCGTAGTTTCGAAGAATTTATTTCTCAGAAGAATGTCGGTCTGATAATAGCTGTAATTTACTTTGTTGTTGTAGGAGTAATCAGTTTTGTGTTTCATAAGGTTGGTGACTACGGAATTGAAACCGACTTTTTCTGGGGATATGTACCAAGTGCAAAAAAGTTTCTTGCCGGTGAAATCCCGATGGATGCATTCCGAGGACCACTTTATCCGATGGTGCTTGGAATTGTTGGCTTTATTCTCGGTGATTTTTTTCGTGCAGGAATTTTGATTGCTGTGCTTTCTGCGTCCGTAGTTATCTATGTCTCTTTCGAATTGCTGAAGAAAATCTTTACACCGGTTGTATCATTTTTTGTAACACTTTTGCTTGCTGTAAATACTGTATTTATCCAATACTCATACAGTGCAGGAACAGATATGTTCTTCAATGCACTTGTGGCAGCAACACTTTATTTCTTTTTCAGAAAAAAAGAGCTGAGCTACAGAGATTTGATAATTGCAGCATTCATCGGAGGATTATCATATCTAACAAGATACAACGGAATCTTTCTGGCAAGCTTCATTTTTATTATTCTTTTTGTGAATTATTGGAAGATCGATTGGACAAGGCGGATAAAATCTGCATTGCTTTTTGGAATTGTTTTTCTGGTTACATTTTCACCATGGGGATTTTACTGCCTGAGTGAGAAAGGTTCATTCTTCTATAACGAGAATTATAAAAACATTGCCTATGAGGTTTACGGTAAAGGAAAAATGAGCTGGGATGATTTCTGGTTCAGCGGAAGAAACGATATAAATTCTTTAACTGAAGTGATAACAAAAGACACGGGCTTATTTTTTTCAACTGTAATTGGAAATATCTCAGACCATTTCGTAAAAGATATGAAGCGGCTGATAGAATGGCACAATGGCGTATTTGTGATACTTGGCTTCTTTCTGCTTTTAATTTCGAAGCCGCATAAAAGGTGGAGGGAAATAGACACTGGATATTACATAGTGAATTTATTTTTCTTTGCACTTCTTCTACTCGTTTTTTATAGTGAAAGGTTCTCCATCTTTTTAATTCCATCCTACTTGTTAATAGCAGTTCAGCCATTTTTTATTGAGAAATTTAAAATAGCAACAGTGATTCCTAAGCCATTAAAATATGTTCTGATGTTCACACTGGTAATAATCACATTCATCAACTCCTACTCTTTCAATAGTGAAAATATTAACTCGGGACCAACAGAACTTTTAGCATTAGGTGAGTGGTATCAAGCAAATGTTTCACCTGAAATGAAAGGCAAGACTGTTGCTGCAAGGAAAGCACATGTTGCCTACTATCTTGATATGGAATTCAGGTTAATGCCGATGGCAAATTCTTATGACGATTTTATTAATAAATTAAAAGAAAATAACGTCGATTATCTTTATTTTGGAATCGCTGAAGCTGGTTTGAGAAACGAATTTCAATTCCTGATTGATCCAAAAATAAAACATCCGGGTCTTGAAGTAGTTGTTTATTTTAATAATCCGCCATCTGTGTTATACAAAGTGATTAAATAATCTACTTGAAAAAATAGTTTAAAGAGTGCAAAGTTTACTTTGACAATCCCCCGTATTTTGGATAATTTTAGCTTCAATTATTTTACAATTATCAAATGATATTAGATTACATACCAATACTGCTTGTTTTAGGTGTTGCCCTGGTTTTTGGGATTGTAGTAGTGTGGTCATCCACATTAATTGGTCCCCAAAGACCTAACAGTCAAAAGACTTCTACTTACGAAAGCGGAATGCAGCCTGTTGGAACAACTCGACAAAGGATTTCGATAAAATATTATCTGGTTGCAATGTTCTTCATAATTTTTGATCTTGAAGTAATATTTGTTTACCCCTGGGCTGTTCAGTTCAGGCAATTATTTGGTGAGTATGGAATTTCTGTATTCGTTTCTATGTTAGTATTTCTGATAGTCCTTGAACTAGGTTATTTATACGCATATAAAAAAGGTGGATTCAAATGGGATTAGAAGCTTATATAAAAGAAAATGGATTTTTAACCACTCAGCTCAATTCAATTATTGCCTGGGCAAGAAAAAATTCAGTTTGGCCGATGCCGATGGGAATTTCCTGCTGTGCGATTGAAATGATGGCTGTCGGCGATCCAAAATATGATATCGCAAGGTTTGGTTCGGAAGTCATGCGTTTTACTCCACGCCAATGTGATCTTATGATTGTGGCCGGGACAGTGACTTATAAAATGTCTCACGTTGTCAGAAAAATTTATGATCAGATGCCCGATCCAAAATGGGTTATAGCAATGGGCGCTTGCACTTCCTCCGGCGGAATGTATCGTTCTTACTCTGTTGTTCAGGGTATTGACCAGTTTTTACCGGTTGATATTTATTTGGCAGGATGCCCGCCTCGTCCGGATAATCTTCTTCATGCATTAATGATGATTCAGGATAAAATAGGAAAAACAAAAGCATCTCAATTCCATAATATTACCATTGAAGATAAAGGTATCAAAGTCCCTGAGCTAAACGTAATTCAGAACAATTGATTTTTATGAACCTGAAAGAACTAATTCCTCAAAAGCTAAAAGAAAAATTTCCCTCAGTTGAGTTTGAGCTTACAGATTACAGAGATGAACTTACAATTAAGTTTGATAAGAAGTCTGTCGTTGAAATTTGCACATTTCTTAAATCTGACTCTGATCTTGAATTCAGCTGGTGCTCCGATGTTACTGCAATTGATTGGGCTACCCGTAAAAACAGATTTACGGTGGTGTATAATATTTTTTCGATGAAGCATAATTTCAGACTTAGACTTAAAGCTGATGTGGATGAATCTGATTGTACGATTGATACAGTTACCTCCATCTGGAAATCAGCAAACTGGCAGGAGCGTGAGACTTATGATATGTACGGTATCAAGTTCACTAATCATCCTGATTTAAGAAGAATGTATATGCCGGAAGAGTTTGAATATCATCCGTTAAGAAAAGATTTTCCTTTGATGGGCATTCCCGGCTCACTTCCTTTACCAAAGAAATAAATTTTTATGGAACAATTAGAAAAAGAAACTGATCCGAAAATTTTGAAAGCGCTTCTCGCTTCAAGAGAAGATTACACACTTGAAGATGCTCTTGAAAATGAAATGATTCTGAATATGGGTCCGCAGCATCCTGCAACTCATGGAGTACTTAGACTTTTACTAAGACTTGATGGTGAAAGAATCATTGGCTGTGTTCCGGAACTCGGATATCTTCATCGGGGTTACGAGAAGATGGCTGAAAACATGAGTTACTATGAATACATTCCGCATACAGACCGTCTCGATTACATATCTCCAATGGCAAATAATGTCGCTTGGGTTCTGGCAGTAGAAAAGCTTGCAGGTATTGAAGCACCAAAAAGAGCGCAGTACATCAGAATGATGATCGCAGAGCTTGCCAGAATTGCTTCGCATCTTGTTCAGATTGGTTCTTTTGCAATGGATGTTGGCGCTTTGACAGTATTTTTATGGACGTTGCGCGAACGTGAAAAAATTCTTGATATATGGGATATTCTTTGCGGTGCAAGGTTTACAAACAGCTATACCAGAATTGGTGGAGTTGCAAACGATGCACAGCCGGAAGCACTCGCAAAAGTAAAATGGTTCATCGATCAGTTTGAACCAAACTTAGCAGAAGTTGAACAGCTTTTGAACACAAATAAAATTTTCATTGAACGTGTCGATGGTGTTGGAGCCATTTCGAAAGAAGATGCTATCAGTCTTGCATTTTGTGGTCCAAACCTTCGGGCTTGCGGTGTTGAATTTGATCTTAGAAGGAATGTCCCTTATTTATGTTATGATGAAATCGATTTTAAAATTCCGACTTATACTGAAGGCGATTGCCTTGCCAGATATTTCTTACGTCTCGATGAATGCAGAGAGAGTGCAAAGATAGTCAGGCAGGTTCTTGAAAAAATGCCGCAGGGTCCGGTGCACGCAGATATGCCGAAACAGGTTCTTCCGCAAAAAGATGAAATCTATACAAAGATGGAAGAGCTCATTCACGATTTTATGATCGTTAATTTTGGAATCAATCCTCCCGTGGGGGAAATTTATCACGCAATTGAAGGTTCGAAAGGAGAACTTGGATTTTACCTCGTGAGCAAAGGTGAAGGTCATCCCTGGAAGTGTAAAATCCGTTCGCCCAGTTTTAATAATATTCAATCATTGCCCAAATTAGTGATTGGTCATCTTATATCAGATGTTGTTGCTATTATCGGAAGCATTGATCCAATCATGGGTGAAGCAGATAAGTAAGTGGAAATCGCAAATAACAAATTTCAAGTTCCAAATAATATTCAATTCACAATATTCAATTATGAATACAATGATGATTTGAATTTCGAATTTGATTTTTATTTGTTATTTGTTTTTTGATAATTGGAGCTTAACAAGAATGGAATTTAAGTTTACACCAGAAAATCTTCAGAAAGTCGAACTGGAAACCAAAAAATATCCTGTAAAAAAGCCTGCAGTTATGGCTGCTCTTTATATTGCTCAGGAACAGATTGGTTACATTTCTTTCGAAGTGATGAAAGAAGTCGCTGATGTTTTAGATATGACTGCTGAAGAAGTTTTAGGGGTAGTTACATTTTATACCATGTATCATGAGAAACCGATGGGGAAACATCACATACAGGTATGCACAAATGTTTCTTGCATGTTGCGTGGTGGATATGAGATTTGGGATCAAGTAAAAAATAAATTAGGGATCGATCATATGGGTGTCACTGCAGATCAAAAATATTCTCTTGAGGAAGTTGAATGTATGGGTAGCTGCGGAACTGCACCAATGATTGCTGTGAATGAAGACTATTACGAAAATCTTTCCAAAGAAAAAGTTGAGGAACTTCTCGAATCCTTGAAGGGAAGTAACTAATGGAAAAAATTCTCCTTCCCGATATAAAAGATCTTCACTTAGTTGATGTTTACATTTCCAACGGTGGATACGTTGCTGCAAAGAAAGCATTCACTCAAACTCCTGATGAAATAATTGACCAGGTTAAAAAATCCGGATTGAGAGGAAGAGGCGGCGCTGCGTTTTTATGTGGACTGAAATGGAGCTTCAT
This sequence comes from bacterium, assembly GCA_016716565.1. Classification (NCBI taxonomy): domain Bacteria; species bacterium. The sequence goes on from JADJWC010000003.1 coordinate 114,555, forward strand.
GCCGAAGACCACAGATAAACCAAAATATCTTTGCATCAACGGCGATGAAAGTGAACCAGGTTCATTCAAAGACAGACAAATTTTTGAATTCAATCCTCACCAGATGATTGAAGGAGCGATAATTACTTGTTATGCGATCGGTGCGAAGACAGCTTACGTTTATATAAGAGGTGAATATCACAAGTGGATAAAGTTATTGCAAAAAGCAATTGATGATGCTTACGTAAAAGGTTATCTCGGCGAGAAGATGAAAGAAACTTTTGGAACGAGCTTCACCTGCGATTTATACATTCACAAAGGTGCGGGCGCGTACATTTGTGGTGAAGAATCTTCTCTGATGAATTCGCTGGAAGGGAAGAGGGGATATCCGAGAGTTAAACCTCCATTCCCCGCACAAAATGGTTTGTGGGGCTGTCCAACTACAATCAACAATGTTGAAACAATTGCAAACGTTCCGAAGATAATTGAAAATGGATGGGAATGGTTCTCTAAAATTGGTCATCCGAAACATCCCGGAACTCTGTTATTCGGTGTTAGCGGACACGTTAACAAACCCGGTGTTTATGAACTTCCAACCGGAACTTTACTTACTGAAATCATTTACAATTATGCTGGCGGAGTTCCAAACAATAAAAAAGTTTTGTGTGTAATTCCAGGCGGAACCTCTATGCCTCCAATTCGTGGCGATAAATTAGAAGGCGTTAAAATGGATGCTGAATCGCTGAAAGAAGTTGGTTCTGCAATTGGTACTGGCGGAGTGATTGTGATGGATGAAGATACAGACCTCGTAAAAGTTTTAGCAAGAATAGCTCACTTCTATCACCACGAAAGTTGTGGACAATGCACTCCCTGCCGTGAGGGAACCGGATGGCTTGAAAAAATTCTGAAAAGAATTATTGCCGGTAATGGTTCTACAAATGATCTCGATTTACTTATCACAGTTGCAAACCAGATTGAAGGAAACACGATCTGCGCACTTGGTGAAGCTGCTGCCTGGCCGGTTAAATTTATGGTTGAAAGATTCCGTGATTATTTTGAAGCGAGAGTTAGCAAAGAGATAAGTCTGCCTGTTGCAAACAAAGTCCACTCAATGAGAGAAACTGCTTTCCCGCTTGCGGATGTGAAGAATTAGAAATAAAAAAATCCTCTTAAGTTAAGAGGATTTTTTATTTAAACATTAAAAATCCAATCGTATTTTAAAGACGACTCAATCTTCCAAAATAATATCACGTTGCCCAATCCAGGTATTATCCATTTTCTTCAACTCAATTATTCCTGTCCCACCGATTTCATATGGTAAAGCGGATTCATATTTTTTATTAACCAGTGGATCGTCCTTAAATACATAATCATTGATGTGGAAGTAAGAACCATCGGGTGTTTTTATAGATGCATGAATATGAGCAGGGAATAAATTACCGGGGTAAGGTGCAGGTCTGATAGTTTTAATCGTATAACGTCCTGCACTGTCTGTTTTACACCAACCATGCAATTTGCCGTGCCATTTTTGAACGCCGGTTTCATTTCCGCTCTTTGAATAGTATCCTTTGCTGTCTGTGTGGTAAGCATAAAGAATTACATTAGGATAAGGAGTTTTTCCATCGACTTTAAAAATTGTTCCGGAAATAATCAGCTCGTCAGCAGTTTCACCTTCAGCAGGTATGATCATTGTGCTAATAAGATTTTCCGGCATATTAATAAAATAACATTCGATATCAGCATCCGGGTCATCGCAGTCATCATTTTTTAATGCCTGAACCTCAGGTCGATTCTGTTGTGCTTCCATACACGATGAAACAGTTAGTATCAGCAGAAAGTAATTTAATATTTTAAATGTGATTGACATTTTTCTATTTCTACAATTATTTAATGTCCAGTTGTTTTGGCTCCCAATTCTCTTTCAGGCATAAACTATTCACCTTTAATTTCATCGATCTGTTCAAACCAGTTCAATTTACGACTTCTATCTTTCCGTCAGTTAAATTGTAATACATCCCGACAATTTTTATTTCCCCCTTCACTTCCATCTCATTCAGTATAGGACTTTTCATCCGGATTTGTTCAATGTTATACCTGATATTGTTTTCAGAAACATATCGAACAAACTCATCATGTTTAGAAGTTTTTTCACCTTCGAAATCCTGACTCATCTCTACAGCTGGTTTGATCTTAGACAGCAAAATCGTAATGTTATCCAATTTAACATCATCGATTGCTGATTTTACAGCTCCGCAATTCTGATGACCAACAAGAACAATTAATTTAGCACCGGAAACTTTGCAGGCAAACTCCATGCTGCCTAATATATCCTCATTCACAATATTTCCGGCAATCCTTCCAACGAATATATCTCCAACACCCTGATCAAAAACATATTCAACGGGAACCCGGCTGTCGAGGCAACTTAGTACAACTGCTTTTGGATATTGTCCCGCGGCTTTCTGGCGGACTTGTTCGCGGTAGTCTCTGTTCCTCATTTTTCCGGTTACAAAACGGTTGTTCCCATCAATAAGAGCTTGAATAACCAGGTCTGGAGTTAGTTTAGCTTGTTTCTCCGCAGTCATAACTTCAGTGATCAGAGACGTATCAATACCTGCTGAAGGATTTAATTTTTCCTTTTCCTCCATTTGCTCAATGCAGGCACCGGAGATCATTGCAACAATTAATAAGTATATCGATATGTATAAATTATTTTTCATTCATTCCTCCTTAGTCTTTTAGAATGATAATCATTTAATAATTTATTTTTAGATTATAGTCACCCACCAGCTGCTCTCGCACCCAACTCTCTATCCAGCATATACAATCCACCTTTATTATCGCCAATCATTTCAAGCTTATGAAGAATTTCTTCTACCGTTGCTTCTTCTTCAACTTGTTCGGTGACAAACCACTGCAGGAAGTTATTTGTTGCGTAATCTTTTGCCAGCATCGCTTGTTCAACAAGCTTGTGAATTAATCCTGTGATTTTTTTCTCGTGTGCCAGAGTGTCTTTAAATGCATCTGTAACAGATTTCCAATTTGTTTTTGGTGCACCAATTTCCTTCAGTGAAACATCTCCACCCGCCTGAATTATGAAAGAATAAAATTTCATTGCGTGCATATATTCTTCCTGTGACTGTATCCTGAACCAGTTGGCAAATCCCTTAAAATTTTTTTCTTCGAAATAAGCGGACATCGATAGGTACATGTATGAAGAAAAGAATTCCTCATTCAGATGTTTGTTAAGTGCATCCTGCATCTTTTTTGTTAACATTTTAACCTCTTTCTTAATTGATATTTTACAATAATTTTCTGCAAATATAATGAATCTGATATAAACAATTAACATTAACAATTTCTTTATCTCATCAGTTCAATAAAATCAAAAAATCCTGTGATGTATTACATTCTACCATCATTATAAATTGAAAATGCCTAATGCTTTACCTAACTTTGTTAAGTTTTTTCAAATCAAATCTTATAATTAAGGAGATATAAAAATGGCTGTAAAAGTAGCAATAAATGGATTCGGAAGAATTGGAAGATTAATCCTTCGTTCAATGGCTGAAAAGGGTGTACTCGGAAAAGAAATAGATGTTGTAGCTCTTGTTGATGTCGTTAACGATGCAAAATATTTTGCTTATCAGTTGAAATATGATTCTGTCCATGGAACCTTTAAAGGTGAATTTAGTTCGAAGAAAAGTAAACCAGATTTAGAACACGACGACATTCTCGTTGTTAATGGCGATGAAACAAAATGTGTACTTGCAACAAAAGATCCTTCACAGCTTCCATGGAAAGAGTTAGGTGTTGATATTGTAATCGAATCAACCGGTCTTTTCACTGATTCAGAGAAAGCAAAAGGACATTTAACAGCAGGTGCAAAAAAAGTTTTAATTTCAGCTCCGGGTAAAGGTGATGTAAAAACCGTTGTAATGGGGGTTAATGATAATGAGCTGAAATCAGAACATAAAATTATTTCAAACGCATCATGTACAACCAACTGTCTAGCTCCTGTCGTTCACGTTTTATTGAAAGAGGGAATTGGAGTTGAAGTTGGAATTATGACAACCATCCACGCTTACACAGCAACTCAAAAAACAGTTGACGGACCTTCAAAGAAGGATTGGAGAGGTGGTCGTGCTGCTGCAATAAATATTATTCCATCAACAACCGGTGCTGCAAAAGCTGTTGGTGAAGTGCTGCCATCAACAAAAGGTAAGCTAACCGGAATGTCTTTCCGAGTTCCGACTGCAAATGTTTCTGTTGTCGATTTAACTTTCCGCTCAGTAAAAGAAACGTCAATCAAAGAAATTGATGAGCTATTGAAGAAAGCTTCAAAAACTTATATGAATGGAATTCTTGGTTATACAGAAGAAGAGCTTGTATCTACTGATTTCAATCACGATGAACGTTCTTCAATTTATGATTCACTTGCTACAATGCAGAATAACTTCAAGGATGAAAAAAGATTCTTTAAAATTGTTACATGGTATGATAACGAATGGGGTTATTCTAACAGATGCGTTGACTTGCTGATGAAGATGACCAATATGTAATTTGATTTTAATAATTTATTAAAAATAAATTCTGAAAAATAAGTGGCAAAAAAATGAACAAACTTTCAATAGATAAAGTAGATTTAAAAAATAAAAGAATCCTCGTCCGCGTTGACTTCAACGTTCCACTGGATGATAAATTGAATGTTACTAATGACATCAGGATTGTTGAATCACTTCCAACAATTAAAAAGATAATATCAGCTGGTGGCAAAACTATTTTGATGAGTCATCTTGGAAGACCAAAAGGTGAACGTAAACCTGAATTCAGTTTGAAACCTGCTGCGGAGAGACTTGGCAAATTGCTTGGTAAGGAAGTAAAACTCGCTCCTGATTGTATTGGTGCAGAGACTGAAATGCTCGTAAACGAGATGAAATCCGGTGATGTTGTTCTGCTTGAAAATCTTCGTTTCCATAAACAGGAAGAAAAAAATGATTCCGAGTTTGCAAAGCACTTGGCCAATCTCGGCGATGTTTACATTAACGATGCATTCGGCAGCGCCCACAGAGCACATGCTTCAACTGAAGGTGTTACAAAGTATATCAAAACTTGTGCAGCCGGTTATCTAATGCAAAAGGAATTGGATTATTTAGGAAGTGCACTTGCAAGTCCTAAAAGACCGTACTGTGCAATTCTCGGTGGTGCAAAAATATCCGGTAAGATTGATGTAATAAATAATCTGCTTGATAAAGTAGATACTTTAATTGTTGGCGGCGGAATGGCATTTACTTTCTTCAAAGCTCAGGGAAAAGAAATTGGCAAGTCATTACTTGAAGAAGAAAAGCTGGATCTTGCAAAAGAACTTCTTGAGAAAGTTAAATCATCCAAAATTAAATTTCTGCTGCCAGTCGATGTTGTAGTTGCAGAAGAATTCAAAAATGAATCGCCTTCATCAGTTGTAGATGTTGATAAAATTCCTGCTGACAAAATGGGATTGGATATAGGCCCGAAGTCAGTTAAATTGTTTTCGGATGAATTACTGAAATCGAAGACGATAGTTTGGAATGGACCTATGGGAGTTTTCGAGATGCCGAATTTTGCAAAGGGTACCTTTGCTGTAGCTGAGACTCTTGCAAACGCAACTGAAAGCGGTGCCATAACAGTGATCGGCGGTGGTGATTCAGCCGCAGCGATTGCAGATGCAGGATTAGAGAAAAAAGTTTCTCACGTCTCAACAGGCGGTGGTGCATCTCTCGAATTCCTTGAAGGAAAAGTTCTTCCCGGTGTTGCAGCTTTGACTGATGCGTAGATAATGAAATTAATCAAGGAGACTTTTTGAACAATTCTTATAGACCTTTTGGAAGATTTAGTGTTTTTCCCCCTGTGATTAAAAATCTTTTAATCATCAATGTTGCTGTGTTTTTTATACAAATACTCGCTCAAAATCTTTTACTTGGCGGTGTAAGAGTTGGCCTTTTACTCAACATGTGGTTTGCACTAAATCCAGTTCAGGAAGGTTTCAACTTTCAGGTATGGCAGCTTCTAACCTACCAATTTATGCATGGCGACTTTTGGCATATATTCTTTAATATGCTCATGCTCTGGATGTTCGGAATGGAAATTGAAAATCTTCTGGGATCAAAAAAATTTCTGATTTATTATCTAATGTGTGGAGTTGCTGCTGGCTTGGCTCAACTTTTTATTGCACCTTTGTTCTCAAGTCCTGCTCCTACCATTGGAGCGTCCGGCGCAGTATATGGTATCCTCATCGCTTTTGGTTTGATGTTTCCCGACCGTTATATTCTTTTAATCTTTCCGCCAATACCGGTGAAAGCAAAATATATGATAGGTTTTTTATTAGTAGTTGAATTTTTATCCGTTAACAGCGCTCATAGCACAGTTGCTCATCTTGCACATCTTGGAGGTGCTTTAGCAGGATTCTTATTTATTATGTTTGATAAAAACATTGATGTTCCACTCAAAAGGATGTTAAATATTTCTTCCGGGTACGGCTCACGCAGTCAATTCAAAAATCCTTTTGACGGTCTGGCTGACAAATTCAAACGGAGACGAGAAGATATTGAAGAAGCTGATTATTATGATATCAATCAGAAAAAAGATAGCAATGAAATTTCTCAGGCTGAAATAGATGCAATACTCGATAAGATAAGTCAATCAGGATATCAGAATTTGACTGAACGTGAAAAAAGAATCCTCTTCGAAGCCAGTAAGAAGATGAATCGATAAATTTCAATGTCAATAATTCAAAGTCAGAAATTTTTCATTCTCATTCTCATCCTTCCGTTTTTAATATTATCTTGTGAAAAAGAACCACCCATTTCGCAGGAGGTATTCATTAAAGCTTATGTGGATTTATTGATAATTCAGGATACTACAACAACGGAAAATTTCTCGCCCGATTCGGTTAAATCGTTAGTCCTGCAACGATATAACATTTCATCTGAAAAATATGATGAGATGATAGATTATTATAATTCCCAACCCGAAAAATGGACTGTGTTTTTTGACAGTGCTACTGCTTATGTTGAGAGATTGAGACAGGAGACTGAGAATCAGCCCTGAATTTTGCTACTGCAATTCTTATTTCAGGATAAGATATTTTTGAAGGCAACCGCTCTTTAAGATCTTTCAGGTTTTCAAACCCTTTTGAAACTTCCTCAATTATTCTTTGCAGAACATCTTTTTTAATCAGCGATGAGATATCCGTATCCGGCTCATATTCTATTATTGACTCAATTTGCATAGAGATGACTGCTTCAGATAGTTTGATCGTTTCCGCAATTTCCTTTAAAGTATATTTTTTCTGAAGAAGCTTTTTAGTTTCGATAATATTCTTCGGTAGTTCTTTTGAAAACTTGGTTTCAGATTTAAGTATAGCATTTGGTTTATAAGAATTAATCGCTTCAAGGAATTCATTGCCAAGCTTATTGAACATTCTGCTGTTAAAACCGTTAATGCTTAACATTTCAGCTTTGCTTCTCGGTTTTAAACGGGCAACTTCTCGTAAGATTTTATCTGGACAAATTAAGTAACCGGATTGCATAAATCTGTCAGATGCTTTTTTTCTAACTTCCCGAAGAAGATTGAACAGATATAAATCCATGTCCTCTTCAGCAGATTTTTCCTTTTCTGTAGATTTTTTATTCGATTTAGTCTCAAGTTTCGGTAAACTCAAATAATTTTTACCGCCCAAAGTCTTAGTTATATTTTCTTTTGAAACCTGGTAGGCAATTACACCCTTCATTTCTGCAATGGAAAAGTTTTTGCAGGAGCCGAAGTGTTTAGACAGAGCAGCACTTTCTTTAATCTTTTCACCACGCAGTAGATTAATTAAAAAATTTTCAGGAATTGGTTCGCTGGCTTCTTCGAGTGTTTCAAGTATTATTTCAGCGAGATAAGATTTTGAAGATTCCTGCAGATTACCAGATGATGTGCAGTTATCACATTTCCCGCACCGGTAATCCGACACACTTTCGCCAAAGTAATTAAGGATATTTTTAAACCTGCATTCATTTGCAAAAACAAACTCAACCATTTTATCAAGCTTCTTCTGAGAGTTTAGATAGCTTTCATTAATTAATTTGAAGTTAAGTTTTAAATTATCAGCATCAACCCGCGGACTGGTGAGAATTACCGTGTTCTCTTTTATTGCTTTGTTGAAAGAAATTATACCCATGTTATCAAGTATGCTCAATGATTCAATTAAATTTTGTTCGGGCAACATAATCTTTTGTGCAAGAACTGACGATGAAAATTTTATTGATGATGTAAACAGATTGCTTCCATACTCACGGACTAAAGAAACTAAAACTTCAGCGAGTTCCTTATAATGAGTTTTTTGAATGAATTCCTTAAGTCTATCTTTGCTTACCAGCAATTCAATGGAATCTTTTTTATCATACTCCGAGACACTGCAGATATACCCGGAATTTTCAAGATATCGTAATGCGGTATGAAGAAGCCCGGATGTTATTTCACTGGCGGTATATTTAGAGATGTATTCTCTATCAACAATCAGTTCTTTTTCAGGAAGACTTCCTACAGCGATGCTGCTATAATCGCAAATTGCCTTATAAATTTTTTGAATGATCTCTTTGCCGGGATGCGAATTGAGTATAAAAAAATTCTGGATCGTAAGATCCGAATCATGATGTAATAAGTAGCAGAATGATTCTTTACCATCACGACCTGTTCTGCCAATTTCCTGGTAATAACTTTCAACCGAGCCGGGAGTGTTGTAATGAATTACAACTCTGATATCCGGCTTATCAATACCCATTCCAAATGCATTAGTCGCTGAAATGATCTCCGTATTTCCGCTAATGAATTCTTCCTGAACTCTTCTTCTCTCGGGAGCTGTCAAACCGGCGTGATAATAATTACACTTAATTCCTTTAACATTTAAATATTCAGCAATCTCTTCTGATTTTTTACGGGAGGCGGTATAAATTATTGCTGAGCCTTTAATGTCATTTAATATTTCAAGACATTTTTCTTTTTTCTTCTTTGTGTGAATTACTTTGATATTCAGATTTTCTCGCTCAAATCCACGAACAAATATTTTCTCATCTTTAAATCCAAGCTGAGAAACAATATCATCTCGTACTTCAGGAGTTGCAGTTGCAGTAAATGCGGAAACTTTTTTAATTCCAATATGATCAATGAATTCCTTAATCTTCAAATAACTTGGTCTGAAATTATGTCCCCACTCACTTATACAATGAGCTTCATCAACAAATAAAAATTTTGGTTTTAATCCCTTTATCCTTTCAGCGAATTTAAGACTATCAATTCTTTCAGGTGCAAGGTAGAGAAGCTTTATACTTCCGAGAGCTATTTTGTTCAGAACTTCCTCAGTTTCGGAGTAACTCATTGTGCTGTTGATGAATGCAGCTACCGCTTTCTTTTTATTTAATGCATCAACCTGATCTTTCATTAATGCGATAAGCGGTGAAATTACTATAGAAAAATTTTCTGAAATAAGTGCCGGAATCTGGTAACAAATGGACTTACCGGCACCTGTTGGCAGGACAGCAAGAACATAATTATACTTTAATGCTGCTTCAATTATTTCAAGCTGACCATTTCGAAAGCTTTCATAACCAAAAAATTCCTTAAGTATTTTATCTGGCGTGCTCAGTCCGGTACCTTTTTTGCTTGTTATCTGACTTCTTGAAGTTTATTTTTGAATGAATTTATTCAAAATAAAAGAACCAAATTCACAATTAAAAATATATTCAAAAATTTATTCTAAACATTCAACGAAAAACACTAATTATATAAAAATCATAGGGAGACATTGATGAAATTACTTTTTTATTCGCTGCTATTATTTTCCTCAGTTAGCATTGGCTTCGCACAAACAACTTATACGGATATACTGATCGAGAATTCAGTATACTCTGAAGCACCAGAATACATTCAGCAAACAAAACCTTTTATAAGACAGAGATGGTTTTTTGAGCAGAGAGCTTACCCGAATAATTTCATTCCTGAAAATGCATATGCGAATGCAATGAACCAGCGTAATGAATTAAGAATTCAATATTCTGATAAAATGCCCGCTATTAATTGGGTCAGTCTTGGTCCTACTCCCGGCTATTATTTTAGTTATGGTAATATTTCCTCAAGAGTTGTTACAGGTGCATACAATCCTGCAAATCCGAGTACGATTTACATTGGACCCGCAAATGGCGGTGTCTGGAAATCAACAGACAACGGAACTAACTGGGTCCCATTAACAGATAACCAGCCATCTATGTCAATGGGTGCGATAGCTATTGATCCAACCAATCCGAATATTATTTATGCCGGGACCGGTGAAGCTACATACAGCGGTGCATCTTATTATGGCAGGGGATTATTAAAATCAACTGATGCTGGTGCAAACTGGCAGCATATCACAACCGGATTACCTTCCTCATCTTATTTTTCAAGAATTAAAATCAGACCGAATCATCCAACTGAAATACTAGCTGCGCTTGGAAATTCAGGATTGTACAGAAGTACAAACTCAGGACAAAGCTGGTCTGTTTTATTAAGTGGAAGATGTGATGATGTTGTTTTCACTTTTACAGGTGACACTGCATTTGCAGTAGGTTCAGGAATTGGTTTCAGAAGATCACTTGATGGCGGGCAATCATTTTCAACTTTTGGAACAGGCTTAGGAACCGGAACCAGAACTCATTTTGATTTATGTCTTGCTCAGCCGGCTTTTATGTATGCTGCTGTTCATGGGAGCAACACAGTAACGGTTTACAAATCAACAAATTCAGGTGCTAATTGGTCACAGCTTTCAACGTCATCATCATTCCAAAGTCAGGGAGGACAGGCTTGGTATGATTTATATTGCAGAGTAAATCCTGTCAATCCAAATATTGTGTTTATCGGTACAATAGATATCTGGCGTTCAACTGATGGAACAACATTTACAAATATCACAAACGGATACCAAGGCGGTTATGTTCATGTTGATCAACATTTTCTCTTTTTCCATCCTAATGATCCGAATACAATAATGTCTTGCAATGATGGTGGAATATGGCTATCTACTAACAGCGGAAATAGCTTTACCAATCTGAACCAGACTTTAACGCTCACGCAATTTTACAGGATAGCTGCTAGTCCTTTTTCTCCAAGCAGGATACTGGGAGGAACGCAGGATAATGGGACTCAGCAAACCTATTCTGCTCTCAACTGGGCTGCTGCGTATGGTGGTGATGGAGGTGAAGTTTGCTTTAATCCTTTCAATGCAAACTTTATACTCGGTGAAACTCAGAACGGCGGAATTTTCAGAACAATTAACGGCGGAACTTCATGGAGCAGTGCTACAAGCGGAATTAGTACCAGCGAAAATGTGGCATGGGTTGCACCGATAATTGCACATCCTACCATTGATGGTACCTTTTATGTCGCAAGGCAAAGAGTCTATCGTTCAACAAATAATGGTGGATCGTGGACGGCAATTTCAGCAAATGTTTATGGAACAAGTGCAGTCAGGGAAATGGCAATTAGTAAATCAAATCCACTTATTATGTACGCAACGTCTGGAGCGAGTATATTACTTTCCACAGATGGCGGCGCAACATTCACGAATAAAACTTCTGGTCTTCCTGCACGAACAATAACTTCAGTTAATATTCATCCAACCGATGAAAATATTGCTCTGATTACTTTCTCAGGATTCAGCACAAATAAAGTTTACAAAACAACTAATATGGGGACTTCATGGGTAAGTGTTCATGGTAACTTACCCGATTCACCAGTTAATGATGGATTTATCTATACGCACGATACAGAATCCAAACACTTATTTTGTTGCTACTGACATTGGTGTTTTTCTAACTCAAAATGATGGAACTACATGGGTTGAACTTCCGAACAATTTGCCGAATACAGTTATAATGCATCTTGATTATTCACACTCAAATCAAATGTTACGAGCAGGTACTCATGGCAGAGGTGTCTATGAAGCATTCATAGATTTTCAGATACCGGTTGAACTTACTTCATTCACCGCTGAAGCCGAAAAAAATATTGTTACACTGAATTGGAGTACTGCAACCGAAATAAATAACTCCGGCTTTGAAGTTGAGAGAAAACTAAAAAACCAGGAGTGGGATAAGATTGCATTTATTCCGGGTAAAGGAACAACAACTGAAATTCAGAACTACAGTTATTCGGATGATTATTCTTCGCTTCCTTATGAAGGAACCGTACTTTACAGGTTAAAACAAATTGATTACGACGGAACATTTGAGTATTCTGAACAACTTGCGGTTAACTTAACATTTGTTCCTTCAGAATATTATGTGTCACAAAACTATCCGAATCCTTTCAATCCATCTACGACAATAAAATATTCTTTGCCTGTTGAAAGCCAGGTTAAAATAAATATCTACAATTCACTTGGTGAAGTGATTGAAGATTTGGTTTCTAAAGTACAGGATTCAGGCAACTATGAAGTGATATGGAGTGCACAGAATTATTCTTCGGGAATTTATTATTACTCATTTGAAGTAATTAGCACTGATGGTTTACAATCTCACCGGGAAATGAAAAAGATAGTTTATTTGAAATAAAAACAATTAAAGTTTTTTTTTGAAGGGATGCATTAAAATGCATCCCTTTTTTAATTTGTGATGGAAATCATTTCTCTTAATAATTACAATCATATCTCACGAAACTATAATTTCTGTGCTATTAAAACATCTTTATTATCTTTAACTTTGAAGTGTATTTATTAAAAATTTATTTAAGATAGCGACGCCGCTAAGCAATGACTATCCCGCAAGACAAGCACACAGATTAATCTTCAGAAAGAAACAGGTACACCAATGCCAGAAAAAGAATTAAAGTTAGAAGACTTATTAAAATCATCTCCCAAAGCAGTTGATCAGGACTCAATAAAAGAAATAGCAATAATCGGTGCTGGTGTAATGGGGCAGGGAATAGCACAGACTATTTCAGCTGCTGGTTTAGATGTTTTATTAATTGAAAAAGGAGAGAAACAGCTTAAACAATCAAAAGCAATGCTCTCCGAGACAATGGATCGTGAAATTAAACGCTGGGCAATGACCAAATCTGAGAAGAAAGCAATTCTCAGCAGGATAATTTGGGATACAACCTTAGATAAAATATCAGATCGTGATCTGATTATTGAGGCAGTTGATGAAGATTACAATCTTAAAGTTGAAATTTTTACTCAATTAGATCAAAAGGCCAGGAAGGACTGTATTTTTGTTTCAAATTCCTCAACTCTTAGTCTCACAAAGATTTCCGAAAAGACAAGTAGACCTGATAAAATGATCGGACTGCACTTTCTGAACCCGGTTCCAAAAATTCCTGTAGTGGAAGTTGTGAAGTGTCTTCATACTTCAACCGAAACAATTGCCCGGGTAAAAACTTTTATTTCAAATATTGGTAAAACTCCTGTTGAAGTTTATGAGTATCCCGGGTTTGTAACTACACGTGCAATTGTTCCTCTGCTAAACGAGGCAATGCACATTTTACTGGAAGGTGTTGCAACAGCAAAAGATATCGACACTGCGATGAAACTTGGTTATAATTTCCAGATGGGACCGCTTGAAATGGCTGATAGTATGGGACTTGACGAAGTTCTTGCCTGGATGGAAACACTTTGGAAAACTCTTGGCGAACCAAGATACCGCGCCTGTCCGATTTTACGAAAGCTCGTCCGTGAAATGAAACTTGGAAAGAAAACCGGCGAGGGATTTTACAAATATGACGAGCACGGAAACATTATAGGATAACATTTTTTAATTTATATCAAAGAAATAAAATGAAAGTATTAGTATTAAACTGCGGCAGCTCATCGATAAAATATCAACTTATCAATACAGAAACCGAAACTGCACTTGCAAAAGGTCTGGTTGAAAGAATTGGAATGACAGGAGCGGTTTTATCCCATTCAAGACATGATGGCAATAGTATAAAGATAGCAGGTGAAATTCTTGATCATCAAATAGCCATCGAATATGTAATCGCAATATTGCTAAGTCCAAACCACGGTGTTATAAAAGATGTAAAAGAAATTGATGCTGTCGGACATCGGGTTGTACACGGTGGTGAATCTTTTACAGGTTCAGTTTTAATTACTGATGAAGTGATTAAAGTACTTCAGGAGAATATTGAACTGGCTCCACTGCATAATCCACCAAATATAAAAGGTATTCAGGCAACAATTAGACTACTTCCAAACACACCTCAGGTTGGTGTTTTCGATACAGCATTCCACTCGAAAATGCCGCCTCGTTCATATCTGTACGGCATTCCATATGAGTTGTACAAGAAATATAAAATCAGACGATACGGTTTCCATGGAACATCTCATCTTTACGTTTCAAAGATAGCCGCACAGATGATGGGTAAAGATATTTCTCAATTGAAAATAGTAACAGCACATCTTGGTAATGGCTGCAGTATGGCTGCCGTTGATAACGGCATCTCAGTAGATACTACTATGGGATTCACACCATTGGAAGGTCTATTAATGGGCACTCGAAGTGGTGATCTGGATCCTTCACTAATTTTATACATTATGGGCAAAGAAGGCTTATCGTTGAGCGAAGCAGGAACACTTCTAAACAAACATTCCGGGCTGATTGGAATAAGTGGAGAAAGCAGTGATATGCGTGAGATTCTCGCATCTGTAAAAGATGAACAAAAACGAGCTATATATGCTTTTGAAATCTTTTGCTACAGAATTAAGAAGTATGTCGGTGCATACTCAGCCGCTATGGGAGGTCTGGATGCATTGGTATTCACCGGTGGCATTGGTGAAAATTCACCTGAAGTTAGAGAAGAAGTTTGTAAGAATATGGAATTTCTTGGTATAAAGCTCGATAAGCTAAAAAATGAAAACCGTGAAAATGTTATTTCTGATAATTCTTCAAGAGTTAAAGTATACAGGATACCTACAAATGAAGAATTGGTAATAGCAATGGATACTTCAAAAATTGTTGGTAATCCAGTTCAATAATTAAAATAATTATCTTATTTTAATTCCTGCCAATCACTTTATCTTTAATAAATATAAAAGGCATACTGTGGAAACAGGACTCAAAGGAAAAACTGTTTTAATTACTGCATCCAGTATGGGAATCGGAAAAGCAACAGCTGAGCTATTTGCAGAGGAAGGATGTCGGGTTGCGATTTCTTCCCGATCAAAAGAAAATCTTTTATCTACATCAAAAGAGTTGAAAGAAAAATACAATACGGATGCTTTTTGGTCAGTATGCGATTTGAACAAACAGAAGGATATTGAGAGTACATTCAATGCTGTCAATTCGCATTTCGGTAATATTGATATTCTAGTAAATAATTGCGGTGGACCAATTCCTGGATTATTTCAGGAACTTGAAGAAGAAGACTGGAACTTAGCATATGATCAGGTTCTCCTCAGTGTAGTAAGATTTTCCAAGCTCGTTCTGCCGGGGATGATGGCAAATTACTGGGGGAGGATAATTAACATAACCTCAATCTCTGTAAAGCAGCCTGTTGATAATTTAATACTTTCAAATTCTATGCGTGCCGCTGTGACAGGATTTACAAAATCACTCAGCAATGAAGTTGCAAAATTCAATATAACTGTAAATAGTGTGGCTCCCGGGATGACATTGACAAACAGATTGTATGAACTCGCTGTTGTTGAAGGAAAAGAAAAAGGAAAATCACACGAGGAAATTCTGGTTGAAATGGCAAAACGTGTTCCGCTGAACAGACTTGCAAAACCAGAGGAGATTGCCTCGGTTGTTGTATTTCTTGGATCAAAGCAAGCAAGTTATGTTAATGGTGTCACTATCCACGTTGATGGTGGTTATATTAAAAGTGTTTTTTAATAGGAGGCAAAAAAACTAAGAATGAAATATCAAATTGAAATAATTATCCCACCGGATAAGATAAATGAAGAAGGTTTTTTCAGATACATTGCATCACGAAAATTAGGTGTCAGACCAGATTCAATTACCTCGATTGTCCCAATCCGCAGATCAATCGATGCCCGTAAAAGTCCGGTCTTTCATATGTTTGTAGATGTTTACGTTGGTGAACATCCTTCGTTGGAAAAACCACGGTATATTTATAATCACGTTGACGATAAAAAGAAAGTAATTATAATTGGTTTTGGGCCATCTGGAATTTATGCGGCACTGCGATTAATTGAGCTTGGAATAAAACCGGTTATTATTGAACGAGGGAAAGATATTCAGACAAGAAGACGCGATCTGAAATCACTTCAAAGAGAACAAGTTGTTAATCCGGATTCGAATTATTGCTTTGGTGAAGGCGGAGCAGGAACTTACAGTGATGGTAAACTTTATACAAGAGCTGTAAAGAGAGGAAATGTTTCAAAAGTATTAGAAATCTTAGTTCAGCACGGCGCACACCCGGATATAATGATAGATACTCATCCTCATATTGGCTCAAATAAATTACCAATAATCATAGCAAATGTCAGACAAACCATTCTTGATGCGGGTGGTGAAATCCACTATTCTTCGCGTGTAACCGATTTCATTATTAAGATCAAGAAACTTAAAGGAGTTGTTGTCAATTCTAAACAGGAATATTTTGGAGATGCTGTTATTCTTGCAGCAGGTCATTCCGCCCGGGATATTTTTAGTATTCTCGATAAGAAAAAAATTAAAATCGAAGCAAAACCATTTGCAATGGGAGTGAGGATTGAGCATCCCCAGCCATTGATTAATGAAATTCAATATCACGTAAAAGTTAAACCTGAAAACCTTCCATCAGCAAACTACAGTCTTTCGACAAACGTTGATGGATCCGGAGTGTATTCATTTTGCATGTGCCCCGGAGGAATTGTGATTCCAGCGGTAACTGCTCCAGGTGAAATTGTCGTTAATGGTATGTCAATGGCCAGGAGAGATTCTCCGTTTGCAAATTCCGGGCTTGTTGTTGAAATAAAAGAAAATGAATGGAAGAGTTCTGAGGAAGATGCCTCACCGTTCGGTGCATTGATTCTTCAACAGAATTTAGAGCGTCATGCGTTCAAACTTGCCGGTAGTTCATTATCTGCACCTGCTCAAAGAGCCACTGATTTTATTGATAAAAAAATTTCTCAATCATTACCAAAATCTTCATACATTCCCGGACTGACGTCTGTCAGACTCGATGAAGAGCTTCCACTTTTCATAGTTAAAAGACTCAGGCTTGCATTAAAAGATTTTAACAGAAGAATGAATGGATATTTGACCAATGAAGCTGTACTGGTTGGTGTTGAAAGCAGAACAAGTTCTCCTATAAGAGTTCCAAGAGACAGAGAGACTTTTATGCACGTCGAACTGAACGGTTTATTTCCTTGTGGTGAAGGTGCCGGTTATGCCGGAGGAATCGTTTCTTCTGCGATCGATGGCGAGAACTGTGCCAATGCTGTAAGCAAGTTTTTGAGTTGATCTTGTTTTATGAAAATTAAAATAAAAAAGCCCGATAGTTAGTGCTACCGGGCTGATCAGCTGTCTGAAAGGAGGCTAAAATCAGACTTGCTGAAAAACTATATTTATTATGCAGCTTTTACAGCTTCATTAACTTTATTGAACTCTGCAAGTATTTCAATTTTTACTTCGTTACTTACAACAACTCCGCCTGCTTCAGTCAAAGCATTCCACTGCAAGCCGAAATCAAATCGATTTAATTTGCCGCGGACTTCAAATCCTGCTACCTGTATATTTCCGAATCCAGCAACAGTTCCATTGTAAATTACATCCAGTGTAATTTCTTTTGATTTACCACGAATAGTAAGGTCTCCTTTTACTTGCATTTCGTGATCTGAAATTTTCTTTATTGATTTTGACACGAAAGTCATTTTTGGATGATTTTCACCATCAAAGAAATCAGCAGATTTTAAGTGAGTATCTCTCTGATCATTTTTAGTGCTTATACTGTTAATATCAGCTTCAAAGTTGATTTTCGCATCGCTGAAATCGTCTTTATTGGTTTCAATTGTTGCATCAAATGTTTTGAAATGACCTGTAACTGTTGAAACAACGAGGTGTTTAACCTTAAAGTTTATTTCCGAATGAGCCGGATCGATTTTCCATGTATTCATTTTATTACTCCTTTATTTATTGATTACTATTTGAATTAATAACTATAACAAAAATATCAGGAGTAAAGTTCCACCGCATTCACATATGTTAAAAAAGGAGGTTAACCTATGTTAATTTCAGTAAAGTTTACGGCTGTGAGAGTTCTTTTCGGATTCTACTTAAGGATTGGGGAGTGATACCGAGATACGACGCTATCTGGTTTTGCGGCACTAATTCGAAGAGTTTGGGATATGTTGCAATAAATTTCAGGTACTTTTCTTCTGCTGAAGCGCTGAGTGAATCAACTATTCTCTGATGAGTTGCAATATGGTTCGACTCAATAAGTATTCGGAAAAATCTTTCCATTTTAGGACATTCATCCAGCAATTTCTCTCTGGCTGATTTTTCTAACAACAGGATTTCGGAACTCTGCAGAGCGTCAATATTATACACCGCTGGTTTACCTGAGAGAAAGCTGTTTAGATCAGAGACCCACCAATCTTCGATTGCAAATTGAACGATGTGCTCAGTTCCTTTATCATCTATTGTGTATTCGCGTAAGCAGCCGGAATTCACAAATCCAATATATCTGCATACCTCACCTTCGTTGAGAAGAAATTGTTTCTTTCTTACTTTCTTAGGGATGAAGAATTTTTTTACAATATCAAACTCATCATCAGTTAAATGAGTTCTTTTTTCGATATGTTCACGGAGAAGGTCAAACATCGTCAATTACTCAGTTGATACTTTTTCTTTTTGCTTCCTTTGTAACTATCGATCTGTAAAAGTATTCCCTCCAGTTTTCCGTTATCTAATGGAATCCTTTTATTTGTTTTCAGTCCGATAAATTTCCGTAGTTCTGGATTCCCCGTATATATGAATGCAGAGGTGCCAGGACATTTAGTCTTTAGAAAATCACCAAGTTCTTTATACAAAACCTGTACTTCACTGGATTGACCAAGTCTCATTCCATAAGGTGGATTTGTTATCAGTGTTCCATTTTCAAAATTATTTATTTGCTGAAATGGCTTGATTGAAAGTTCAACTGAATCTGAATAAGGAAGATGTGCGAGATTTTTCTTCGTTACTTTTATTGCTTCAGAGGATTTATCACTTCCGGAAATAATATTTTTAGGAAGAGGACGTATCTTTTTATCACACTCTTCTTTTACTTTGTTCCATTCTTTCCGATTGAATTCAGGCAGGTTGAAAAATCCAAATTTTTTACGAAGCATTTGTGAAGGAATTCTGCAGTAATGCATCAATGCTTCACAAAGAATTGTACCGGATCCACACATCGGATCGTAAAAGTTGTTTTGACCATTCCATTCACTGATTTTGATAATTGCTGCTGCAAGAGTCTCCTGCATCGGAGCTTCGCCGGCAAGAAGCCTGTAACCTCTTTTATGAAGAGATTCGCCGGATATATCAAGACTGATTACAGCCATATCTTTTTCGATATGAAGATTAAATCGCACATCCGGATTTACTACCTGAACATCAGGACGTTTCCCATATTTTTTTCTGAAGTAATCTGCTATTCCGTCTTTCAAACATTGAGAAGCGTAAAGTGAATTTGTGATTCTGCTGTTAGCGACAGAAGCACTAATTGAGAATGTTTTTTCCAAAGAACAAAAATCTTCCCAATGAATTTTCATTGCTCTTTGATAAAGGTAATCTGTGCTGCGGCAGGGAAAGGAAACTAACGGGGCAAGTACACGCGAAATAAGTCGCGATGTATAATTAATTTTATAAATGGTTGGTACATCAGCCTTAAAATAAACTCCTTTATAAGTAATCTCAGTTCCTTTAGCACCAAGTTCAATTAATTCTTCAGCACAGAGATTTTCCATTTTCCCGGTAACCTGTGCAAAAAATCCTTTGCTTCTGTATTCGTACATAAACAACTGAATTTACTTATTAATCACTTTTAGTTCTTCAAGTATCTGATAAACAATATCGATTCTTGCTTTGCCAAAATCCGGGATGTCATCTTTAGTACGAATGCAGTTTGCAAAGTAGAAGACATTGTTATTCGTTTCAACATAGCCAACGTACCAGCCTATGTTCGTATTATCCTGAAAACCCCAACCGGTTTTCGCACGAACAACATATTCGCTGGATTCTTTTGCAATCATAATTTTCTTAACGATGTCCATTGATCTATGAGAAAAGGGGAGTTTGTCATCGTGAAGCTGCCGTAAAAAATTAATCTGCTGCTCCGGTGAGATACGCAATCCACCTGATAACCAGAACTTGTCAACACCACCAGATGTATCTGCATTTCCATAATTAGCTTTATCAAGCCAGTATTTCATTTGTTCACCGCCGACGCGTCTTGCGAGTTCCTGGTAGTACCAGACGGTGGAATTTTTAAATGCTGTTTTTAATTCCTGATCCTTATTCCATTCCGGGATTCGCCGGACTACACTATCCCACTGTAAAACATAATTTTCATCTTTTATGACTCCCGTTTCAAGTCCGATTAATGAATTGCAAATCTTAAAAGTTGAAGCCGGTGTCAATTGCACTTTGAATTGAGGTTCATTATAAAACATGAATTTGTCGTTATTCTGATCATAAAGAACAAACAATCCCTCCACGTTATAATCATCATAAAATTTCTTTAAATCTTCTCTAGTTTCGCTAATTTGCGAATAAATGTTAAGTGAAAGTATCGACACAAGTAAGTTTGTGAGTAATATTCTATTTGCAAAAAATTTTGTCATTGCTGATTTATCCTGGATTTGTTTGGTTTATAATTTGTGATCAGGCTTTTGTTAATATCGAAATGAATTTTACCATTGTTTTTGTACTCAATTCTGCCATTCTTTAAAATGATATTCGCTTTTGAATAGAAATTACCTCTCACGGTCAACACAGCGCCATTATCAATGACCATATCTTCTGTTAGTACCATTCCATCATTTGTCTGCTCAGAGAAAATAAGTTTACCGCCATATTTTATTACCGGTGCTATCTGAAACAGAATTCCTTCACCCCTATTTAAAGTTAATTGATGAGAAAACCGATTTGTAATTGTTGTATCAAAATTTCCCTCGATGTTTTTAAATCTATAGTTTTTATACTCCGGTTCATTAAGCATAATATCAAGGTTAACAGATCTTTTTTCCGTATTCATATAAAGGTTTGTAATGAAGAAGTAATTATCATCAGGATAATTCTTGTTTTTAAAGTAACCGAGATGCCATAACATATCATTTGTATTAGCAGCTGTCAGATTTAATCTGAAGGATTCATCATTTTGCTTTCTATTTGTGAAATTGTTTTTCTTACCTGCAAGTTTGTAATACTGTAAGTATTCGCCTGTGTACTCAATCTGCATTAATCTTTGGCCCAAATTACCCTTTAATCTGGGTATAAGTTTATCTTTAAGGAAATACCAGAGTTTCCGTTTTTGAAAAACAGGTTCATTATTTGCAACCAGTCCTTTGATATCACTAAATGAATCATAGCTGAATAACATTAAGCCTTTGACTCCGTGCGCCAATGCAAGCATAACCGAAGCGTTGAACTCAAAGTTTTCTGGAATTCTCCAAACCTTCCATTCGGTATTGATAAATACTCCGGCAGCTTGAGGTGAGTACCAAAAGTCAGGTTGTAAAGTATGACATTTCTGAAATCGAATTCTTAAAGCTTCGATATCGTCGAGCCTGAACTGATATTCAGGAGAAAATGGGTAAAAATCTATGAACAATTTTTGTGGCTTTGCAATATCGCTCCAAACCTGCAAAAAATCTTCTCCGTTAATTTTATTATCATGTGTCCAGTAAGGATTGAACTCCGTTATCAAAGGGGTATTGGTGGCTGAACTCACAATTGAGTCTACTATATGATAAGCTAAAAAACCATCTATTGACCATGGCTCATCATGCACGAACCAATATTTAAGATATGGCCAGTCTGAAAAACTTTTTGCATATTTTTTTATTTGAGAAGCAACACCTTTGGGATCTTTAATCATATCATTCCAGCCATCGTTATCATAAACTTCTATGTGGTCGACATACAAATTGCAGAGATCATCTTTTCTCAACCAATCAACCCTGAATTGAATACCTAATCCTGCTTCAGTATCGTTATAAGTGTAATTTGTTTTTGCTGGATTATCAAATTCAGGTATCATAAATTTATCAGTGTATTCATAGGTTTTATCAAATCCAATAAAATCAAAAGCTCCGCCTTTAGCAAAATCTTTCACTTTTAAAGTTTTCCTGAGAAGAACATAATCTTCAGGCGGATCCCATTTACCCGAATATTGCTTTATTGCCCTATATATAACTTTGATTTCACAAACATTTTCATTTGGTGAAACCTGTTGTGGATTGTAATCGAGAGCCATCCTAAATCGAACATTATAATCGACATCAAAACGGCTCCATCCAGGATCAGTATAAAGCCATCGTTTATAACGCTTTTCCTGTCGGTAATGAGGACCATATATTAATGAATCCTTTGGCGACTTAATTCCGCTACTTGACCAGCATTTTACACCTTTCCATTCGACTGGTTTACCGTGTTTATGTTTTATACCAACGCGATTTGGGAATTGCTGCTGCTCTGCTTCCCATTTGGAATAATATGCGGTAGCATAATGATGAATAAGATCTTTACGGCTGCGTCCATTCTCAGCAATCAAATTACCTTTCAGTTTATCAAGGTATGGTTTCGTATCAGGATATGCACCCCACCAGATCGAATTAAAACCACATTCAATGTAAGAGTTAAAAGTCTGTTCAACATTGAATGGAGTATTCCCAAGCTTAGCACCAATTACAAATTGATTGTTTAAATCATTTTGCTGAGCTTTTATAGATAAATTAGAAATCAGGAATAAAATAAGTGCAGTTCTGTGAAATAATCCTGAATCGTAAATATGATTTGTCGTATTATTCATACTGCCTCTATATTTACTTGTGCAGTAATACAATTAGTCCGTTTGAGTTCGAAAAGAAACAATCGTTAAACCAGGACTTTCTTTTGAAACTTTGAAAGTCCGGCTTAACGCTTGATAAGAATAATTATTTTAAGTACAACATCTTAATTACGTTTAAATATGATTTGCCGGATGAAACCGATTTCGCAGTCATCTTTGCATAATAAACTCCTGATGAGAATTTTTCTGCATTCCAGCTTTTCTGGTAAAACCCTTTTTGAACTGTGCCTGAAATTATGGAATCAATTTGGTTACCAAGTGCGTCATAAATCAATATACTTACATCACTATCTTCAGGAACGTTATATCGAATAATAGTTGAAGGATTAAACGGATTCGGGTAATTCTGGTCGAGTGAGTATTCATTTGGATTAACGTCTTTTTCAACTTGAGTAACGGTTGGAGTGAAACGATATATATTTCCGTTAAAAGAAGTCCAGTACAATTCCTGATTTTGATCAACACCGAATGATGTTAGTCCACCTGATGAAGTAAACAACAATTGGGTTGATGGGGGAGTTATTCCATCATAAGTCAGTGCCCAAATTTTATTAGAGCAGTAATCACCGTAAATATATTTTCCTTCTAACTGCGGTACACCAGGTCCTCTGTAAATATAACCTCCAGTTATTGAACATTCAGAACCGGAGTTTGAACTATATTCCCAAATAGGGAATATGTACTCGGGATAATTACAGCCTGACATATTAAATTCATGGTTTCCTTCGTAACATCGCCAGCCATAATTTTTTCCGTTTTCAATCAAATCAATTTCTTCCCAGCTGCCTTGTCCAACATCTCCGGCAAGTAGCCATCCGGTTACAGGATCAAAACTGCAGCGCCATGGATTTCTCATTCCCCACGCAAATATTTCTTTTTTAACCTGAGTGTTTGTGCTATCTACAAATGGATTGGTTACAGGAATTGCATAAGGTGATCCATTATTAATATCAATGCAAAGAATCTTACCAAGCAATGTATTTATTCTCTGTCCATAATTCTGAGGATCATTACCTGAACCGCCGTCACCGGTGGCAATGTAGAGGTAACCATCGGTTGGTCCAAAACCAATCCAGCCTCCATTATGATTTGAATAAGGTTGGTCAAATGTTAAAATTCTGAACTCGCTGTTTTTATCAGCCGAGTCAGGATTACTGGTCACCTGGAATCTTGAAATTCTTGTAGAATCATCTCCACCTATTGAGGAAGTATAGTTGACATAGAAATATCCATTGTTTTCAAAATCGGGATGAAACGCTAATCCAAGTAAACCTCTTTCACCACCTGATAAAACACGATCTGAAATATCTAAAAACACTTTCGTGGACAATATATTTGAATTATTTGGAAAGACTCTTATTCTTCCAACCTGCTCAATTACAAAAATCCTATCTGTGCTGTCATCTGCATGTGTTAAGAATACCGGGTTTGAAAATGATAAATTAGGAAAAGCATTCTGCAAAGTATACTGTGCATTGATACTTGTGCCTGCAATCAATAATACGATTAAAATATTCCAGAGCTTTTTTGTCATGTTTTTTTCCTTGTTTTTGTTAATAACTTTGTTTTCGCCTTCACTGCTACGGGCTTATCCAATTCTTGCTTGAATTTATTAAAGTCGTAGCCACTTGCTTCAGCTTTAGTTATAAGCTCAGAATATAAATTGAAATTTTCTTTTACAGATTTGAGTAATTGTTTTTCGAAATCAGATTTTTTTAATTTCGTTTTAAAATCATTTTTATCAGTAAACTTTGAAGGAAGAAGAATGAAGTTGAACTGTAAAATCCACTTTGTCAGTTCTTCAAAACGCTCCTTATTGAAGTACGTTCTCCCTTCAAACTCATTTACACGGATAAAGTTATTAATAATATCATCAGCAAGCAAGGATTTAATTGAAGTCATAAACTGCTGTTCATCTGATTTTTTTATAACCTTTGCTGCCGATTTTTTATAACTTACTTTCACACTGGATTTTTGTTTTTTCATAATAAATATCGAAAGCAGAACTTTTATCAACTCTATCCGCTGGTGGATGCTCGAACCATTTACCTGCTTCTGTAGAATATTCGTAATAGGTCTTTGAAGCAGCAGTTCATCGAATATTATATGGATTTTTTCATAGTCAGACTTTTTGCTGAACAATTGTTTTAGCAATACAAGATTAATAAATGTGAGATATTCCCTGTTAGTTTCAACTTTACTCTTTACAGGAAGAAGATTATCACATTCTCTCATCCACTTTGTTACATTCTTTCTGGTATTGTAAGCCGCCCAAACCTGGTAAAATTCTCTTGCTGAATTCAGATCACTATGAAATTTCTTATCAGTTTTTTCAACTGATTTCTTTCCATTGATATAATTAGTGAATTCACTTATAAGAGAGTTTAGTTCAGTATCCAGCTTGCCCGGTAAAGAAATTGCCTCTTTCTTTTTCTTATCTGGTTTATAGGTGAGATAAGTTCTGATTTTCTCCAGGTTATCATATGAAAAGAAATTTTCATACTTGCTGTGCAGTGGAAGCATTTCCATTTCTTTCAACGCTTCTTCAATTGATGAAACACCTCTACCGTTTAACACCTGATATAATTTTTCAAACTTGCCTTCATAATCGTAAACTTCTCTGAATTGAAGACAAACGCGATACTGGTAGCCAAACAAATGAATTCTAAAACCATTTTCAGCAATCTCTTTTCCGGAAATCAAGTATTGCAACTGCGTTCTGTGGTCTGTATAGATGTAGTAGTATTCTCGGTAAGGTTTAATATTTAAAAGTTCAGTGATCTGATGTGGTCTTTTCATTCCTCCATTACCTGATACCATTTTTGGATGAGAGAATGCAATGCTTCCTTCAGTTTCATAATATGAATTGTTGTATAAAACCAAAGCCGATTGGCTACCAGAACGATTACTGAATGCATAAACGTTATGATTCACTTCTCCATTCTTATCTATGAAATCAAAGAACTCAAAATTCTCAACCTGGCTGAAGAGATAACGCATTTTCATCAGAGGAAATAGTTCTTTGTTGTGTCGCCATACAAGATGCTCATCAGCAGTTTCATTATAATAGGCTTGTTTATATTCCATTCCGTACTTTTCTGAGAAGCCTTCAATTTGTCCGTGTCCGAACATTGGTAAGCCGGGCATTGTAAGCATCATTACGGCAACACCAAAATATTTATCGCCTTTGCCAAATTGGTTGATAGCAGTTTCTTCATCAGGATTGCTCATAAAGTTAACGTAGCGTTTCAATATTTCCGGATTGAATTCAAGAGTATTAGTAACTAGCTGACGATACTTTTCATTTTCTTCCTTCATCATCATATGCATAAAAGCGCTGTTATAAACTCTGTGCATTCCAAGTGTACGTACAAAATATCCTTCCATCAGCCAGAAAGCCTCTGCAAGCAGAAGAACATTCGGCATTTCAGCATTTATTCTGTCAACAACTTCACGCCAGAATTCATTCGGCATTACCTGATTAAACTGCTCAAGACTCATCGAGTAATCTGTTCTTGAAGGAATTGCTCCACCTGAACCGGGATTTGGGAACCACAATCTCTGATAATGTTTTTTGGCTAATGTCATCGCAGCATCAAAACGGATGATTGGAGTTTTTCGTGCGACGTGCATTATAGTTTGGATAAGAGATTCGCGTACTTCCGGATTCAGAAGATTTAATTGCGCAGTATCATTCCACGGCATATTTGTCCCATCATTGCCATGATAAATATATTTTACGGAACCGGTGTACCTGTCTTTTCTCTGGAAAACTACCGCAGCATCTTTTCTAGTATAGTATTGATCTTCAATTCTTATTTCAACTCTATCGTCTTCTGAAAGATTTGGACCGTTGAATGAATAGTTTGGATAAGGAGGTTCATTCCTTTGCAGGAAATAATCTGGTTCGTCAATCACCCAGCGTGAATAAATTCCTGTATGATTGGGAACCATATCACTTGCCATTCTAATTCCCCGAGCCCAGGCACGATCTTTCAAATTCTGAAAAGCTTGTTCACCACCAAGTTCATTGGCAATCACATAATCATAAAGTGAGTACGCGGATGATACTGCAGAAATATTACCCGTGAGATGTTTAATCTTTTGAGATGCGGTGCTTCTTTCCCAAATTCCAATAAGCCAGAGCGCATTGAAATTCCATCGAGCAAGTTGATCAAGTTCTTCATCAGGTATCTGGTCAAGTCTTTTAATTTCTTTTTGATATTTCACCGATAGTTGATGAAGCCACACATATACGTTCTTTGCAATCATCACGACTTCGGGAATCCAACTCACGTCCTCCGTAAATTTTTCGTACTCAAGGTAAAATCGCCTTTCATCCTCGGAGAGCTTTTTCTCTGCTGCCATCTTTTCTCTAATTAATCTTAATCTTTCGAGATCTTCATCGTAGGATGGAACAGGTGGTGTTCCTTTTTCGCCACCTCCGTGCGGAACAAATAATTTGTAATCTTCTCGAATAAGATCTACTCCGCGAAGAAGTCTATTCAAAATGTCATCACCGAGATAAGCACCGTATTCATTTCTTATAAACTCAAGTTGTTTTTCTAAATCATAAGGATTCGACGAAATTGGTTTTCGTAATAGTTTGAATAAAGGAAGACCGCCCAAACGAGTTGGGACTTCATTTTCAAAAAATATTTCAGTCTTCTCTATTAGTTGTTTGTAATTGGATTTGATTGTAAGAATATCATCAGCATAAAGTTCACGGAGGTTTGACGCCGCCGGATTGCTGTTTTCCATATGAAGTAGAATTATTTCTTCCAGAATAATTTCTTTATTCGGTTTTCCCGAAGTATTTTTTTTCAAATATTCTTCTGAAGTAACATCATTTTTGTAAACAGAAAGAGGAGGGAATTCTTCTACGAATGCAAAAAGAGTTTTGTCAAGTCCTTCATCACTTATTTCATTTTTAAGATGATTTATTGCTTTACCGAAAACACCGGGATTATCACTCTCTTCATATTTTCGGATGAGCAGATGAAAAATTTCGTGCAGCAAACCGAGTGCGTTTATCTGTCCGGCAGTAACAAATTGATCATTCCCTTCTTCTTTTCTTTTTGAATTTATTTTTTCAGAAAGAATGCGTGACTGCTGGTAATCAGCATTAATTATTTTGCCGGTCATTGAGAAAAGAGATTGCTCTATATTATATTTTTCTCTTGCTTGTCTTGATACGTGAAAATCGAATTTTATCATTTTAAATAACTGGAAAATCTTGTGAATAAATTCAGAATAGTATGAGATTTGTGTGCAAATATACTAAATTGGTTAGGAAGATGAAGGTTAGAAACAAACCCAATTCCTTTGTTGTAGAAAAGCACTCTGAGGAATTGGGTTTGTGCTATTTATATTTTATGCAACGCTGCACTCCCACCAACCCACGTCTTATTTTTATTGAAGTCAACTCCCATCATCTTTCCTTTGCTTTGCCTTACAAGGTTATTCACTAATATCGGTTCTTTGTCGTAGAAGTACATTATTCTAATTTCAACTTTGGCAAATTCATCTGGAGTTTCAATCAATGGTGCATAATCAACTTTTTCCTGCAGGATATAGTTTTCAGGATCTTTTATTTCATCGAGCATCTGTTTGGTTACGTCAATCTTCACTCCGAGTCCGGCAAAAGAGAAAAGAGGTTTTAGAACATAATTCTCAAGATCATTTGGGTATGAAGTGAGGTATCTAAGATAAAAACATTTTGGAACAAATTCACCTTTAAGCACTGGTAATGAGTATTTACTAATCTTATAAAACCAGTTTGGGTGGGGAATCCATTTTACATTCAGTTCTTCCTGCAAATTAAAATTGAAATTCTTTTCGGTTCTGCTAAGTTCATCAAAAATTACCCGGTTGTAAATTCTTTCAATCGGGATTTCAATTCCGTTCTTTTTATAAAAAAGAACTTTACCGTGCTTGATTACATCTGAAATACATACTTCAGTTACTCCAATTAGTTTTTCAGTCGCTGCAAAATCGATCCGGGTTTTTTGTTTTTCTGGTTCGATTTCTAGAAGAATAACATTTGCAGGATCGGCTTCGCCGACAATTACATCACGAAGCATTTCCACGTACTTATCTGGAGTAATTCCATTGAAGTAAGTCGTGAAGTTTTCAGGAATGTCAAAATGTTTTCGCAGCTTTTGTTCAAAGAAATATTGATATCCGTAAAGTGTTGGGAAACCCTGCAGTTCAATCAGCTTAGGAATAAACTGGTCTGAATTTTTATCCTGACATATACCAAAATCAAAAACAAAAAATTCCGGATGATCAGTCTCTCCGGGAATATGCAAATGTGGAGGCACAGCATCATTCATTTTAAGTCTGAAATCATTACTTGTTACTTGCTTACTGAGATCATCGCAGGCTTTTAGTAATTTGCTTTTAAGCTCATCACTTAAAAACAGTGGAGATTCGGAAATACGGAAGTCAGCCGGATACTTCAGCGAAGTATTAATGTCTTTCAGGAAAGCTTCATACTTTTCCTGAGTGAATTCTGCGTTGAATTTTTTACGAAGCTCTGGAATCATTTATTACTAATCACCGCTGTCAATTCCTCAATTGCATTATTCAGAAAGGATGGTATTACTGTTGCTCGTGTTTTTTTTATTGTGTCAGGTCGTTCAAGAATTTTTATCATCTCGAAATATCTTTCTTCTCCATATTTCTCAACAACTTGTTTTTTTCTTTCATCCTGTTTGAAGTGATACAACATACTTTCCGGATCAGCTTCCGGATGGAATTGCGTGCCGACAATCTCATCAGAAATTCTGACAGCAGCAATTGCAGGTCTGGCTTCATCATTATCATCAACTATTTCAAAAGAAAGAATTTTTGCACCAAGCTCATCAATAATTTTTTTATCCGGATCAATTACCTGAAACTGCCTGATATCTGCAGCATAAAATGGATTTGATAATCCATTGAATATAGAATCAGATTTTCCTTCTTCCGTTAGGTTAAAAGGCATCACTCCGAAAGATTTTGAATGACGCTGGTTTACCGTTCCGAATTTGAAAAATCTTCCCATCATCTGGAATGAATGACAAATGAAGAATAAATATTTTTTTCTTTCAGAGTTTGTTTGATTATGATCCCAGATTTTTTGGATGAGATTGAAGTAATCTTTTTCCCATTGAGTCCCTTCACCTTCGAAAGGACTTCCAGGTCCACCTGAGGAAATGAAAATATCATTCTCGATTCCCGGAATGTCACCTTTGAATCTTGTATCAAAGACTTCATAAGTAATTTCTGTTTCATTGTTTCGTGTCTGAGCCTCGGAAAAAATTTCTTTGATACAGCGCATTCCTTCGTTGCGTTCGTTGTTGTAGAGATCTATTGTGGCTATTCTTATCATTAAACTAAATTTACTTTTTTTAATAAATAACTTCTGACTTCCTTGTTCGATATTCATTATTCAAAATAATATCGAATACTGAACAAGGAATAACGAATGTTGAATTTAACTTTTAGGAGTGGGCATCTATAACCCAACGTGCGTTTCCTGGATTATAAAATCAACTACCGATTTTGTATCACCTGATTGCTCGTAAACTTTTAATTGACGATCTGCACCGGTTCCCATTTCTAAAATTTTGTAAACGTATTGAATCTCTTCTCTTGAGCCCAAACCATCAACAACATCATCGATGAACTCTAAAAGTTCTCCAACAAGTTTTTTGAATTCGACTTCTTCCTGTTTTCCAAAATCTATAAGCTTGCTGTGAATTCCGTAACGTGCAGCTCGCCATTTGTTTTCTGCAATCAGCGCTCTCCGATAAAGTCTGAAACCGAGATTTTGTTTGATTAGTTTGTGAAGTTTTGCTACAACTGCCTGCATAATTGCAGCAAGACAAATTGTTTCATCAACCCTCATCGGAATATCGCAGATACGAAATTCAAGTGTATTGAAGTATGGATGAGCTCGAATGTCCCACCAGATTTTCTTAGCATCGTCGATGCATTTTGTCTTCACTAAAAGCTTAACGAAATTATCATACTCGGCAATGCTTCCGAAGTAATCGGGTATTCCCGTTCTCGGAAAACGATCGAATACTTTGCTTCGATAAGATTTAAATCCTGTATTTCTCCCGAGCCAGAAAGGTGAGTTCGTTGAAAGTGCAAAAATGTGGGGCAGAAAATATCTTGCAGCATTCATAACGTGAAGAGCAGTTTCTCTGTCATCAACACCAACGTGAACGTGTAGACCAAATATTAAATTTGCTCGCGCAACCTGTTGATAATCAGTTATAATTTCTTGGTAACGAGGATGTTCTGTTATCTGCTGATCTTTCCAGTGAGAGAAAGGATGGGTTCCTGCAGCAGCAATCCTCAAATTATTTTTTGCGGCAAGCTTGGCGAGATCCTGACGAAGTTTTGTTACCTGGCTTCTTGCATCATGAATGTCCTTGCAAATATCAGTTCCTATCTCAACAACAGATTGATGCATCTCAGCTTTTACTTTTTCAGCCATTACCATTTTGCCGTCTTCAATTATCTGCTGGATGTGCGATTTCAGTTCTCTTGTATTCGGATCAACAATCTGAAATTCCTCTTCGACTCCAAGCGTGAACAATCCGGGTTCTGCCATAAAATTATTTCACCTTAACTTTCACTTAACGGGATGTTGTTTGCAAATGATTTAATAAATGTTCCCCACGTTAAATTATTTTGTCCTGACTTGTGTGCTTTTGCTCTTCTGATCGCCATATTTGCTGCAGCTTCAACTATCCAGTTGAAGTTTTCTTCGCCGATAGAATTTTTATCTGCATCCGGTGCTGGATTACAGAAATCAATTGCGTAAGGAATTCCATCTCTTACTGCCAGCTCGACTGTATTAAAATCATAGCCAAGTGAATTGTTGATAGTTAGAACCGCGTGAAGAAGTTTATCCATCAATGGTTTTTCAATTGGTTTTGGATTTCGCACGTAACGTAAATGATGCGGCTGCTTTGGATCGTATCTCATTATGTGAACATCTTTTCTATCGAGACAGTAGCATCTGAAATATTCTGTAAAATTAATTTCTTCCTGAAGCATCATCACAAGCTGACCGGTTTCATTGTAAGCTTTGAAGAAATCATCAGGTGATTCGAGTCGATAAACATTTTTCCAGCCGCCGCCTGCAAATGGTTTAAAGTAAGCAGGGAAACCAACGTAGCTGAACATTGCATCCCAGTTCAAAGGATAATCAAGATTTCTGAATGAGTTTGCATTTGTGTCATCAGGATGCTGGTTTGATGGAAGCAGAACAGTTTTAGGAACCGGAACATCCAGTTTTGTCATCAAAGCATTGTTGAAAAACTTTTCATCAGCACTCCACCAGAAAGGATTGTTGATTACTGCTGTTCCATTCAATGCAGCATTTTTTAAGAAAGCTCTGTAGAAAGGAACATCCTGAGAAATTCTGTCGATGATAACATCGTAACCGCTTGGTTCGCCCTGGACGACTTTATCAATTTTAACAAACTCCGCTGTAATACCTCCGCCTTTGGCGGACTCATTCTTTGAGTTTACTTTTTCAACAAATGCGGGTGGAAAAGTTGTTTCCTGCCCGAATAATATTCCTATTTTTTTCATTTAGCTCCTGGTCTTCCTGACTTTAATTATTTTTAATTCTGATGATATGACGTAATTAAGAGAGTAGTTTTTCTCTTATAACTTACGGGCAAATATATTAAAAAGAGAAGGATTTTCAAGTTGACTTCTACGATAGACTTGATAAATTAATGGAACAGATACGGCTTTCAAATTGATATTCTTTTACGATTGAGCTATTTTTAGCCCGATGAGTAAACAGGATTCACAAACCAACAAGTTACCCAAAGAAAATCAAGCCGGACGAGACGGACAAACTCCATTAATGGCTCAATATTACAGAGTTAAAGAAGCCAATCCGGATACAATACTGCTTTTCAGAGTCGGTGATTTCTTCGAAACATTTGAAAACGATGCGAAAATTGCTGCCAAAGTTCTTGGAATTACTTTAACCAAAAGAGCAAACGGTGCAGCAGAAGATGTTCCGCTTGCAGGATTTCCTCATCACGCAATTGATTCTTATCTGCCAAAGCTGGTTCGTGCTGGTTATCGTGTTGCTGTCTGTGAGCAGATGGAAAATCCAAAATTTGCTAAAGGAATTGTGAAAAGGGAAGTGATTGAAGTCGTAACTCCCGGTGCAACTCTTTCCGATAAGCTTCTCGATCACAAAAAAAATAATTATCTGCTTTCAGTTTTTATTCGTGAAGAAGTTGCAGGCATTTCATTTGCAGATGTTTCAACAGGTGAGTTCTTCACTTTCGAAGTACCTGAATCAGATCTTCAGCAGCAGATTGAATCAATCGCTCCCGCAGAAATTCTCATTCAGAAAAAAGAAAAAGATTATCTTACTCCGGTTATCAGCAAAATAAATCCTTCAATCCGTATTACAAGAATGGATGACTGGATTTTCAATTATGATTATGCGAATGAATTGCTTCTCAATCATTTCGGGACTGTGACGTTAAAAGGATTTGGAATTGAGCATCTTCAAAACGGAATTGTTGCAAGCGGTGCAGCGTTAAATTATCTGCAGGAAACACAGAAAGTTAATCTCACACATCTCAATAGAATTTCACTTTACAATCCTTCAGAGTATATGATTCTTGATTCTTCGACGAGGAGAAATCTTGAGATCAGTTATTCGATGCACGGAGATGGAAGAGAAGGTTCGCTGATTTCAATTCTCGACAAAACTACGACAGCAATGGGCGGAAGATTATTGAAGAAATGGATTTCCGCACCATTGAGAGATTTGAAAAAGATACAAAGCAGACTTGATAGTACTGAAGAATTGTTGAAGAATAAATCTCAACGAAAGAAAATTGAAACTGAGCTGAAGGAAGTCGGTGATATTGAAAGAATAATTTCTAGGATCTGTACAGGCAGGGCAAATCCGAGAGAAGTGGTTGCGATAAAAACTTCACTCAAAAAAATACCAGCGATCAAAGAACATCTTTCAGGTTTTAAAACTGATGCGTTATCAAAAACATCAAGAGAATTAAATCCACTTGAAAAATTAGTTGAGCGAGTTCAAAGTGCGATTATCGATTCACCACCTGCAACTTTGGTTGATGGCGGAGTTATCAGAAATGGTTTCAGTCCTGAACTTGATGAGTTGCGAAACATTGCATTTCACGGAAAAGACTGGATTGCCAAACTGCAGAAAACAGAGAGAGAACGGACAGGGATTTCATCATTGAAAGTAAGCTTCAACAATGTTTTTGGCTACTACATTGATATCAGCAATGCTCACAAAGATAAAGTACCCGAAAATTATATCAGGAAGCAAACACTTGTGAACTCTGAAAGATATATCACTCCTGAGCTGAAAGAATACGAAGATAAAATCCTGAATGCAGAAGAAAAGATTTACGAACTCGAAGCCGAATTGTTTGATGAAGTGAGGAAATATGTCGCAGCCGAAGCTGTTGCAATTCAGAATAATGCAAGAATGATTGCGCTAATTGATTGCCTGATTTCATTTGCAGAATGTGCAGAAGCATACAAATATTCCAAACCTATTGTTCACGATGGAGCTGAGCTTGAAATTATTGATGGAAGACATCCGGTTGTTGAACAGATTCTTCCGCCGGGGGAAAAGTTCAAACCGAATGATTGTGTGATTGATAATAAGAACGACCAGATAATTTTGCTGACCGGTCCGAATATGGCTGGCAAATCTGTTTACCTTCGCCAGATTGGATTGATTGTTTTAATGGCACAGATAGGTTCATTTGTCTCAGCAAAGTCTGCAAAAATTGGTTTGGTCGATAGAATTTTCACTCGTGTTGGTGCAAGCGATAATATTACTTCGGGTGAAATGCATTTTCCTTGTTGAGATGCAGGAAGCGGCGAACATTTTAAACAATGCTTCATCAAAAAGTTTAATCCTACTCGATGAAATAGGAAGAGGAACAAGCACGTTTGATGGAATTTCGATTGCATGGGCAATCACAGAATATCTTCACGATAATAACGAAGTTGCTGCTAAAACTTTATTTGCAACCCACTATCACGAGTTAAATGAAATGGCCGATCTTTTTCCTAAAATAAAAAACTACAAAGTTGAAGTCCGTGAGTATGATGATAAAGTAATTTTCCTTCATAAAGTAAATCCAGGAAGGGCTGATCACAGTTACGGAATACAGGTCGCGCAGATGGCGGGACTTCCAGCATTTGTGACTAACCGAGCAAAAGAAATTCTTCGCAATCTTGAAAGCAAAGAGTTAACTCCATATGAATTAAAAAAAGAAAAATTGAGAAAGCTTCAAATTCCCGAAAACCAGATGAGCATATTCGAATTTCAGGATGATAAACTACGTGGCGAACTAAACGATCTGGAAATCGATAAGTTAACTCCAATTGATGCTTTGAATAAATTGAACGAACTAAAGAAAAAAGCAAAAAAGGATGGTCAGTAATTCTATGTTAACCGGAAAAAGTTATAGCTTAATATTAATTCTTCTTGTGACAGCATTAATAACTTCATCTTGCAAAGAAAGTCGACTGGATAGTCCCGAAATGAAAAAGTATGTTGACGAATTAATGAATGAAAGAAAGGAAAAAGATTATAGCTTTCAGTTTGATACTGACTCACCATTTAACAGAGATACCACAATTACTTTCAATCCGCTCAAGTACTTTGAACCGAATCCGGATTTCATCTTTAAGTCAAAATTGATTCAGTTTGATGTTCAGGATACAGTTGCAATTTTAGGTACCAAAGGTGAAACGAGACCTGCAATTCTTCTCGGTTTTCTGGAATTAAAAAAAGATAGTAAAGTTCACAAGATTAACGTTTACAAAAGTTTCAGCAGAACGGGAGAGCTATATTACAGCATCTGGTTTACTGACAAGACAACCGGCGATGAAACCTACGGTGTTGGCAGGTATCTTGATTTTGAGTTGAATGAAAAGCCTGATTTTATCTATACTATTGACTTCAATAGAGCGTACAATCCATATTGTGCTTACTCTGCAATGTTCACATGTCCGATTCCCAGACCGGAAGATTACATTGATATGGAGATTGAAGCTGGAGAGAAAAATTTTCATTAATATTTTTCTGATAAGTTTGCTTATCCCTCACAAATTGGTACTTCAATTTGAATTTATCCTTAACAATAAATAGCCTATTTTCTTTCTTCAAAAAATAAATAATACACTCTGCAGAAATGACTAAAACTATTTTAATGATTTTAATACTTATTGGATTTTTTATTGCTGAATCCTCTTTTGCACAGTCACAGGAACTGCCCGGAACAAAAGTTATTAAAACTTACTACCCAAACGGTGAACTCAAAACAGAAGGTCAGTACTGGTATGATAAACTAGATGGTTTTTATAAAGAATATTATCCGAACGGAAAACTCTGGAAGCATTGGACATTCAGCTATGGAAAAGAGCACGGATTATCAACGTGGTATTTTGAGGACGGTAAAGTAAGTATTGAATGGAATTACGTTGATGGAATAAAGGAAGGAATTTCAAAATGGTATTATGAAAGCGGTGAGCTCTGGGCTGAACAGCATTACTCAAACGGAGTTCTTGAGGGAATAACTTACACTTATTATAAAACCGGAGAACTGCAAGGCGAGTGGCGATATGTTGATGGACTTCTTCAGGGAATTTCAAGAACTTATTACAAAACTGGTGAAGTCGAAGTCGAGCGCACCTTTATCGATGGAAAACAAAATGGTAAAATTTATATCTATCACGAAAATAAAACAGTAGCTGTGGATGCAAATTTTATTGATGATAAAATTGAAGGAACAGTAAAACTGTATGATATGGCTGGAAGTTTAAGAGTGAAAGATGAATATGTTAACGATGAGCTTTTGAATCGTGAACGATATGATTACCAGGGAAAGTTTGAATCTAAGGAAGAGATGCTCAAAAACTATTCTGTTGCCGGCGCAATGCTGAATGAAACTTTTGTGAAGGATGGTGTCAAGGAAGAAGTTGCTAAAACTTATTATGACTCAGGATTTCTCAAAGAAGAAATTCCATATACTAATGGTGTTATTAATGGAGTCTACGTTACATATTATGAAAGCGGAATCGTAAAATCAAAAGTCGATTATATCGATGGTGAGCAAAAGGGAATGATAAAAGAATATTATCCGGATGGTCACCTGAAGCTCGAAACAGTCATCAAAGATGGCAAGAAAAACGGACTGGTTGTAACTTATTATGAAGATGGTTCGCTCAAATCAATGGGAACATATGTTGACGATATACTCGAAGGTGATTACAAAGAATATCATAAAAACGGTCTTTTAAAATCGGAAGCCACTTATGTCAACGGTGAAATTGACGGAAAGAAAAACTCATACTATGACAACGGCCCTTTCCAAAAAGTAGAATATTATTACGAAGGCAAACTCGATTCATACACCCGCACTTATTATCCGAATGGTTTTATTCAAAAAGAAGAATATTATAAGGACGGAAAACTCCTTCGTAGCAAAGAATTCAACGAACAGGGATACCTCATCTCTTCTTCCGGCTATTAAAAAATATTAGTCCCAGAATATTTTTATAAATCTTAATATTCATTTTACAACAGCTAATAATTCTTTAATTTTAAATTAAAGAAACAGGATATTTATGAGCAATAAATTCACCATAGGTTTAATCCAGTTAAGCTTCAGCAAAGACACATCAAATAATTTGAAGAAGGCTGTTAGCTGGATTGAAAAAGCAGCAAATTCAGGTGCACAGGTTGTTTGTCTTCCTGAACTTTTCAGATCGCAGTATTTTTGTCAGACTGAAGACATTAACAATTTCAGCCTCGCTGAAACAATTCCCGGACCATCAACAGATGCAATTTCAGAAGCAGCGAAAAAAAATAATGTAAGTGTCGTTGTTCCGCTATTTGAAAAAAGATCTTCCGGAGTTTATCATAATAGTCTTGTAGTAATTGATAATGATGGAAAAATACTCGGTACATACAGAAAAATGCACATCCCTGATGATCCCGGTTTCTATGAAAAATATTATTTCGCTCCGGGTGACCTTGGTTATAAAAATTTCCAAACTTTTTTTGGTAAAATCGGAACGCTCATTTGCTGGGATCAATGGTATCCTGAAGCTGCAAGATTAACTGCACTTCAAGGTGCTGCTGTATTGTTTTATCCGACTGCAATTGGATGGCATCCATATGAAAAAGAAAAACACGGAAGAGCTCAATATGAATCGTGGCTGACAGTTCAGCGGGGACATGCAGTTGCAAATGGAGTTTATGTAGCTGCTGTTAACAGAATTGGATTGGAAAAAGTAAATGATGATTCTCCCGGAATTGAATTCTGGGGGCAATCGTTTGTCTGCGATCCGCAAGGAATGATAATTGCACAAGCGTCTATCGATAAAGAAGAAATCCTTCTTGCTGAAATTGATACTGAAAGAATTGAGTACATCAGGCATAACTGGCCTTTCCTACGTGATAGACGGATTGATTCTTATCAGGATATAACTAAACGGTTTATTGAGTGAAGACGTGTTATCTATCATGACTGTTAGGAAGAACTTGAAGTTTGTGATTATGAATTGTAATTTTAATTAAAAATTAATGGTTAATTAATGGAAAGAATTATAAATATCCATATTGAGAAACTTCCTGAAGGTTATTTTCTGGCTACTTCTGACGATATTCAGGGACTGGTTGCTCAGGGAAGAACGATTACAGAAACTATTGAAATCGCCAGAGATGTAGCAAAGAAGCTGCTTGAATCAGACGATAATAACCTACTACTTAAGACCAGTTCTGTGGATACTTCATCAAAATTTGATTATCCGATAGTAGTCGGAATTTAAGTTGGGCTTAACTGCATTGGGAAGATTATCCGGTTTTAAGTACAGAGAGATTGTAAGAAAGCTGAAAAAATTTGGCTTTGAATTTTATCGACAAGCAGCAGGCAGTCACGAAATATGGTATTCTGAAAGCAAGAAAAGATTTACTACCATTCCAAACCATCCTGGAGATATGCCCGAAGGGACATTGAGAGCAATTCTCAAGCAAGCCGATATAACTCCGGAAGAATTTTTAAATATTTAAAAATGCCTACTAAGTTTTCTCTTCCACCCGAATGGACAAAGCACAAAGCGACCTGGATCGGCTGGCCGTATAACAAATCCGATTGGCCAGGAAAGTTCTCTCCGATTCCGTACGTTTATGCAGAAATAGTCAAATACATTTCGCGTGGAGAAAAGGTTAGAATATTTGTCCAGTCGAATGAGCACAAATTAAAAGCAGAAAAAGTATTAAAAGATTGTGACGTGAGTTTATCGAACGTTGAATTCTTCATTAAAAAAACTGATCGTGGCTGGTTACGAGATTCAGGACCAATGTTCGTTAAGGATGAAAAAGAAACAATTGCGATCGATTTTAAATTCAATGCCTGGGCAAAGTATGATGATTATAAACTCGATGATAAAATACCTTCCTTTATTTCAAGCAAACTAAATTTAAGAAGAATTATTGCAGAACATAATGGAAAGCAAGTTGTTCTCGAAGGCGGTGCCATCGATACAAATGGTAAAGGAACTCTGATCACCACCGAAGAATGTTTGCTTGATGAAAAAATTCAAATACGAAATCCTGGTTTTACAAAGCAGGATTATTTTGAAGTATTCAAAAAATATTTTGGTATTACTAATGTCATCTGGCTTGGGAAAGGAATAGTTGGCGATGACACTCACGGTCACG
The DNA here is from genome assembly GCA_016716565.1 of bacterium. Lineage (NCBI taxonomy): Bacteria > bacterium. Next base: position 154,345 of record JADJWC010000003.1, read on the forward strand.
TTGATGACCTTTGCAGGTTTGTGAATGATGATACAGTTGTGCTTGTTTCGGAAGAAAATCCGAAAGATGAAAACTTTATTCTCTTAAATGAAAACAGAGAACGACTTCAGAATATCTCCCTTCAAAATGGCTCAAAATTAAATGTTGTGCATTTGCCTATGCCTTCGCCTCAAATTTTCAAAAGACAAAGACTTCCCGCCAGCTATGCAAATTTTTACATTTCAAATTATGCTGTGCTCGTTCCAACCTTCAACGATCCGAAAGACAGAATAGCGCTTGGAATTTTATCCGAATTCTTTTCGGACAGAAAAGTTATCGGCATTCATTCAGTTGACCTTGTCTGGGGATTAGGGACGCTTCACTGTTTAACAAAAGAGCAGCCAGCATTATAATCGTCGAAATACCACTAAAAATTGCAAATTTTCGCAATATTTTTTGGAATTCCATCACGTCGCAGTTAATTTTGGTTTATCAATTTTTATCATTTTTAATCAATTCACACAGGAGAAACAGGTATGGTTATAGCAGTTCCTAAGGAAATCCTGCCTGGCGAAAATCGAGTAGCGTGTGTCCCTGATGTAGCTTCAAAACTTATTAAATCCGGTTTCCAGGTTCACGTCGAAAAAGATGCTGGACTTAATGCCGGTTTCACTAATGAAATGTATGAAAAGGCAGGGGCTAAAATCGTAAACCTTAATGAACTTTATTCAGCAGCAGATGTAGTTGTTAAAGTTCAACGTCCTCTCGATCATCTCGCAGCAGGAAAAAACGAAATAGATTTAATTAAAGAAGGAACTTTACTGATTACTTTTCTTTATCCATTAAACTATCCGGATCTTGCACAAAAATGTGCTTCAAAAAAGATAAATGTAATTTCGATGGATATGATTCCGAGAACGACACTTGCTCAAAAAATGGATGCTCTAAGTTCACAGGCTAACATTGCGGGTTACAAAAGCGTTGTTATGTGTGCTGATACACTTGGCAAAATATTTCCATTAATGATGACAGCGGCAGGAACAATTTCTCCTGCCAAAGTTGTGATTATGGGTGCAGGTGTTGCCGGTTTACAAGCACTTGGAACAGCCAAAAGACTTGGTGCTGTTGTAGAAGTTTCTGATATCAGGGCTGCGGTTAAAGAGGAAGTTCTCAGTCTTGGCGGAAAGTTCATTGAAGTTGATGGTGCTGAAGATATGCAGGATGCCGGTGGTTATGCAAAGGAAGCATCAGAAGAATTTCTCAAGAAGCAGAAAGAACTTATTTTCAAACATGTAACTGAGGCAGATATTGTTATTACTACAGCGTTGGTTCCAGGTAAAAAAGCTCCTGTACTTGTCACAGAAGAAATGGTTAAACATATGCGTCCCGGAAGTGTTGTTCTTGATATGGCTGTTGAGTTCGGAGGTAACTGCGAAGTGAGTGAAAAAGGAAAAACTGTAAAAAAACACGGCGTTTCTATTATTGGTGAACCAAATCTTCCGAGTCTGGTACCTACACACTCGAGTGAAATGTATTCGAAAAATATCCTTGCTTTAATTCAGCATATAGGCAAAGAAGGTAAAATCGAACTGAAACTTGAGGATGAAATCGTAAAAGGATCTCTTATCACACATACTGGTGAAGTTGTCCACGAAAGGATTAAGGGATTAATAAAATGATTTTTAAACTTATAACTAAAGGGAAATAAATATGGAAAGTTTTTTATTTCTGATGCATGTATATGTTTTTGTGCTTGCAATTTTTGTAGGCTTTGAGTTAATTACCAAAGTGCCGCCAACACTTCACACTCCGCTTATGTCAGGATCAAATGCCATCTCCGGTATAACAATAGTTGGTGCTATTTTAAGTGCAGGTATGGAACAATTTACTATCAGTACCATACTTGGAATGGTAGCTGTAATTTTTGCGATGATAAACGTTGTCGGTGGATTTCTGGTAACAGATCGAATGTTAAAAATGTTTAAGAAGCCGTCTCGGTCCGGCTCTGACGGAAAGTAAGGGGGAAATATGAGAATAGCTATCGAAATAACTTATCTGGTTTCTTCCATCTTTTTCATATTCGGAATTAAGTTTCTTGGCTCACCGAAAACTGCCCGCAAAGGTAATCTTTTTGCGTCGATAGGAATGTTCATGGCAATTGCTGCAACATTGCTCGATCAGGAAGTGCTTACCTTTGAGTGGATTATCATAGGGGCATTGGCTGGTTCACTGGTTGGAGTTTTGCTTGCTGTAAAAACTCCTATGACCGGTATGCCGCAAATGGTTGGAATGCTAAATGGATTTGGCGGCGGTGCCTCAACTTTAGTAGCACTCTCAGAATATTTTAAGCTTAACCCCAATTATCCTGTTGATCAGGGAATGATTTTTAATCTTCCCATTGACACGGGTATTGCAATGGTGCTCAGCTTATTAATTGGCGGTGTTACCTTCACCGGTTCTATGATCGCTTTTGGAAAATTGCAGGGAATTGTAACAGGAAAAGTTGTAAAATATCCTTTGCAGCATCCTCTGAATCTTTTGATGATAATATTCGTACTTGCGGCCGGTGTTTATCTTCTACTAAATCCATCGTTAATCGGAGTGATTTTATTAATCACTGTAGTGTCTTTAGTACTTGGTGTTCTGCTGGTTCTACCGATAGGCGGAGCTGATATGCCGGTTGCTATTTCTTTGTTGAATTCTTATTCTGGAATAGCAGGATCGATGACCGGATTTGTTCTTGGAAATAATGAATTAATTATTGCTGGTGCTCTTGTAGGTGCATCAGGTATTATTCTTACCAACATTATGTGTAAAGCAATGAACCGTTCATTGCTGAATGTAGTTATGGGTGGCTGGGCTTCTGCAGGAACAGAAGGACCTGCTGCAGATAGTAAAGCGCATAAGGGCACAGCCAAATCTGTTGATGCAGAAGAACTTGCAATGCTGCTTGACAGTATTAGCAGCTTAATTATCGTTCCAGGTTATGGAATGGCGGTTGGACAAGCACAGCACGCGGTTCGCGACTTAATGAATGTTCTTGAAAAGAAAGGTGTAAAAGTAAGATTTGCAATTCATCCTGTTGCAGGAAGAATGCCCGGACATATGAACGTGCTTCTCGCAGAGGCTCAAGTTCCGTACGACAAGCTTCTAGCTATGGAAGACATAAATGATGACTTCCCGAATACAGATGTTGTAATTGTTATTGGAGCTAACGACGTAGTCAATCCTGCTGCAAGACACGATCAGAGCAGTCCTATTTACGGAATGCCGATACTAAATATTGATTATGCAAAAACAGTTGTGATAAATAAACGCTCACTAAACGTCGGCTACGCAGGTATTGATAATGAGCTCTTCTTTTATCCGAATGCATTGATGTATTTTGGTGATTCAAAAGAAGCAATGAGTAAGCTGGTGCATGAATTAAAAGCATTATAAAAAGAGATAGTTGAATGAATAATTAACCCCTGATTGGAAATACTCAGGGGTTTTTTATTGCATATAAATAACACATGACTCTTATTTCTTAAAAACCTAAATTGCATTATCAAATTAAACATCCTAAGGAAATAATATGAACTTCGACTGGTCAGAATACATCAATCACACTTTGAATATCACTTTGCACGAAAACTACGGTGCAATAAAAGATCCCAAACTTGACCAGCCTCTTTACGAAATAGTTTTCAAAACAGGCAGACTTATGAACGCGTACGACGATGGCTTGCTGCTTCAAACAGAAAGGGAAGGCGAAAGCATTGGGATATTCGTACCTTACACTTCAATCAAGTGTGTTGAAATTTTTGATTTTTAATTCCGGGGGAATAATGAAATCTGTTGCAGTGATTCTTGTCTTATTTTTTTTCTCGATTGGTAATTTACTTTCACAGGATTTTAAGATAAAAAGCCTTAATGTGTATACAACCAACAGTGCTACTTCATTACCGGTTCTTGATGGCAGCAACAAGCTGATTATTGAATTCGATTTCCAGGGAGATTATTATCCGAATATGAATATTGTATTCAGATTTTGTGATAAAGGATGGACACCTACCAAAAACGTATTTCTACTCAACTCGCAATACAGTACATATTATTTTCTTGATTTTGAAGAACTGCCGCTTACTGTAATTGATGATGCACGCTATCATCACAAAAGTACTTACCCCGATGACAGAAATCAGGTAGAGTTCCCGTTTTCAGGTAAGTGGAGATTTTATTTGACCGATACCCAGGATACGTCAATTGTATATGCTTCGGGGAAATTTTTTGTAGTGAAGAATAATGTAGAGCTTGGTGTGCGACTCAAAAGAGATGAGCTTGAAGATCAGTCATACTGGCCGGTCGAACTTGCAAAAGCAATTAATGTAACAACAGATTTTTATCTACCAGATGATTTTCATCCTGCATTCGTCGACAGGATTGAGATTATCGACAACCAGCGAATCTATGATCCTGTAATAATTGACAGGAAGACGAATACACTTTTTAGATTTTATAAATGGGATGCGAACCGTAGTTTTACTTTTACAGCAAGAGATATCCCGGCAGGTAATGAGTTCAGGCAGGTGGACATAAGAGATCATAATCTTTTTAGTACGAAGGATGTTCGCGCACAGCTTGATGGATTAGAATATTCAAGATTCTTTCTTAACCCTGTTAACAAAGATTTGAATGGAGGGGAAATTTTTTCTGAGTACCGGGATGAATTTTCAACCTACCTGAAAGTAACTTTCTCAATTCGTCCGCCGGAAGAAAATTTCAAAAACATATTTTTAGTCGGTGCATTCAATGACTGGAGGCTTTCAACGGATTACATGATGAAAGAGAGTGGTGGAGTTTATTCTATCACAATTCCTCTCAAGCGTGGAATTTACGATTACCAGTACGTTGCCGCGGATGTTGATGCAGGTGAAATCTTAAATGCAGACTGGCTTATCCTTGAAGGTAATACTTGGCTGAACTCAAAGGAATTTGATGTTTTCCTTTATTACAACGAACAGGACAAAGGGGGGTATGAAAGAATTATCGGGTATAAAAGAGTCAGTACGCAGTAATCATCTGAAATATGAAATAAAGATTTAGTCATTAGTTGGTTGGTTAATAGTTTTGGTTAATTAGTATTTGGTTTTAGTTAATTTGTTGAAGTGAACTAACTAACTAAAACAATCAACTGAAAAACTATAACTATCAACTACAAACTAAGAACTTAAAAAGAAAACAAGAAATGAGTAGACTAAAAATCGGTGTAATCGGAACAGGACATCTCGGCAAGCTTCACATTAAAATGTTCAATTCAATTGAAAATTGTGAACTTGTTGGTGTCTATGATTCAAATCCGGAACAAGCAAAAGCAGTAAGCTCAGAACTCAATATTCAAAGCACATCATCAGTTGAAGATTTATTGAAAAAAGTTGACGCAGTTTCTATTGCAGCAACAACTACTGCACATCACGAACTCGCAAAAAAATGTTTCGAATCTGGTGTTCACGTCTTCATCGAAAAACCAATTACTGCGACAATAAAAGAAGCAGAAGAGCTTGTAGAAATATCTGAAAGAAAGAATCTCAACCTGCAGGTTGGACATATTGAAAGATTCAATCCGGCTTTGGTAGCAATGGAAAAATATATTTCCGAACCAAAGTTTATTCAAACTGACAGGTTGGCTCAATTCAATCCAAGAGGAACTGATGTTGCGGTTGTTCTCGATTTAATGATTCACGACATTGATATTATTTTAAGTTTGGTCAAAAGTGATGTTGTTGATGTTCAGGCAAACGGAGTAGCAGTCGTTTCGGATCATCTCGATATTGCAAATGCACGACTTCAGTTTGAAAACGGTGCTGTAGCAAATGTAACTGCAAGTCGTATTTCTCAAAAGAAATTAAGGAAGATGAGAATATTTCAGCGTGACAGTTATGTTGCGCTTGATTTCGTAACCGGAGTTGCGGAAGCTTATCGCTTGCTCGCACCTGATGCACCGGTTGATGCAAATTTAATTTCCTTCGGAGAAATTGGTGTTGGAGATAAAAGAAAGAAATTAGTCTATGAACAGCCAGAACAGAAAGAATTAAATGCGCTTCAGTATGAACTGCAGTTATTCGTCAATTCAGTTTTAAATAAAACCAGACCGGTAGTTTCCGGAGTTGATGGATTGAGAGCTTTAAAAGTTGCGCAGATAATTATACAGAAGATAGAGGGTCAGAGGATTGCTTGATAATTTATCTAAAATAAATTAAGAAAATAACGATAGAACAATTCAACAATTAATCAATAGAACAACGATGAAAAAATTACTTTTACTATCAGTGGCATTATTACTTACAACCTCAAGCTGCAGTGTTTATCAGTCAATGGTAAACTTATCGAGATTAAAGTTTAAACTTGGAGCAGTGAATAATTTTATTGTTGGAGGTGTCAATATCTCCAATAAAAGTTCTTTGCAGGATTTTAATCCGTTGGAAGTTGTAAACCTTACCACGGCTATAGCGTCGGGCAAGCTGCCGGCATCATTCACACTAAATGTTGAGGCAAAAAATCCTAATGACGGAACTGGCGGTTATCCCAAAACTGATGCAACATTAAAAGCATTTCCATGGCGGCTGGAAATAGATGATGTAGAGACAATTTCTGGAAGTATAGGAACTCCGGTTACCGTGCCCGGTACAGGTGAGGTAACAAATATTCCTTTGACAATGAATATCGATCTGATAGAATTCTTTGGAAACAAAGGCTTCGATAATTTATTAAACCTTGCTTTGGCTTTAGGCGGTCAACAAGGTTCATCTGCAAAATTATCTTTGTTTGCAACACCAACTGTATCATCACCAATTGGAGACATAAAATATCAGGGTGAATTGAAAATTGTAGATCAAAGTTTTACAAATTAACAAAATGAATGTCATTGCGATGCCGACTTTAGTCGGGAGAAGCAATCTTTGAGATCACTTCACTACGTTCGTGATGACATTGTCTGAAAATAACTTATGAATATTAAATCCAAATACGCAATAGGTATTGATCTCGGTGGTACAAGCATAAAGCTTGGTATCGTAACCAATACCGGGAAAATTTTAAAAAAAATATCAATTCGAACGGAAGCGGAAAAAGGTCCTAAAAAAGTAATTGATAATATCAGTGCAGGAATAAATGAACTTACTGCTTCCTCAAATTACAAAATTTCAGGAATAGGGATTGGATGTCCCGGAGTTGTAACTCCCGGCAAAGGTATTGTCGAAAATCCACCAAATTTTCCCGGATGGAAAAAAGTAGACATCGCTAAAGTTATCTCACAAAAATTTAATAAACGTGTATTCGTTGATAACGATGCAAACGCAGCAGCAATCGGTGAGCTGACATTCGGAAGCGGGAGGAAATACAAATCTTTTATAATGATTACTCTCGGTACCGGAGTTGGCGGGGGAATAGTGATTGACAAAAAAATCTATCACGGTGATTTCGGAGCTGCCGGAGAAATAGGACATATCTCCATTGATTATAAGGGACCAAAATGTAATTGCGGATCGTACGGCTGCATCGAAGCTTATGCAGGGAATCAATACTTAAGAAACAGAGTTCGCCAGCAGCTTAAGAAACATCCTGAATCAAAACTCTGGAAAATAATTGGCAATGACTTGAGCAAAGTTTCGCCGCGTAATATACAGGATGCTGCTGAACAAGGGGATAAGTTTTCTAAATCGGTAATTGACGAGCTTGGAGTTTACCTGGGCTCTGCCTTCGCTTCTTTGGTTAATGTGCTTGATGTGAGTGTTTTTATTATCGGTGGAGGAATTGCAGGCTTCGGAAAACCGCTATTCGATTCAATTAAAAAAACGATTGCAGTCAGAGTTATGGCACCGATAAGACCAAGAGTCAGAGTTCTTCCAGCAAAGCTTAAAAATGATGCTGGTATCAAAGGCGCATCAGCCTTGGTTTTTCATCATAAATAAAATTGTATTTCATAATCATTTCTACAATTCGTTTCGTCTTATGATTATGGATTACCCATAATCATTCCATATTTTTATCTTTCAGGTATGAAAATCATCTTGTCTTTAGTTTGTGCCTTGGCCTTCGCCTCTGTCTTTCATTTTAGTGCTTTTGCACAGCAGGATGATTTACTTCAAAATAGTAACACTGACTCTCTTCAAACCGAAATTGCAACTGATAGTCTTCTCGTACCAATTACAGATACTTTAGCTTCCAGACAAAAAAAATCAGATATAGACACAGTTGTGTACGCCAGCGGAACTGATTCGTTATTCTTCTTTGTAAAAGAAAAGAAAATGTCGATTTACGGTGAAGGCCAAATCAATTACAGACAATCCGAAATTAAAAGTGCCAATATTTTTCTCGATTTCAACAAGTTTGAAATTGAAGCAATTGGAGTTCCTTCAGATACTTCCGAAAATGAATTAATCGGTACGCCGATTTTAAAAGAAGCAGGTGAAGTATATGAAGGGAAACGGATGAAGTATAATTTTAAAACGGGGCAAGGTTCTCTTTCCGCAGCCGACACTGAGTTGGAAGGTGCATTCTATCACGGAGCGAAAATTAAAAAAGTAACGCAAGACACTTACTTTATTGAAGATGGAGTTTATACAACCTGCGATGCTGAAGAGCCGCATTTTTATTTTTCATCACCAAAAATGAAAATGATTCAGGGCGAAGAACTTGCTGCCGAATGGATCTGGCTAAACTTTGGTGGAGTGCCATTCCCGATACCTCTTCCTTTTATTGTTGTTCCATTACAGTCAGGCAGAAGGTCTGGAATTATTCCTCCGGTTTTTGGTAGTGATGCACGATATGGAACGTACATAAGTAGATTTGGATATTTCTGGGCTATAAGTGATTACATGGATATCAATGCAACAATGGATTACTACACTCGTGGAAGTTTTGGTTTTGGTTCACGCTTCAGATACGCCAACCGTTACAACTATAACGGCTATGTTGAAGGTTCTTACAGAGACTTTTCTGAAGGAGAACCAACCGATCCGAATTATAACAAGCAGATTGACTGGCGTATGAGATTATTCCACGCTCAGACTTTCACACCAACTCTGCGGCTTGATGCAAATCTTGAATTTGCCTCCAAAGATTTTCTACAGAATGGTACAGGCGATCTGAATGATCTGTTGAGAAACGAAATTATTTCTAATGCTACCTTATCAAAAACCTGGGATGAATCAGGGAACAGTGCTTCAATAAATTACAACAGAAGACAGGTTCTTGAGACGAACGATATTTTCGAGATTCTCCCGAGTGCATTATTTAAATTAGCGCAAAGCTATCCTTTCAGATCATCTTCGAGCGAAGCAGACAGGCAATGGTATGAACTGCTTGGTTATTCTTACAGTGGTCAGTTTCAAAATCAAAGAAATAAAACCGGTGGTGTTCTTGATGAGCGATTAGGTTTGCAGCACAGCATTACTTCTGATATGTCACCCAAAATCGGATACTTCTCCATTTCTCCTAGGATCAGGTTCGATTCAAAATGGTATAATGAACAGATTGAACAATTCTCTGTAGCTTCATCAACCGGGCAGGATTCAATCGTTACAAATGAAATTAAAAAGCTCAGTGCTGTAAATACATTCGACGTAGGAATTAATGCTTCAACGAAATTTTATGGAATGTTCAATATTAATTCTATTGGTATTAATGCCATCCGTCATACGGTTACACCAAATATATCTTACAATTATCGTCCAGACTTCTCTTCTTCAGGATGGGGATATTACGGTCAGTATACAAAATTAGATGGAAGTACCGAAAGGTATGATAGATATCGGAATGAAGTATATGGTGGCTCCGGTTCTGGTGAACAGCAGAATATTAATTTTTCTATTGGAAACAATTTTGAAATGAAAACCATCGTGGATCCTACTGATACAACATCAAAAGAAAGCAAGATTCAGCTTTTAAATCTTACGGCTGGTTCAGGTTACAATTTCGCCGCAGATTCTCTGAACTTTGCTGACGTGAGTCTAACTTATCGAACACAAGTAGGAGAACTTTTTGATCTTTCAGGTTCTTCACGTTTTACACCGTACGATTACAGTGGAAACATATCCAAAATAAATCGTTACCTTGTTGATGCCGGAAAAGGATTATTGAGATTAACCGGGCTTAATTTTTCCATTTCATCAAGTATTTCTGGAGAGAAATTCGCTTCTTCCAAGGACGAAGATAGAGAAGATGAAGATGAATTTGGTCTTGTTGATCAGGAAAGTAAAAGTGTCTACCGGGGAATTTATAATAATGATGATCCGGATTTTACAATTCCATGGAGTATTTCACTCAGTTACAATTATAATCTCGACCGTCCAACTCCTGAGCGGTCCACTGTTTATTCAAACCTTAGCGGCAGCTTCAGTTTCAGCCTTACTCCACTCTGGAAAATCGATTTAACGGGCAGCTATGATTTTCAGAGCAAAGAATTTGCAGCTCCGCAGGTCAGGATTTCGAGAGATCTGCATTGCTGGCTGATGAATTTCGTCTGGAATCCTATCGGCACTTACACAGGATTCAGATTTGAAATCAGGGTTAAAGCACCGCAGTTGCAGGATTTGAAACTTACGAAGCAGGATCAATTTTTCAATACCCGGTAGTAACGTCTGAATTAAAAATTTCAAATTGAAAATTATTAAATTGGAATAAGTGAAGCATTATATAATTGATGGAAATAATCTGCTGGGGAAAGAAAGATCATTAAGTCAACTGCAGAAAAAAAATAAACAGCAAAGCAGGGAGAAGCTAGCCTTCATCCTCTCAAGATTTTTTGCTAAGAAAAAAGCAGCCGTAAGCTTGCATTTTGATGGTCATGAAAGAGAAGCTATAAAAGTTTCAAACATCAAAATAATTTATTCGGGTAATTATTCAGCCGATGACAATATTAAGCGTGAAATTGAAAAAAGTAAAAATCCCCGTAATATTATTCTCATTACTTCCGATACTAATTTGATGGAGTTTGGCAGGGTATGCAGCTCGAAAGTAATTAAAAGTGAAGAGTTTGTTAAACATATTAAACAATCGAATACAGACATTGAGGAGAGAATTAAATCAGGTGCGGATACGGATGTTGAGGAGTTCAAAAAACTTTTTGGGATTGCTACATCAGACAAATGATTTTTTTGATTATAAATAAAATAAACTTAATTTTACTGGTAAATTTTTTGAATGAAAAAAAGTTAGAATACCATCGTTATCCGCGTCTTCCTTTATCCAGTTCTAAATATCAGAAATTACAATCATCATTTAACAGAAAAGCCACTCACAATTTTTAACTCAACTCACATTCATCCATCAATTAATTCAGGAGGTTTAGTGGAAAACAAACTACTAAAACCAATTCTTTTTTTACCTCTGGTTGTAATTAGCACGGTCCTGATTTATTCGGCTAGTGTTTTTGCCCAGGGAGATAATCCGCTTGTTGATGCAGTTCCGCAAGAGTGGATACCAGCAAATTATTATACAGATTCTGAAGAAGATGTAATAACCATAAACGGTTATGACGATTTCAACTTGGGTATTGATTTTGCTGAGCCGCACGTTTCTCAAAATCCGTTAAATCCATTACAGTATTTTGGTGCGTATAACATTAACGGAGCATGGAGAACTTACGATGGTCAAAACTGGACTTCTTCAGCCCCCAATTTTGGCGCATCTCCCAACGGAGATCCCATAACAACCTATGATGGTCAAGGAAATTTGTACTATGAAACCATGTATGGAAGTGTTACTGGTTGCAGAGTAATCCGTTCAACAGATAACGGAGCTACCTGGACAGCAGGAGTCATTGCAGTTGCAGGAAATGATAAAAACTGGATGGTTGCAGATCAAACTACTGGTCCATACTCTGGAAATATATATACTGGTATGACTCCCGGAAATTTTGCACGTTCAACAAATCTTGGTGCTAGTTGGACTACCACAAACACTTTTGGAACACAATCACTGCCAGGTTTTATGATTTGTATTGGTCCTAACGGAACAACTGATGGCGGTAATGTTTTTGTAGTAACAAATTCGGGCAGTGCGTTCGCTTCAACATATACATTTTACGCTTCGACTAATGGCGGACAAACTTTTACTTTGAAATCAGCACAGAATTTTTCTAATTATGTTGGAACCAACGTTGGTGGAAGAAATTCTGTTCAGAATATGAGAACCCGGCCTTATCCATTTATAACTGCAGATCAAAGTAACGGCACTTACAGAGGCAGATTATATTTAGTATATGCTTCTAATGACCCGGTAGGCAATGGCTTTAAACCCGATATTTATTGCAGATATTCAACAGATCAGGGAACAACTTGGTCTTCTGCGGTAAAAGTTAACGATGATGCAAATACAACAAATCATAATCAGTGGCATCCATCAATTTGGAGTGACGTTGGAACTGGAAGATTATTTGTTAAGTGGATGGATACACGTGACACTCCGACAAGCGATAGCGCTTACATCTATGCGAGCTATTCTGATGATGGTGGAGTTACATGGGCTACTAATCAAAGAGTATCAAATCAGAAAATGAGAATTAATTGCACAACTTGCCCGGGTGGCGGAACTCCACGCTATCAAGGTGACTATGATGCTATTATTTCTCACAACAATCAGGCATTAGCGATGTGGACAGATTTCCGCAGCGGAAACTTTGGCAGCTTTGTCGGATACTTCCCTGATTTTGCAATGACTTTATCAACAAATTCAGTAATTATTCCAAATTCCGGAGGACAGGAAACTGTAACTGTAAGCGTTCCCGGTGTGAAATTATATGAAGAAGATGCTGTATTTACTGCATCTGTAAGCTCAACTCCTGCAAGTGGAACTATTGATTTGCTATTTCCAAGCGGCAACACGATCAGCTCGTTCCCGGGTGATATTCCACTTAGTATACAAACAAGTGGTAATGTAACTTTAGGGAGTTATACAATTACTGTTCAAGGTACCGGTCCAGGTGGCGCACCACCAGTGCATCGCAGGACAATTTCTCTTGATGTAATTGTACCCGTTGAACTAACATCGTTTACTGCAAATACTGATAAGAACGATGTTATACTCACCTGGAACACGGCAACTGAAGTGAACAATCAGGGATTCGAAATCCAGAGAAAGACCTCCGGAGAATTTGAGCGGGTTGGATTCGTTGAAGGAAAAGGAACAACAACTGAAGTTCAAAACTATTTCTTCAGAGATAAAAATCTTCTTTCAGGAACTTATACTTACAGGTTAAAGCAGATGGACTTTGATGGATCATTCGCTTATTCAGATGAAGTTGAAGTAGAGATCGATCAGCCAAATGTTTTTGTGCTTGGTCAGAATTATCCAAATCCTTTCAATCCATCAACGAACATCAAGTATTCAATTCCGGCAGATGGAAATGTAACATTGAAGATGTACGACATACTCGGAAAAGAAGTGAGTACATTAGTAAATGAATATCAGCAGGCAGGAACGTTTGATGTAGTATTCGATGGTTCAAACCTTGCCAGCGGAGTTTATTATTATCAGCTGACAACCGGAGATTTAACTTCAACAAAGAAGCTGATGCTTACAAAATAAATCACTAATTAAGATATTTGATTATAAAGGGGACTTCGGTTCCCTTTTTTATTGGTGGAACTTTGAAAATAATCCCTATTTTTGAAGTGAAGATATTTAATTATTCACCGGGGAATATCTATGAAACACTCTCTAACAATTCTCTTCTCGCTTATCCTGTTTTCACAAATTAATCTTAAAGCTCAGGAATTGCCGCAGGATTATTTTCAGAACAACATTGAAGTTTACTTTTCTTTCGAAGTCCCTTCAGTTGATTTGATAAGACAATTAACAAGTACTATTTCGATTGATAATGTAAAAGGTAATACTGTCTATGCGTACGCTAACGAAAATGAATACAATAAATTTCTTGCATACAATATTCCTCATCAAATTCTACTAAAGCCAGGTGAGCTAATAATTCCTGAAATGAGTGGCAACATTGATGAAATTACAGACTGGAATGTATATCCAACCTATGATGCTTATGTAAATATGATGATGCAATTTGCTGCTAACCATCCATCAATTTGTAAATTGATTGATGCAGGAAACACTGTTCAAGGAAGAAAAATTCTTTTAGTAAAAATATCAGATAATGTGAATGTCCGTGAAGCTGAACCACAGTTTCTTTACACTTCATCTATTCATGGTGATGAAACTACTGGTTATGTTTTGATGCTTCGTCTTATTGATTCGCTTCTCACATCATACGGCAGCAATGTAAGAATAACCAATATGATCAATAATGCTGAGATATGGATAAATCCTCTTGCAAATCCGGATGGAACTTATCACGGCGGTAATAACACTGTAAACGGTGCAACAAGATATAATGCAAACGGTTATGATCTCAACAGGAATTTTCCTGATCCTATTTATGGAGTTAACGCGAATCAACAGCAGGAAACTGCTGTCTTTAGAAATCTTGCTGAACAAAATAATTTTGTGCTTTGTGCAAACTTCCATGGCGGGACAGAAGTCGTTAATTATCCGTGGGATACCTGGACGAGTGGTTATCCTGACTATGTTTCTCACGCTGATGACAACTGGTATCAATTTATCTCTCATCTTTATGCTGATACCTGTCAGGAATACAGTCCTTCAAATTATATGAATGGCTATGACGATGGAATTACAAACGGCGGTGCCTGGTACGTGATCAATCACGGAAGACAGGATTATATGAACTGGTATATGAAAAGCAGGGAGGTGACGATTGAAATTTCTGATACAAAACTACTTCCGCCATCTCAGCTACCTGCTCACTGGGAATACAACAAACGATCTTTCCTCAATTACATAGAAAGTATTTTTTATGGTGTGAGAGGGATTGTAACTGATACTGCAGATCATCCGCTGAATGCTATTATAACTGTTCTGAATCACGATACAATTCATTCAGAAATCCGAACTGATTCGATTAATGGAAATTATCACAGGATGCTCGCACCGGGATTTTATTCATTTCGGTTTACTGCCGAAGGATATTTCCCTCAAACAATAAATAATATCGCTGTCAATAATTTTCAGACGACGATTTTAAATGTTGAACTTATTCCGAATCTAATTCCTGTTGAACTAATTTCGTTCGCTGCTAACGTAGTTGGTCAGGAAGTTCAATTAAATTGGCAAACAGTAACAGAAACAAACAACAAAGGTTATGAAATCGAGCGATTGAAAAATTTCAGGAATACAAAATTGCAAGATTGGATAAATGTTGGCTGGGTTGAAGGTAATGGAACAACAACCGAACCGATAAGTTATTCTTTCTTTGACGAAAATGTTGAGCCAGGGTATTATCAATACCGACTCAAGCAAATCGATTTTGATGGTTCATTTACTTATTCAGATATTGTAGTAGTCGATGTAGCGGCACCAAATGTATTTTCACTCGAGCAGAATTATCCAAATCCATTTAATCCATCAACGAAAATAAAATACACTGTCCCAAATGTCATTGCGAACGAAGTGAAGCAATCTCAACTTGTCACGCTAAAGGTATACGACATTCTCGGTAACGAAATCGCAACACTCGTTAATGAAGAAAAACCAACAGGTAGTTATGAGGTTGAATTCAATGCTGTAGGGACAAGTCGTGACTTGTCCTTGCCAAGTGGAATTTATTTCTACAAATTGCAAGCAGGTAATTTTGTGCAGACCAAAAAAATGGTATTAATGAAATAGAAAAGAGAGGTTAATAATGAAAGTACTAGTTATTTCTCTTTTGATATTAAATTTGCCGGCCGTAGCCCAAATTGGATGGCTTTGGTTGAATCCTGTTCCTACAGGAAATGATCTCCACGACATTTATCTACTTGATTCGAATACTGCTATTACGGTAGGCGATTGGGGAACAATTTTAAAAACTACCGATGCAGGGATTAAATGGATTTATAAAGAAAGTACTACAACTAACCATTTAGCATCAATTTATTTTACAGATAGTTCTACTGGTTATGCTGTTGGAGATTCAGGGTTGGTTTTAAAAACTATTAATCAATGTGAGTCATGGTTACCGCTGACCAGTAATAGCAATCGTTTCTTACGGTCAATTTATTTTCCTTCTAGTCAAATTGGGTTTGCAGTGGGTGATTGGGGCACTATTATTAAAACAACAGATGCAGGTGAAACATGGACAAATCAGGTTAGCGGCTCAAATTACTCTCTTTATTCTGTTTTCTTTACAAATGATAGTACGGGTTATACAGTTCGATTTGGTGGGGTTATACTGAAGACATCGAATGGCGGATTAAACTGGACTGCTTTAACTAGCGGCACAAATAGCACTTTATACTCAATATTTTTTACTGATGAAGATACTGGTTATGCCAGTGGAGGTGGAGGAACATTATTAAAAACAACAAACGCCGGGCAGGACTGGACTGAATTAAATACCAACACAAATGCTAGTCTTCATTCAATTTTTTTTGTAAATAGTATAGTCGGATATGCAACAGGTCGGGGAATAGTACTAAAAACGACTAATGCAGGAACTACTTGGGTCATTAATTCTATTGCTTTAAATAAAATATTTTATTCAGTTCGTTTTTATGGTCTCAATATTGGCTACATTGTCTGTGAAGACGGAAATATATTAAAAACAACAACTGAAGGAGTAAATTGGAATAATCTAAAACGTGGAGTAATAGATAATCTTTCGAGCTTTCATTTTCCCAGTACAAATGTTGGTTATGTGGTTGGTGGTTACGGTTCATCAAATGAACCGAATAAGGAAAGAATTCTGAAAACTTCAGATGCTGGTATTACCTGGGACACACTATCAAGTGGTTCTAAAAAATATCTTAGTTCAGTTTTTTTTATTGATGATCTTACTGGATATGCTGTTGGTGACTCCGGAATAATTATCAAGACAAGTGATGGAGGAGCAAATTGGAATATTAGTAATTTAGGTGATTATACTCCTTTAGGCTCAGTTTATTTTCACAATAATACGAATGGAATAATTGCAGGTTTCGATTATCTACTTGCTTCCGGAGTTATATTAAGGACAACTGATTCTGGTGAAAACTGGTTTATACAACAAACTGTTCCATTTGTTTTGCTAAATAAAATATTTTTCATTGATCAAACCCTTGGTTGGATAGTTGGGACTTTCATAAATGGTTCTGAGAAATATGGTGTTATACTGAAAACTACAGATGGCGGTATAAATTGGGTTAGTCGAAGGACGAGTGATGGTCATGAGCTAAATTCAGTTCATTTTATTGATTCTAATTTCGGTTGGATTGTCGGATATAATTTTGATAATTTCAATTCCGTCATTCTAAAAACTGATGATGGCGGAGAAACCTGGACTAACCAATCACCATACTTGGATTTATGGTTAACCTCAGTTCACTTTGTAAACAATACAAAGGGATACATTTGTGGCAATTATGGGAAAGTACTTTTAACTACAGACAGTGGGGATAATTGGGCAGTGCAAATTAGCAGAACGGATAACCATCTAACTGAAATTAGTTTTTTAGATAATCAAACAGGATACGTGGTCGGTTCCGAAGGAGCTATTCTAAAAACAACAACTGGTGGAGCAACATTTATTGATACTGATAATGATCCTATTCAACCGCAGATGTATTTACTTCACCAAAACTATCCCAACCCCTTCAATCCCTCAACGACTATCCTGTATGAAATTCCTGAGCAAAGTTTTGTTACAATAAAAGTCTATGACGTTCTCGGCAACGAGATAGCAACACTTATTAACGAAGAAAAGCCTGCAGGGAGTTTTGAAGTTGAGTTTGACAGTCATTCCGGTTTCGTCCGGAATCTGGTATCAGGAATCTACTTCTATCAGTTAAAATCCGGCGGTTATACTGAAACAAAAAAGATGATACTATTGAAGTAAAATTATTGCGGCTCAGTATTAACTGAGTCGCTTTTTATTATCTTTTTTTCATATCTTTGCCACCAATTAAAATTCATTCAGGATGAAAATAAACTACTTTTTAGCAATATTTTTTCTTGCATTCGTTTCAGTAGTTGTAATTGCAAACAAAGATGAAACAACTCTGATCGGCTGCACGGAGCTTAACGGCAGCGGATGCGTTTGTCATACAACAGAACGTGATACGCTTGTAAAAGTTTGGGTGGAAGGTCCGGATTCCTTAATTGTTGGTCAAACCGGTTTATATAAAATGTTTATGGCTGGCGGTCCGGCACAAGCAGGCGGCTACAATGTTGCAGGAAGATTCGGCGAAATGGTTTTAGTTGATACTTTCTCAACTCAGCATCCAATGACATTAAATGAGCTTACACAGGCATTCTCTCTTCCTTTTCCTACAACACAGGATACAATCTACTGGGAGTTCGGATATAAAGCACTCGAATCCGCAATCGAATGGGATACAATTTATTCCTGCGGATTAAGTCTTGTGTGGGATTCAATTCCTGATTTCAGAGACAGATGGAATTTTGGAGCGAAGTTCCCCGTAAAAATTTTAGCGGTTACAGATGTTGATGAAAATACTACTTCACCAAATGAATTTGTTTTGCATCAGAATTATCCGAATCCTTTTAATCCAACTACAAGAATCAGTTGGCAGTCTACAATAAGCAGTCGGCAATCTTTAAAAATATATGATGTAAATGGAAAAGAGGTTGAGATACTTTTTGATGAATATAAATCTGCAGGCAGCTATGAAGTGAGTTTCACTGCTTCGGGATTACCAAGTGGAATTTATTTTTATAAACTCGAAGCCGGTAATTATACTTTGACTAAAAAAATGATTCTCTTAAAATGATTTTTGCACGTGGAGTGCAAGACTTGTCGGTAAATTATGTGCGTTCATAAATCCTACTGAAAAATTCCAGCTTACTTCTTCTTCTAAATTATTATTGTACGCTGAAACTAATCTTGCTGCATTGATTGCACTTACAAGTCTGTTCAAAATTAAACCACCAACAACAAACCTGATTCCGTTGCTAGCTGTCTCACTGGAATTCCACATATCGCGGTAGGTTCTGCGCTCGTCAGTAGTATTCCATTTCCAGAAATAAGCCTGTTCATCGTACATCTCGTTAAAATTTCTTTCCAAAGTTTTCTGTTCATTGTAAGTATAGACGCTCGTGTAATCGCCGATATTTGCATAAAAATCTTCGTCTTTAATTCCATCGTTTATCACTCCTGCAGTTGAAGCAGCATACGATTTATAATTGTCTTCCTGCCAGTTTGAATATGCATTCATTCCGATAAATGTTCCCCATAAAAGTCCGTCGGCAATAGTAAAATATTTTCCAACATTGTATGCATCTGCGTAAAGTTCTCCCATTCCGGGCAGAAGAAGCGAGTAAACTATTCCAAGTCCAACGCTTTTCTTTTCATTGCTTAAATAAGAATTGATAGAAACAGATGATGACTCATAATTCACTTCAGAATCTTTAAGTGAATTTTTTAGTTCCTGAATCGATCTGGAATTTTCTGTTTGTGAAAAGATGATTGTGGTTGAAAGCAGAAGTATGACAGAAAATAATTTCATATTTTTTTATTTGAAGTTTATAGTTCTGCAGCGACTAAATCAACTGAATTTTTTGTGGATATTAACTGGCAATTGCAAATATCATCTGTAATCGAATCAATAAAAATAGGGACAATTTTACCAGCCAATTCGTCATTATATTCATGCTGAACTCTTATATAATTTGATGTGAATCCCTGAATCATCCCGTCTTTGTCTGTATGTTCAAATAAAACTTTGTGGTGTGTGCCAATCATCTCTTCGTAGAATTTTGCTCTTTTTTTCTCACTTAATATTCTGAGGATATTATTTCTTCTCTTTCTTTCCTGCACGTCAACTGAACCGGGAAGTGAAATTGCTTTTGTATCGGGTCTCTCGGAATAAGTGAAAACGTGGAGATAGGAGACAGGCAAATCTCTTAAAAAATTATGAGTGTGAATGAAATCCTCTTCGGTTTCTCCCGGGAAACCAACGATAACATCAACACCGATTCCCGCATTCGGTAAACGTTCTTTTATTTTATGAATTAATTTGAAATAATCTTCAGCAGTGTATCTTCTCTGCATTGCTTTGAGGATACGCGGGCTACCATTCTGTAAAGGTATGTGGAAATGATTACAAAGTTTATCCGATTCAGCAGTTAGATTTATTATTTCTTCAGAAAGAAGATTAGGTTCAATTGAACTAATACGAATTCTGAATTCACCTTCGATTTTAATCAGCTCGTTGAGAAGATTAAATAAATTTGTGTCGATATTTTTTCCATAATCTCCGACATTCACTCCCGTTAAAACTATTTCTTTATAGCCTGCATCGAGTAATTTTTTAAATTCATTTATAACATTTGTTACTTCAAGACTTCTGCTTGCACCACGGGCTAATGGAATTGTACAGAATGAACAAGTATAGTCACATCCATCCTGAATTTTAAGAAATGCGCGCGTCCTACTATCAGCATCAGTGGAATGCGCTACGCCGAATTCAGTGAGATTTTCTGTGGGTGTGACTGATATGCAGGTAAGTTCTCGTTTATTAAAATTATCCAGCAGTGAAAAGAGTTTGAATTTTTCGTTACTTCCGAGAATCGCATCAACACCCTCAATCCTAGCTATTTCTTCAGGGCGAAGTTGAGCATAACAGCCTGTAACGATGATGAATGCTTCTGGATTTTGCCTGAGTGCTCGTCTGATAATTTGACGGCATTCTCTTTCTGCAGATTCTGTAACTGAGCAGGTATTCAAAACATAAACATCAGCTGACTGCTGAAAATCTACCAGTTCAAATTCCCGGTCGAGGAACCGTCTTCCGATCGAAGAAGTCTCCGAGAAATTCAATTTACAACCGAGTGTATGTAGTGCTACTTTTTTATTCATTACTACTTAAAAGAAAAGCGGGAGAATTCCCGCTTTTCAAATTTAATCATCAAAAGATTATTGAGGTTCTTCAGTCTTTTTTACTTCTGGACTTTCGTGAATCTCAAAAATCGGGAATTCAGAAGAATCAATTGCGCCGGTATCTGCATTCTTGATGCTATCCAAAGATACTTTATCAAGCTTATGCTTGTTGAGATAATCAAGAATTTCATTATCCGATTTATCCTTCAAAGCAGCAATAGTGCTGAGCACAATTTTCTTGTTGCTCTTATCGAATTCGATTACTTTTATTGGGATAGAATCATCAACAGGAAAATGATTTGCAAGATTTTTCAGCTTTGAAGTTGATAATTGATTTGCAGGAACAAATCCATCAACACCTTCAGGCAATTCAGCAATCAAACCTTTTTCAATTATTCGAACTACTTTTCCTTCTGTGATAGTTCCAACAGCAAATTTCTGCTCGAATGTATCCCAGGGATTATCCATAATCTGCTTGTGGCCGAGAGAAATTTTTCTTGATTCAACATCAACACTGAGAACGATAACTTCAAGTGATTCACCTTTCTTAACAACTTCCCCGGGATGACGAATCTTCTTTGTCCAGGAAAGATCAGAAATGTGAACCAGTCCGTCAACGCCGGGTTCAAGTTCAACGAAGACTCCGAAGTTTGTAAGATTTCGAGCAACTCCGGTATGTCTTGAACCAACTGGATATTTTATCATCAATGTTTGCCATGGATCCGGCTCAAGCTGCTTGATACCAAGTGAGATTTTCTTTTCATCTTTATCAAGACTTAGAATAATTGCTTCAACGATTTGTCCCATAGCAACAACCTGTGAAGGATGTTTAATGTGCTGAGTCCAGCTCATTTCTGAATTATGAATCAATCCTTCAATGCCTTTTTCAATTTCAATGAATGCACCGTAATCAGTAAGTGAAACAACTCTTCCCGCAACTTTATCACCAATTTTATATTTCTCATCAATATTTTCCCATGGATGGGGGAGAAGCTTTTTAAGACTGAGCGAAATTCTCTTCTTAGCTTCATCGTAGTCGGTGACAACAACTTTTAAAGTTTCGTCAAGCTTAACTACTTCGCTCGGATGGTTTATTCTTCCCCAGCTGAGGTCGGTTATATGAATTAAACCATCAACTCCGCCGAGATCAACGAACACTCCGAAATCCGTTACAGCTTTTACAACACCTTCAAGAATTTGTCCTCTTTCAAGGCTTTCAAGAATTGCTTTTCTCTGATCTGCTATTTCTTCTTCGATCAGAACTTTGTGAGATACTACGACGTTTTCTGTTGGTATGTTAACTTTAACAACTTTGAAGTCCATCGTTTGTCCAACTAATGCATCAAAATCACGGATAGGTCTGATATCGATTTGCGAACCCGGAAGGAATGCTTCCATACCAATTAAATCGACAACCATTCCGCCTTTAATTCTTTTGATAATTTTACCATCGATGATTTCGCCGGTATCGTGGGCTCGTAAAACTTTCTCCCAGATTCGTAAGAAATCTGCTCTTGATTTGCTAAGAACAAGGTTTCCTTCCTGATCTTCAACACTCTCAAGAACTACTTCTACTTCCTGTCCGACTTCAAGTTTGGCATCTTCACCGAACTCGCTTCTTGGAATAGTTCCCTCAGATTTAAATCCGACATCAATAATTACATTATCATTCTGAATTCTAACAAGCTTACCTTTAACCATCTCACCTTGCTTCACATCCCGAAAAGACTCGGTGTACATATTCGCAAGCTGTTCAAATTCTTCCTGTGTGTAATCGTACGTATTGAATTTGTTTTTCGCTTTTTCGAAATCTTCTAATACATTGGTTGACTTAACTTTGACATCAGTGGCCATTAATCCTCCTGAAATTAATTAGATATCTTTCTGCCCAAAACCGGAAGAACAGTTAAGATATATTTTGTTTTGTTTGACATATTTATTTAGCCGGTTTATTAATCTTTAAGTATTATATGAATATTTTTTTTCTTTGCTACTTTTTTTACTTCGTCAAGAATCAGTTTTACCTGCTGATCAATTGTAATATTTGTTGTATCAACTTCAACTGCGTCGGCTGCTTTTGTAAGCGGACTGTCATTCCTGCTTGAATCAATTTTATCTCTATTTGATAAATTGCTTTTGATATCGTCAACATAAACATTCGATCCTTTTTCGAGGTACTCTTTTACTCTTCTATCTGCACGAATATCAAGTGATGCAGTCAAGAATATCTTTACATCAGCATCCGGGAATACAACAGTTCCGATATCCCGTCCTTCCATCACAACACCACTTCCTTCTGCTGCCATTTCTCTTTGTTTTTCGACTAAAACTTTTCTTACTTCACTAATTTTGCTGACATCGCTTACATGTGCATTCACTTCAGCCGAACGAATTTCTCTTGAAACATCCTGATCATTTAAAAGAACAATTACTTTACCATCTTCAAACTTAAGATCAATTTTACATTTCCTTGCCAGTTCAATAATACGGGAATTATCTCCGATTGCTCTATCTTTTAAAGCGAGGTAAGTTATCGCACGGTACATTGCGCCAGTGTCTATGTATATGTATCCAAGTTTTTGAGCGATAAGCTTAGCCGACGTGCTTTTTCCAGAACCGGCAGGACCATCAATTGCTACAACAAGTCCATTTGACATAGACCACAAAAATATTCATTATTACTTCAAAATCAAAGAATTTGGAGGTGGCAAATTCAGGGATGAATACTATTAAAAATGCTGAAAAACTAATTTTCAGCCTATTTTTTCAGCTCCAAGCTGGTTGATGATAATATCTTCGTATGGATCTGAGTCGGGAGAAGATGTGGGTTCTACTTCTTTTTCAGATTTTGGGCTTTTCGTATTTGCTGTTACTGCGTGACTTACTAAAAAATTAAATCTTCTACCGAAGAATTCCTCGGACTTTTTGGTCAAATACTTTTCGTTAATCCTGAACATATTTAGATCAGATTCATTCTTTGCAGAACACGAGAGGCTGTTGTCTTTTAAAGAAAGTAAACTGAAGTTTTTTAATGCAGGGCCGAGAGTAAATCCTTTTTCGGAATTAATGGATTCAATAAATCCTTCCCATTTTTTTACAACATCATCAAAAGTATAATGTGGTTGTGTTGCAGGACTTTCAATCTTGTTTGATGAATGGTTCTCAATCAGCTCGGATTTGTTCGACTTAAATTGGTTATCGACTACTTTTTTTTTAGATGTTGATTCCGAAGAGTACAAAGGTTTAGTTGATTCTTTTACAGAGTTAATTTTTGAATCTGCTGCACCGACTTCCGAGACTAATTCTGAAATAGTTCTCGAATTTTCCAGCGCAACTAAGTGACTAAGGATAATTTCTGTTTTAAGTTTCTGATTCTGCGAATATCGAAGTTCTTGTTGTGATTTGCTAAGATAATTCAGCAGCCTGAGTATATCACTTTCTGAAAATTTATCAGCATATTCCAGATATTTTTTCTTGTAGATATCAGCGGTTTCGACAGCAGAAGTTGAACCAGTTATTACAACTGATAATATATTTCTGAAATGTTCTATTAGTCCATCCATAAAATCCCCGAAGTCCCATCCATTCTCATAAATCTTCTCTGAGGACTGAAAAACTATCTTGAAATCTTTATTAATAACAGCATCAGAAATAAGGAAATAAATTTCTTCATCAATAAGATTAAGCATTTGAGTTACAAGTTCAGCGTCTATTTTTCCTTTTGAAAATGCTACCACCTGATCGAAATAACTTTCAGCGTCACGTAACGCTCCGTCTGCTTTCTTTGCAATTATTGTCAGAGTTTTATCATCAATCTTTATCTTCTCTTCATCGGCAATCATCTTCAAAGTCTCTTTTATCTTATCAAGCTGAATTCTTCTGAAATCATAACGCTGGCATCTTGAAATAATTGTCAAAGGAACTTTATGCACATCGGTAGTTGCAAAGATGAAAATTATATGTTCCGGTGGTTCCTCAAGTGTTTTCAGGAAAGCATTGAATGATTCCTTTGTGAGCATATGTACTTCATCGATAATATAAACTTTATACTTACCTCGGGTTGGTGCATACTTGACTGAATCTCTTAAAGTTCTGATTTCATCAATTCCACGATTGGAAGCTCCGTCAATTTCAATTATATCGATCAATTGCGAATTCTGAATTGACCTGCACATTTCACATTCATTGCAAGGTTCAGAGTCTTTTCGGTTTTCACAATTCAGAGTTTTGGCTAGAATTCTTGCTGTCGTAGTTTTCCCAACACCGCGTGGACCAGTAAAAAGATATGCATGAGCAATACGTTTTTCTTTGATTGCATTTTTCAGAGTGCTGGTGATATGTTCCTGACCAACAACGTCTTCAAATCGCTGCGGTCTCCACTTTCTTGCTGTAACTACAAAATTGCTCATTTAATCTTTATTAGTTGATGGGAAGATTTCCTCACACAGAAATTTACAAATTTCCTCTAAATATTCTTTATCCATATCACTGAAAGAATTATACTTGTGGCTGTCCACGTCAAGCACACCGAGCAGTTTTTTATCTTTTATAAGAGGAATTACAATTTCTGATTTTGAATCGCTATCACAGAAAATATGTCCCGGAAACTTATTAACATCAGGAACAATTATCGTTTCCCGTTTTTGGGCAGATGTTCCGCAAACACCTTTCCCGATTTCAATATTTGTGCACGCAACTTTTCCCTGGAATGGTCCTAGATATAGTTTATCTCCATCAAAAAGGTAAAAACCAATCCAACTAATTTTGTCAAAAGTATCTCTTACTGCTGCTGTCAAATTTGATAAGTTCGAAATTAGATTATCTTCTTTGGATAAAAGAGATTTAACCTGCGAAACCAGAAGTCTGTACTTTTCTTCTTCAGATAGATGCTTATCAATTCTGATTTCCTCTGACATTGTCAACTTTTCTTTTTTAATTTCCGGTTTTTTGCTTCAGTGGATTTCTTCATCGTGACACCCTCAAACAAATAGGGAATAGCCTGTTCTGCTCGTCCAATAGTAACAATATCTAAACCTGACTTAACTTTATCCGAAACTTCTTTCAGATCAATTTCATTTTCTTTTGGAATAAGAACCGTCTTAATATTATTTCTTTTTGCAGCTAAAAGTTTTTCAGTTAGTCCGCCGATTGCGAGTATTGATCCTGTTAGTGTAATTTCACCTGTCATAGCAACATTGTTGGATGCTGGTTTTCCGCTTATTGCTGACAGCATCGCCATTGCCATTGCAACACCAGCAGATGGACCATCTTTTGGAATTGCTCCTTCCGGCAAGTGAATGTGAATTTCTCTGCCTTTGAAGAAATCGGGATTCAGGCCTAACCTTTTAGCAGAAGCACGCAGATAACTCAATGCGGCTTGCGCAGATTCTTTCATAACATTTCCAAGCTGACCGGTAAGATTCAATTTACCTGCACCATTCATAATTGTAACATCAACTGAAAGCAACTCACCTCCGGTGCTTGTCCATGCTAAACCGGTTACGCTACCGACTTTATTTCCTTTACTATGTCTTTGATATCTGTATCGCGGAGTTTTTAAATATTCTTCAACTAATTCTTCGTTGATCACATACTTTGCTTTCTTTTTACTTTTTCCATTTGTCGATTCTTTTACAACAATTTCCTTAGCAAGTTTTCGGAGGATTGAAGCTATCTCTCTTTCAAGATTTCTGACACCCGCTTCTCTGGTGTATTCACCAATAATTTTTTTAATAGCATTCTCACTGAACTCAATGTGTTTATTTTCAAGTCCGTGTGCATTTAATTGTTTCGGAATAAGATGCTTCTTTGCTATTTCAAGCTTGTCATATTCGAGATAACCGGGGAGCTCAATTATTTCCATTCTGTCCTGAAGAGGCAGTGGAATGTTGTATCGAATGTTAGCTGTCGTAATGAACATCACCTGCTGAAGATTGTAATCAACTTCAAGGTAATGATCATTGAAAGTGTGGTTTTGTTCAGGATCCAGAACTTCAAGCATAGCTGATGATGGATCGCCCCGGAAATCCATACTCATCTTATCAATTTCATCAAGCAGAATTACGGGATTAATAGTTCCCGCTCTTTTCATTGATTGAATAATTTTTCCCGGCATTGAACCGATATAGGTTCTTCTGTGTCCGCGAATTTCTGCTTCATCACGAACGCCACCGAGACTGATACGAACAAAATTTCTACCAAGAGCACGAGCAATTGATTTACCTAAAGAAGTTTTACCAACTCCCGGAGGACCGACGAAACATAATATCTGACCTTTCATCTGCTTAACTAAATTAAGAACAGCAATATGCTCGATGATTCTTTCTTTTGGTTTTTCTAATCCGAAATGATCCTGGTCAAGAATTTTTTGAACGTGCTTGATGTCAAGATTGTCTTTTGATCTTTTACTCCAAGGTACACCAACAAGCCAGTCCAGATAATTTCTTATTACAGTTGATTCGGGAGACATTGGCGGAGTTTTTTTTAGCTTGTTGAATTCTTCTAGAGCTTTGTCTTCAACTTCCTTCGGCATCTTTGCCTTTTTAATCTGATCCCGAATTTTAGCAAACTCAGGTGATGCGTCTTCATCTTCACCTAATTCATCCTGCAGAATTTTTATTTGTTCCTGTATAATAAACTTTCGCTGGGTCTTTGCAATGTTTTCCTGGACTTTATTATCAATCTCTTTTTCAATCCTCAGAATATCGATTTCAGAGTTCAATACTTTTATTACTTCAAGATATTGTTCTTTGAGAGTAAATTTCTGAAGAATGGTCTGCTTGACTTCAATTGATTGATTGATATTAGCTGCAGCGTAAAAAAGTTTTCTGTCAGGCTCTTCGATATTATCAAATGCTGTAATCGTATCCTTTGGAACATTCTTGCTGATCTTAACATAATCTTTGAAAAGCTGAGTCATCTGCCTGATCATCGCATTCATTTCGTGGTCATTATCAACGGTTGGAATGATCAGTTCTATTTTGCCTTCAAAGAAACTTTTATTGTTAGTGAACTCAGTTATCCTTGCCTGGAACAAACCATCGACAAGAATTTTCATTAGTCCGTTTGGAAGCTTTAATATCTGAACAATTTTCGCTACCGTTCCTTCCGGATATAAATCTTTTATTGAAGGATCTTCGATCGCTGATTTTTTTTGTGTTGATAAAAAGATATACTTAGTATGCTCAGCCGCAAAATTAGCTGCCCTGATAGATTGTTCTCGTCCGACAAGAACCGGAAATATCATATACGGAAAGATTACAATATCTCTCAGCGGTAAAATCGGCATTTCTTCAGGGATACTATCTACTATTGAATTGCTTTCGGACGGATGGATTTCCAGATCCTTAAGATTTTCCAAAAAATTTCTCCTTTATTGAACATAAATTCGGGTCGAAATATATCTAATTAACAACCTGCTATCAAGGAAAGTTTCGTTACAGTATTTCTTAATAAGCTTGACGTTCGGACCTTTAGGTTATTGATGAAAGCTGTTTCGTTTATATTTGTAACAAAAAAAATCCCGATTTTATGATTGATGATATAATTAAAATATCAAAAGAAGCTGGTGAACTGATAAGAAATGCTTTTGGCAAATCTCATTCAATTGAGTTTAAAACAAATGAACTGAATCTGGTTACAGAAACTGACAAAGCATCAGAAAAGCTGATAACCGATTTCATCAGAAAAAAATATCCTTCCCACGGAATTCTCGCAGAAGAGGGAAGTGAAGTGAATAAATCAGCTGAATATCTTTGGGTGATTGATCCTCTTGATGGAACAACAAATTTTGCTCACGGATTACCAATCTTTGCAGTGTCAATCGGAGTTCAGAAAAATAGAGATACGATTGCCGGAGTCGTATATGATGTTATGAGAGATGTGATCTATTCAGCAGAAAAAGGAAAAGGAAGCTTTGAAAATGGTCGGAAAATATTCGTGAGTAAGAATGAAATCCTTGGACACAGTGTTCTCGTTACCGGATTTCCGTACAACATCAAAGAAAATCCTGACAAGGCATCTGAAAGATTTGTTGCATTTTTAAAACAAGTACGCGCAATAAGAAGACTCGGTTCTGCCGCAATTGATTTTTGTTATGTAGCGAGCGGAGTATTTGATGGTTTCTGGGAAGTATCACTTCATCCGTGGGATATATGTGCCGGAAAACTAATTGTTGAAGAAGCCGGCGGAGTTGTTACAGATTTTGATGGTGATAAAATTGATATATATTCGAAGAGAATACTGGCAACGAACAGTCTCGTCCATAAAAAGATGATTAATGTTTTGAATGGTGTTTAGCTGATTGAGTTGAGTATCAGTCGTCAGATTCCCGACTCTCCAGCTAGTGCGGGATCGCAGGAATGACAAGAAACGGTCAGTCATTCCGGCTTGTCCGGAATCTGCGATCGAATTCCCGACCTAACTGTCCAGTAGACAGGATCTCTTCACTCCCGGGAATGATTGTAAACAGTAGAAAATTTAATCCTTCTCCATTCCGCCGTAGTACATTTTCTCAATCAGATAATTGTATTTTTCTTCTACAACTTTTCTTTTGATCTTTAAGCTCGGCGTAATTTCACCGGTTTCTATTGTGAAAGGCTTATCAAGTAAAGCAAACTTCCTTACTCGTTCATAATTCGCAAGCTGTTTTTGAAGTTTTGCCATATCACTTTCAATCAACTTATAAATCTGATCGTTGTTTGTTAAGTCGGATTCATTCTTATAAGGAATGTTATGAGCATCCGCAAATTCTTTTAATGCCTCATAATCGGGAACTATTAATGCACTGAGGAACATTCTTTTATCACCGATCAATACAAACTGGTCAATGTATTTGCTGGCAAGAAAAATATTTTCAATCGGAGTTGGAGCAATATATTTTCCAGCACTAGTTTTAAACAGATGTTTTTTCCGGTCAGTTATTTGTAAAAATCCTTCAGAATCAAATACACCAATGTCTCCGGTGTGGAGCCATCCGTGAATGATTGTCTCTTCGGTTTCTTTCTTCTTTTTGTAATACCCTTTCATAATGTTTGGACCACGAGCCAGTATTTCACCATCGGGAGCAATTTTTACTTCAACTCCCGGCAAAGGCTTGCCGACAGTTCCGAATTTATAGTCATCAGGTTTGTTAGCTGTTATCACCGGAGATGATTCAGTCAGTCCATATCCTTCGACAATCTGAATTCCGGCCGCTTCAAAAAATTCTCCGAGTTCTTTGGAAAGTGCTGCTCCACCTGAAATAAAAAATCTCAATCTTCCGCCGGTTCGTTCTCTTATTTTTTTAAAGACAAGTTTATCGGCTATTCTATATTTTGCTGCGAGTGCAAATGGAACCGGGCCTTTCTTTTTTGCAGCACAAAATTTCTTACCCAAATCCAAAGCCCAATAGAAAATCTTTTGTTTGGTAACTGACTGACTCTCTACATTTTTAATAATTCTTGACTGAATTCTTTCAAACAATCTCGGAACTGATGTCATCAGAGTGGGTCTTGCTTCCTGAAGATTTGTTGCAACCTTTTCAATACTTTCAGCGTAATAAATTGTGCATCCCGCGGCAAACGCAGTGTAATACCCAGCCATTCGTTCAAATATATGGCAAAGAGGAAGAAACGAAAGGAACACATCATCTTTTGTAATTGGGAAAATATCTAGCGCAGCATTTACATTTGAAATAATATTCTGATGAGTCAGGATTACCCCTTTCGGTTCTCCGGTTGTCCCGGATGTATAAATAATCGTGCAGACATCATCTTCTTTAATTTCTGCAGCAGATTTTTTCAGTAAGTCAGGACTACTGTGCTGAATGCTTTTCCCTTTTTCCTGGATTTGAGCAAACGTGAAAAGGTGATCTGTAACTGCTACATCATCATGGTCATTAAGAATTATAATATGTTTCAAATGTTTGCAGTTCTTTAAAACTTTCTGAACCTTGTTTAGTTGAAATCCGGTTGAAATAATTATTGCTTTCGATTCTGAATCGTTGAGTATGTATTCTATTGAATCTGAAGTTAATGAAGGATAAAGAGGAACATTTACTATTCCGAGCATCTGCATTGCAAAATCAGCATAAACCCATTCAGGACGGTTTTCGGAAATAAGTGCGACACAATCACCTTTTCTCAGACCGAGAGCGTTCAAACCGAAAGCAAATGAGTCGGTCTCCGTTTTTAATTCCGGATAGGTAATTCCTTTGTAGACATTATCAACTTTTCTGAAGATAATATGTCCTCCTTTTATAGGACCAAAATCTTCAGTTAAAAATTTATAAAGCTCGGGTATTGTGTAAAATGCTTTTAAAGAACCCATAAATTTCTCCGCTTAAATTGGAAAAGCATTGTTATTTTTCGGGATGAATGGATACCAGCCCTCTCTCGCTGCTTCCATACAATTTAACTGCCTGCAAAATAATGCCAATCAAATTAATTGCAAAGAAATTTTATTTAATGAAATCGCCTATAAAATTCATCTGAATTATGTGAGTTTAAATTGTATCTCAAAACCAAAAACGGTAATTTTCATAACACAATTTTTATTTATGAGGAAATCCTATGTCAAATGCATATTTCAAAGTACCACAACCAATAAATGAACCAGTTAAAAGCTATAAACCGGGGAGTCCGGAAAGAGAAGAATTAAAGAAAAAATTAGCAGAACTAAAATCCAAACAAATTGAAGCTCCATTAATTATTGGCGGAGAAGAAGTTAGAACCGGCAATACAGAAAAAATGGTAATGCCGCACAATCACAGTCACGTTCTTGGTGTTTATCATAAAGCAAGTAAAAAAGAAGTTGATATGGCTGTTGAAGCCGCACTCGAAGCTCGCAAGGAATGGGCAGAAATGCCGTGGGAACACAGAGTTTCTATTTTCTTAAAGATAGCTGATTTGTTAGCTGGCCCGTGGAGATCAACAATAAATGCTGCTACAATGCTTGGACAATCTAAGACAGTTTATCAGGCAGAGATTGATTCGGCTGCTGAGCTTGTTGACTTCTATCGCTTCAACAGTTTTTATATGGCTCAGTTGATGCAGGATCAGCCTTACTCCGGAAGCGGAATGTGGAATCGTTTGGAATATCGTCCGCTGGAAGGATTTATTTTTTCTGTGACTCCTTTTAACTTCACATCAATTGCAGGAAATCTTCCAACTGCTCCGGCAATTGTTGGTAATGTAAGTTTGTGGAAACCTGCTTCAAGTGCAGTATACTCGGCATATTGGCTGATGAAATTATTTGAAGAAGCTGGATTGCCAAAAGGTGTGATCAATTTTGTTCCCGGATCCGGTGGACAGGTTGGAACTCCTGCATTTACAAATCCAAATCTTGCTGGTGTTCACTTTACAGGATCAACCGAAGTTTTTCAGAATATGTGGAAAACTATTTCCGATAATCTAAAAAATATGAAGTACTATCCTCGCATAGTTGGTGAAACCGGCGGTAAAGATTTTATATTTGCTCATAGTTCAGCAGATGTTGATGCACTTGTTGTTGCAGCTTTACGCGGTGCTTTTGAATACCAGGGTCAGAAATGTTCTGCTGCTTCAAGAATGTACATTCCAAAATCTATCTGGAAAGAGTTTAAAGAAAAGTACGTTGCTGAAGTTGGCAAAATTAAAATGGGTGATATTGAAGACTTCACAAACTTTATGGGTGCTGTAATTGATAAAGGAGCTTTCAAATCAATTACCGAATACATCAAATATGCAAAAGGTTCTAATGAAGTCGAGATAATAACCGGTGGAAACTTTGATGATTCAAAAGGGTATTTCATTGAGCCGACAACGATTGTTACCACAAATCCGAAATTCAAAACGATGGAAGAAGAAATTTTTGGTCCTGTGTTAACGATTTATGTCTATGATGATAACAAGCTCGATGAAACTTTAACACTCTGTGATGAAACTTCTCCATATGCATTAACAGGTGCAATCTTTGCTCAGGATAGAAAAGTAATTGTTAAAATGTCAAATAGATTAAGAAATGCTGCCGGAAATTTCTACATAAATGATAAACCAACAGGAGCAGTTGTTGGTCAGCAGCCGTTTGGTGGTGGAAGAGCTTCAGGCACGAATGATAAGGCCGGAAGTGCTATGAATATTTTGAGATGGATGACTGCCAGAACAATAAAAGAAACTTTTGATCCTCCGAAAGATTGGCGTTATCCGTTTATGAGTGAGAAATAAAAAACTCTTCGCAGAAGTTCTCAAAAGAGGTTGTTGTTAAAGATGCTATTTTTATTTTAATAAATGAAAAAGTAGATAAAGGATTAAGGAAATGAATGACGAACTAAGAAATCAAATCAATAAACTCAATGTTTCTGAGAAGATACTCTTGGTTGAAGAAATTTGGGATAGTAACGAGGACAACTTGAGTTAACTGATGCAAAAATATTCTAAAAGAAGTAATGAAATAAATGTAACCCATGGAAGAAAGTGGGAAGAAATAAGAGATGAGTTTTTAGGAAAAATTAAATGATATCAGATGTCGTTTTTCATCCCGGAGCTGAAGAAGAATTCAATGAAGCTATTCTGTGGTATGGAAATCAACAAAAAGGACTTGATATAGAATTTGCTCGCTGTATAGATGATGCTATCCAAAAAATTATAAGAATCCGGAACTCTATCCAATCGAATTTGATAATTATAGAAAGAAAGTCGTTAGAAGATTTCCTTTTAAGATAATTTATGAGATTATTGAAGACAGTATATATGTTTTAGCAGTTTTTCATTCAAGGAAATCCGAAATTGATATGAAGCTAATTAAAATTAAAATTTTTAACTAAAAGTAAAGATAAATGAAAATTCACGAGTATCAGGCAAAAGAAACCTTAAAGAAATTCAACGTTCCTGTTCAAGATGGTGTTCCTATCAGGAGTATGGAAGAATTTGATGGGGCAATATTCCAGCTTAAGCAGAAAGGAATAAATCAATTTGTCGTGAAGTCACAGATTCACGCTGGTGGAAGAGGGAAAGGGAAGTTGTATAATCCTAAAAATCCAAGTGAATTAATTCTTGAAGGTGGAGTTAAGTTCACAACTTCAGTTGAGAAAGCAAAGGAAATAGCAAGTAAGATTTTTAGGCAACTTGCTTGTTACTCATCAAACCGGACCTGAAGGTAAAATTGTAAAAACACTTTTCATCACTGAAGGACTTGATTACAAGAAAGAATTGTATCTCGGAATTCTCCTAGACCGTGCAGTTTCCAAAAACGTAATAATGGTATCCACTGAAGGTGGAGTCGAGATTGAAAAAGTTGCAGCGGAAACTCCTGAAAAAATCATTAAAGAATGGATTGATCCGGCAATTGGATTACGTGATTTCCAGGCTCGTAAACTTGCATTTGCACTTGGTCTGGAAGGAAATGCGTTCAAGAGTTTCATTCCTTTTATAAAATCACTATACAATGCTTATGAAAAGACAGATGCATCACTGTTGGAAATCAATCCATTGATTATAACTAATGATGACAAAGTTGTTGCACTCGATGCAAAAATGAATTTTGACGATAACGCTCTTTACCGTCATCCTGAAATTGCTGCGTACCGAGATCTTGATGAAGAGGATCCGTTGGAAATTGAAGCTTCGAAGTACAATCTCAATTACATAAAGTTGGATGGGAACGTTGGCTGTATGGTAAACGGTGCCGGACTTGCAATGGCTACTATGGATATTATCAAACTTGCTGGCGGCGAGCCGGCAAACTTCCTTGACGTTGGCGGTGGTGCAAGCAAAGAAACAGTCGCAAACGGTTTTAAAATTATTTTATCTGACAAAAATGTTAAAGCAATATTGATTAATATCTTTGGTGGAATAGTTAGATGCGACCGTGTTGCACAGGGAGTTATTGATGCTGCAAAAGAGATGCACGTTGCTGTTCCAATTGTTGTTCGGCTTGAAGGAACAAATGCAAAAGAAGCCGGAGTGCTTTTAAGAGAATCTCATCTCAACTTTGAAGTGGCCGAATCATTTGATGATGCTGCGAAAAAAGTGACGGCAGTTTTAAGGAAATGACTCAGAAAATATAATTATATGCCAGCCCTGTAATAGCAGGGCTTTTTTATACCTGGTATTTGCTTAGTAAAATTTTATTAATCTGTCAAATCTTTGCGTTCTTGTTTTTAGTTTTTTTTAGTTATACATTTTTTGTGGAATTAAAATTAATAAGGAAAGTGGATGAGCTTCTTTGATGAAGAGTATGATTTTAGTGAATCCTCCGAAAATGAGAACCTCAGGGAACAGATAGAAGAGTGTAAACGGTTAATTGATTCAGGATCTGTTTATGGATATCTCGATATGTTTGACGAAGTGACACAGGCATGTCTGGATAATGATTTAAATGAAGATGGATTATACCTCATAAATGCACTGATTGAAATTGCACCTTACAATTCTGAATACTGGATTAAAAAAGGTTTGTTCCTTAATGCACTTGGATATTTCAATGAATCAATTGAGTGTTTCAATAAAGCATTGTCACTAAACCCCGGAGATTCTGATGCGCTTGTCGACAGATCGATTGCCGAGGAGAATATTGGACTGTTTAAGCAGGCTAAAGAATCTCTACACAAAGCTTTAGCAAACGATCCGAATAATGAAGATGCTCTTTACAGCCTTGGTATACTTCATCAGCGAAACGAGGAGTTTGAAGCAGCGATCAGATTTTTTAATCAGGTGTTAAAGCTTAATTCTGAATATGCTGAAGCTTATTACGAGTTGGGATTTTGCTACGAAAATCTGGAAGATTATTCAAATGCTTTAATTTCCTACGAAAAGTTTCTTGAGATAGATCCATACAATCCTAACGGTTGGTACAATCGAGGGGTTATTCTTTCAAAAATGAACAAGATGGAACAAGCTATCAACAGCTATGAATTGGCTGTTTCTATAAGGGAAAATTTTACGAGCGCCTGGTTCAACAAAGGAAATATTCTAGCTGAATTGCAACGATATCCTGAAGCGCTTGAAAGTTTCAGGAAAGCTTATGAGCTGGATTCGGGTGACGAAACTACTTGTTACAATATCGGAAATTTATATGAAGAACTCGGCGACTTAAAAAACGCTCTCAGGTTTTACAGTGAAGCAATAAAAAACAACGATGCATACTTTGAAGCGTATCTGGCGCGCGGTTACTGCTATGATTCAGCAGGGAAGTATCAATTTGCATTACGAGATTTTAATAAAGCAGTAACACTCGCGCAGGATAGTGCTGAAGCATGGTACGCAAAAGCTGATCTTGAGTATTCTTTAGGTAAGTTGAAAGAAGCAGTTAATAGTTATATAAAAGCATTGAAGATTTCGCCGGCAAGCTACGATATATGGTTTACACTTGCGGAGACTTATGTTGAACTTGGCGAATGGCTCAGTGCACTCGAAGCTTTTGACAAATGTATTACGCTGAAGGAAAACGATGCCAAAGCAATTTATGAAAAAGCAAAAGTTAATTTTATACTCAGCAGGACTGAAGATGCACTTCAATGCCTGAAAAAAGCATTTGAATTGGATCCGAGCATTCAGGAAGAGTTTACTAATGATTATCCGGAAATTAAATCCTCCAAACTGTTCAAAAAGCTCCTGGGTGAAAACTGACAGCGGATTGAATTCCAGTGGCAGATTTAAGAGGGCAATGTGAGAAATTCTTTTTTAGCAAATACTGAACTGATTGGTTTGATTGGACATCCCATTAAGCATTCTTATTCTCCATTCATTCAAAACTTTGCACTTGAACAGATGAATCTTGATTATGTTTACCTACCATTTGATGTGCCATCCGAAAATCTTAAAGCTGCGGTAAACGGAGTGCTTGCATTAGGTTTGAAAGGCTTAAATGTTACTCTTCCTCATAAGGAAAAAATCATAAAATATCTTGACGAAGTTTCTGAGGAAGCTTCGATCATCGGCGCTGTGAATACAATTGTTAACGATCATGGTAAACTGATGGGTTACAATACAGATGCTTACGGAATTTTAGAAACGCTGCTGCCCTTTAAAGAAAAAATTTCAGGAACTAAAGCAACCGTAATTGGTGCTGGAGGAAGTGCCCGGGCTGTAATTTATACTCTGCTTCGATATTTCAAACCGGAAGAAATAAACATCATCAATCGTACTCAGCAGAAAGCTGATACACTTGCAAACGATTTTGCATTGAAGATGAGATACGATTCCTTTCATACATTCGAACTTTTTCCACCGGATAATGTTGAGACATTAAAAAACTCCAGCCTGATTTTTAACGCTACAACTTTGGGAATGTATCCGGATGTTGAAGATACAATCACTGACATTGATGACTCATTCAATGATGAACACATAGTATTTGATTTGATTTACAATCCAACCAAAACAAAATTCCTGAAAACTGCTGAGATACAGGGTGCAAATGTTGTTGGCGGATTGAAGATGCTGATTTCTCAGGCTGCAAAATCTTTTGAATTATGGACTGGAGTGGAAATGCCGGTGGAAATTATCTTCGATTCACTTCAAGAATATATCAAGCAGCAAAACGCATAATTCATTTTGGATTAAACTTCCAGCTTTGCTAAAGCTTTCCTGAGTCTGATAACCGCTACCTTCAGATTTTCCATTGATGTGGCATAAGAAATTCTCAGATAACCATCTGCGCCGAATGCATTACCAGGTACGACGGCAATATGTGCTTCATATAGAAGATGCATTGCAAAGTCGAAAGAGTTTTCTACCTGGAGAACTTTTGAATGTTTGTGCATAAATGCAGAAATATTTGGAAATAAATAAAATGCTCCTTCGGGTTTATAGCAGGTTATTCCTTTAATCGAAACAAGTTCGCTAAATAAAAACTCCCTGCGCTTTCTGAACTCAACAAACATTTCATTGATAACGTATTGAGGTCCGGTTAATGCTTCAATCGCAGCAAACTGCGAAACAGAAGATGGATGTGACGTACTGTGACTCTGAATCTTATTCATACCTTCAATGATATGCTCGTTTGCTGCAGTATAACCGATTCTCCAGCCGGTCATTGCGTAAGATTTCGATATACCGTTTACCAGTATTATTCTGTTTCGCAGTTGTGTGGCTATTGTTGCGAAACTAAAAAATTCAAAATTATCATAAACCATCTTCTCATAAATTTCGTCTGCGAGAATATAAAAGTTTCCTTTCTCCGCAACTTTAGCTAATGCTTCAAGCTCTTGTTTGTTGTATGCTGAGCCTGTTGGATTCGATGGATTGCAAAGGATGAATATTTTGGTTTTTGGTGTGATAGCATTTTTGAGCTGTTCAGGCGTAATTCTGAATCCACTTTTTTCAGTTGTCTCGATGACTACAACTTTTCCACCAGCAAGATTCACCATTGCCGGGTAAGAAACCCAATAAGGTGAAGGAATTATAACTTCGTCTCCGGGATTTACGGTGGTTAAAATTGCATTGTAGCAGCTTTGTTTTGCACCGCTGGATACAATTATTTCACTCAGCTTGTATTCAAGATGATTATCTCTTTTAAGTTTTGCCTGAATTGCTGTTCTCAATTCAACCGTTCCTGAATTGATTGTATATCTTGTATGGTTTTCTTCAATGCCCGTTTTTCCGGCTTCTTTAATATTATGCGGAGTAGGGAAGTCAGGTTCTCCCATACTTAAATTTATTACATCAACTCCTTCGGTTTTTAGCTTCTTTGCTTCCGCAGCGATGTGCATAGTTTCAGATACAGCAATCTCATTAACCCTATTGGCGATCATTAAAAATTCCTAAATTGTTAATATTGATTCTGCCCGGTTCAGGCAAGCTTGTTGGAAGATGTTTTAAATCTCAAAAAAAATTTGGCGAAATATAAACCTGTAGCACTGAATTAAAAAAAATATTTTTCAAATGAATAAGCCGTTAAAATAGTTTGACTAAAACCGGATTATTTATTACGTTTGTTAAAAACAAAGGTGATTTATGAAAAAAATTATTCCGATTTTCTTATTCTTTGTTTTAATTGAATTTGATACTGGCGCACAGACTTATCTGCAGCACAATTCAGTGTTTTTCGGTGGAATGGCCGGAGTCGCAACCGTCAATCTATCAGGCAATGATGGACAGAATCCTGTATCGCTCGCTTTTGGTGGAAGTGTTGGAATACCGATTCCACTCATAAAAAATCTTTTTCTCTATGCACGAACATCATATATCTCACAATCAAACTTTCAATCGTTTTACAACACATCATACCTGAATACCAACATTCAGCTTTCGGAAGATTTTGTGGAAGTCAATTCTTCGTTCAGCCAATTGATAATTAACGGAGGACTGCTTTACAATTTTCTTGTAACTGATGATTTTGTGTTAGGTATAAATGGAGGAATGACATTTATGGTTGTAAACCAGGAAGCAAGGTTGAGAACCGGCAGAGTAATTTCAAGCGTTGATAATGAAAATATCTGGGGTGCATTTGGCGGACTCGTAGCAGAAAAACGCTGGGATGACAGTAACTTTTCCACATTTGCTGAAGCTCAGTACAACTATGCTCAGAGTGATGCTGAATATAGACCCGGTGCTTTTAGTGCAATGAATTATACTTTTGGAGTGAGATATTATTTGTCCAGCAGGTGAATCAGCCAGTTTTCCTGATGCACCAGACACAACTGGTGATATCATTTTCAATAATTGAACACTCTTCTTCCTGTCTCTTTACATAATCGAAAAATAATTTCTCTTTGTCTGGATATTTTTTTGCTAGTTCTTTTGCTCTTTTTCTAATAGCCTCGGTGTACATTCTATCTATATTAATAGTATCCTCAACAGGAATTATTACCTCATTGATTATCTTATCTCCGAATGAGGTTAGCTGTTTAACTGTCGTCTCATAATTTTTTATTACTGAATAATCTGGATTCTCCAAAGAAGATTCATTATTCAGAAAGCATCCATCATAGATAATAAATCCGCCACTGCGAATACATTTTCTCAATTCTCGAATTGCATTATGAATCTCTCCAAGAAGCGTTTCCGCAGAAGCAAGAACAACAATATCGTAATTTCTTTCATTTTGAACCGAGGTCTTTATATCGGAAACTTCAAATTGACATAAATGATCTACACCTTCTTCAATTGCTTTTCTATTTGCTAGTTCAACAAATGGTTTGAATAAATCTATTCCTTTGCAAGAAAATCCAAGACTCTTTGCTATTTGAATTGATACTGCACCTTTCCCACATGCCAGGTCAAGAACAGTTGAGTCTTTTTTAAGATTGAGTGATTTAAGTGTTTGTATTATAATTTGTGGTGATGCGCCAAGCGCAAACAAATCTTGCAGTAGAAAAGGAATGTATGGAATCAGTTCAGGTGTCGCATCAAAGCCTTTTGCTACCTGAACTTTCTGTTCGTTGTTCAGGCTATCATACTCCATAATTTTATTTCCGGACGATCTTAGATCTTTCTGAAACTATCCTTTCAAGTTCCCGGGAGTGTTCAATAATTTTTTTTGAATCATCACTATCCAGCCCGGTTCTTTGTCCATTTATAACATAATCGTAGGCAATTACACTTCCATCGGGGTCAACCATCAGTTCAACATTTTTAAATTGCTTGTCGGGCATATAAGTTAGTTCTCTTCCGACAAAATAAAGCATCTTTCCATCTTTGAAATAGTATCTGTTAAATGCCTCTCCTGGCTCTCTGTAACGGAAATCTTCATTAATAAAAATCAGTTTTTGCTTATGAAAATATGCTCTGAAATTAGAATACGCAGCCGATGATCCCCAATTAAAATGTTCTTCGGCCTCGGGATTGTAAAGTAAGGAATCAATTTCTTTTTTGATCTCGAGTATGCCTTGCTCAGTATATTCTTTTCTTCCGCAGGAAATGAATAATGATATGACTACAAAAATGATTGCTAAGAAATATTTCATGATACCATATTTTTAAAAATAAAAAGCCACGGCTAATCCGTGGCTCAAAGATAAAAAGATAGTTTATTTTTTCCTCAATTCGTTTCTGATTTCTTCTAAAAGAATTTCCGATTTGGTTGGTGCGGGTGGAGCAGCAGGTTTTTCCTCTTCTTTTTTCTTGAAGGAGTTTATCGCTTTAACAACCATAAAAATTGCGAACGCAATTATTACAAAGTCGATGATGGTGTTAATAAAAGTTCCGTACTTCAGTACCACTGCCGGAACAGTATCTGTACCTTGCTTAAGAGTTATTGCAAGATTTGAAAAATCAACACCGCCAAGCAGCACACCTATTGGCGGCATAATTACATCAGCAACGAATGAAGAAACGATTTTCCCAAATGCAGCACCGATAATGATACCGATTGCCATATCGAGAACATTTCCACGCATAGCAAATTGTTTAAATTCTTGTAACATTTTCATAGATGCACTCCGATAATTTTTAGTTTGAAAGGAAAAAACTAACCGAAATTTACAAAATCAGTGCGACAAAAAAAGCAATTTAAAGTTAGATGTCTAACAATCTTCTATGATAATTAATCTGTCCGAGATGGTAGTTGAGATGTGCGGCCATATGAGTGAGCAGATATTCTGTTGTCATTTCATAACCAAAGACATTGATAGGATAGATTTTTTGAAGATCATCTTCGCTTAATTTGGCAAATGTTTCTTGTAAAACCTTCGATGTCGATTCAATTTCAGCCACTAGTTCACGAATAGGAACATCCTTCTTGCTGAATTCTGCATCACGATTTCTTACATAACCGGAATCACCGAGAACGGCACCAACGAAATGCTGAAGATTTCCGCAGAGATGCAGACAAAGATTTCCCGCTGAGTTTTTAATGTCTCCGGAAATTTTCCAAACGATTTTTTCATCTTTGTAGGAAGTTATTTCTGTTTTTAGTTTTTCGAGATCGCGGATGAAGAGTTTTGTTAATGTTTCTATCATAATTTGATTTTTAGTTGTGCCAAGAATTACCATCATCGGTTGACCTAATAAAATTACCCCAAATTGTTCCTGCATACAAATAACCGAGCCGATCTTTCATATATGATATCGCTACTGTATCCACGGTATGCGTCCAGGATTCTCCATCATCGGATGTAGAAAAAATTCCATACCCAGTGCCAATAAATAATTTATTTATCCTATTCGTTATATATTGTGTTGTAGAAGCTGTGCCAAGACCAGAGAGACTCCACGATTTTCCCCCATCAACTGATTTGTGAATTCCGCCACCCCCATATATACTACTTGATACTCCACCGGCAAAAAGCATTGAATTGTGTGAATAGAAGGAAGCTACATGAATTTGATATCCAGTTGAGTCCCATGTAATACCCCTATCAGAAGAGTATAATATTTGTCCTGGGAAATCGAACGAAATTCCTATAATGATAGAACTAGTATCAGGGAAAAAGACATCAAAGATATGATTATCAGTATATAACACTTCCCATGTATTTCCTTTATCTGATGATTTATGCAAACCATCTCCTGCAACGTAAATATTTCCATATAAATCTTCTTCGAATTGGTGAATTAATGTCATCGTAGAACTTAAGGAAATCCACGTATTTCCATTATCCGATGAACGAAGTATATGGGAATTTCCAGATTTGATATATGAAATGAATACGTAATCATCTGAAGTTATTTTAATCTCTGTTACACTTGTAATTGAATCGATTAACAAAGTTTGCGAATGCCAGGTGCTTCCTCGATCTGTTGAAATAAACAGGCCCTCATGAGTTGCTGCAAAAAAATCTCCTTGCGAGTTAATGCCTATTTCATTTATATAGCCACCCGGTGGATTGGTTATATCATTTAATTCTTCTTCGGGAGGATTTGTCGAATCTTCAGTACAAAATGTTAGAATCAAAACTGTTATTAATGAGAGCAGAATAAAAGATAGTTTATGAGATTTCAAGTTTTTACCTTAAAATTATTTACCAAGTATAAATAAGGAGACGGGTCATTGATCCGTCTCTACAATTTTCAATTATGCTTTCAACCTTACCGGTCCTGCTTTCTTCACTTCCTCCGCAGTTCCATCAGCAAATAGTTTGAAGTTTTCTACAAATCGTGCTGCGAGAGCATCGTATTTTTTCCAGTATTCGTCTTTGTTTCCCCAACTGTTAGATGGTTCGA
Organism: bacterium; assembly: GCA_016716565.1. Lineage (NCBI taxonomy): Bacteria > bacterium. The sequence continues at coordinate 197,308 of JADJWC010000003.1, forward strand.
GAACATCTTCGGGAACATCTGGACAAGAGAGAGGTACTTCAAATCCGAACAATTTATCTTTTCTGTATTTAACAGTGTCCAACTTTCCATCAAGAGCAGCATTTAAAAGATTTCTTGTGTGACGAATGCTTATACGCTTCCCAACTCCGAATCTTCCGCCAACCCAGCCGGTATTTACAAGCCAGACGTTAGCTTTGTGCTTCAACATTCTTTCTTTTAGCATTTGTGAATATTCATATGGATGACGAACCATAAACGGCGCACCAAAACAAGCCGAGAAAGTTATCTGTGGTTCAATGCCAAGACCGATTTCTGTTCCAGCAATCTTTGATGTGTAACCGCTGATAAAATGGTATTGAGCTTGTTCGGGATTAAGTTTTGCTATCGGAGGCATTACACCTGATGCATCACAAGTCAGGAAAATAATATTCTTTGGATGCTTGTGGACATATCCTTCTTTCACAACATTCGGAATAAAATCAATTGGATAAGAACATCGTGTATTCTCAGTGATCATATCATCATCAAGATCAATATGTCTGCTCACCGGATCGTAAACAACATTTTCGAGAATAGTTCCAAATCTTTTTGTTGTGGCGTAGATTTCAGGTTCAGCTTCTGCTGACAAACGAATCACTTTTGCATAACATCCGCCTTCAAAATTGAAAACTCCATTTGAACTCCAGCCGTGTTCATCATCACCGATGAGTAATCTGTTTGGATCAGCAGATAATGTAGTTTTACCAGTCCCACTCAATCCAAAGAAGAGCGCAACGTCACCTTTTTTCCCAACGTTCGCAGAGCAATGCATTGGAAGCACATCTTCAAATGTTAAAAGGAAATTCAAAACTGTAAAGACTGATTTTTTAATTTCACCGCCGTAAAGTGAATTAGCAATTATCGCAGTTCGTTCTGCGAAGTTTAAAATAATTCCGGTTTGAGATCTTGTACCATCAATTGATGGATCGAGTTTGAACCCGGGTAAAGCGATAACTGTAAAATCGGGAATGAAATTTTTCAATTCGTCTTTGTTAGCGATAGTCAGAAACATATTTCTTGCAAACAAACTATGCCAGGCTTTCTCAGTAATTACTCTTACTTTCAATCTATAATCAGGATCAGCACCTGCATAAACATCCTGAACAAATAATTCTTCGCCTTGCAGAAATGCTCTTGCTCTTGCCATAACAGCAGTGAATTTTTCCTGGCTGAAAGGACGATTGTAAACTCCCCACCAGATTTTATCCTTTGTTGATTGCTCTTCAACAACAAATTTATCTGATGCAGCTCTTGCAGTGTGAGGTTTTGTGTTCACAAGAAGTGGTCCACCTTTGGAAAGTTTTCCTTCATTTCTGAAAACAGCTTCTTCATATAAAGCTTCATCCGGCAGATTCCAGAATACACGATCAAGTTCTGTAAATCCCTGGTTCTTCAACCTGAAATCTGAAGCAAGCTCCATCGCCTGCTTGGTTGCCGGAGTATCGAATTCTAAATATTTACTCATGACCAATCCCTCACTAATTTTCTGTCGCCGATGTAGAGTTCATTTGGTGAATTAGGATCAAGTGCCCATTTCATTCTCTCGATTCCGTCCTGGATATCTTTGATTGTTCCGCAGTAGCTCAACCTTAAATAACCTTCAAGTCCAAACTCGGCACCGGGAACAGTCAGCACTTGAACTTTATCAATTAAGAATGCTGAAAGAGCATTTGAACTTTTATTATAAGCACTGAAATCTGCGAAGCAATAAAATGTGCCATCTGGTTTTGTTACTTTGACTCCCTCGAATGAATGAAGAAGATCGATCATAACATTTCTGTTATTCTCCAAAGTAACTCTTAATGACTCAACACTGGATTGAATTCCGTTAAGTGCACCGACAGCAGCCTTCTGCAAAAGAACAGATGGACCGGAAGTCTGATGTCCCTGGATATTGCTCATCGCAGCAATTACTTTTTTATTTCCAACTGCCCATCCAATCCGGAAGCCGGTCATTGCATATTGTTTCGATACTCCATTAACGATTATGATCTTGGAGTTTTCATCCTGTTTCTTCGCATACTTTAATGCATTGATTGGCTTTCTTCCATCAAAAATCAATCGATGATAAATATCATCCATTATCAGCCAGATATCTTTTTTCTCACAGAATTGAACAACATCAGAAATAAATTCTTCGGAATACATTGCACCGGTTGGATTGTTAGGACTATTAATTATAACAGCTTTAGTATATGAACCAACACGATCTTCAATATCCTTTAATCTAGGATAGAAAGTACCATCCTCTGCTGGTGCAGGAACAGGAATTGCTCCAATTAATCTTGCCATATCCGGATAACTTACCCAGTACGGTGCAGGAAAAATAACTTCTTCCTGCGGATTAAGAATTGCTTGCAGCGCAACCATCAATGCCTGTTTGGCTCCACCGGAAGCGATGATGTGTTGAGGTGTTACTTTCCTGTCGTAAAATTCTTCTGTGTATCTGATGATTGCTTGTTTGAGTGCAGGTATTCCATCAGCCGGTGCATACCTGACTTCACCTGTATTTACGTGTGCAACGGTTGCCATAATAGCTTCCATCGGTACACGGGTTTTTGGCTCTCCTCCGCCGAGGTGAATTACCGGGTCACCTTTCTCTTTTAAGATTGCAAACTTTTCATTGAGTGCAAGGGTGGGAGAGGGCTTTATTGATTTAGCGATAAGACTTAAGCTCATATTTTCAGCCCTGTATTTTGATGATTATTTAAATAATAAAAATTAACCATTGAAAATTATTTGTACTGTAAGCCAGATACAAGTAAAATCGATATTGATCTGCTTGAGAAATGATAATTATTGTGTTATAAATCCGGCTAACGAAGAATTAATATTTTAGTTTCTTCATTGATAAATTGTAAATGACAAATCTGTCATCCTGTTTATAGACTTCTTTAACAGCTCAAATTTTTTCTCCAAAAATGACCTTCGAAAGCGTAGAATTTACATTGTTTCTTTAGAATTTAGTCTAAAAACAAACTAAATGACAGTATTATGGCGGTATAATTCTTGAAAAAAATCAATCAATTAATAAATCATTAACAAAATTTTGGTCCAGTCGTATGCAAAATGATACCGCATTAAATATCGTGACAAGTTTTATTTTCAGTGCACTTTTCTTGCTTGTTACCATAGTTTTTTTAGCTTGATAATCATTTTTTCCCAAAATAAAAAGGGTGTCATCTGACACCCTTTTTTGTTTCCAAATTACACCCTACATACCTTGAAATTTTTTCTTTAATGCTTCAGCAACAATCGGTGGTACAAAATCACTTACATCACTTTTTAAGCTCGCAAGATTTCTGATAATTGTTGAGTTAAGATAAGTGAATTTTTCGTGAGGCATAAGAAAAACAGTGGCGATATCATTCGCCAGTTTTCTGTTCATTAATGCCATCTGAAATTCGTATTCAAAATCACTGACTGCACGAAGCCCTCTCAGAATCCCCGATGCACCAACAATTTTTGCATGATCAACAACCAATCCGTCAAAGGAATCAACCGATACATTTGGAAATTGCTTGAGACTCTCCTTTAACATATTCACTCTTTCTTCTGTCGTGAAAAGAGGAGCTTTACCAGGATTTATTGCTACTGTAACTACTACAGCGTCAAAAAGTTCAATTGCTCTTTTAATTAAATCGATGTGTCCATAAGTAACCGGATCAAAAGTTCCGGGATATAAAACTTTTCGCATATTTATAACTACCAATAATTTTGTAAATGACTGTGTAAATATTAAACATTAGGAAGACTTAACAAAAAATAGCTTTGCTTTTGTGGATATTGATAGGATATTTGTAGAAAAGATTTAAATATTATACTTATATTTTTTTAGATATTTTAAGGAGAAAATTATGCGTTGGAAAGGTAGAAGAGAAAGCAGCAATGTCGAGGATCGTCGCGGTGGTTACTCCAAAGGTATGGTTGGTGGTGGCATTGGTAGTATTATTCTGATTCTCGCGATATATTTTCTTGGTGGTGATCCTTCCCAGATTATGAACACTTCGCAATTTGATAATCAGACAACAACTTCTCCTTATCAGGGAACTGCTGAGGAAAATGAACTTGCGCAATTTGTCTCAGTAGTTCTTGCAGAAACTGAAGATGTATGGACAGAATTATTCAGGAAAGAAGGATTAACGTATCAATACCCGAAACTCGTTCTGTATACCGGAAGCGTTCAATCTGCATGCGGATTTTCAAGTGCCGCGACAGGACCATTCTATTGTCCCGGAGATTATAAATTATACATTGATTTGAGTTTTTATGAGGAACTGAGAAATAAATTTAAAGCTCCCGGCGATTTTGCAATGGCGTATGTTATCGCTCACGAAGTCGGGCACCACGTTCAAACATTACTTGGTATTAATGAAAAAGTAAATTCACTTCGTTCACGAGTGAGCGAAAAAGAGTTCAATAAATATCTTGTTCGTTTGGAATTACAGGCAGATTATCTCGCTGGTGTTTGGGCTCATTATGCTGATAGAATCGACTTGCTTGAAGAAGGTGATCTTGAAGAAGCATTGAACGCTGCAAGCGCTGTTGGTGATGATAGAATTCAAAAAAGTATGCAAGGTTATGTCGTTCCCGAAAGTTTTACGCACGGCACTTCTGAACAAAGAAAAAGGTGGTTTTATAAGGGATTCAGAGCCGGGAATCTTGATGATGGTGATACTTTTGATGCGGAAAATCTTTAACTGAATATATGGACATCATTTGAGCGAATTTAAATACTCAATTCTTCACTATCCCGGATTTCAATGAGAAACCTTCTTTATATGGCAGTTCTTTCTATAATATTCATTATTTCGGCATTTTCCTTTTATCCTCCAAATATCAATTCAAACTTTGAAATTACTTACTCAAAACTTGTTCGAGTCAATGAATCAGCAAAAATAATTATCACTTCGAAAAGAGAATCTCTGAATCAGTTTAATTTTAAATGGGAAACCAACCTTGGCAGAATAGAATCGAATGGCAGTGAAGCAGTATTTCACGCACCCGATTCAACGGGTGAAGCTCGAATTAAATTAGATATTTATTATGGTGACAAACTAAGCAAATCAGTTTCATTTAATATTTCTATTTTCAAACAGCTTGTAATTCTTAAAGCTGATGATCTTATCTATGATAACACTAAAGTGATATCAGAAAATTGGACGCGCTTTCTGCACTATGTGGTTTCAGATAAAATTAAGGCGAGTGTCGGACTAATAGTAAATTCTCTTGAAACTGACGATGAAAGATATTCCGGTCTGCTGAAGTATCTTAACAGAACTGGTTATATTGAACTATGGATTCATGGTTATGATCATAGGTTGGGGGCGATTGATCCTAATGGCGAGCCGTATGATGAATTCCGAAATTCATCTCTCGAATTTCAGAAAGAGCAAATTAAAAAAGCTCTTGATCTTTCAAAGCAGAAACTTGGTTTCACAATGCAAACTTTTGGAGCACCTGGAAATGCAATTGATGATAACACCAAAATTGCTCTTGATGCTTTCGATGAAATAAAAGTTTGGTTTTTTGGTCAGGAAGGCTCAAATAAACTTGTTCTGGGCAGGAGTGCAGAAATGAGTATCCGGTAGGGAATCCGGATTTCACATCATTTGTAAAAAACCATGATCAAAAAAGCAGCTACATAGTCTTTCAGATTCATCCCAACATGTGGAATGAAAATCAATTTAATGAATTCACAAAAATTATTAGCTATCTGAAAGAACAGGAGTTGACTTTTATTTTACCATTCGAATTTTATAATATGAAGGTAACAGAAGAAATTAATTAGTTTTGTCTTGCAGCAATACCTGTCGCAAAGCTTCCTACATCCACAATTTTTACCAATTCATTTTGTAGTTACGTCATAAACACAAACTAATGACGGCGAACCTCACCTGCGATTTTGTAATGCCTTTCAAACTGATGATTCGGATCGTTGTTTGAACAAGTTACGTAAAGAAACTTTCCATCCGGAGATAAATCGGCTCCATACAAATGATGAAATGCTTCACTTGTAAATTCCCGCGTAATGCTCCAGCTTTCACCGTTCTTTGTAATCTCTGTTATTATTGGTTCATGATGCGACACAGTATAGATTTTATTTCCATCCTCTGAAATAGCAGATTGCATCGGGTGTTCTTTAATGACAAGCTCTTGCAGAATTTGTTTTGTGACCAGATTAATTATGAGCATCAGGCTGGACTTCCTGCAGTTTACATAAAGATATTTGTTGTCCGGTGAAACATATAAGTGCATTGGTTCGTGAGTTGGATCAACACCAGCAGAAAGCACAATATCATCCTCGAGAACTTCAAGGCTTGCAACATCTACGATAGAAATCCTGTCTTTTGTCATGTTTCCAACGTAAAGTTTTTTATCATCACTGCTTAACCAGATTGCATGGGGTAATCCTGTTACGGGTAAGCTTATATCAGCTTTTTTAGTCATCGTTTCCGTATCTATTGCATAAATCACATTATAAATGCTTGGTGCTGTTGATGATCTTGAAACGAAAGCCGTTTTCCCATCATTGGTTATTTGTATCATACCTGCATTTTCAATTCCGCTTACCTGACCAACAACCTGATTGGTTGCAGCATCAATTTTTAGAAGACGGCCGGCAGCTATCAATGTGACATAATAATAACCGCTATGGATTTGAATGTTGTGCGGTGCGTCCGTGACTGATGCAATCTGATCAACATTAATAATCCGTGATACTACATTGTACTGAGCATCAATTTCAAAAATTTCATCTGAACCTTGATTGCAAACAAATATTTTTTGTCCACCTGAATAAGGTACATTACCGTTATAATCACGAGCTCCTTCATTAATCCAGTTCTTGATTATGTCAATTTGAGATTGTGACAACACATTTCTCTGGTAAGGCATTCGTTGATTTTGATCCTCTACACTGCCTGTGATGAGCTGATATAGAAGACTTTTCTCCGCATTGAAAGGAACTATTGGGCTTCCCCCGTAAACATCATCACCGTGAGTAGTTTTTGTCAGAAGCTTATGTGAATGATTACCTAAAGGTCTGCCAATAGAACCTTTAATCATCTCAGAAAAGGAAGTTAATTTCAAATCATGATGAGGTTCTGAATTACCATGACAACCTGCATCCAGACAATTCTGGGCAAAGATTTCCGCAACTTCCTTTTTCTGAAAGCCATTGTTTGTTTCATCAACTAGAGGAACAATTGTTTCTTCATCACATCCAGAAAAAGCAATTATTGATATTAGAATTAAAGCAAGAAGATTATAACGGATTCGCATTTTTAATTTCCTATTTAAGTAAAGTCATTTTTATTGATTGGCTGAGATTACCGGCAGAAAGTTTTGCTATATATATTCCGGAAGGAAGATCGGATGCGTTGAATGTTAAATTATGTTCACCCTGTTCAAGAACCTCATTTACCAACTCACTTACTTTTTCTCCCACGAGGTTGTAAATTGATAAATTTACAAATTCATTAGTCGGAAGATTAAACCTCACATTTGTTGCTGGATTGAACGGATTAGGATAATTCTGCTCAAGTAAGAATTCAGCTGGTCCTGTCACTTCTACAAAATTTCATCAGGTATTCGCTGCTTCCATCAAAGTCGACTTGTTTTAGTCTGTAGTAGTAACTTCCTGGTTGAACTTCGCGGTCTATAAAAGAGTAGTCATTAATTTCTGTTGAAGTTCCATTTCCTTCTACAAATCCTATAGTGTAATATTCATTATCAAGTTTTCTCTGTATTTCAAATCCCTGATTATTTTTTTCTGAAGAAGTAGTCCATTTAAGATTCACATCATCTGCAATTACTTCAGCAGTGAATGAAGAAAGCTCGACCGGAATTGATCCATTAAATTTCAAAACATAAAGACCTGTTGACATGTCTGAAATCAAAGTATTGCCTGACGGTAAGTATGGATAACATCCCCACGCACCATCGTAAAATCCTCCATTACTTGTCGGGTATGTATCGTATTGACCTGCAAGTTGTGGACTTGCCGGATTCGAAATATCGAGTACAACATATCCGGAAGTATAGTAAGAAATATGTGCGTAGTCACCAAGTATGAATAAATTATGTACATAGGAACTAGAACCGGGCATCTGCCAGGTTGGAACAGTCAGATTCCAGCTGCTTCTGTCTTCAAGATCCCAAACCGTTACATCTCTCACGTTGAACTCTTCAGTTCCGACAAAATATTTTTTATCTTCTGTCATCCAGCCGCTGTGTGCATAAATTCCGGGAAGATTCATACTAACCGAAAGCAGTTGTGGACTAAATTTATTCGATACATTTATTAAATCATATGAATCTTCAGCGGCTGCAACAACTGTATCATTCCAGACATAAACATCGTGAATATAGTTGCTCCCTGTATAATAAAACGTTCTTGTCGGATTCACAGGATTGCCAAGATCAAGAATATGCATACCTCCGCCATTATTTGTTCCGATTACATAAGCGTAGCCATTATCAATGTAAATATTATGCGCTCGGGTAAACCAGGTTTCTATAGTATTGACAAGAGTTGCTGTAGCAGGCAGCTGAGAAAGATCTACAATTTGTAAACCTCTTCCCGTACCGGTTCCTTCAGTGACTATGTATGCATAAGTACTATGAGTTTTAATATCCCGCCATACTGAATTTGGTCCGGGAATAAAAGCCACCTGAACGGGGAGTGAAGGATTGGTAACATTAATGATTGAAGTCCCGGTCTGGACACCAAGCAAAGCATACTCATTTCCAAAACCATCTACATATCCCCAGATATCATTATATCCGGCAGAAGGATATTGATTCAGATTACTTAGGAACGTAACATTATTCTGTGCAACCAAAATACCTGCAGCAAAAAGAATTGTTAAGAGAATTTTCATTATGACCTCTGGTTTAATTGTTATTTCAGTAAACTCATTTTAATAATTTCTGTCTGATTTCCGGAAATAAGTCTTGCAAAATAAATTCCTGATGGAAGATCTGATGCATTGAAAGTTACTTTATAAGTTCCGGCATTTTTTTCTTCATTAATAAGTGTTGATATTTCCTGACCAATTCCATTAAAAATTTTTAAGCTTACGAATCCGGATTTCTCAATTGTGAATTTTATCTGAGTGGATGGATTAAATGGATTCGGATAATTTTGTTCGAGGGAAAAACCGGAAACATCAGTATTTTCGTTTTCAATAACAGTTGTAGAAGGAATAAACTTAAAGATATAAAGCCCTGTGGACATATCGGATATTAAAATATTACCGGAAGGTAAATAAGGATATGCACCCCAGGCACCGTTGTAGGTCCCGCCGCTCGAGCTCGGATAAGTATCGTATTGGCCGGCAAACACCGGGTTCTCTGGATCAGAAATATCCAGAACTACATATCCATCTTTATAATAAGCTATATGAGCATAATCGCCAAGTATGAATAAATTATGCACTGGAGAATTTCCAGTCATCTGCCAACCGGTAACGACCAAATCCCAAGATGATCTGTCTTGTAAATCCCAAACAGTAATATCTCTGGTGTTGAATTCTTCGCAGGCAATAAAATATCTCTTATCTTCAGTCAACCAGCCGCTGTGAGCATAGATTCCCGGAAGTACAGAACTCTGATTAATCAGTTGTGGATTTGATTTATTTGTCACATTCACAAGCTCATAAGTATCAGCCGAAGAGACATAAGCAGTATCATTCCAAACGTAAACATCATGCACATATCCGCTGGCAGAATAATAAGCTGATTGAACAGGATTGATTGGATCTGACAGGTCAAGTATATGCATTCCTCCCTGACTGGTTCCAACTACATAAGCAAAACCATCAGCAATATAAAGATTATGCGCCGAGTTGAATGTTTGGTTATAAGTGTTTACAAGAAATGCAGTATCGGGAAGTTGTGATAAATCTATTATTTGAAGACCCGAGCCATTACCGTTGCCTTCACTTGTAACATATAAATAATGAGAATGAGTTTTAAAATCTCTCCATTCATAGGGAGGCGCAGTTGGCCCTTGAATCTGGATAATTTCTTCCGGATTAGCCGGATCCGTTACATCGATAATTGAAGTTCCACCAGTCATCCCAATAAATGCATACTCTCTGCCGTTTTCTTCATATCCCCAAACATCTGTGTAGGCAGTACCAGGGTATGGATTAATTGAACCCAGCAAATTAATATTTTGTCCAAGCAAAATAGGCGAAGTAAGCAATAGTATACTGCATACTGAAGCAGAAAATTTTGTCATTATTTTTTTATTATTTAAGAAACAGAACTTTAATAGCTTCTGAATTTATGTCAGAAGAAGCAAGTATGAAGTAAACTCCTGAAGGCAAAATTACTCCAGCGTTATTATCTCCATACCAGTAAAAGGAGTTTGTACCGGCGGGCATATAGTCATTATGCAAAGACTTTACTTTTTCTCCGAGCGAATTGAAAATATCAATCGTCGTGAATTGTGCTTCCTTAGTAAATATTCTGATCTGTGTACCTGGATTAAAGGGATTAGGAAATGCTTCGAGCTTATAATTGCTAACTGGCTCTAATCCCCACTCCGCAATATTTGTTATTTCAGAATTGATGTAAAAATATAGACCACCTTTAACATTTCCAAGGAATAAATCATAATCAGTATCATTATCAATGTCTACGAAATTTGGAAAGGTGTATCCGCCAAAATTGTCTTGTATGAATCTGTTTGTTATGAGATTCCAGATTGGTGTTAGATTGTTCCCATCATTTTGAAAGTAAAACAACTCACCGTTTCTGCTACCGGAAAACAGATCAAAATTTCCGTCTTTATTAAAGTCAAATAAATAGGGTGTACTATTATCACCAACATCAACTCCGGCAAAGTAACCTGTATTCAAAGTGAATTCTTGTATGAATACATTTCCTGTATTCTCATAAAAAGTAAATCTGCCATTGAATCCACCTAAGACAAGATCAAGATCTGAATCGGAATCAATATCGATTAAAAAAGGAACTGAACTCGAACCAACATCGATGCTATCCCCGTTACTATTTCTTAACAAAATACTGTTTAAGAAAATTGGCGAACTTGGTGAACCAGTATTTGTGTATAGATCGATTGTGCCGTTAAGTTTTCCAACGAGAAGATCCAAATCTCCATCGTTGTCAATATCGCCAAACTCCGGAGAGACGCTCAAGTCTCCGGTAATATTGAAAAAAGCTGAATCATTATAATAATATGCTGGATTATTTTTCGATCCGGTGTTTTCAAGAAAGTGAATCGAACCAATTGGATTATTGAGTGATCCAATGAACATATCAAGATCTCCGTCATTGTCAATATCAGCAAAAACCGGTGCACTGTTGTTGCCAACATCGAGAGTTTTGAGATAGTCTTTAGTCCTTAAAATATGATTGGCTGTTTGAGAGTTGCCAACATTTTCGTAAAACATTAATGACTGAGGAACGGTTGGATCATAAAGAACTGACACGAATAAATCATAATCGCCATCGCTATCTATGTCACAAAACCTTGGCATATTAAAGCCGCTTGTGTTCACACTGTCTGAATTTACAGGATATATATCGGAGATTCTCTGCATATCAGGTGATGCCGGTGTACCCTGGTTTTCAATCATATAAAGGCTGTTACTGAAGAAATCTCCCCAAAAGAGATCAAGATCACTGTCAGCATCAATATCTATAAAATCCAGTGAACTGGCTCCATGTAAAGGATTATCAGCTATTGTTCCGACGATGTAAAGATCTTGCCATTCATTCGTGATAAATTTAAAACTAAAACTACCAGACGTTCCAACATTTTCATAGAATTTAACAGTACCGGCAGAATTACCACTAAAAAAATCATAGTCGCCATCATTATCAATATCTGCAAAGAGAGCATTGCTCGCAAATTCACTGTATATTGGCTCACCATCGAAATCGCGGACAGTATCCTTCGCAAGCACGAAAAGCGGGGAAGTCATGCTGCCATCATTTCTATAAAATGAAATCAGGTCATTATTACTCGTGAAATAATCAAGATCGTTGTCATTATCAATATCAACAAAGAAAAACCAATTGGAAAAAAATAATCCTGAGGGATTAGTAAGTGAGTATTCAAAATTCGGGTTAAATCGTGTGCCGGTGTTTTCAAACCAGCCATAAGTCTTGTCACTATCCAGGTAAAAAATATCAAGGTCTTCGTCGTTATCTATATCCACAAATTGATGTTCGAGGTTATTGTGTCCGCCGCTGAAAATATTGGGTATCAATCCATCCGCATCGCTTAAAGGAATTGTATTCAACTCTCTTTGAAATGGTTGCGGAGAAATAATTGATGTAAAAGGAAAAAGAAATAGAATGGTAACTATTCTGAGTATTTTATTTCGTAAAGACAAGTATCTCCAATTATTTTGAAAGGTTCAATTCCAAGATTGTCAATATCCTTTTGTTTAGTTTGAATTGATCTTTCTATGATCATAAAACAATTGGTGCGAAGGTATTTATTCTTTAAAATATTTCCAACGACAATATAAATATCATCTTTGAAAAAAGGCGGATCGGCAAGGATTAAATCATATTCAGTAGCAGGATTCATGGAAGAAAATTTTATAGCAGGCATTTTAAATATTTTGCATCTTTCTCCGGCTTGAAGCGTTTGGATGTTCTCTTCAAGATTACGATAGATCACCGCATTCTTTTCAACGAAATGAACCTCATCGGCACCTCGGCTCAAACACTCGAATCCAAGTGCACCGGAACCAGCATAAAGATCGAGAACTTTTATTCCTTCAAAAGAAATTTTATTAATGAGAATGTTGAAAATTGTCTCCCGCACTCGTTCGGTAGTTGGTCTGACGAGATCGGATTTGGGAACATTGATATATCTTCCTTTAAGTTCTCCGGATGTTATTCTTAATCGCATTTTACTTTTAATTAAAACGTAAAGCAGCACCGGCTGCAGGTGTAAATGAACTAAAATAATCTATAGGTATTTCATGAGATTCATAATTTTCTTTAAATCGAACAAAGTCAAAAGGGTTGAAGACATCAAATTTTATTTTAAGTTCCTGTTCCATCTGCTCCAAGGAATCGGACCCGAAGTCTTCGCCTGCAATCCATGCATTTACCGGAGGCTGATTAAATACTTTGCTGAATCGATCCATCCTGAGTTCATTCAGTACTGAGCTGATCACTTCTCCATTATGCTTATTAAATACTTTTACGAAGGCTGGTTTTGATAAATTGTTTACAAATAGTGTCATTGAGCTCCTCGAATTGAAAATATTAATGCTCATTGACCTGTTCGTTTCATTCATCACTGCATTTAGGAAACTATTAGCACTGATTGCGCATTATCAACCAGTCTCGGCTGAAGATTATTTATTGAGCAGAAATTTTTTAATAAGATTAAGTACTTTTTAGGAAGAGCAACCACGAGAGCATTATTTTTTCCGGGTAAAAATTTATTATCAAGCTCATAAAATTTCATTGCAAGATCATCAACAGGAATGAAAGGGAATAGTTGCGAAATTTCCCAGTTAAACTCTTCCCGGATTTCCTTCTGTGTCAAATTAGCATCATATGGAAGCTGGATTGTGTAGAATAGTTCAGATGGAAGTGTAAAAGAAACCAGATTGCTTTTAAAATTGCATCTGATTTTAATCTCATCGAAAGCATTCTGGAGCTGAGGAAGGATGATATCTTCAACTGGTTCATCAAAATTAATTGATGGACTTAAAAAAGTTTGCCCAATGTTACTTATAAAAATCTGGTTTGATATTTTTTCCAGCTCTATAAATTGCAACCGCGAAGCTGTTACGTTTACAACGGCGTAGCTCTGGAAAACATCCATTTATCCGGGATTACTCCCAGGAGGAAGTATTTTTCAAAGCGTCATTATAGAGATCACCAACCGTTCCATACCCATCAGGATCTTCGAGAAAATATTTTGTTCCAAGCACACGCGTGGTATCAATCTTCACTACAACACCACGACGGTTTATGGTTGTATCAATAGACATGGAGGTATCTATCTGAATGATATATGGCTGGAATGATTTAGGGGAAAGTTTTAAGCTTTCCGGAGTAAACTCACCATGTGCTAGCGGTTTAAATGGATTTGAAGGTTTCATCGTTAATGAATCGAAGCCATTCATTACACTATCTACAAACTTATCTTCCCGGATGAACTGCACCAGCATATCGAGGTTATCTGTATAATTCCCGAATTTCTTTTGAAACAATATTTGTGCTGCTTTGATATTATTCATTCTAAGTCTTGATTCAGTCCGGTAGAACTTCTCTTGCTCAACAGCATCTTTTGGATCAATAATTGCAACTTTAATCAACAAAATAGTCAATATTGCGATAACAAGGTAGAGAACTGCGTGTATATACCAGGGATCGCTAGCTTGGGATTTCATCATTCCTCCGGGAAAAAATTTTTTGTTTGCCTACTCAATATATAAAAACTTTTTAATTTTGTTAAACTTCACTTCGCCTATTCCTTTAACATCCATAAGCTCATCTAACCTCTTAAAGCCTTTTCTTTCATCTCTTAGCTGAATGATTTTTTCAGCAGTTTTTTCACCAATACCGGGAAGTTTAACTAAATCATTTATTCCAGCTTTATTAAGATTTATGCTCTTTTCTGTTAAGGATGATATATCTTTCTTAGTATATGCGAAAGTATCTGAGAGTTCCAGCACCCGTTTTTTAATTTCAAGGTCGCTGATTAATAGCGAATCTTCCGGATCTATCTCGGGATTCAAATTCGAGTAATAGTAAAATAAACTGTCCTGCTTTGTATAGTCAAAATATTCCGTATCGTTATCACTTTGTTTGAAAAATTCTACATAAATGAAACCCAACAAAAATAATCCTGCAAGAAAGAGGATTACTGATATTTCTGTTTGAGTAAAACCAATTTTTTAGATAATTTTTCAAACATTGATCAAATGAAGACATAATACCATTAAAAACCAACAACTAAATTAATTCCAATTTATTCGATCATTCTCTTCGAACAGTTACAATCCGAATTTGCTGAAGAAATTTTTCTTTTCATCTTCAGATGAAGTTTTGATATTCGGCATTTCAGAAAGCTGTTTGATTAATTCTTTTTCTTTTGAATTCAGCTTTTGGGGAATTGCAACATTAATCCTCACGATCTGATCTCCGCTGCCGGAGTAATTAAGATGTCGTATTCCTTTTCCTTTCATCTTTAATAATTTTCCGGGTTGAGTTCCTTGTTCAATTTTTAACATCGACTTTCCGGTGAGTGTAGGAACTTCTACTTCTGCTCCGAGCGCTGCCTGTGGAAATGAAAGAAACAAGTTATAAATGATGTCATTTTTTTCACGAATAAAATGTTCGTGTGGCAATTCCTGGAATACAACAATTATATCGCCGGGCTGACCTCCGCGTTTTCCTGCATTACCTTCACCTCGCATCGTCATATAATTACTATCTTCAACACCTGCAGGTACATCAATCTTTAAAGTTGATTCATCAGTTACTCTTCCATCGCCGGAACAGGTTCTGCAGGGAGAATCAACAACCTGTCCTTCGCCACTGCAGTTATTGCAAGTTGTTATGTTTACGAATTGTCCGAACACTGATCTCGAAACACTTTTTATTTCACCGGTTCCATTGCAAGCAGGACAAGTTTTTAATGACGTACCAGCCTGGGCACCTGTTCCGTTACAATCATTACATTTTACCTGTTTCCTGATTTTTATTTTTTTTGATGTGCCGGTTGCAATTTCCTCGAGTGTAAGTTTCAGTGTAACACGTAAATCAGAGCCAGGTGTTCCGGCACCGCGACGACGTGATCTGCCTCGCTGAGTTCCACCAAAAAATTCATCGAATATTGATGAGCCGCCGAAGATATCAGAAAAATGCGAAAAGATATCGTTGACGTTAGAGAATCCCTCAGCACCAAAACCGCTGCCTCTTACTCCTTCGTGACCAAACCTGTCATAATTATTTCTTTTATCATCGTGGCTGAGTATCTCGTATGCTTCTGCTGCTTCTTTAAATTTATCTTCGGCAGATTTATCACCCGGATTTCTGTCGGGATGATACTGCATTGCAAGTTTACGGTAAGCTTTCTTTATTTCTTCTTTCGTGGCATTTCTTGTAACACCAAGAACTTCGTAATAATCTCTCCTAGTCATTTAAATTAATTCTCTTTCTCTGTAGATGATTCGGAAGAACCTTCATTCGATATCTGACTATCATCTGTTGATTCTTCACTGACGATTACTTTTGCATGCCTTATTACTTTATCTCGATACAAATAGCCAGATTCAACTTCCTCCAGTACTGTGTGCGGAGGAACAGAATCGTCCTTTCTCTGCATTAATGCATCATGATAATCAACGTTGAATGGTTCGCCTTTAGTCTGCATTTTTTTCACTCCCTGTTCATTCAGAAGTTTCAGGAGTTTTTCATAAACTAATTTGATTCCATCCTTCACTGATTTATTATTATCGATATCATCGATATGTTCCATCGACCGTTCAAAATCATCAACCACTGGAAGCAGTTTGATGATGAAAGATTCCGCAGCATAATTAATCAGATTAAACTGATCGTTTTCAGTTCTTCGTTTATAATTTTCAAACTCGGCAGCTTTCCTTAAAAACTTATCGTTCCATTCTTTTACTCGTGCTTCAAGCTCTGCAATTTTTGCATCGGACTTTTCTGATTGTGCCGGTTCTTCAGATCCTTGTTGTAAAGTATCTTCTGATTTTATTTCTTCCTGTTCGATATTTTGTTCTTCGTGGTTTTTATCTTTTTTATGTTTGTTCATAATTCATCTACTCCTGTTTTAATTAACGTGATTTTAAATGTTCGGATAAAACTTTTGCGAGATAATCTACAATTGCAACTATGCGGGAGTACTCCATCCTCTTCGGACCAATAATTCCGAGCGTTCCGCTTGTTTCACCGAATTTATATTCTTTACTAACGAAACTATACTCCTGAAGTTTTTTATCAATAAGCTCACTGCCTATTGAAATTGAAACTTCTTCTTTTTTTGATCCGGAAGATTTATCCATTATGTGGATTATTACATCTTTATCTTCTATTAGTTCAATTATACTCTGGAAATTTTCCGGATTTTCAAACTCAGGCTGTTGAATAACATTCTTAGCTCCGGTTACAATCAGACGATCAGTACGTACTTCGTCTCTGAATAGTTTATCAACCGAATCAACAAAAAGCCTGATTATTGGTTTCTGATCATCTTCAATATCAATGAATCTTTCCTTGAAAGTATTTCTGATTTCTGAAAGACTTAAACCTGACAATTTTTCATTCAACAGAAGTTGCACAGATTCTATATGAGTTTCTTTCATTTCTGTATCGAGCTCCATGGTGATAGTTTTTACGAGTCCGGATTTTATACTAATCACCACCAGAATTCTTGTTGAAGTTAAAGTTATTATTTGGATCTTCTCAAGTATGCCAGATTCAAGATTAGGATAAGTTACACAGGCGATTTGTTTAGTAATTGAGCTGAGCAATTTGGAAGTGACCCGAACCAGGTCATCAGTTTCGTCAAGTATTTGACCAAAACTGTTTTCAGTCATACTTCTTTCTTTGGTATTTATCCTGTCCACGTCCATAAGTGAATCGACATAATACCGATAACCTTTATCAGTCGGCACGCGTCCGGCAGATGTATGTGGATGATTAATATATCCTGAATCTTCCAGATCAGACATTACATTCCTTACCGTAGCCGGTGAAAAACCGATATCATACTTTTTTGTGATATTTCTTGAACCGACCGGTGTTGCAGTTAAAATAAACTGCTGCACGATCGATCGAAGTATCGCTTTTTCTCTTTGATTTAATTCTTCCGTTTCCATTTTTAGTATTTGTCTGGTATAAAATCGAGGCGCAAATATATCAAATTTAAGCAAAATTTTGCAGGCATAGGATGAGTTTGTACTCAATCGGTCACAATTAAAACATTATTTCAGAATAGAAAATATTCAGCATCTCAAAAGCTATTGCTTTGAATAAGATGGCTTATCTGCTTAATTTTCAACGGGAAAATTCATTTTAATTTTTGATTGAAGGGAATCCAACTTGGCTAAGAAATATGAAGAAGCAGGTGTTAGTATTAAAGCCGGTGACGAGACAGTTGATAAAATAAAAGAATATGCAAAATCAACTTTTAACAAATCAGTTTTAACAGATATTGGACTTTTCGGTGCATTCTTCCAGCCAGATTTTTCACAATACAAAGAACCCGTTTTGGTTTCCAGCGTGGATGGAGTGGGGACAAAACTTAAAATTGCAATCGAACTAAAAAAACACGATACAATCGGTCAGGATTTGGTAAATCATTGTGTGAACGATATTGCAGTTTGCGGAGCAGAACCGCTTTTCTTTTTGGATTATATGGCTTTTGGTAAGCTTGACTCGAATACTGCTGCAGAAATAGTAAAAGGATTTTCAATTGCCTGCAAAGAAAATGACTTTGCACTCATTGGCGGAGAAACCGCGGAGATGCCCGGAGTTTATCAAGCTGGTGATTACGATCTTTCCGGATCAATCGTCGGAGTAGTCGAAAAATCAAAAATCATTAAAGGAGAAAAAATTGTTTCGGGTGATGTGCTGATAGGAGTTCCATCTTCCGGACTTCACACAAACGGCTTTTCACTAGCAAGAAAAGTTCTTCTTGAAAAATATAAGCTTAATGAAAAAATTCCTTCACTTAATAAATCGTTGGGTGACGAGCTTCTTTCAGTTCACAGATCATATCTGAAATTAATAAGAAGCTTAAAAAATAAAATTGAAGTTAAAGGTCTGTCACATATTACCGGAGGCGGGATAATAGGTAATACAAAAAGAATTCTTCCCGAAGGTTTAAATTTGAATATTAACTGGAGCAACTGGGAAGTCCCGCAAATCTTCAAACTCATACAAGCTGCAGGTGAAATCCCTGATGAAGAGATGAGAGAAGTATTTAATATGGGAATCGGTCTTGTGATAGTCATCCCAAAGAAAAAAGTTACTGCTGCATTAAAACTTTCCAATGAAATGAACGAACAGTTTATTATCATTGGCGAAGTAGATAAAATCTAACAATCACTTTATGTTAATAGATACTCACGCACATCTTTTCTATCCCAACTTTGAAGGTGAACTGGACGAAATTATATCCAACGCCAGGCAAAACGGAGTTGATTACATTCTCGTTCCTGCAACAGATTTAAAGACTGCAGAACAAGTAATTCAACTAACTGAAAAGTATGAAATGGTTTACGGTGCTGTCGGAGTTCATCCACACGATACAAAAGACTGGAATTCATCTTTCATCCCTCAAATTGAAAAGCTTGCTAAACACCAAAAGATTGTTGCTATCGGTGAAATCGGATTGGACTACTACTATGATTTCTCTCCGAAAGAAAAACAGATTGAAGCATTCAAAGCACAAATTGATCTTGCGTTGAAGTTGGACTTGCCGATCATTATCCATAATCGCGATTCCGATGAAGACATGATGAACATTATCCGAAGTTACTGCGGTGCAGGATTGAAAGGTCAGTTTCATTGCTTCAACGGATCGCTCGAACATGCGATGGAGCTTGTTGGAATGAACTTCATGATTTCATTTACAGGAAATATCACTTATAAAAAAGCGGATGGTCTCAGAAACATTCTCAAGCATATTCCTACTGAGCATTTACTTTTAGAAACAGATTCTCCCTTTATGACTCCGACTCCGCATCGTGGAAAAAGAAATGAACCTTCTTACGTAAAATTTATTGCAGATAAAATTGCCGAACTTCATAATCTCAGAATTGAAGATGTGGCAAAAATAACTTCGTTCAATGCATTCAGAATATTTGGAATCGGAAGCAAACCTGAAACAGCATTTACCTACAAGCTTGGTAATTCGCTGTACATAAATGTTACTAATCGCTGTAATGCGCATTGTTCATTTTGCAGAAGAAAAGATAATCCCGTTCTCAGAGGCTACAATCTCGGAATGGAAAGAGGCGAGGAACCTTCTGCCGATGTATACATAAATGAAATCGGTGACCCAAAAAATTATAATGAAATTGTCTTTTGCGGCTATGGTGAACCGACAATCAGATGGGATGTAGTGAAAGATATTTCCCGTTTTGTGAAAGCAAATGGTGGAAGAACGCGGCTTAACACAAATGGTCATGGAAATATCATAAACAAAAAAGATATTACTCCTGAGATGAAAGGTTTGATTGATGTTGTTTCAATAAGTCTCAATACATTCGATCCAAAACAATATTCCGAATTGGTCGGGCTCGATAAATCCTATTTTGATGAAATGATTGACTTTGCAAAAAAATCCAAACCATTTGTTGAGAAGGTTGTAATGTCAATTGTTTCAATCGATGAAGTTGATATCGAACGTGCAAGAAAAATAACCGAAGAAGAAATCGGTGCTGAATTCAGAGTAAGAGAGTTCTTCACTTCGGAAAGTTAAATTGAAGATCATTCCAAAATATTTTCTTCTTAGCTACCTTTTTCTATTCACATCAATAATATTTTCCCAAATTAATCATCAGCATCTGGAATCCGATATCACTGAACTCATCAACGATCCTTTCTTTGACAAAACATTAATTGCGATTGATATATTTGATTTGACTGACAGCATTTCACTTTTTCAAAAAAACAATAAGCTTCTTCTTCGTCCTGCTTCAAATATGAAACTGCTTACTACTGCGGCGGCACTTCTAAATCGTGGTGAGTATTATTCTTTCAGAACCGATCTTTATCACACAGGAGTTATTGAAGGAAAAACTTTATTCGGAGATCTTTATATAGTTGGCGGATTTGATCCGAATTTTTCTCTTCAGGATCTGCATTCGCTAGTTGCAGTTGTTAAATCACTTGACATAAAAAAAATTACTGGCGGAGTTTATGCTGATATATCTAAAAAAGATTCAATTTATTGGGGCAAAGGATGGATGTGGGATGATGATCCGGAACCAAGCGCACCTTACTTGAGTGCTTTGAACATAAACGAAAATTCAATTCAAGTTTTTGTTGACGAAGCAGAAATAGATTCACCTGCAGTTGTTAAACTTTTACCTGATACTAAATATGTGAGTGTTGTAAACACTTCAGTGACGATTGGTTCAGCTGCTGCTGCAGATATTTTAGTTACACGCGATTGGGTAAATAAAAAAAATACAATTCTTGTAAGTGGTGAAGTAAGCAGTTCGAAACACAATGAATATTCTTCGATCGTAAACGTTCTCTATCCTGAAAGATTCTTTCTTACTTTATTCATAGAGGAATTGGAAAAAGAAGGCATATCAGTTGATGAGCAGACTAATGTTAAAAATTTAGATAAGAATTCCGTTTACCTTACATCTATTTATCGTTCTATTGATACTGTTCTTTCGGTTGTTAATAAGGATAGTGACAACCTAAGTGCTGAAATGCTGATCTACGCAATTGCTTATGAAGATTCCGGTGCTCCTGCTTCTGCGGTCGATGGACTTGCTGCGGTAAAAAGATTAATTGATTCTGCTGGATTTAATTCTGATGATTTTTCAATAGCGGATGGTTCAGGTGTTTCGCATTATAATTTACTTTCAGCGGAATTAATCCTTGAAACGCTGAAGTATATGTATTATGATCAGAGAGATTTGTTCGAACTTTTTTACAACTCACTGGCTGTTGCCGGAGTTGACGGCACATTAAAGAATCGAATGAAGAATACTTCTGCTCAAAACAATGTTCATGCAAAAACGGGAACTCTGAACGGAGTAAGTAATCTTTCCGGTTATGTAACAGCAAAGAATGGTCACCTGCTTGCATTCTCAATTTTGATACAGAACTATGTTGATGAATCTTCGAAAGCGAGGGTTTTTCAGAATAAAATTTGTGAATTGCTAGCTGAGTTTGAGTAGCTAATGAAAAAATATTTAGTATATAAGATTTACGCTCAGCCATTTGATCCTGAACTGTTATCAGGATTAATGTGGGAGTTTGAAATCACTGGCTTAACCGAAGAAACTGATCACATAAAAATATTCTGTGAAGAAAATACAGACATTAGCATTCAGACAATCGAAAGTTCATTGAAAAAATTGCAGGCTGTTAATCTCATTACTTCTTTCAAAGTTGAAAAAGAAATACTCGAAGATAAAAACTGGAATGAAGAATGGGAAAAGAGCAGGGAAGTAATCCGTATTTCGGAAAGAATTGTCATCAAACCAACTTTTAAAAATTACTCACCAAAAGAAAACGAAATAGTCTTAACAATCGATCCGAAAATGTCATTCGGTACTGGAGAGCATCAGACAACAAAATTAATTCTCAGACTTTTGGAAAATTATGTCAAACCCGGGATCAAAGTTCTTGATGTTGGCTCAGGAACGGGAATACTGGCAATTGCTTCAATTAAGCGTGGTGCGTCAAGTGCTGTTGCTGTCGATAATGATGAAGTCTGTCTTGAAAATTGTAATGAGAACTGTGTGTTAAATCAGGTCGGTGATTCAGTTTACATACTAACCGGTGTAATTGATGATGTTGAAGAAAATGATTTTGATTTGATTCTTGCGAACATCCAGAAGAATGTGCTTCTTGAGATAGCTGAAGCAATAAAATCACGATTGAAGAAAAACGGAGTAGTAATTCTTTCAGGTTTGCTTGATTCAGATCAGGATGAATACGAAAAGAAATATCACTCGCTTGGATTTAATACATTGCAAGTTGAAAAGCTGGGTGAGTGGATTGCGGTGGTGCTAATGTAGATGCCATAACCACCCCCTCCCGATTTCATCGGGAGACCCCTCCTTAAATAAGGAGGGGATTATTTGGAATTTTTTGTATGAGAATTTATAATAAAAAATATCTCGAGCAGAAGAGGAAGGACCTTAGAAATAAATCTACTGCAGCAGAAATTATTTTATGGAATCACTTAAAGAGAAAGCAATTGAATGGGAGAAAATTTCGAAGACAACATAGCATTAGTGATTACATAGTAGATTTTTATTGTCCTGAGGAAAGACTGGTTATCGAACTCGATGGTGATTTTCATTTCGATGAAGAGATAAAGCAGTATGATGAGGAAAGAACAGCTTATCTAAATAAGTTGGATATAAAAGTTTTAAGATTCGAGAATATTGAAATTTTATTAAATCTTGAATACTCGTTAAATAAAATTGTCAAAGAATTTAAAGCAAATTTAATTAAAAAATCCCCTCCTCAATTGAGGAGGGGTGGCCCGAAGGGACGGGGTGGTGGAAATCCAGATTAAGCCAAAACGTTTCTACTTTCGGTAAACAATCTCGCCGTTAAAAACTGTCATCTCAACAACAACATCCTTTATTTCTTCCGGATCGATACTTAAAATATCATCACTCAACACAACGAAATCTGCGAGCTTGCCGACTTCAATGCTCCCTTTTATTTTTTCTTCATACGAAGCATACGCAGCATTTAAAGTGTAGCACCTGATCGCATCTTCAACAGATATTTTTTCTTCAGGTATCCATCCAGTGGAATTTTTACCGTCAACAGTCTGGCGGGTGACTGCTGCGTAAATTCCGTAAAGAGGATTAAGCGGTGCAACTGGCCAATCGGTACCGAATGCAACTACAGCGTTGTTATTTAATAATGATCTGTATGGGTGAGTTGTCTTTATTCTTTCAGGACCAATTCTTTTTTCTGCCCATACACCGTCATCAATGCAATGATAAGGCTGTACTGATGCAATCACACCGATCTCAGCAAATCTTTTTATATCTTCTCTGCGCAGATGTTGTGCATGTTCAATCCTGAATCTTCTTTCCCAGGGCGAGTTTACATTTTTTATCTTCTCGTAAAGATCGAGCATGAATGCATTTGCTCTGTCACCAGATAGCGTGAGTGCAGATCTGCAGACGATTTCTGTCTGCATCGGTTGCCCATTTTTCAAGGTTACCGTTCGTTACAATATCAATCGCCAATCCTGATGTTGTTGGATCCTGAACATACGGTTCAAAGAACCACGCAGTGCTTGCACCAAGAGAACCATCTGCATATGCTTTCAATCCGCCGCGTTTCAGAAAACCTTCTTCATTACCGACGGTAACTCCTGCACGGACGATGTCTTCGTACTTATCAATCGGCCAAACGGAATAAATACGGCAGGTAAGATTTCCATCGGCGAGAATTTTTTTATAAGCTTCAAACTCATCCGGCTGAGTCATATCCTGTACGCTTGTGATGCCAAGCTGTCTTGCTTCTTCAAGCGCACGGAGAGCGGCTTCAACATTTTCTTCGAGCGATGGAGGAGGAATTACTTTGAAAACAAGATCCATTGCATTGTCTTTTAAAATTCCGGTCGGATTACCGTCTTCATCTCTTTCAATTAATCCTCCGGCAGGATCGGGAGTATTTCTTGTTATTCCTGCAAGCTCGAGTGCTTTTGAATTTGCAAGACCAACGTGTCCATCTATTCTGCTGACAAAAACGGGAGTGTTTTCTGTAAACGGATCAATCAGCTCTTTTGTGGGAAGTGTTTTATCAGGCCAGAGTTCGTGGTCCCATCTGCCGCCGGTTATCCAGGCTGCAAGTGGAAGACTTCTTTTTAAAATGTACGATTGAATCATCTCAGCAAACTCTTCTTTGCTGAGAGCGGGACGAAGATTTATCCCAAGCAGATAATGTCCGCCGCTGGTAAAGTGAAGATGACCATCGTTAAATCCCGGCAGCAACAATTTTCCTTCGAGATCAATCACCTCTGTATTTGCATCGATGAATTTTCTTGCTTCACTGGTTGAGCCGACGAATTTTATTTTATTTCCTTCAACGATCACTGCTTCTGCGTACGGCTGGTTTTCGTTTACTGTATAAATTTTTCCGTTAATGAAAGCGGTTAGCTTTGTTTGAGCCATTATAGAATGATCCTCCTTCACTAAAGTTCCGGCGGACAGGTTGAATGATTGAATGCCTGCCTGCCGGACAGGCAGGATTGAATGAATTATAATGAGGACGAAGAATATTATTGATGTATGTTTCATAAATTTCTTTTGATGAATGTTGATGTGCAAATATAAATAATCCATAAATGGACGGGAATTTTTTTGCATTGGGGCTATTTTATGTCAAACAGGCAGACGAATATTTTTAAAAACAGTTAGAGGCCAATTAGAGCGAAATTGTAACGGAATTATAGCGAAATAGTAGCGAAGTAGTGCAAACTTTGAATGTGAACAAAAAATGCAGTTTTTTAATTTGTGCCGGTTAAAATAGTTTTTTCTGTTAAGTAATTGTGGCAGGCTGTAAAATGAAAACATTCACAGGAAATATTAAATTAAAAATCCAAATGGCTTTTCACATTCTTACTTAGATTTTTTATTATATGTAAGTAAACCATCGTAATACGAACATCCTTATGACCGAGAAGCTCCTGAACGGTTCTGATGTCATAATTATTTTGCAGAAGATGTGTTGCAAAACTGTGCCGGAAAGTATGCGCACTAGCAGTTGGTTTTTCTATTTTAAGTTTTCTTATTGAATTTTTAATTGCCTTTGAAACTGTTGAATCGTGAATATGAAGTCTAAACTTCTTTTTGGTTCCTTCATCGTAAAAATATTTATCTGCTGCAAATACGTACTGCCAGCCGAATTCTTTAGATGCGTTAGGATATTTTTCAGCGAGAGCATAGGGGAGAACAGTATCACCAAATCCTTTTTTCAAATCTGAGTTGTGAACCGCACGACGTTTTTCAATTTGTTCTTTGAGATGAGGGATTAATGATTCGGGAAGAAGAGTTGGTCTGTCCTTTTCACCTTTTCCTGCCCGGACAATAATACTTTTCATTTCAAAATCAATATCTTTAACACGCAGACGCAATGCTTCAGACAAACGAAGACCGGAACCATATAAAAGTCCGGCAACAATTTTAGGCAAGCCTTCCATATTTTGAATTATAGAATGTGCTTCAGCTTTTGTAAAAACAACAGGGATGTGCTTTGGTTTTGTCGGACGCTTAATATCATCAACCCAGCCGATATCTTTATGAATAATTTCTTTGTAGAGAAAAAGAATTCCCTGGAGTGCCTGGTTTTGTGTTGAAGCAGAAACGTTTCTATCGACCGCGAGATGATTAAGGAATTCCCTTATTTCGTCTTTGCCAAGTTTTTCCGGATGGGTTTTATTATGAAAAATAATAAAACGTTTTATCCAGTTGATATAGGATTCCTCAGTCCGCCTGCTGTAATGCAGTGAGCGGAGATGAGTTTTTACCTGGTCTAACAGCTTTGGTTTGCCAGATTGATTTTGAGATTGATTCTTAATTTGCACTGCGGGTCAAAAATAATATCAAGAATCGTTCTATCCTAATATTATTCGATTATTGCAGATAAATTGTGTATTAGTGCAGTAATCAAATTTATTTATTGACTTCTTTAGAAGTTATCTTAATATTAGGATTAGAAAAAACAGGATTTGTTGAAAAACCAATGTGGGCATTTCCTGATAAGTATTAGTTATATGGCAAAGTAATTCGTTATAGGTTTATAAATGTATTCACTCTTAAAAACTTTAGTAATATCATTACTCCTTTTATATGGATGTGTAACAATTGATGTTACTTCTTTAGTGGAGGATTATCAAAATAGATTAGTATCCTCCTCTGCTTTCAAGGCAATTTCTTTAGGCGTTGAATTAGCTGAAAGTAAGAAAATGTTTTTAATGAAAGGAGATAATCATTACTTTGAAATTTTAGACAGTTTAGGTATAAATAAAGAAAAAGATAGTCTTTACTACTATGAGTATCTTTCAAAATATTTTGACGATATAAAGGTTATTCTTCAAAATACAGTGATAACCCTAAAAGCAAATGATAAAGAACTTCAAGCTTTTGTTGAATCTTCTGAAAATGATTCTATTCCAAGAGTGAGATTTGATGGCGATGAAGAATTGTTCGAGAAAGATATACTAGAATATGTATTGGAGATAGACTATAATATTTCAATCGAAGGAAATCTTAAAGACTATAAAGATATAGAGACAATATCAAAGGAAGATCAATTTTATATTATTCACAGTGTTAATAACAAAATTGTATCCGCAAAATTAGTATATAAATGAAAGTGCCATATAACCAGCAACTCAACAAAGACGGCTTCATTCAAGTCTTGGCATTTGCAAGTTAAAGTTGGTTCTGTTTTTTAAAATTTTTTAGTAAATAATTAACATTGTCAGTAAAACAAAATATAAACATTAAAAACGGTGCAACCGCTTGTTAGTTGCAACGCCGTTAGCTGTATCAAAAATGAAAAGAAAAGTTATTACAGAAATATTGTTCTTGATTATCTTTATATACTGTTCTAATGATATAATTTCTCAAATAAAACTATACACTACAATTGATAGTTCGTATCAATTCTACGTTAAATTTATTGGTGCTGATAGGGATATAAACCAAATGAGAAATGAATTTGCGTGTGCTTACCCAATTTACGTAAATGTTCCACTTGATCCTTCATTTAGATTCAGTTATCCAAATCCATATTTCACCATCAATGCGAAATGAAACATTTATTTTTAATGTTCCTGAAATAACTGAGTAAATAATATTTACAGATTCAAACGACTCGATTTATTTCAATCCTAACTATGATAAATTAGATACTGGCTACTATTATTTCCAGATTAATCCTGGTATATATCTAAAAGTTCAATTAGAAAAGATGCTCTTAGTGAATTTAAAAGGGTATAAAATAATTTTTTCTGATTAAGGATAAGTCTTATGCTTTTCCTTTGTCAAGAATGAGTTCTAAAAAATTATAAACTACAGCTAACCCGTGCCTCAAGCTGACTGCCAATTCGCAATCGGCATTTCAAATATTTTCGGGTTAATTGTTCCGTAAGAAGGTTTTTGGTAATAGTGTTCATTCTAATTAACTAACTTGTAAACTGTGCTTGGGAAAAAGATAAGCACAGTTTACAAAATCATTTGCAGTTGTGTTCTATACTGCATTGTCATTCTGGGCAGCAGCTTAGGCACAACGCCGTTAGTTGCTTCAATTTGTTTCCCAAAAATATTTCATCAATAAAACGAAAGGTGCTATAATGAAAACTTATTTGGTTCATATAAAAGATTCTCAGCCTATAAAAGTAAAAGCCGACTATATAGTTTCCGATAAAGATGGTGTCCATTTTTATTCTAAAGATGAATCTGGTCGCAATCAAGAAGTTGCCTTCTTTCCCTCTGATAAAATTATTGGGGTTACAGAAGAATCTTCTTTTGTTTCCAAATAAGTATAGCGTCCATCTGTTCCATAAACGCCTACTCCTGTTTTTTCCAACGTTAGGCTTTTTATGTTAGAAAGGTTTAGTAAAATATTTTTGATAAAACAAATTACTGTATTATCATATTGTGCAAATTTTATTTCTATCATTTTATTACTCCTTTTAGTTTATGTTTATTAAAATCGCAACTAACCCGTGCCTCAAGCTGACTGCTCTTTCGCATTCAGCAATTTTGGTTCTCATAAGTTGTTGCTCCGTTTTTAGTTTCTTGTTTAACATTGTTCTTTTTAATTAACTACTTGCCTTCGGTGCTACCAAGAAAAGTTAAGCACCTTCGGCTTAATCTTTGGCTTTAGTGCCTTTGTTCTGCAAACTTGTTCCTGGCAGCAGCTTAGGCACAACGCCGTTAGGCGGCAATGTCAGACGCTATCGCAACGTATTCGGAACGACGATTCGACGGTCGTCGCGAATTCACGCTGTTTGCAGACAAAGTGGCAATCTCTGGAACCACATCGCTGGGTCCGCGATTTGAAATGACGGTGCAACTGAATTCGCTCGTTCCGGTTGCTGATCGTCTCTGGGCTCGCTCTCGCGGATTCTGGCAAGGTATCGTCTTGGCGGTCGTGAGCGCAATTCTGGCTCTGGGCTTCACTGAAGTACTTCCTCAGTTCTGGATGGGACTTCTCTGGGTGGTCGCAGTCGGTGGAGTGTTACTTGCAGCCGTAACGTTTCGTCGCGTCGAGTGGGCTTCGTTCAATAACTCTGCGGGTACGCCAGTGTTAACCATCGCGAAGGTTGGACCAAAACGCGAGGAATTTGACCGGTTCGTTTCCGCTATCGTAGGTGCTATCCGGGCTGCCGGTCCCGGAAAGGGCGGTGGCGCCGGTGCCGCCTAACAAATGGCTGCAGCTGACAAGTCAACTCGTCACGCCCTTTGCATGCGCAAAGGGCGCGCCAAGTTGTCTTGCAGCTGAGCCTGGATGTTAGCTGTATCAAAAATGAAAAGAAAAGTTATTACAGAAATATTGTTCTTGATTATCTTTATATACTGTTCTAATGATATAATTTCTCAAATAAAACTATACACTACAATTGATAGTTCGTATCAATTCTACGTTAAATTATTGGTGCTGATAGGGATATAAACCAAATGAGAAATGAATTTGCGTGTGCTTACCCAATTTACGTAAATGTTCCACTTGATCCTTCATTTAGATTCAGTTATCCAAATCCATGTTCACCATCAATGCGAAATGAAACATTTATTTTTAATGTTCCTGAAATAACTGAAGTACAAATAATATTTACAGATTCAAACGACTCGATTTATTTCAATCCTAACTATGATAAATTAGATACTGGCTACTATTATTTCCAGATTAATCCCTGGTATATATCTAAAAGTTCAATTAGAAAAGATGCTCTTAGTGAATTTAAAGGGTATAAAATAATTTTTCTGATTAAGGATAAGTCTTATGCTTTTCCTTTGTCAAGAATGAGTTCTAAAAAATTATAAACTACAGCTAACCCGTGCCTCAAGCTGACTGCCAATTCGCAATCGGCATTTCAAATATTTTCGGGTTAATTGTTCCGTAAGAAGGTTTTTTGGTAATAGTGTTCATTCTAATTAACTAACTTGTAAACTGTGCTTGGGAAAAAGATAAGCACAGTTTACAAAATCATTTGCAGTTGTGTTCTATACTGCATTGTCATTCTGGGCAGCAGCTTAGGCACAACGCCGTTAGGTAGCTATTTTAAATGGAAAAAATTATAGTATTAATTATAATATCATTTTCCTTTTTGATTAGTTCTTGTTGCACTTTCTCTAATTTTCAACAACCTCAAGAGAAAGAAGTTTCTGTCAGATTGGACATAATAGATTCAGTTGTTACTACACAAGAACCTATTGCAAAATTGAAAGTTTATTTGATGAATAATTCAAAAACAACTATTTCAATCTTATCCAATTTTCATAGAGATTGGAATCCAATTGTTCTGTTCGAAGATAGTGTCAGATATGATCTTCAAATGTTTATAGACTTCGTAGTGCCTTCATGTAGTGATTATATAGAAATTGATCCATCAAAAGAAATTAGTTTTATTTTTGATTTTGATATATCTGATTACGCTAGTGAAAAAATGATGTTTCGTGGGAAGAATATTAATTATGGAAATTATAAAATAGAATTGGTATATGAAGACAAATTTTTAAAATGTTGTAATGCTATTTCTGGTTCAATTTATAGTAATAAAATTAATTTGGTTTATAACAAAAATTAAAAAGCTACCTAACCAGCAACTCAACAAAGACGGCTTCATTCAGGTCTTGGCATTTGCAGTTCGGGTTGGTTATGTAAGAAAAAGTTTTTAGTAAGTAAATAACCTGCCTACCGTATAATTCTTCAGCATTTCGGTAACACTGGAGTTATTTTTCAAATAATATTCTGGTGTTATTATGAACAAATCAACAATCAGTGCCATTACTGCAAAATGGTTAACCATTTTGCGCGATTATGAAAAAATCAAATCTGGTGATTTTTCTGTATTTAAGACAGTTAATCAACTTTGTGAAGTTCACCATATCCATCGTAAGGATATAAGGAAATATTACGAACGATGGATTAAATCTGGTAAAGATCAATCTGCTCTTCTTCCACATAAAAAGAGGCCCTAGACCTGGTAAGTATAAACTTCTCACCAAAGATGAAGAACGAATAATTATTAAAATTCGGCGCAGACTTGGTGCTAATGAATTTGAAATATTTCATTTATTAGAGAACAAATTTGATTTTCATCCTTCTGTTTCAACGATTTATAGAACTTTTAAGAGATATCCATTAAATGCTAAAAAGAAAACAAAAGATCAAACGTTATGTTAAAAAGTATCCTGGTGAACTTCTTCACGCAGATACTTATCATCTTGCTAAATCAATGATGCAAGATAGAAAAAGATACTATCTGTTCGGCATCATCGATGATTATAGCCGATTAGCTTATCTACAAGTGATTCCTGCAATAAATGCAGCTGAAGTTTCAAAAGCATTTTTTTACTCTGTCCGTTTCTTCTTAGCTCACGGCATCCGCCTTGAGCGGGTTATGACTGATAACGGTGTTGAGTTCACTGCTTT
Organism: bacterium; assembly: GCA_016716565.1. Classification (NCBI taxonomy): domain Bacteria; species bacterium. The sequence goes on from JADJWC010000003.1 coordinate 228,721, forward strand.
TACTTCTCAAAAAGCTAAAAGAACTCATTTCTTTGAAACTATGCTTAGTATCGTTGGTATTGATCATACATACACTCGGCCATATCATCCTCAATCCAATGGTAAGATTGAACGTTTTTGGCGGATCTTACATCAAGAATGTTTAATCCATTTGAACTTTGGTCAATCTTTAGATACTTTATCATCTGAAATTAGTAGTTACTTATTTCGTTATAATTATCAACGTCGTCATGGTTCTTTAAATTATTTAACTCCTTTAGACTGCCTGCGTCATGTTACCGAATTACTGAAGTAGTACACTACCGGCAGGCAGGCATTATCAGTTAAACAAAAAGTAAACATAAAAAACGGTGCAGCCGCTTGTTAGTTGCAACGCTGTTATACTTATTTCTTATTCCGAATCGCTTCCATTTCTTATTTCATTAATGATCCCAAGGACTTTATCGGGATAATCAGTTTCAATCCCATCAACACCAAAGTCAAACGATTCATTAATTGCTTCTGTACTGTTAACTCCCCAGGAAATTATTTTAAAGCTTTTTGATTGTGCGTCATTAACAAATGATTGTGAAAGGAAGAAGCGATGCGGCTGAAGATACTCCACATCAAGATCGTACACGCTGTCGAATGTAACACCGCGATCGATGATCATTCCGAGCCAGGGAATTCTCAATGCATAAACATAAAGCAGGGGAATATCCGGTTCTAAAATTCTCAATCTCTTAAGCACGTTAGGGTCAAACGATTTAAGGATTGTCTGCGATTCAATATTATTTTGATTCACTAGTTCTACGACTCGCTCCTCGATTCCTGGGTAAGTTTCGTTTCCTTCCTTCAATTCGATAATGATTAATGTACTGTCATCCAGCAGATCAATTACTTCCCGGAGAGAGGGTATTTTTTCATCACTGAATTTCTTATCGAACCACGAACCCGCATCAAGTTTTTGTAATTCTTCAAAAGAAAAATATTTTACATTTCCTTTTCCATTGGTCGTTCTCTCAACGTCAGTATCGTGCAGAACTACAAGTACGCTGTCTGATGTCTGCCTCAAATCAAGTTCAAGCGCATCTGCACCTAACTCCAAAGCTTTTTTAAATGCTGCGATTGTATTTTCCGGTGCATAAGCTGATGCACCTCTGTGAGCTACTATCAATGGCTGAGCTAATGCGCATTCACAGCCAAGGCAGCTAAATATTATCAGGCAGTATGTAAAAATCTTGTTCAATATTACTCTATAGTTTATTTGACAATTTATTATGTTTACATAAGTATTAAAAGGTGAATAAGTTTTTACACATTTCGGCTTAGTTACATAACCTTAAGAAATAAACTAACTAAAAAATTATGAAGCAATTTTCAGATATAGTTCATCGGGCTGTTCAGAAGATCTTACCGAAGCAGGAATATGTGGAAATTTCCGGAAGCATCATACCTTCACCAGATAAAAGGTGGTGCGGTCTGGAATTCAAAGACGATAACTTCTACTTAAAATCCGCCGAAGCAGAAGCCAGACGATTGATTGATCATTTTCAGTGCAGTAAGAAAAGCCGGGTGTTAGACGTAGGATGCGGCCAGGGCCGTTTACCCAATGGTATTCTCCGGGTAATTGGTGAGCTTGATTACACAGGAGTAGATGTCGATAAGAAATCCATTGATTGGTGTAAACGTTATATCGAACAGAATCACTTATCTTTTAAATTCAAGCATCTTGATCTTTACAATGAGCGATACAACATACAAGGAATTAGGATTGATGATAGTTTCCATTTTGATATTCCTGCAAAAAGCATTGATATAATTTATCTGTATTCGGTTTTTTCTCATACAACTGAAGAGGATATGCGCGTTTACTTAAAAGAATTCTTACGCATTCTTGATGAAGGAGGCAAAATATTTTTTACAGCTTTTGTTGAGGAGGATGTTCCGGATATTTCAATAAATCCAGAGAACTATCGCTTGAAGTGCTCTGGTCCGCTTCACATCGTACGATACAGAAAAGAATATTTATTCTCTATACTTGATGAAATCGGATACTCAATAATACAATTTACACACGGGACAGAAGCAGATGGTCAGAGTGCCATCTATTTGAAAAAGAAAAATAGTTGACAGGTAAATGCGCTGTAAATATATACGCAGTGCTTTATTAACACCGGTGAGCCTGGTGGTCATTTAAACATATTTATGCATTTGATCGAAAACGAAATACTCAGGGAAATAAAAAGCAGGCTGGAAAAAATCCAGTCTGAAAATGAAGTCAAAATTCTTTATGCCTGCGAATCGGGAAGCAGAGCGTGGGGTTTTCCTTCTAACGACAGTGATTATGATGTCCGTTTTATTTACATCAGGAAACCGGAGTTCTATCTTTCCATCGATGAAGGACGGGATGTAATCGAAAAACCAATTGTTGATGATATTGACTTAAGCGGCTGGGATTTGAAAAAAACGTTAAAGCTTTTCAGGAAATCAAATCCGCCTTTGCTTGAATGGTTTCAGTCACCAATCGTTTATATGAAGCAGTTCAGTATTTACGAAAAGATTAAATCACTTTTGCCGGTTTACTATTCACCGCTAGCCTGCATTCATCACTATACAAATATGGCAGAAGGAAATCTCCGCGATTATCTGAAACACGATAAAGTATGGCTGAAAAAATATTTTTATGTTCTGCGTCCTGTACTGGCTAGCATCTGGATTGAAAATAATCTCGGTCCTGTCCCGACGAAATTTGAAAAGCTGGCGGATGAAATTGTTAAAGAAGCGAAATTGAAAAAGGCAATTGATGAATTGATTGAGAAAAAAAGAAAAGGTGCGGAGTTGTCGTGGGGTGAAAGGATCCCGGAGATCAGTAATTTCATCGAGTATGAAGTTGAGAGATTGAGCAAGAAAAAATTCGACTTCCCGAAAACTGAATATGACACGGAAAAATTAAACCTGCTGTTCCGTTCGGCACTTGAAGAAGTTTGGTAATCACTACAATTACTCATTGGGGGTACAAATGGAAAAAAAATTTATTCTGCCAGCAGCAACATTTCTTGCCGGAGTAATCATCTGGTTGTATTTTTTCTTTTTCGGCGGAACAGATCAGCAAGTTGTATGGGTTGATTTGACATTTGGTATTGTTATCGGTGGGCTTATTGTAATCTCAGCTTTTGCATGCAGACGGGCAGAAGGACCGAAATCAGGTAGCATCTTTCGCAGCGGCATTCTTCTGATTATGGCATTGTTAACTTTTTGGAAGATCGGGATTTCGGCTGCCATTATTTTGCTTTCTGCTTTTGTAATTACTCTTTTGATAGCATTAAATACAAAACAAATAAAACCTTCCGCCAGTTAATATTGTTTGTAAAGGAAATAGTTAATTATTATTTCCTTCATATTGATAATTCCGGTATCTTCTTACTGTATGTTTAAAAACTTACAGGAAGATTTAGAAACAAATTAACAATGCTTCAACCTGCCAGCTAATTCTAATAAGCAGTTTTTAACTAAGCTAAGGTTAGATGCAAATTATTTATGTTAACAAAAGGAGGAGACTAATTGACTGCTTTCATTATAGGTGCAGCTTTGGCGGTCGTGTTAATTATATTTGGAAAACTTACGGGCTACGAAAAAGACAGAAGTTTCTTTCCTACGTTATTAATAATAATTGCATCCTACTATTTACTTTTTGCAACTTTAACTGATTCCATTCCAACTTTACTAATTGAAATTGCTGTAACTTTATTTTTTTCAGTATTAGCGGTATGGGGGAGCTTTCGGTTTCCAATATTAGTTGGTGCAGGTATAACTCTGCATGGATTATTTGATTTTACTTATGGTCATTTTTATATCAATACTGGTGTTCCCGTTTGGTGGCCCGCATTCTGTGCGGGAATAGATATACCTTTTGGTTTGTGGGTTATGTATTTCAGCTATAAAACTTTAAAGCAAGAAGTACCGTATGTCAGATAACATTATAGCAATAATTGTAATCTCACATTTGTTTCTTTTTGAGTCGATGTTTTTTGTTAAGAACGTAATGTTATCAAAAAAACTTAAAGCTACGGTCAGGGGCAAAAATAAAGAAGCAAGCATTTCAATAATATTATTTACCGTGACAATTGTAATTGCAATTACTTCTGTGCTTTCAGAATATCTAAATGAATTATTTATTCCGATTCCTTTCCTTGAAAATGATTATATAATATTTATCGGAATGTTTTTATTATCTCTTAATCTTGTAATCTCATTTCTTGCTTTAGTACAGATGCGTGATTCATGGCGTGTCGGTATTAAAGAAGATGATAAAACAGATTTAATAAACAGCGGAATATTTAAAGTAACGAGAAACCCATATTTTCTTTCATACATTATTTTGTTTCTTGCTTACATATTGTCAGTTGCAAATGTTCTGATAATAATCTCCTCCGTACTTTCATTTATCTCAATACATAAAATGATATTGAAAGAAGAGAAATATCTGGAAGCTTTACACGGTGTCAAGTATCTGGATTATAAAAATAATGTCCCACGATATTTATTAATCTAAATTCAATAGATGATCAATGAAAAAAATATTACTATTGTTTCTGTTTGCTATTAATTTATTCCCGCAGGAAAAACCATCCGTCTGCTTCACATTCGATGATGGAAACCCAAAAGATATCCTGCAGTATGATAACGACGTCTGGAATCAGGTGATTTTAGATCAATTAGAAAAAAGAGATTTACAGGCAGTGTTGTTTGTCTGCGGAAGAAATCTTGATAATGAACAAGGTGAAAAAATTATGCAAAGCTGGAACGATGCTGGACACATAATCGCTAACCACACTTACAGTCATCTCAACTATAATAATCCGAATAATGATTTTGAAAAATTCAGGGATGATATTCTCAGATGCGATTCGTTAATTAATGACTACAGTAACTTTCAGAAATATTTCAGATTCCCGATGCTCAAAGCTGGTGAAACAAGAGAAAAGAGAGATTCGATAAATATATTCCTTCAACAAGCAGGTTACAAAAACGGTTATGTTACAATTGATAACTCAGATTGGTTCATCAATTCACGGATGATAAAATTTATGGAGGAAAACCCTGATTCAAGTATTGAGAAATATAAAAAGTATTACATCGAGCATCTGATTGACAGAGCCAAATACTACGACGATATAGCTTTTAAATTACTTGGAAGAAGAGTCAAACACACTCTGCTTCTTCATCACAATTTGACATCAGCATTGTTTCTAAATGACTTGATGGATGCGTTTGAAAAGGAAGGATGGGAATTAATTGATGCTGATGATGCACTGACAGATCCGGTATTTGAGATGATTCCTGATATAGTCCCTGCGGGTGAAAGTATTATCTGGGGACTTGCGAGAGAATCAGGCAAGTTTGATGATGTGATAAGATATCCTGCAGAGGATAGTCCGTACGAAGAGGAAAGAATGAATAAATTAGGATTGTAAAGGATCTGAATACAGCAATGAATATTCTTAATGCGATTGGTAACACTTCATTAGTTCAGCTTCAAAAGGTAGTTCCATCGAATGGTGGAAAAATTTTTGCAAAGCTTGAATGGGAAAATCCAACAGGAAGTATGAAAGACCGCGCTGCACTGGCAATGATATCGCGTGCGGAGAAAAATGGAAGATTGAAACCCGGTTATACTGTTGTTGAGTATACAGGAGGAAGCACTGGAATTTCACTGGCATTGATTTGCACAGCTAAAGGATACAAGCTTCGAATTGTAACTTCTGATGCATTCAGCAATGACAAACTATTACAGATGAAAGCGTTTGGTGCAGAACTTACTATGATTCCGAGTGAGGGAGGACTGACAACAAAGAAATTAATTCTCGATATGATCGAAGCAGCTAAAGAAATCAGCAAAAATCCAAACACATATTGGACAAACCAGCTTTTTAACGAAGATTCAATCACGGGATATTATTCACTTGGTGAGGAAATCTGGAATCAGACAAACGGTAAAATTGATGCGTTTGTTCACTCTGTCGGAACAGCAGCATCATTGCGGGGTGTCGCAACTATTCTGAAAAGTAAAAAATCCTAAAATTAAAATTGTAGCGGTTGAGCCTGCAGAATCGCCTGTACTTTCGGGTGGTCAGCCCGGTCCGCATAAAATTGAAGGTGTCGGTATCGGTTACACACCTCCGCTTTGGGAACCAGATCTTGTCGATGAAATAATCTCAGTCAAAACTGAAGATGCGAAAGCAATGGCAAGGCGATTAGCAAGTGAAGAAGGATTTTTTGCAGGAACATCATCAGGTGCGAATGTTACTGCTTCAATTCAATTTGCAGAACGAACAGGTGCTGAAGTCAACATTGTAACACTGATGTGTGATTCCGGTTTGAAATATCTGAGCACGGACATTTATAGGAGTTAATAATTATGATCACACCAAAATCAATCCAGACAAAACGCCTGATATTAAGATGCTGGGAGAGTGATGACGCAGAAATTCTTTCACCCGTCCTGCAATCAAACTTTGAACATCTTAAAGAATGGATACCCGAAAGGATATCAAAACCTGCTTCACTTGCTAAATTAGAGTTACGACTATCAGGTTTTAAATCCGATTTTAATGCGGGTAAAGAATGGCGGTTTGCAATATTCACTTCAGATGAAATGACTTTGCTCGGTGAAGTCAGCTTGTTTCCAAGGAATAAGGATGGTCGTGTGAATTTTGAATCCGCAGACCGTGTCGAGATTGGTTATTGGCTTAGATCAGATGTAACCGGAAAAGGCTATGCAACTGAGGCTGCAGAAGCTATGTTTAATTTATCAAAATCTCTTAAAGGTATTAAACTTGTTGAAATCCGATGTGACGCTGAAAATGTTCCAAGCGCGGCAGTACCAAAGAGGCTGGGATTCCATCTTGGCCAACCGGATGAGTTAAAACCGGGGAAAATGGTTTGGTACTACGATTTTTAAATAATTTTTTAAGCGGGTGAAAAAGCAAATAAGAAGTAGTAAGTGATGACGGGATATTTGTTTAAATAACTAATAATATTGAATTTATCTGAACAGCATTATAGTTTTCACCTAAATAGTTCATTTATTTAACGCATATCTAAATGATTAATCTTTACGAAGACATAAAGTCAAAAGATCATTATAACAAATTTGAAATCGGCGGGCTTCTTTTTGCAGAATACAAATGTCCGCTCGAAGAAAAGTTTGTCGGTATCTGGACTCATACAGATTATCTCGTTCACGTTGTTTCAGGAAAAAAGACCTGGCACACAACCGAGGGAAGTTTTACTGCGGAAGCAGGACAGTCATTATACTTCAAAAAAGGTGCAGCAATAGTAGAACAATTTTTTAATGAAGAATTTTGCCTGCTTTTGTTCTTTGTACCGGATGATTTTATCAGAAGTGTTGTTAAAGAATATGCTGCTGAGATGAAAGATCAATTTGATAAATCTGTGCCAAGCCAATCAACAGTTCGTGTAAATAATGATGCTGCGCTGAATGTCTTTTTCCAATCGATGATGACTTATTTTTCAGGGGTTGACCAGCCGTCTGAAGCTTTGTTAAAATTAAAACTGAAAGAACTAATTCTGAGCATACTTGTTAGCCGAAGTAATCCCGAATTATCAAATTACTTTCGAAAAGTAGCAGCGCAGGATTCACCAATGGTAAGCGAAATAATGGAATCAAACTTTCGTTATAATTTGTCACTAGAAAATTTTGCTGAGCTATGTCATAAAAGTCTGTCATCCTTCAAAAGGGAATTCCAGAAACAGTATAATGAAACACCTGGCAGGTGGCTTTTGAACAAAAGGCTTGAATACTCAGCAGTATTGTTGAGAAATAACCATATGAATATCTCTCAAATAGTATTTGAGAGTGGTTTTGAAGATCTCTCGCATTTCAGCAGAGCATTCAAGAGCAGGTTTGGATTGTCACCGACTCAATTCAGAAATCAACCAATTTCTCAACACTGAACCATAAAAACAAATTTTTGGACTTCTCAGCAAAGTAACCTTCTTTCATATCATTTAAATTTTCAGCGTCAATTTGAAAAATAATAAGGAGGTTATTTATGTCAGTTCAATCGAATAGTAGTTGGATTGAGCTTATTCATAAGCTTGGAAAGGATTTTGAATCAAGAGCAGAACTATCGGATACTAATGATTCGTTCGTTGCGGAAAATTACGCTGCGTTAAAAGAACACGGATTCTTTAAAGCAATAATTCCTGAAGAACTCGGAGGCATTGGTGTTACTCATTCGGAAATGTGTGATATACTTCGGGTTTTAGCTCAGTACTGCGGATCAACAGCATTAGCTCTTTCAATGCATCAGCATCTTCTTTCTGCAAATGTCTGGAAATACAGGCAAGGACAGGGAATGGAAGAAATGTTGAAAAAAGTTGCAGCTAATCAGCCGGTTCTTATAAGCACCGGAGCAAATGACTGGCTTGAATCAAGCGGTGAAATGGAAAAAACAAAAGATGGATTTCTCGTAACAGCAATAAAACATTTTGCGAGTCAATCAGCCGGAGGCGATATCTTAGTAACAAGTGCTGCATATGAAGATCCCGAACAAGGCTGGCAGGTCTTACATTTTTCAATTCCGATCAAATCACAAGGAATAACTGTTATGAATAACTGGCAGGCGATGGGAATGAGAGGAACAGGTTCACACAGCGTAAAGCTGGATAAAGTTTTCATTCCTGAGACAGCAATCTCTCTACGCAGACCACGAGGAGAATTTCATCCTGTATGGAATGTGATACTTACAGTTGCAATGCCGTTGATTATGTCTGTTTATCTTGGAATCGCTCAAAAGGCTGAACAGATCGCCATCAAGCAAGCGGCAAATCAAAAGAAAATCAGACCATATCTTCCTGATCTTATTGGTGAAATGCACAATGCACTTACAACTGCTGAGTTGAATGTGAAAGATATGATAAGGATCGCGAATGATTTTGACTTCAAACCAATTGATCAGAACGGTCAGAATATATTATCAAGAAAAACTAATGCAGCAAATGCCTCGATTAAAGTTGTCGAAAAAGCTATGGAGATTGTCGGTGGACAAGGATTTTATCGCAGCTTTGGACTTGAAAGACTTTTCAGAGATGTTCAGGCAGCAAAGTATCATCCGCTTCAGGAAAAGGACCAGCTTCGTTTTTCGGGTGAATATATTTTGAAAAATGCTTCTCAAAAATCACCTGTAATATTAGCTGCATAAAAACTTAATGTTCTCGCATATGTGAAAGCAAAGGGACACAGCGCGCAGTGTCCCTGTTAATTATTATTAACTTAATATTTATATCCAGCCTTCCGACTAAATGACAAAACTCTATTATGTTTTCGGCATTTATTACTTACTTTCAGTTAAGCATTGATATTGACTCGGTTTAATAGGGCAAATTTTAACGTTTGAATTAATTAACTCCAATTGTAATTTTCCCGTAAGCAGTTTTGTATTCAAATGAAATTGTTAATAGATCATTAAACTTTGTATAAAGCAATAGGAGTTAGTCATAATTATGAAGCTAATAATTTCGAACTTTCTCTGGCTTATGATTCTCGTTACAAGCTGTAATGTAACCGACAGTGGCGATAGCGATATAGCATTAAATCTTAAGATCTATCAACAAAATTTTTCAGTAGCCGATACACTTCTGGGAACTTTCAATGTAACAAATTACTCAATTCGAACTGTAAACTTCCGATTTTCATCAAGTTGCCAGTATGGTTTAATAATAAAAAGTGGAAACACTGTTTATCGTCAACTGCCTGAAGTATGTGCGGCTGTACTATCATCTTTAACTCTAAAAAGTGGAGAGTCAAAGCAATTTGAAATCAGACTACCATTAGTTGATCAGTATTACAAATATCTTCCACAGGGCAGTTATGAGATAGAAGCATTTTTACTTAATAATAATTCGTCATCTGTCAGAAAAAATTTTAGAATAAATTAATAATAAAAATTGAGGTGAATAATGAAATATATTTGGCTTCTATTTCTACCTATTGCCATGTTAATTCTTTCTGCCTGCTCCACAGAACCCGAATACAATTATATCGAATATAAAATTAAAGTGGATAGTTTAGTACATCCGAATTCTATTTTATTAGGCGATACATTACTAATTAAATTCTATGGCTTTGTTGGTCCGGATGGTTGTCACACAATTTCACGATTTGAAGAAATTAAAAAACCCGAAGAAGTCGAAATACAAGTTTGGGGTAAAAAGCCTGATTTTCCAACAGTATGTTCAGCAGTAATTGTTGAAATGAGAGGTACAATTCGTAAAGTTGTCCCCGAGCAACAAGGTTTGTTTTTGGTTAAGGTAAAACAACCCGATAATTCATATCTAATTGATTCAGTTTTTGTGCAATAAGTATATTGAACACATTTCTTATTTTGGATTGAATGCAAAGTTTTTTGGTCAATTATTTCTTTTTTAATCTTGTTTTCATTTTTCTTATCACATTACATTTTATAATATGAAAACATTAATTCTTTTGTTTTTGTTTTTCTCAAACATCCTGGCGCAGGATGACTCCATTACTAAGCTATTCCCCGGCAAATGGAAAATGATTTCTGATAACATAGAGTATTTTGAAGAATGGGAATTGCTAAATGAAAAAGAACTTGCTGGTGCTGGTTTTAGCACTGCAGAAGGAGACACAATATTAAGTGAAAGACTTTTTCTGAAAAAGTTTGATGATACCTGGACTTACGTAGCAATGCCTTCAAATCAAAACATTACTCTTTTTGCTCTAACTGATTTTTCAGTTAGAAAATTTATATTCCAAAATGATGAGCACGACTTCCCACAAAAAATTATCTATGAGTTTCTTGAGGACGGAAAGCTGACAGCGGCAATTGAGGGAATAGTTAGTGGTGAAGTTAAGCGGAGAGAATTTAATTATATGATTGTTGAGGATTGAATTAGAATGATAAAATATTTCAAAACTCAAAACGATTTCGGAAAATGGCTGGAGAAAAATCATAATAAATCTAACGAGATTTATGTTGGATTCTTCAAGGTTCACACTAAAAACAAAAGCGTTACATATTCTCAGGCTCTCGATGAGGCTTTATGCTTTGGCTGGATTGACGGCATCAGAAAAAGTATTGATGAAGAGCGATATCATATTCGTTTTACTCCGAGAAGAAAGGAAAGTAAGTGGAGCAATGTGAATATTAAGAGAGCTAAAGAATTAATAAAAGCGGGAAAGATGAAGCCTGCCGGATTGAAGGAATTTGAAAACCGGAAAAACTATAAAAGTGTGAAATATTCCTATGAAGAAAAGATTGAAAAACTTTCAACTGAATACGGGAAGAAATTTAAAGAGAATAAAGATGCCTTTGAATTTTTTCAAATCCAGGCGCCATACTATAAAAGAATAGTGAGTTTCTGGATTATGAGTGCAAAGAAAGAAGAGACACGTCAGCGAAGGCTTAATGTTTTAATTAATGACTGCGAAAAGAAACGAAGGATCGATTTGCTAAATCCTAAAGTGAAATCAAAATCCAGATGATAATACGAAATTTTACTAAAGATGATCTTGAGACAATTGTAAAAATTTACAATCATGCTGTTGATGAAAAATTCGCTACGGCAGATACTGAATATGTTACTGTCGAAAGCAGGAAAGATTGGTTTGCACAACATTCGGCAGATACATATCCGATTTATGTTGCAGAAGAGAATGGTGAGATTATCGGCTGGTGTTCACTGAGTCCGCACAGACCCGGAAGAAAAGCTCTGAGAACTGTTGCGGAAATCAGTTACTACATTCATAAAGATCACAGAAAGAAAGGTGTAGTAAGTTCATTAATTCGACACACAATTGAGTCAGCTGAATTACTTGGTTTTAAAAATCTAATTTCTATTCTGCTTGATCTTAACAAACCAAGCATTCAAATTCTTGAAAAATTCGGATTTGATAAATGGGGTCATCTACCGGATATCGCCGAGATTGATGGTACAATTTGCGGTCAATTTATTTATGGGAAAAAACTGGGAAATTAAATTTTCGGGATGAAGTAAAATAGTCGGAGACAAATGAAATGGAAATGAAAAATATTCCTTTTGGAATTACGAATTGGGAAGGAATTGAAAAAATAGAACATAAAGGTGAAACAGGAACTTCATTCTGGAGAACACAGAATTTTGACAATATAAGAGTTCGAATTGTTGAATATTCACCAGGATATTATGCAGACCACTGGTGCTCCAAAGGTCATATACTTCTCTGCCTGGAAGGTGAACTCAGTACGGAAACTAAAGATGGAAAAAAGCACACACTAAAATCCGGAATGAGTTACCAGGTAGCTGATAACGATTTGCCGCACCGGTCTTCAACAAAAACCGGTGTAAAATTATTTATAGTTGATTAATTATTTAAAGGAGGTTAGAATGAAATCAATTATTTATTTTATTCTTTGTCATGCAATAGTTGGAGTATCAATTTACGGCCAGAATGAAAACCAAACCAAAGCAAAGTATGATGTTTTCTCATTCGATAAAGAAGTAACTCTTCGCGGGACACCGGAAGTTATATTCGATGCGGTTACCGGCGACATCAGCGGCTGGTGGGATCATTCAATGTCGGAACATCCAAAAGAGTTTTTTATTGAGCCTGTTCCCGGCGGTGGTTTCTGGGAAATTTTTGATGATGAAGGCAACGGTGTTCTCCACGCAAGAATAATTTATGCTGACAGGGGAAAGCTGCTGCGTTTCGATGGGCCGCTTGGCTTATCGGGTCAGGCAATTCAGGTAGTAACAACTTATCAGTTCGAACCAGTTGGAACTGATTCAACTCTGTTTAAAGTCTCGGTGCACGCTGCAGGAGAAGTTGCTGACGGTATTCCTTCAATTGTTGAAAAGGTCTGGGAACATTTCATATTCGAGCAGCTTGAGCCGTATATTAAGTCCGGCAAACATTTAGAAAAATAGAAAGACGATTTATATTTAATTCAGTGAGTCTGCTTTGTGAAGAATCGTTCATTCAAAACCGAAAAATTAGCAATCAAGTGTCGATACACATAATGAAGATGTTTAAATATTTTTTAAAGGGATTCTTTTAAGCGATGATATGATAACGGTGATGACTGAAGTACCTTGACCATACAATCATAGCTTTTGCTCGTTAAATATTTTCATCATTCATTCTGAAGTAAATCAAATCAACCAATTGATCAAATACACTTTTTATTGAAGATTTTTTACCGGCTATCAAATAATCCAATCCGACTCTTGACTTGTAATTATTTTTTTAACAATCTTAATGCTAACTAATCAGCAAATATTAATTTTAATGGATAATTATAATTCAGCAACCATATATTGGTTTTGTCTTCACCACATTAATTGAATTATGCAACATGTAACAATTGAAGAATTAAAAAAAGTGTTCGCACTGAGTAACCTTCCTGTTCAACATCTGACATGGATTTTAGATCACTCAGAAGTTGTCGAATATGAAGATAATGAGATTATTGCAAAAACAGGGGACCCTGTGGAATGGATGTATTTTATTATTGAAGGCCGGGTAGATTTCTACATGAACGTAAACGATAAATTAGTGTTCTATCATTCTTTTACTAATGACAATGCTTCCGGTGGAGTTACAGGTTTATTACCATACTCAAGATTAAAAATATCTCCAGGTAATTCTATTGCTTCGGGCAGATTACGTGGAATAAGAATGCACAAAAAATATTTTCATCAACTTGAGCAGCTCAATCCGGATTTTATTCAGCAACTAATTGGCTACATGACGGAGCGTGCACGTTCGTTTGCTACAACACAGATGCAGCTTGAAAAAGTAAGTGCTCTTGGTAAACTTTCTGCAGGCATTGCACACGAACTGAATAATCCAGCTTCTGCAATTAACAGGATATCTTATGATTTAGCTAACAGATTATTCCTGAATATTGAGCTAACGGAAAAAATGATCAGACAGGGTATTAATGCTGATCACATAAAATATCTGCGGGATAAAATACAATTAAAAGAATGTGAACCGAAACAAAAATTAAGTGCAGTGCAAAGAATGAACAAAGAAGATGAATTAATGCATTGGCTTGAAGAAAAAGGTCTTCCGACAGATCAGGATGTTGTTGATACGTTTACAGATGCTGGCTTTACTGGTAAAGAACTTGAGGATCTTGCAAATAATCTCCCAAAGGAGGAACTACTGCAAATATTATTATGGATTGAAAATCTGCTTACATCTCAAAAAATTATTAATGACCTGGCTGAAGCTTCCACACGTATTTCAAATCTCGTTGGTGCAATTAAAAGTCACGTTCATATGGATAAAATAAATGAAATGCAGCCAACTGACATTCACAGGGATATTGAAAATACACTCACGCTTTTAGGATACAAGCTTCGGGATAAAAGTATTTCAGTTAAAAAAACTTTCTGTAACGATCTGGTTTTATTACCAGCATATGTGGGTGAGTTAAATCAGGTTTGGACAAACCTGATTGACAATGCAATTTATGCGATGGAAAAAAATGGTGAGCTAGTGATTGAGACGAATTGTGATAATAAAAATGTTAATGTAAAAATTATTGATAATGGTTCCGGTATTCCATCTGAAATCCAATCAAGAATATTTGATCCTTTTTTCACTACAAAAAAAGTTGGTGAGGGAACAGGTATCGGTCTTGACTTAGTTCAAAGAATCATAAAACGTCATAACGGTGAGATAAAAGTATTCTCAAAACCCGGCAGAACCGAGTTTGATGTTTGTATTCCAATTTCACAACAATAAGTTTATATCTAAATGAAATTACCATTTATAATTATAGTTGATGACGATGAGCAGGTTCTAAGGGCAATTCAGCGTGATGTTCGTAAAAAATATCAAAACGAATACAGAATTAGTGCATCTGATTCAGCAAAGGAAGCAATCGAGCTTATCAAAGAACTAAAGCTAAAGAATGAAACTGTAGCATTATTCATTTCGGATCAGCGTATGCCTGAAATTGATGGCGTAACATTTCTTGGAATGTCAAAGGAAATTTATCCGGAAGCAAAACTAGTATTACTAACAGCATATTCTGATATCGATGTTGCCATCAGTGCAATAAATAATTTGAAGCTAGATTATTATTTATTGAAACCTTGGAATCCCCCTGAAGAAAAACTATATCCGGTTGTGGACGATTTACTGGATGACTGGCAGGCACAATACAAACCTGATCACGAAGGCATCCGTATTGTTGGGTTTCAGTGGTCACCTAAGTCACATCGTCTCAAAGAATTTCTTTCCGGTAATTTAATTCCATATATCTGGATGGATGCCGAGAATGATTCGGAAGCCGAGAAGTATCTTATTAGCACGAACGTAAAGACAGACTCATTACCGCTAGTGATATTGAAAGATGGCAGCTGGATTGTCGATCCTACCTTACCAGAACTGGCACAAAAAATTGGACTTCAGCAGACAGCGACTCAGAAAATGTATGATGTACTAATCATCGGTGGGGGACCAGCGGGATTAGCTGCTTCAGTTTATGGTTCCTGTGAGGGATTGAAAACTATTCTGGTCGAGAAAAGTAATCCGGGTGGGCAGGCAAGCAGCAGTGCACGTATCGAAAACTATCTTGGATTTCCCAAAGGTTTATCAGGAGCTGAACTTACACGAAGAGCTATGGCTCAAACACTTCGATTCGGAACTGAAATCCTTACACCAAAGGCAGTAAAAAACATCCGTGTTCAGGACGGATACAAAATTACTGAAATGACTGATGGCACTGAGATTCACAGTAAATCTGTACTTATTGCAACCGGAGTAGAATACACAAAACTTGAAATTCCTGGATTAGAAAAATTTACGGGAGCAGGTGTGTATTATGGTTCGGCATCTGTGGAAGCACACGCATGTAAAGATGAGATCGTTTATATCGTTGGAGGCGGAAACTCAGCCTGCCAGGCAGCAATGCACATCTGTAAATTTGCAAAGGAAGTGAATATTGTTATCAGGCGTGATTCAATTACAAAGACGGCTGCAAACTATCTGATTGAAAACATAAACAAAACACCAAACATCAATGTTCACACGCGTACTGAAGTGGTTTCAGTTGATGGTGAAAACATTCTGCAAAAAATTACTCTCAAAGATATTGACACAGGTACAGAAAAAACTGTCCCTGCAAAAGCTCTGTTTATTTATATCGGTGCAAAACCTGGAACAATGTGGATGAACAATTTCATTTTGAAAGATCCAAAAGGATATATCATTACCGGTAACGAACTAATGGAGGAAAAATCATTTAATACGTTTTGGAAATTGGAAAGGAAACCATTTCTTCCTGAATCGAATGTTCCCGGGATTTTTGCATGTGGAGACGTGAGATCGACGGCTTTAACAGGAATATCATCTGCAGTAGGTGAGGGAGCAATGGCTATTCGGTTTATTCGTAAATATCTTGAATCGATGTAAATCAAAATTTATTTCAATTCAATTTTTCTACTGAGAACAAAAAAGAAATTAAATTAACAATTAAAAAACAGGAGGTTCAACAATGCAAAAATTCATGATTATATCTCCGCACACTCATGAGGAATGCAACACTGTAGTAAAGCAAACTCTGGCAATAGGTTATCTCACTCATTTCTGGTGGGGCTGTAAATCAGGTGACCATACAGGATATGCAATGATAGAAGCTAATAATGCGGATGAAGCACTTCTTTCAATTCCAACAATGATCCGCAAAAAAGGTAAAGCAATAGGTTTGGTTCAATTCGATCCGGAAAAAGTCAAGCATTGGTAGTTTGCTTATTGTACAAATAAGCATTAAAAGCTAAATTACTTTAGCAGTACCATCTTTTTTGTTTGAATAATTTCTTGTCCTGAATTTATTCCTGCATAGGAATCCTCTTGGACAGGGACTTGAATCCTTAATTGATAGAAGTAAACACCGCTTGGTAAGGACAAGCCCTGACTTGTCCCTACATTAAACTCGACCTCATAGTTTCCGGCAGATTTATATTCATCAACAAGAGTAGCCACTTCATTACCCAGCACATCGTAAATTTTTAACGAGACAAATCCGAAATCCGAGATCCGAAATTTTATGATCGTCGTCGGATTAAATGGATTTGGGTAATTCTGATTCAGAATAAAATTCTTGGGAGTGGATATTTCTTCAGGCACATTTACGGGATTATCAATAACATGTATGGCAAAATTCTCTCCAAAATTCCATTTATCAAATGCGCTTGGAATGCTATCGTAATTAACGCTGTTACCAACGGAATAAATAGTGTCAATTATAATACTATCCGGAGCGATATATAAAAAATTCCAGGATACTGTGTCATTTATAAATTGATTTGGGAAATTATGAGTAAGCTCGCCAAACAGAGGCTGAGTTAGCGTATCTGCTGAATCAAGTATGCCGCTGTAGCTTGCAATATTGAACCCGGCCGCTACTGCTGGTCCTCCTGTCATGAATATTTTATACTGTTGAGTAGAATTTCTGATAACGCTGTCGGGACCTTCAATCCATACTGTAACAGAATTGTCTGGTGAAAAGTTATGACAGATACAACCAATTCCGCCGTCTCTTAAAGTCATTCCAACGATACCGTGCAGGTAATCAATATTTGCATAACCGATGAAAGAAATAAAAGCTAATGCGAGTAAAAAATTAATTCTCATTGTTTATCTCCTGAATAAAAAAGTCCCGAAAACCGGGACTTCATAATAGCTAAAAAATAAAACTGCATCAATTGAAACTTTAACGTAGCAATAACATTTTCTTTGTTGATTTAAAGCTTGCACCATTTACCCCCGATGCTTCAAGAGTATAAATGTATGCTCCAGTAGTTAAGTTCTCGGCATTGAAATCAATATTGTGATTTCCAGCCTGGAAACTTCTCTCTGTAACTTTTGCAACTTCTTGTCCGAGCATGTTGAAAAGTTTTATTGTTACGTTTGCTTCAACCGGTAATGAAAATGAAATTGTAGTTGAAGGATTGAATGGATTCGGATGATTCTGATGAAGCACAAAGTTATTAGGCATCGGGCCTGCGACTTCAACAGAATTATAAGTTGTTGATGTTCCATCAAAATCAATTTGTTTTAATCGGTAATATTGAATGCCTGAACTTATGTCCGAAACTCTGAAAGAATATGATTTCATTTCCGTTGTTGTTCCGAATCCCGGCACAAATCCAATTTTGCTGAAATTTTGGTTATCGATGCTGTGCTCAATTTCAAATCCCTGGTTATTAAGTTCGGATGCAGTGGTCCATTTAAGAATGGCATCATTTCCGGATAATTCTGCTGTGAATGAAGCAAGTTCGACAGGTACAAAGAACTGCGATTCCAATTTATAGAATCCATTGCTCTGAGCTGCAAATTGGGTCATTGAATCAGCAACAACATACTGATAATTTGATCCGCCAATAGATATTTGTGTCCATGTTTGTCCGCCATTTTTGGTTCTCCAGGAAGTTCCGCAGGAGTAGCAACCAGCTATTACAACGTTTCCATCTGTAGGCTGAACGTGAACACCCCACATATTGTTTCCTGTAAATGTATTTTGTGCAATCCAGGTGTTTCCGTAATCAGTTGACTTCAAGAAACCACCGCCGCCGCCCCACTTAGTTGCCCACGCAATACCGGGATTCGTGAAGTCAATAGCTATCGTTGGAATTTCTCCGCTGGTAAAATACTTCTGCTGCCAGGTTAGTCCGTAATCCGTACTTCTGAAAATTCCTGTTCCATTATCACCAATTAAAATTATGCTTGTATCAGGAAATACTTCAATATCGCACGGGGCTGAATTTGAACCCGTGCTAGAGGAAAGTATAAACCAGTTAGTCCCAAAATCCGGTGATCTTAAAAAATTAACTCCATTCATTGTATAGATTGTGTCCGGATGAGATGGATCTTCTGTCATCGGAATTCCGAAATAGGAAAATGTAGCATTGTTAAGAGAGATTGTCCATGTCTGTCCGTCATCCGTTGTTTTCATAATCTTATCAGGAGAGGACTCAATTGCAACCAGGAATGTTCCAGGGTTATTATCATCAAGAAGAATTGATTTAATTTCAGAAGAACCAGGAATACTAGTACCAGTAACAAAAAAAGTTTCACCACGATCTGTGCTTTTATATATAGTAGATCCCGAGCCATAATAAACTATATCAGGGTTGAATTTATTATAATCTATTGGTCCGCCAAGACTGCCTCCTGATCTCTTTAAAACCCACTGGTAAGCTGGCTGAGCATTAATCACAGAAAAGAAAACAGAAAATAAAAAAATCGCGGTTACAAGGTATTTCATTATTACTCCGATTATTAAAAAATGGTTTGTCTAGAAAAGAATTGCCCGAAATTAAGCATTAGTTGATAAAAAACAAATATTTCTTAATAGCGAAAAATGTTATTGATAAAAACTAATTATACACTCACAACCGATGTTGAGGATATTTCTTTGAGTGTTTAAACAGTAAAAGTATATTTGGATTCAATCATATCATTATTAAGTATTAAGGAAAAAAGTTAAGCGATGAATTTAGATATTCTGGTATTTGCTGCTCATCCCGATGATGCTGAGTTATCGATGGGAGGTACAATTTCGAAATTTACTTCAAAGGGATTGAAAGTTGGTGTTGCTGATTTAACAAAAGCTGAACTTAGTACAAGAGGTAATGTGATAACACGTGCAAAAGAAACAGCTGCTGCTTCACAGGTGCTAAAACTTAAAATTCGCGAGAACATTGGAATCAAAGACGGTAATATTTCCATCTCTCAGGAAAATTTGAAGAAAGTTGTTACATCGATACGGAAGTACAAACCAAAAATAGTTTTTGCACCCTACTTCAATGATCGTCATCCTGATCACATTGATGCAAGTCATTTGATTAAAAGGGCTGTATTTAGTTCCGGTCTGGAAAAATTCAAAACAGTAGTTGCAGGTAAACCTCAGCTTCAATACAGACCAAAGAAAATCTTCTATTACATGCAGACATATCTTTTCCAGCCGACATTTATTGTAGATATATCAGAACATTTTGAACAGAAAATGAAATCAGTCAATGAGTTTAAAAGCCAATTTCATAATCCTTCTATCAAAAGAGATGATACATTTATCAGCAAACCTGAATTCCTCGACTATGTTAAAGCAAGAGCAGAGTTTTATGGATTTCAAATAAGAAAAAAATATGGCGAGCCGTTTTATTGTGAAGAGAATATCGAGTACGATTTTTCGGATTTGCTCTAATGAATATTTAATAATTGCATAACCAAGTAAACTAAGGAGTAAAGATGATTCTTAAAGATAAAGTAATAAAAGAGCTTGAATCACAAGGTATTAGAAATATTCGTGAAGTATTTTATAATTACGGTACGCCTGCTTTATATGAGCAAGTCGTAAGAAGAAGAGAAGGGCTGCTTGCACACCTTGGGCCTATCGTAGTAAGAACAGGATATCATACAGGCAGAAGTCCGAATGATAAGTTTATTGTTAAAGAATCAACCAGCGAAAATAATATTTGGTGGGGCAAGGTAAACAAATCAATGACTGAAGAGGATTTCAATCGCCTGTTTGCCAAGATGATGGCTTACATACAGGGAAAAGATTTGTATGTCGAGGACTGTTACGTTTGCGCAGATGAAAAATACCGGCTCCCAATCAGAGTTATTACTGAAGCAGCGTGGCACAATCTTTTTGCAAGAAATATGTTTAGACGATACAACGATCCTTCAGAACTTGAAAAACACATTCCTCAATTCACAGTTATACAAATGCCGAATTTCCATGCTTTCCCCCAGTTTGATAACACAAATTCGGAAGTCTTTATTGTTATTAATTTTCAAAAGAAAATTGTACTTATTGGCGGAACAAGCTATGCCGGTGAAATTAAAAAATCCATCTTTACAATTCTTAATTATTTAATGCCGATGCAAAACGTAATGTCAATGCACTGTTCGGCAAATCTTGGAGAGCGTGATGATGTTGCATTATTTTTTGGATTATCCGGAACCGGGAAAACCACTTTATCTGCAGATCCGAATAGAAGATTAATCGGCGATGATGAACATGGCTGGAGTGAAAACGGAGTATTTAATTACGAAGGTGGTTGCTATGCAAAAGTTATTCGTCTTTCAGAAGAAGCGGAACCAGAAATTTATGACACAACCAGAAGATTCGGTACCATTCTTGAAAATGTTCAGATTGATGCACAAACGAGAAGAATAGATTTGAACGACGATACGTTCACTGAAAATACCCGCGCTGCTTATCCTCTAACGCACATAAAAAATATTGTTGAAGACGGTAAAGCGGGTCATCCTGAAAATATTGTTATGCTCACTGCTGATGCATTCGGTGTTCTTCCTCCAATCTCAAAACTTACAACTGAACAGGCAATGTATCATTTCATTTCCGGGTACACTGCAAAAGTTGCAGGAACAGAAAAAGGTGTGACCGAACCAAAAGCAACATTTAGTACTTGTTTTGGTGCACCGTTTATGGTCTGGCATCCGACTGTGTATGCGAAAATGCTTGGAGAGAAAATCAGAAAGCATAAAGTAAAATGCTGGCTTGTGAACACTGGCTGGACAGGTGGGCCGTACGGAACAGGAAGCAGAATGAAAATTCAGTACACACGTGCGATGTTAAACGCAGCACTAGATGGAAAGCTGGATAAAGTTGAATTCGAAACAGATCCGATCTTCAAATTGCAAATTCCTAAATCTTGTGATGGAGTACCTTCTGAAGTCTTAAATCCAAGGAATACCTGGAAGGATAAAAAAGCCTACGACGAAATGGCGAATAAGCTGGCTACTATGTTCGTGAATAATTTTAAAGATTACGAAGCTGAAACAGAAAAAGAGATAGTCGCAGCAGGACCAAACAAATAATTGACAGTAAATTATTATCGTAAAATAAAATTGTAAGGAATTTTATGCTGAAAAAAATATTAATTGGCTTGGGTGTAATACTTTTAGGAATTCAATTTATTCCGGTCGAAAGAACTAACCCTCCCGTAAGCATGGATATTAATGCACCGGAAAATATCGCTGGCATATTAAGAACATCTTGTTATGATTGTCATTCAAACGAAACGGTTTGGCCATGGTATTCCAAAATCGCACCTGTATCATTTCTGGTTGCAGGCGATGTTAAAGAAGGAAGGGAACATCTCAACTTTTCCGAATGGGATAAATATAATGCGGATAAGAAAGGAAAAATTCTGGAAGAAATTGTCGAAGAAATTCAGAAAGAAAATATGCCGCTTTCCAGTTATACTTTCACTCATCCGAATGCAAAACTGGACGATTATCGCATTAAGTTGATCGAAGATTGGGTTAATTCAGGCAGTAACCATGACGGATCGCTTCGATATAAAAAATAAATTTGCTAACATGAAATAACTGATTAATCCTTGAGAATATTATTTATAAGTTTTAACTTCATATAAATTGAAAAACATGTTTTTCCCACAAGCAAAGGAAATTTGAGATGGCAGAAAAAAAACTTTCCGGTGAAGTCTTCTATCCTTCAGAGGAGATTGTAAAAAATGCACATGCTAAGTGCCAGCAGCTTTATGAATCTGCCGAAAAAGATTATTTAGGCTTTTGGGAAAAAGAAGCCAGCGAACTTCATTGGTTTAAAAAGTGGGACAAAGTTCTTGACGATTCAAAGAAGCCTTTCTACAAATGGTTTGTTAATGGAAAAACTAATATTGCTTATAACTGCCTTGATGTTCATTGCGAAACTTACCGACGAAATAAAGTTGCATTGATTTGGGAAGGTGAGAACGGAGAATTCCGTTCACTATCATACTTTGCTTTAAGAAGAGAAACATGCCGCTTTGCAAATGTTTTAAGAAGTCTTGGTGTAAAGAAAGGTGATAGGGTTACAATTTATATGGGAAGAATTCCCGAAATTGTAACAGCGATGCTTGCCTGTGCACGAATCGGTGCAATTCACTCTGTTGTGTACGGTGGATTTTCAGTTGAAGCTCTTCACGAAAGATTGGAAGACAGCCAGTCAAAAGTTTTAATTGTAGCAGATGGTGCATATCAAAGAGGAAAAATTGTCGAGCTAAAAAAGATAGCTGACGAAGCGCTTCAAAGAGCAGCAACTGTCGAAAGTGTTTTAGTTGTAAAAAGAACCGGACACGAAGTCAATATGGAATTCGGAAGAGATATGTGGTATCACGATCTAATGTCGTTGCCGATTGCTGGAAATTCCTGTGATATAGAAATAATGGATGCTGAAGACCCATTATATCTGCTATACACTTCAGGAACGACCGGAAAACCAAAAGCAATAATGCACACACACGGCGGCTATATGGTTGGTACTTACACGACTTTAAAATATGTTTTTGATATTCATGAAGAAGATCGTTTCTGGTGTGCCGCAGACCCCGGCTGGGTTACCGGACACAGTTATATCGTATATGGACCATTCTTAAATGGTGCGACATCATTTATGTACGAAGGTGCTCCAACTTATCCATATCCAAGCCGTTGGTGGGGAATGATTGAAAAGTATGGAATAAATATTCTCTACACAGCACCAACTGCGATTAGAGGTTTTATGAGATTCGGTGATGCCTGGGTGAAACGTCATAATTTATCTTCATTAAGATTGCTGGGAAGTGTAGGTGAACCCATCAATCCCGAAGCGTGGAGATGGTATTTAAAGTGATCGGAGGTGAACGTTGTCCTGTGATGGATACCTGGTGGCAAACAGAAACAGGAATGTTCATGATTACTCCGATGCCCTGTACTCCTTTAAAACCTGGTTCAGGCACAAAACCATTTCCCGGATTAAAAATGGATATTGTTGATGAAGAAGGAAAACCGGTGAAGGATAACGAAGAAGGTTTTCTTGTTATTAAAACTCCGTGGCCATCGATGCTAAGAACGATATGGAATGATCCGGACAGGTATGTTCAACAGTATTGGACGAGATTTCCAGGAGTATATATGACAGGTGATTCGGCTCGTAGAGATGAAGATGGATATTATTGGATTATCGGCAGAGTTGATGATGTGATTAAAGTTTCCGGTTATCGATTAGGAACCGCTGAAATTGAGAGTGCACTGGTTAGTCATCAAGCTGTTGCAGAAGCAGCTGCAATAGGTCTTCCGCACGAAGTAAAAGGAAATGCGATCCACACATTCGTCATTTTGAAAACTGGTTATCAAAAGAGTGATAAACTAATTGAAGAGCTGAGACAACACGTTGGTCACGAAGTTGGACCAATTGCCAAACCCGAACATATTGAAATAGTGGATTCTTTACCCAAAACCAGAAGCGGAAAAATTATGCGAAGGGTTCTAAAAGCTCGTGCGCTTGGAATTGATCCCGGAAATCTTTCAACTCTTGAAGAATAGTAAATTAATCTTCTTTCTGAGGTGTCTTAAGTACTTTGATGAAGAATCTTACTGTAAAAAAAATTATTACAGACCAGGCTAATATCATCATCAGGATTGCAGAAAAACTCATTTGATAATTTCTCCGTTTTCTTTTCTTTTCATAACCCAGGCTTTGTGAACGAGATATCCAAAAGTAGCAAATACGCCTAATAATAATAATCTTGTTGCATCTTTCACAAATTCTCTTGTTGGTTCACCATTCTCGAACCAGACATATTTATCAACTCCGAGATGAAATATAACACCTATTACGCTGTCAGATGCAAATGGCCAGCCGTTACCGCTGAATAAACTCGAGATCGCACTTATCCAATCAGTGCTTGGTTTAATTACAGAACCGATAAAAATTACTATAATAAATAATGGAGTGATGTATTTAATAAATATTTTGAAAATTCTCGGTACGGCCATATCAGCACCAGTTGTAATTTCATTCCACCCTTTATCAATTCCAAAAACATAAGCAAAGATTATTGTTTCCAGCAGTGCGAACACCACAAGTGAAAATGTTCCTGTCCAAAAATCAAATTCATCAAAAGATCCACCGGGGTACAACCAAACACAAACAAATCCTAGCAGTAGAGTACACAGTCCGAAATTTATTGCACTTCTGTTATGTGTAAATTTCAAATCATCTTTAAAAAATGCAACAATGGGTTGGCCCATAGCCAAAGATGAAGTTATTCCTGCAAAGAATAACAATCCAAACCACATTGCCCCTGCAATTGGTGCAAACCATCCCCAATTATTAAATAATGTTGGAAGAGTTAAGAATCCTAAACCGAATCCGCTTCCGCCCATTGTTGCAGCTTGAACTGCTTGTAATCCAAGATATGCTGTTGCGATCGGAATTAACAGAGAACCGCCAAGAATAACTTCGACAAATTCATTCATCCATCCTGCAGATGAAGCGTTTAGTGCAATGTCTTGTTTTTCTTTGACATAAGATGCATAGCTGTGAATACATCCCATTCCTACCGAAAGAGTAAAGAAAATTTGTCCTGCTGCTGCAAGCCAGGTAGTTGGATTTGTTAAACCAGTAAAATTTGGTTCCCAGACAAAATTTAATCCAACAAGCGGACTTTCAATTACACCAGGACCGCTTGTATCCAGAGTCAATCCTTTTATAACTAAAACAACTCCAAATAATAACAGCAGCGGCATTCCGATTTTTGCAGCAACCTCAATTCCTTTGGCAAGTCCTTTTGATAAAATCCATGTATTTAAAGTGAGTGTTAATAAAACCAGAAGACAGCTTCAGTAGGAATGGCAAAAATGGAATCCTCATGAAGTCCTAAATACTTTGGGAAGAATTCAGTAGGCTTGATATCCCAGAATGTTCCGGTTATGGAATGGAAAACATATGATAAAGTCCAGGATTCTATGTAACAGTAGTATGCAGCTATACCAAGGTTCGTAAATAATCCGAAAACGCCGATGTATTTAATAAATCTCGATTTTCCCATAACATCGAACATACCGGGTGTCGAGTGATGGCCGTATTTTCCACCATTTCTTCCAATCGCCCATTCAATATATAATAGTGGAATACCCATTAAAAGGAATGAAATTAGATAGGGAATGATAAATGCACCGCCGCCGTTTTGTGCTGCCTGAGCAGGAAAGCGAAGGAAGTTACCTGAGTCCAACGGCATTGCCTGCCATAGCAAGAACTAAACCAATACGAGATCCCCAGGCTTCTTTAGATTTGATAATTCACTCCAAAAAATTAACAGTGTATCGAAAAATAAATTCTTTGAGATTTATTACAAATAAAATTTGAATTTTTTTTCTTCAGAGAGTAATAAATCTTTCCTTCGTGAATAAAACAATTTGTTCTGTTTATCTGTGGTGCTTGTGTACTTTTAGCAAAAAAAGCTATTTGGATAAGGTCTGGAAATCAAACCTGAATATTAATATCACCAAACCTTTTAGATATATTTTTTTTAAGGATTGGTTTCTTTGAATTTAATAATTAAATACTAGTCTATTCCTGGTGGGTTAAAGATGAATATTATGCCGATTGTCGGGTTGCCATTTATCACATCATTAAATAAATAACCATTATTTTATTTGCTCATGACATGTAATTCAATATATTTCCCTTCAAATTTTTAGACACTCATAACATTAATTACGGAATAGAAAATGGAAACGAAGACAGTAGATTTGTCTTCTTTAAAAATAGATAGATCAGGCGATGAAGATAATAAACCCAAATTGAAATGGATAATTTATGCAGTTATATTAATTGTCATTCTGACGGTTGCTTATCTCATATTTGGAAGTTTATCAACCAATGAAATAGAAGTTAAACTTACATCTGTAATAAAACAGACTCCGGGAAGATCAAGTGCTGTATTAACTGCGAGCGGATATATAGTGGCTCAGAGGGAAGCTTCTGTTAGTTCAAAAGGAACTGGAGTTTTAGTTTATCTTGGAGTTGTAGAAGGTGACAAGGTTAAGAAAGGTCAGATAATTGCAAGACTGGATGATAGAGACATTGTTGCTCAGTTGGATGAAGCAAAATCAAGCCTTCAACTTTTTCAGGCACAGCTGAACGAAATCCAAAATAATTACAATCGTGAAAAAGAATTATTTAGCAGGGGATTATCTTCGCAGCAGACTTTAGACCAGGCTGAAACAGCTTATAAATCTTTACTTGCGAATATTGATATTGCCGAGGCAAGAATCAGAGCTGCAGAAGTTGCGCTGGAAAACATGATAATCCGTGCACCTTTTGATGGAACAGTTCTAACAAAGAATGCGGAGGTTGGTGAAATTGTTGCACCGTTCGGTGCAAGCACTACTTCACGTGCAGCTGTTGTTACAATTGCTGATATGAATTCTTTAATGGTTGAAGCAGATGTTTCAGAATCAAATATCGAAAAGATAAAACAGGATATTGATTGCGAAATTACTCTTGATTCCAATCCCGGTAAAAGTTATCAAGGCTATGTTTTTAAAATTGTTCCCACGGCAGACAGATCGAAAGCTACTGTTTTAGTTAAAGTTGCTTTTAAAAGTTATGACAGCAATGTTCTTCCTGAAATGAGCGCAAAAGTATCTTTCTTATCTGAAAAAAGCGAAGAAGTAGATATGACTCCTGTTTTAACTGCACCATTGTCAGCAGTAGAAGATGTGGGTGGCCAGAAGATAGTTTATGTCATAGTTGATGATGCAGCAGTTCAAAAGGAAATAACTACTGGTCGTCTCTTTGGAAGTTATGTTGAGGTAACTTCAGGTTTGAGTGAAGGTGATAAGATAATTGATAACCTGAGTGAAAAAATTAGAGATGGTATTCAGGTAAAAGTTTTATAAAGAAATTCATTTGGAGTTTAAATGTCATCATTAATTAAGCTAATCAATATTTCAAAATTTTATCAGCGAGATAGTCTTAAAATTCCTGTACTCAATAATGTGAATATGGAAGTGCCGGAAGGTGAATTTCTCGCATTGATGGGTCCATCAGGTTCCGGCAAAACTACTTTGCTTAACCTTATTGGTGGAATAGATAAACCAACTGCTGGTAAAGTTATTATAGCTGAAAAAGAGATTTCAAGTTTTGGTGAATCCGCACTTGCAAAATGGAGATCGGATAATGTAGGTTTTATTTTTCAATTCTATAATCTTATTCCTGTACTGACAGCTTTCGAAAATGTTGAACTCCCACTCTTGCTGACAAATCTATCAAAAGTTGAAAGGAAAAAACGCGTTGAATTTGCTCTTGGAGTTGTAGGACTTGGAGATCGCATAAAGCATTATCCAAAACAACTTTCAGGTGGTCAGGAACAAAGAGTTGCAATAGCAAGAGCAATTGTAACTGATCCTATGATCATTGTTGCCGATGAACCTACCGGTGATCTTGATAGAGTATCAGCTGAAGAAATTTTAACATTAATGGAAAGACTTAATAAAGAATTTAAGAAAACGATTGTAATGGTAACTCACGATCCGCACGCTGCCGAAAGAGCTCATATAATTAAGCATCTTGAAAAAGGAGATTTTGTTTAAGAATCATGAGAATATTAAAGTTAATAATTAAAAATTCACTCAGGCATAAGTTAAGAACTATTCTTACCATACTTGGAATTTCAATTGCAGTTTTTGCATTTGGATTATTACGCACCGTTGTGACAGCATGGAATGCAGGTGTCGAAGCCTCCGCAGCTAATCGACTTGTTACACGGCAGGCTGTTTCGTTTATCTTTCCGCTTCCGCTTGCCTACAGGGATCAGATTTCGAAAATTCCCGGAGTGGATGTAGTCACCTTCGCAAACTGGTTCGGTGGAGTTTACATTGATAAGAATCAATTCTTTGCACGACTTGCAGTTGACGCCGAAACTATCTTTGATGTATACCCTGAATTTCTGATTAGCGATCAAGAATATCAGACTTTTCTAAAAGAAAGAAACAGTTGTATCATTGGCGAGGGTATTGCAAAGCAGTACAATTTAAAAGTGGGTGATTTAATGACAATCGAAGGTGATATTTATCCGGGTGACTGGCAATTTGTGATTCGAGGCATTTATAAACCAAGAGATAAAACTACAGATGCTACTCAAATGCTTTTCCACTGGGATTATTTAAATGAACGAATGAAGGAATGGGATACAGGAAGAGATAATGAAGTTGGATGGTACGTGGTAAAAATAAATGATCCGGATAAATCAGCTTTGATTTCAGAACAGATTGATGCGTTGTTTAAAAATTCTCGTGCAGAAACCAAAACTG
This sequence comes from bacterium, assembly GCA_016716565.1. Taxonomy (NCBI): domain Bacteria; species bacterium. Next base: position 257,861 of record JADJWC010000003.1, read on the forward strand.
AATCTGAAAGAGCATTTCAGCAGGGTTTCGTTGCCGCATCGAGTGCAATTTTAACATCCATAAATGTAATTTCATTTGTCATCATCGGAATAATTATGCTTGTTCTCGGCAACACGATGATTATGTCTGCAAGAGAAAGAACAAGAGAATATGCTGTATTTAAAACTATCGGGTTCTCAGCAAAACATATGATTGGATTAATTTTAGGAGAATCTCTTTTCATCGCTGCAATTGGCGGAGGATTAGGATTGTTTCTTTCATTTCCAATTGTTGAAGGAGTAAGTCAGGCAATTCCTAAAGGTATGTTCCCGGTATTTGAACTTGAACCGATCACTTTAATTTTCGCTGTGTCATCGGCTATTTTAATCGGAATCGCTGCATCAATCTTTCCGATTATGAAAGCATTGAGGACAAGCATTGTTGATGGATTAAGGTTTATTGGATGAGTAATTTATTTCGCATTTTCGCGATAAAGAAATATTATCTTGTACCACAATTGAATTCAATGGAAATTTAATAGGAAATATGAATTTACCGGTATTAATAGTTTTAGTTGTAATCACTATTGCATATTTATTTTTTCTAATCAAGATTACTATTGATTCTGTTTCAAAGAAAAGATTTGTTTGGACAGCATTTATAATAATTGTTCCGATCGTACCAATCATTTACTATCTTGTATATGTATTAAATGTTCCTTTTAAATATTCAATAAAAAATTTCACTTCAAGAAAGCTAACGACTTTTATTACAATCTTTGGTGTTGCATTGGTTGTATTTGTATTTACAGCTGTTCTGATGATGGCTTACGGAATTCAAAAGACACTAATTGCGACCGGACAACCTGACAACGTAATCGTAACAAGAAAAGCAGCTACCGGTGAAATTACAAGTATCGTTGATGGTGAGACTCAGGATGTTATAAGAACGCTTCCGCATATCGCTGTTGATAAAAATGGCTATCAAATCATTTCAACAGAACCGGTGGTTGTGATCAACCTTGAAAAATTTAGCGGTGGGATGAGTAACGTAACTGTAAGAGGTGTTTCGAATGTAGTACTTGAATTAAGGCCGCAAGTTAAAATTATTGAAGGTCAAATGTTCAAGTTTGGTTTGCGTGAATTGATTGTTGGTTCAGGTGTAACCACAAAATTTAAAGGCGCTGCAATCGGAGATGAAGTAAGGTTTGCCGGAGATGACTGGAAAATTGTTGGCATTTTTGATTCTGAAGGAAGTGGCTTCGATTCTGAATTGTGGGGTGATTCCCAGCAACTTCTTAACGCATTCAACAGGGGAAATAATGTTTCCTCGATGACTCTTAAACTTGATGATCTAAGCAACTTTGATAATTTTAAAAAACAATTTGAATTTGATAAACGACTCCAGCAGTTTGAACCGAAAATAGAACAGAAGTATTTTGAAGAGCAGTCAGAATTTATGGCCGCTTTCATAAGAATAATAGGCATTGTTATTACTGTTATATTCAGCTTCGGAGCAATGATTGGCGCGGCAATTACAATGTACGCAGCAGTTGCCAATCGTACTGTTGAAGTTGGAACACTCCGCGCACTTGGATTTAAAAGAAGAAGTATACTCGTTGTATTTTTAATTGAATCGCTTGTTATCGCAATTACCGGCGGATTAATAGGAATTTTTCTCGCATCATTTTTACAGTTTTTCAATATTTCGACATTAAACTTTCAATCATTTTCTGAGCTGGCCTTCAGCTTCAGTCTTTCACCAGCAATTATAATCACTTCACTTCTATTTGCAATAATTATGGGAATTGTTGGCGGATTTTTTCCTTCAGTTCGTGCTTCAAGATTGAAAATAGTGGACGCATTGAGATCCGTATAAAAAAGAATTCATTCAGGCATAAAATAAGTGTATTAACAAAAATAAGTTTAATATATATTTGAACCTGTAATTTTATTTTTCATTATTTACGTCAAATGCGGGTTCAGCGGTTTTCTTATCTTTTCATTTTCTTTTTAGTTCTGTCAATACTTCCAGCCGGACTAATTCTGCCACAGCAAACGGGTAACCTTCGCGGTTTCGTTACTGATTCTACAAATGGCGAAGCATTGGTTTTCTGTAATGTTTTCCTCAAAGAAATAAATGTTGGTTCCTCAACTAATGAAAGAGGAATGTATTTAATCAAATCAATTCCTTCCGGTAAAGAATATCAAGTAACGGTATCTTATGTCGGTTACAAAACAAAAATTGTCAAAGTATTTGTCGAACCAGCAGTTGTTACGCAGCTCGATGTTAAACTTCAACCATTGAACGTCGAACTTCAGACTATCGAAAAAGTTGGTGAAAAAATTATTTACGAAAACACAACGGATATTAGTCTTGAAAGAATTTCAGTAAAAGAAATTGAAATTCAACCAAAAGGAGTTGAGACAGATATTTTTCGTTCGCTACAGTATATTCCCGGAGTAAGTACGACTGGAGATGTTACAGCTAAATTTTACGTGCGCGGCGGAAGCGGTGACCAAAACCAGATTTTGCTCAACGGTGTTGAGATTTACAATCCTTTCCACTCACTTGGACTATTCAGTGTGATTGACCCAGATATGATTAACAGCATTGAGTTTTACAAGGGCGGATTCACTTCCGAATACAGCGGAAGAGTTTCTTCGGTAATGGATGTTGTTTCTAAAGATGGAAATAAAAACAGATTAGGTTTCAAAGGCGGTCTGAGTTTTCTTACAGCAAAGGGATTACTGGAAGGTCCGATACCCAATGGCTCTTTTATGATAACGGGAAGAATGAGCTACGATAATGATGTATTGAAAAAATTTTTTAATGAAGAAACAGTGCCGATAGATTTTTACGATCTTTCTTTCAAGCTGAACTACAGCAGCGAAGATATTTTTGAAAATGCAAAGTTTGCTGTCTTTGGTTTTCTATCTAATGATAATGTTGACTATGAAGATCCATTCAGGGAGCAATTCAAATGGAACAACAACGTGTTTGGATTCGAATGGCTCCAGGTTTACGATGTCCCATTATTTTCGAGGCTTGGAATTTCACTCAGTTCATTTGAAGGAGAAGTTATCCCGAATCTCAGCAGTTTAAAACCTCGTTACAATGAAGTAAAAGACTTTACAATTAGTTTTGATATGAATGTTGTTTATGATAATCGCGATGAAATTGGTCTGGGATTAAAGCTTAAAACAGTTGATACAAAATTCCAGCAGACAAATTTTGTAGGTGTTCAGAGTGATCTTGAAAAGTTTGCAGGTAATCTGAGCCTTTATGGCAAATACAAATTTCTGCAATGGAAAAATTTCGGATTAGATGCGGGAACCAGGTTTAATGTTACCGGACTCAGCAGTGAGGGTGGAGGTGTTTTTGAACCGCGAATAAGTATGACTTATAGATTTCATCCTTCTATAGGATTTAAAGCTGCCTGGGGAATTTATCAGCAGGAAATGTTAACTGTCTCTGATGAAAGCGAAATCATATCCATCTTCGATCCTTGGATTATCACACCTGATTATTTAAATCCTGCAAGATCAATACACTATATTGCCGGCCTGGATTTCGATGTTATGAGAGGAATCCATTTTTCTGTCGAAGGCTACTATAAAATTACTCATTATCTCCCGATAGTTAATGACCAGAAGTTCACTGTATCTGATCCTGATTTGTTATCAGGGACCGGGGAATCATATGGTTCTGAATTTTCTTTGAACTACAGTCTTGATCCGCTAAACGTCACTGCATCTTATTCTTTAAGCTGGGCGTACAAAGAAGTAGACGACTGGCTTTACTATCCAAAATATGATGCAAGACATTCAGGAAACATCATCGTTGAATTTAATATTGGTGATGGCTGGATTGCCAGTTCGATTTGGAATTTATCTTCCGGTTATCCATTTACAGAAATGATAGGATTCTATGATAAATATTTCCTCACAAATATTTATGGCAGTGGACAATTTAGTGGAGAATATAATCCTTACTCCTATCTTGGCGATAAGAATCTTGGGAGATTGCCTGCATATCATCGGCTCGATTTAAGCCTTATTAAAAGAATAACTCTATATTATGTCAATCTTGAGCTGGGAGTCAGCGCTATAAATGTGTATGATCGGCAGAATATATTTTACTTCGACAGAGACACAGGGGAAATAGTTAATATGCTGCCATTTATGGTGACTGCTACTTTGAAGGTGGAAATATGAAATACTTTAAATTTATGCTGATTGGATTTATAGGCTTCATCTTTCTTTCCTGCGAAGAAGATTTCAATCCTTATGGTGATTACTTTGAGAGATACGCTTTTACTTGTATCCTAAAAAGTGATCAAAAGAATCAAACTGCAACTTTATTCCGAAGTTACAGGCCGGATGGCTACGATCCATCCACTTATACAGAAGACCCTTCTGTTGTCGGTGCAGATATTCGTATTTGGTATAATGATTCTGTTTTTGTTTTCAGGGATACATCCGAAGCGAGGACCGACACATCGAGATATAAAACACCATTCAGATACTATTACAACGATAATTTTTATGTGGGAAGCAGAAAGACAATTGAGCTTGAAGTACTTCTTCCAAATGGAAAAAGACTTCGCTCAAGTTCTGTTACGCCCGGTCAGATTAATTATGAAGACAGGAGCGATGTTTTAATACCTTCGGGAGTTAAACAGATCGTTCAATTTTTCTGGAATGCTCTTGACGCGGGAAATTTCTTTTTACCAAAAATGACGATAAGGTATAAACAAAATATAAACGGCCAGATTGTTGACAAGTTAAAAGATGTTCCAATTAATTACGTAAACAAGGGAAACGAACAGGTTGCAGTATATCCAAATGCATCTGCCTCAACTACAATCGTTTATGATCTGTCAGCCATTACAAAAGCCCTTGAAGAGATCTCAGAAGGTGATCCGAACAAAAATAATTATTCAGTTTACCAGAGAGTAATCTTTGCAACAGCTGCACTTGATTTACCTACATCAAGATACATTTCTTCAACAAGCGGAACAATTGATGACCTGACTGTCAGTGTTGATGTTTCAGATTATACAAATATCGAAGGTGGTTTTGGTTTATTTGGTTCATATTACAGTAAAGCTTATACCCGTTTGAGATTTATGGAAGATTATATTGAATCTTTTGGATATAATTTCATAGTTGAAAATTAGATAATGAATTTAATTTGTGCATTTAAAATTGGTATTAACCAATTATTCACATACTTGATACTACTGGTTGTCTTCGCGCTATCAGGATGCGATAGAGAAGTTTCTCGTTCACCTGTTGAGTCGGAAGCACCAAAAGGATTTATTCATATTAATTCATTACCAGATGGATTTGCTATCTTCCAGAATGGACGAAACACAGGCAGATTAACACCCGATAGTATCTCATATATTGACGGAGGTGATTATGAAATCACTCTCAAGAAAAAATATTTTAAAGATACTTCAATCGTGGTAAGCCTTGGTGATAATGAGAAAATAAGTGTTTTTATTGATATCGCTTCAAATCCTTCAATGTATGGAAAACTGTTTTTGAATAGTTCACCGGTTGGTGCCGAAATTATTTTTAATGACTCAGCTACAGGAAATGTCACGCCTTCAACTTTTTCAAACTTACTGCCGGGTGAATATTTAATTAAATTCAAACTTGCAAATCACAGAGATATGGAAATCACTTCAATCGTACAGAGCAGTAAAACAAATAGTTACACTGAAACGCTCAGAGATACGTCAGTTTGGGTTGATTACCAGGTTTTTAATTCCGAAATCCAATCAAATAATTTAACGGCAATAGCGATTGACAATAATAATATAAAATGGATTGGGTCTACTGATAAAGGTTTAATTAGATATGATGAAGTGAATTTTGTCAACTATGATTTGACAAATTCTTCAATCCCCGGTAATCAGGTTAATTGTATTAAAGTTGACGATCAAAATAGGATTTGGGTTGGAACTAATTTTGGGATTGGAATCTTTGATGGTAATTTTTGGATTACGTATAATAGAACAAACTCAGGTCTAACTTCAGAATTTATAAATACCATTCAATTTGATAATTCAGGAACTGCATGGATAGGTACAAGCGCTAACCTAGTAAAATTTGATGGTTTTAATTGGACTAACTATAATGAACCAAACAGCCTTGATTGGATAAATGATATTTTTATTGAGACCGATTCAAAATTGTGGATTGCAACAAAGTTAGGTGGTATTTTCCTATTCGAGAATTCAATATTTACATCACTTCCAAAAACCACTTATGGATATCCATCTTATAATGTTAGCTCAATCGACATAGATGCATTTAGCAATTTATGGTTCTGCTTTCTACCTGACACGTCGGGTAGAGGTGCAGTTTCAAATTTCAATGGAGGTAGTTTTAACTCTTACTTACTAGGTACAATACAAAATTTATTTAATCATATTAATATCGATGATGAAGATAATAAATGGGTTGCAACTACAGAAGGCTTTTTTCAGTTCGATGCACAGAACAATTCGGTAGTTTTTGCAACTTACAATTCTTTAATAAGTGCAAATAATATAAAAGCTTCAGCAAGGGATGAAAACGGAAGTGTTTGGATAACCACCACAGGAGGTGGTCTAAACAAATACAAACCACAGCGATAAATTTATTTTACTACCTGGAACACCGAATCTAAGACAGTCCCATCCACCCATTTTATTATTGCGACAACTTTTTCTTTATTCACTTTCGGTTTTGCTGGTGCACCTCCACATATTTCGTCGACTTGTTTCTTCAAATCCTTAATATCAAGAATTGGAATTGATGAATTCTTCATCGCTTTCAATAAATCTTTTCTTTTTGGATTGATGCAGAGTCCTCTTTCAGTTGCGATGACATCAATCAATTCTCCTGGACCACAAAGTGTTGTAACTTCATCAACAATTACCGGGATTCTGTCTCTGAATGATGGGATTGCAAGTATTGTGCATTTTGAATAAAGACAATTCTGCCAACCGCCAATTCCATGTAGTAAGTATCCGTCTGAATGTGTAACAACATTCGCATTGAAGTTTATATCTACTTCTGTTGCGCCGAGTATTGCAGCATCAACCATTGAAGCAAAATTTCCTTTGCCATGAAAATTGTAGCTAGTAAATGGAGAAGTGTTGACATGACCATCATTTTCTCGCATACTTCTTACACCTTCTAGATCGAAAGTTTGACCGTCCAGAATATAATCTGTTAAACCATCTTCGAGCATTTGCACAAGATATTTTGTCGATCCCCCTCTTATAAATCTTGCTTTAACATTTTTCTTTTTCATTCTTTCCTTCAGAAAGATTGCAAATGCGAGTGCAGTTCCACCGGCTCCGGCTTGAAACGAAAATCCGTTTTTCATTATTCCTGCTTCGTCGAGAAACTGAGCAACATACTCTGCAATCAGCAATCGATCAGGTGATTTTGTTACTTCGGTTGTTCCTGAAACTATTTTAGTTGGATCACCTAGCGATTCGACTTCAACAACATAATCAACATTGTTGCCCTGGATTTGCCACGGAACACAAGGGAAGTGAACAAGATTATCAGTCACAACTATAACTCTGTTTGCGTATTCAGAATCACCAAGTGCAAAACCAATTAATCCGCAAGCAGATTTTCCTCTATCACCGGTTGCGTTTCCAAAAGGATCGGAGGTTGGTGCAGCAATGACAGCAATATCAATATGAACTTCGCCATCCTGAATTGATTGATATCTCCCACCGTGTGAACGAAGAACTCCAACACCTTTCATCTTGCCTTCGGAAGTGAATTTGCCGAGAGGGCCATTCATACTTCCCTCGATGTGATGAATAGTTCCATCCTCCAAATATTTTATTAAATGTGAATGAACAGGAAATGAAGCGGAAGGAAACCAGTGAATATTTTTAACACCCATTTCTTTTACAACATCGAACAGCATATTTGTAACCGCATCACCATTGCGAAGATGATGATGTGTTGAAATCGTCATTCCATCTTTCAATCCTGCTTTTTTCAAAGCTGTTTTTAAATCTTTAACAACTTTGTTTCCATCTTTTGGGTAGTCAATGCACGATCTGATTGGTGGTTTAGCTTTATTGCCTGATGGTTTGTATTTATTAATTCCCTGAAAGGGAATCTGTTGTTGTCCATTTACTTCAGTTGGGACTAATCTGCCTGCAGCGTTTTTTACTAATTTCATTGCTTCCTCCAATCTCTACTAATCTGGTTATTCATCATTGCAAGATTTATAGTCCTTTGTGCTCTCTTAACAACTGGCGGATCAATCATTTTACTTCCAAGCGAAACCACTCCGAGTCCTTTCTTTTCAGCTTCTTCGAATGCTAGAACAATTTTTTTTGCTTTTTCAATTTCTTCAGTAGTGGGTGCAAATGCCTCGTGAACAACCTGGATTTGCCTTGGATGAATACAACCTTTTCCCTCAAAACCAAGAGACTTTGCCTCCAGAACGCTTTGCCTTAATCCTTCCATATCTGAAGTATCAGAGAACACTGTATCAATAGCTTGAATGCCAGCAGCTTTTGCAGCATTGACTAACATTTGCCTGGCAAAAATACTTTCACGACCTTCATTTGTTCGCTGGGTTCCGATATCGGCTGTGTAATCTTCGAGTCCTATTGCAAGCGCACAATTATTTTTTGATGCAGTTGCAATTTCGTAAGATTTGATTACTCCGAGTGCACTTTCTATTATCGGCATAAAGTAAATTGGATTTTTAACTTTATGCTGCTTCTTCAACTTTTCGACTTCTTTTTCTAGCTGATGAATCTGTTCTGCTGATTCGCACTTCGGAACTAGAATTACATTTACATTGTGAGGAATGATGTATTTCAGATCATCTAATCCCTTCGGTAATTGATTTATACGAACCATTCTTTCAGCATTATAAAAATCAACTGATCGTAATGCATTTCTGACAAGAAGCTGCGCTGCATCTTTTTCGGTTGGCGCAACGCTGTCTTCCAAATCCAGAATTATTCCGTCAGGAGAATGAAGTCCTGCATTAACAAAAAACTTTGGTTCATTTCCAGGTAGATAAAGTCTGCTTCTTCGAAGTTGATCTTTTTTTGTCGAGTACAGATTTTGCTCAATGATTGGAAGCAGATATTCTTTCTTTGTTTGCGGGAATAATCTTTTTACAGCAAGCTCAAATCGTGCTGCCATTACGAAAGGTAACGCACCATAATCTTCGCAAAGAATTATTGCGTCTTTCAATCCGAAGAATTTTGACATATCGAGAATCATTTCTTTAATTGATTCTCCATACATCGATTCCACTTTACTTTTAATTTCGAGTTTAACACCACCAGAATTTTTTAACTCAATTTCAAAATAACAATCAGAACGGACTGAGTCGCCTCGTTTGCCTGCTGATGAATTGGTATTCCTGCCCCTCATAAAAAAAATCTCCAATTTAATAATTCTTATTTATTAACTGTAACAAATTTAATGATTAAGCAGTTAATTATTATATCAACTTAAATTAGATTAACATAAAACTTTCAGAGACGATGATCGGTAAGTTTGGCACAAAATAATAATTGCTTTTTATCCTTCTATGGTTTACATATGTTATTAAGAAACCATTCATATTTGCGAGAGTATCCCAAATGAAAAAAATATTCCCTTTGCTATTAGCATTTTGTTTTTTTTGTTTGATGAATAAATCAATATTTCCTTGCAGTATTATTTATGTCCCTCCTGTAAAATTTGATTCAACAGAATATATTTTTATTGGAAAGATTATGGATTATACAGGTAACATCTATTCTGATTCACTACACCGAAGTTTTCAGGGATTGATCGTTGAGATTATTGAATCGGTATATCTGCCAGACACGATCTATAGAAAAATTAAAATTGTTCCTTATGAACTGGGGGCAGCCTGTGAATTGACCACGTGGGACGAAAAATCTTTTAAACAATTATATCCTGTAGGAATGGAATTAAGAATAGTCGGGAAGAAATCAGTATTTATTAAGAATGATATTGAAGCAGATTTTATCATACTTGATATAAGTCCTCGCAATATGTTTAGATTATCTAAGAATTTTAAGGAACCTGCTATTTTGTTCTCATCAAAAAAGTCAATTTATGATTATAGATATGCTTGTATCGATTCCAACAAAAGTTTTCTAAAAAAACTGACATTATATAATTCGAAAGAATCTGAAAACCTGAGGCTATCTTATCAGGAGCAATATCATTTCGAATTGCGGAAGGATTTTTACCGTCTTTCAGTTGCGTCATCAGATGTGGATAAGGCAGAAATAATAAAGAGACTTTTTTCTTTCAGTTCATATTCAAAGAAAGATTTTTTAGAGATAATTAATGGAAATATCAAAAGTGATGTCATTAAACAAGAAATGATATTGCAAATGCCAAAAAGATTTGAGCGTCCTGCTGCCGATACCACGCTGCATCCTGAAATTCCCGCTTCATTAACTTCTAGATGGTTTCAAACTAATGGTCCTTACGGTGGTTCGATAACCAGTCTTATTTTAAATAACTCAGATCAAAACTCTCTTCGCGGGGACAAGAACAAATGGAGTATTTCGTTCAACCAATAATGGGGAAAATTGGTTTTCAATTAATTCTGGATTAACCAATCCATATATTTATACTGTTTTTACTAATGGTAATAGTATTTATGCAGGAACCGATTCCGGTGCATTTCGTTCAACAAATAACGGAGAAAGCTGGATAGCTATAAATAATGGATTTGAGATTAAAAAAGTTTTTCGTGTTTACGCATTTGCTATCTCAGAGAAATATCTCTTTGCTGGAAGTAATCATAGCGGCGTCTTTCGTTCATCTGATAATGGGGAAAGCTGGTTGGCAGTTAATTCAGGATTATCAAATTTACAAGTTAATTGTCTTTTAACTTGCGAGAAATATCTATTCGCAGGAACGTACGGAGGAATTTTTGTTTCAACAGATGATGGAGAAAATTGGCGATCTATTAATACTGGACTTCCAAATCGTCTTTATCCAAATACAAAGATGGTATGGTTATATGTTAATACTGTCTGGATGAGCGGAGATAAAATATTTATCGGAACAGAGGAAGATGGTATGTATTTATCAACAAACTTTGGAGAAACGTGGACTCCTGTTAATCTTGATCTAAAAAAAACCCGTGTTAATTCAATAAAAGGAATTCCCTCAAATCTGTTTGTAAGTACAAGAAATGGAATATTTCGCTCAACAGATAATGGAGAAACTTGGAGCGGGCTTAAAAAAGATCTCTCAAGATCTGTATATACATCAATTGCCCCTCATGATTCAATACTTTACACAGGGGACAATGGAGTTCACTATTCTTCTGATTATGGTAAAACATGGTTTAACATTAATGAAGGATTAAAAAATACTGCCATAGATGATCTTAGTGTGCGCGCTGATGATCTAATTGCAAAAGTTTATACCCAAGGAATATTTCTTTCAACAGATAATGGTTTTAGTTGGTCGTCAATCAGTGAGAATTTACAATTCAATGAATTTAATTCCGTTGCCTGTGATGAAAAAAAGATTATTGTTGTAACAACAGATGCGATGCTGATTACTTCTGATGATGGTGAAAATTGGTCACAAATTTTAATAAATAAAAATACTCGAAAAGTATTTTTTATTATGAATAAACTCTTCGCTTCAGTTGATAACAATCTTTTATGTTCATCGGATTTTGGCAAAAGCTGGGATACACTCCTTACAAGAGTGATTGTCAAATCAATTAAAAAAAGTGGCGATGATCTTTTTCTCATAACTCATAAGGAAATGCTTCGTTCAACTGATAATGGAATAAAATGGATTCCTGTAAATACTGATGAAGATTGCATAGTTAGTTCATTTGTAGTCGGCGATGACAAATATTATGCTGTAGCTGGAAAGTGTGGTGTTATTGTTTCATCTGACAATGGTAATAGCTGGCTTGCATATGATAATGATTTTAAATTTTATGGGTTTAGTAATCTTACTACTCACGGTAAGTATTTATTTGCAACTTCAGAACGTTTAGGAGTTTTTCTTTCCTTGAATGAAGGTAAGGACTGGATTCCATTTAACTTTGGACTAAAAGATTTATGGGTACTTTCTCTAACAGTAAAGAATAATGTTCTCTATGCAGGAACTACAACCGGTGTTTGGGCGCATGAGTTAAACAATTAATTTCTTCATAAATTCTTTTGCTGTAAGAAGCTCAGCATTAAAAATAGCATCCCTCACTTCACTTCGTCTTCCTTTTGTAAGAAGTTTTCCAACAAGTCCTTCAAATTTATTATCGAGGTCATCCATCGTCATTGGTTCTCTTGGATCTCCTTTAGGATACTCGAGATACTCAGAAAATTGTCTTCCATCTTTTGTCTTTACAACAACTTTGCTTGGTTGTTTTGTAGGAAACATTTTTTCAAATTCCTGTGATGGTTCACCTTTTATCCTGTTAATAACTTCCCAGATTCTCGGGTCCTTTAATTTCTCATCACTGAAAGATTGAGTTGTTACTTTATGATCAACCAATGCAGCAGCAATGCAGTAGGGAAGTGAATGATCTGCAGTTTCTCTGGATTCAGGACGATACTTATGCGGATCAAATAAAATATCATAAGCTTGAGCGAGCGTTGTTAATGTTACAGTTTCAATTTGGTCGTAGGTGATATTGTTTTTTACAACTGCATTAAGTGTTGCAGAAAGATGAGTATGAGTTAACGCTTCAGTAGGGAAAGCTTTCATACTGCATTCTAAAATTTTATAACTCTCACCTAAGCCACCGATAAGTTTTTCGATATTCCATTTCCAATCAGAAACTCCATCTCGTCCTCTCATACTTACCGGATCAACTTTTTGTTCTTTCGCATTCCATCCAAGAAAAGTATCCATGAATCCTTCTTTACCCTCGAACACAGCTTCAGTGCCGGTGTAACCTTTCTTAGCCATCAACGCCGCAAATACTCCGCTTTGAACTGCCATCGGATCAACAGTGTTTTTCATCATCGTAAGTTTTCCTGCTGTCGGACAACCGATTGTGTGATTATGACTTCCGCTAATTCCAACTGCGTTCACCATTTGGTCAACATTTAATCCCAACATTTTACCTGCAACAATCGGTGAAACAAATTGAGTTAAGGTTGCGTGATGCCATTTACGTTCACGAACACCGGGCGACGCAAATAAGCAAAGTCTTTGTTCAAATTCATAAGCGAGAACGATTGCTGTGATTACTTCTTTCATCGAAGCACCAACCATTTCGCCAACAGAAAGTGCTGCAGGAATAATATCAGACGGATGAGATGGATCTTCTTTCCAGTAGATGTCATTGAAGTCGAGCGCACGGATCATAAGTGAATTAACGAGTGTTGTATTGACTGCAGGAATTCTGTCACCAAAACCAATTACGGTTGATTCCTTTTTGCCGCCCATATCTTTGTAAATGTTGTGAATAATTTTCACATCCTTTGTGCGATATCCACCGTATGCACAGCCGATAGAATCGTACAAATATCTTTTTACTTCGTGTATTACTTCTTTTGGTAAATCGTTGTATTTAAGATTTACTGCAAATTCTGAGATGGTGCGTGATATTGATTTATTCATATTTTCCCTTAATTTTTTTGATGTCATTGCGAGCGAAGCGAAGCAATCATTTTATGCAGATTGCTTCATTCCGATAAATCGGGATTCGCAATGACGGTTGTGTTACAAATTCTTCTTTACCCACTCCTCAAGTCCACCGGTAACTATCAACTCCTGCGCAGCCTCACCAACCGGATCAATAGAATAGGTTTTATTATCAAAAGTTAAAACTGAATTTTCAAAATCTATTTTTACATTTATTCCTGTTTTCACAGTGAGTTTTGCTTTTCCATACTTCGCTTTCAAATTATTTACAAGCGAAGGACATTCAATTAGCAAGTATCCGTTGTTCAAAGCATTTCTTTTGTATGTTTCGTTGAATGTTCCAGCAACAACAAGCTGAATGCCTTTATACTTTAATGCTGTTGCAGCCTGCTCACGTGAAGAACCAGTTCCAAAATTAAAACCACCAACAAGAATATCTCCGGCTTTTGTGATCTTAACAAATTCAGAATCATAATTTTCCATTACGACTTCTGCTTGCTGTTGCGGGGTCATATCATCATTGTAAGATTTGCCCGGGTAAATTCCGTCAGTATTAAGATTATCCTGATGACAGAATATTAATTCACCTTCAACAACAGGTTTAAAACCATCAATAATTTTTACTGAAGATTTTTTCTCAGATTTTTTTTCATTTATCTTGATTGATCCTTTCAGTTCGCGGTGTTCTTTATTCTTCCAATCGAAATAAATTTTACCTGCAACTGCCGATGCTGCTACAACTGCAGGTGAAGCAAGATAAGCCTGTGCATTTGGTGAACCCATTCTTCCTTTAAAATTTCTGTTCGTTGCAGAAATTCCAACTTCACCATCTTCAAGCAAACCTGTTCCGAGACCTATACAAGGTCCGCAACCTGGTGGAAGAGGAATTGCACCAGCTTCGATTAGTGATTGCCAGTAACCGTATCGCTCTGCTTCTTTTTGTACTTCACTTGATGCAGCAGCAATGTAAAACTTTACATGATCAGCAACTTTTTTCCCTTTCACTTCTGCAGCAGCTTCCGCAATATCATCAACTCTACTGTTAACGCAGGACACAAGATATGCTTTATTAATTTTAACGTTCTTCTCTTTTAGTTCTGAAACTGCGGCATAAGTTTTTACTGTGTTCGGACCGGAAACAAATGGTTCTATTGTAGTCAAATCAATTGATAATTCTTTTGCATAATAAGCATCAGAATCTGCTTTTGGAATGTTGTGTTCCAATTCTTCAATTCTTTTGTGATTAATTCTTGGATGCTGTCCTTTTCCATCTGCATCTGAAAAAACTCCTTCAAGTCCGCGATGTTCTATAAAACTTTCTCTTCTTTTCAGCCATAAAATTGTTGCAAGATCAACCGGAAAGACTCCTGCAAGCGCGCCCCATTCGGTTGTCATGTTTGCAATTGCAAGTCTTTCATCGATTGTAAGATAACGAATTCCATCTCCGACAAATTCAATTGCGTGGTTAAGAACTTCATCATTATTGAAGTAACCGCACAAAGCAATTATAACATCTTTTCCGGTGACACCGTGTCGAAGATTTCCTTTCAGTTCAACTTTTGCGATTGGTGGAACCTGCCACCATGTTCTTCCTGTTGCCCAGATAGCAGCAGCGTCAGTTCGTACAATTGGAGTTCCCAAACAGCCCAATCCACCATACATATTTGAATGTGAATCAGAAGCAACCGCCATTGTACCTGGGAATGCATAACCTTCTTCACACATAATTTGATGTCCGATACCCCGACCAGCTGGATAAAAGTCAGCTCCAACAGATTTAGAAAAATCTTCTATCTTTTTATACTTCTCTAAATTTTTTTCTGTTTTGTTTTGAATATCGTGATCAAGAGTGTGAACAACCTGTCGTGGATTAAACAGTTTCTTTGCCCCAATCGATTTGAATTTTGGAATAACTGCGCCGGTGTTATCGTGCGTCATAACATACGCAGGTTTAATTGATAAATAATCACCTGCATGAACTTCGTGTTTTGGATCTAATCCAAATGCAAATTTTTGTGCTATTTTTTCGATGAGGGTCTGGGACATAAAACCTCCTATGCTTTAAATGGATCAAATGAAACGAAGTCAGCATGATGAACAATTATTGCTTCAACATTTCTTTTAGCCAAATCGCCTTCTTTTGCATGATATGCGATTATGTGCTGTACTTCATAAGGCAAACCAAAACGATCAGCAATTGATACCCCGCTAAATGGATGGCGAAGCAAAGTTCCTGCTTTACTTGTTACAAGTTTACCATCTACTTTATCATATTCTATTAACTTACCGATATCTATTAATATTGCTCCTGCAATAAGCAGATCCATATCTATTTTTATTTCATCACCAAAATTTTCTTTCATCCTTTTTGCAATATCCACAGACAATTGAACTGCGGTTCTCTTATGATTCATAAAAGATATTTTACAATCTTTAATCAACAATGAAAATGGAATCACTTCTAGATCTTCAGGAGAGAGAACGGAGTTTTCAATTGCATAGACCCAGCAGTCCAGTACTTTTTCTCTGAGTTCTATATTTTCGATCCAGTTTATTTCAGGCCATATTTTTAAAACTTTTTCGCGCATTTGAATTTCCTTTTAATCAATTTTAATTTCAGATAATTGTTTACCGTTAATCAGAACACCATAAGCTTTAATGCCAAGCATTACTGACAATGCAAATAACAGAACAGATATAATAGCTAGCGAGTAATTATTGATAATAAAATTCTGATAAATCAAAGTTCCAAGTGCAGTGAGTGTAACAGCAAACATGAAAATCATTGGAATCAGTACAAATAAAAATCCTTTCTTAAGATTTGCAACCCACACTGTTAAGGCAAGCAAGGCGAGTGCTGCGAGCAATTGATTAGCACTTCCGAATACCGGCCAGATTGACATTGTTTGTCCGCTGAATGTAAGTGCAGCACCAAAAACAACAGTTATTCCTGTCGCAATAAACCTGTTTTGCATAACTGATTTTTTTTCTGGCTGATCTTTTATTTCAAAATATTCCTGGAACATAAATCTTGCTAATCTTGTCGCTGTATCGAGCGAAGTAAGTGCAAAGGCAGAGACAGCAAGAGCAGTGAATGTCTGTGCCAGAGGAATTGAAATGTTTAACACTGGAATTGCATTTATGAATCTTGCAACACCGAGTGAAAAAGCGGGAACCGGTCCTTTATTAACAAGAATATCCAAAAATTCTTTATTTACCATTGAAGCAACCGCAACGAGAGATAACACAGCAAGTAATCCTTCAATCAACATCCCACCATAGCCAATAATTCTACCATCAGTTTCTTTGTTCAGCTGTTTAGCAGTCGTCCCACTTGCAACCAGCGAATGAAAGCCACTGATTGCACCGCAAGCAACAGTAACAAAGAGAGCAGGGAATAGGTATCCGACTTTATCTAACGAAAATGTACTGAATGCAGGAAGATTGATTGATGGAGCAGCAAAGAAAATTCCAACAAATCCTAAAATCATTAATGCATATAGGAAAAAAGAATTTAAGTAGTCTCTTGGCTGAAGTAATATCCAGACCGGAGTTACTGATGCGGTAAATATGTACGCGAAAAGAATTAATTGCCAGGAAAGATTATCAAGTTGTATCGGGAAAGCGTTCCCAGCTGGAATAGATAGGAATAAAAGAATAACGCCAACTATTGTTGCAATCCAAAGTGGCACTTTAAATTTATACAAAGCTAATCCGAATATTACGGCAAGTAACATAAACAGAATGGATGAAGTACCGGCACTTGGAATATGCGTAAAAGTATCAGCAACAATAATTGTAAATACAGCTATTACAAGAATCAAAGTTGCCCACGAAAAAATGAGGAATAACTTTTTACCATTCACGCCAAGGTAAGTTTGAATTACGTACCCGATCGATTTACTTTGATGACGAATTGATGCAACTATGGATGAATAATCGTGAACACCACCAATGAATATAGCACCAAAAATTACCCACAGATAAACCGGAAGCCAGCCGAATCCGGCAGCGATTACAGGTCCGACAATCGGGCCTGCACCTGCAATAGATGCGAAGTGATGACCAAGTAACACCGGAGCTTTTGCCGGGACATAATCAACTCCATCGTACATAGTGTGCGAAGGAGTGTTTTGGCTGTTGTTCACTTCAAGCCGTTTGGTTATAAATCCTCCATACAGCTTGTAAGCAACAGCATACATTACTAAAGCGATTAGTATTAATTCTATTCCGTTCATTTTCTTAATGTCAAATGTGAAAAGTCAAATGTCAAAAGTTAATTTATTTTGCTCTTTCAGTAAACTTTGAAAGTTTTGCGAATAGTTCATTTAGCTTTTCCTCAATTTCTTTAATTGTTTTATCATCCAAATAATTTAATGTAATTGCAATTTCCAAATGATTATCCACTTCAACCAGAGATGATCTAGCAATCTCATAAAATCTTTTTCTTTCCACTAAACTTTTCCTTGAGGATCCTTCAGCAATGTTTGCCGAGATAGATACTGAAGCTCTTCTAGTTTGGCTTGTCAATCCAAACAATTCCTCTTTTGGGTATTGTGATGTAATCTTATAAATGAATGAAACAAATTTCACTGAAAGTTGCCAAACATTAAGATTTTTATGATTTAGTTTTAGCATTAAATCTCTTTATAGATTTAAAATATTAAAAATCATTTGACTTTTGACGTTTACCGTTTCACAGTTTTGAAATTATCTCATCCGTCATCTGTTGAGTCGTGCAGGCACCTTTACTAAATACATCAGGACCACCGCGAAGTTTCATCATATCGTAAGTTTTAACTTTTCCTTCTTCAACAACTTTTGCGATCGCTTTTCTAATCCTGTCAGCTTTTTCCGTTTCACCAATATGATCGAGCATCATACAGGCACTCATTATCATCGCAATTGGATTAACGATCGAAGGATTTAGTTCTTGATATTTGGGCGCACTTCCGTGTGTTGGTTCAAATACAGCAACTTCATCGCCAAGATTTGCACTGCACGCAAATCCAAGTCCGCCGACTAATCCTGCGAATCCATCGGAAATGATATCACCGAACATATTCTCTGCAACAACAACTCCATAATCTTCCGGATTTTTTGTCAGCCACATCATTTGAGCATCAATATTTGTATCCCACATCGAAATTCCAGGGTACTCTTTAGCAATTTCTTTTCCAATCTTTAACATCATTCCGGAAGTTTCGCGAAGAACGTTCGGTTTTTCACAAACGGTTACATTCTTATATCCAAATTTCTTTGCATATTCAAATGCTGCCCGGATAATTCTGGTGGCAGCTTGTTTGGTAATGATTCTCGTTGAAATTGCAAGTTCTTCATTAGGAACATCTTTGAATGCTTTCCACTTTGGATGTGATTCAAATGCAGCACGAACATTTGCAGGAGGATTTGTCCATTCGAGTCCAGCATAAAGTCCTTCTGTGTTTTGTCTGAAGATGACAGAGTTAACTATTGGTTCTTCATATCCACCTTTACCATCTTTGCGAATGAAGTTTAATGGATTTCCTTTAAACGATATACAGGGACGAATACATATATCAAGATTAAAAATCTGTCTCATTGAAACGATTGGTGAAAAGTAAGAGTATCCTTTTCCTTTTAAAGATGGATCAAGTTCCTTATCCGCTGCATCTTTTGGTTTGGATGTGATCGCACCGAAGAGTCCGAGTTTATGTTTCTTTAATAAATCAATTGTTCTTTGAGGAAGAGCATTACCTTCAGAACACCAAAAATCCCATCCGATATCTCCGTGAACATATTCGGCGTCAAATCTAACTGCGTTTAATACTCTAATTGATTCGGGTAATACTGTTTTACCAATGCCATCTCCGGGCATTGAAACGATAGTTCTTTTCATAAAAATGTATCCTGGAAAAAGTGAAAAAATTGTTATTGAAAATTAGATATTTGGCTGTAGGTAAGCAAGATTATAAGAAGTGATTACATCGAAAATTCCTATTTTAGCCATGTTAAAAATTGTGAAAATTCAAACAAAGGATTTGCACTTTGATTATAATGATAAAGGAATATCAGAATTGAATAATAGTCCACTACAAAAACTGATTGATGAAGAACAGATCCTTTCAAACTTCAATGTTGATGGGAATTCGGATAATAAATTCATTTCGGAAGTTTTAAACGTTTATGTTAATGAATTACCATTTATCAGCAAAGAATTAGAAATTTCTTGTAAGAAAAAAGACTCAAACCGAATAACTTTCTATACTCATAAACTTTCAGGTAGTCTGTTGAATTTAGGATGTAATGATTTAGTTGTCTTATGCCAGAGTATTGAAAAATCAATGAAGAAAAATATTTTTGACGAAAACTTTTCTCTTATGATTCGTGAATTAACCGGGAGTATTAAAAAGCTTGTCGCTGAATTGAATGAATTGATGGAGAAGTATCCGGTTTCCGGTGATAATCATTAATTGCATCTAAATCTATATTTTATGATAAAGAAAGTACCCGCTAAGCTTAATAGGTCTATCAGTCTTACTGAAAGAGAAATTGTTAAATATTCTCAAAGAATGTTAACACTTGATAGAAAACAAACCGTTCAATCAGTTACCAATAAAATTATCAATCAGGATATTTTTGAGGTATTTAAATGTCTTCCTGGAAATTTTGTTGACTTGTTGTTTATTGATCCTCCGTACAATCTCACAAAAAAATTCAATAAAGTTTCATTTAAAGAAATGAAAGACACTGACTATGAATCCTGGCTTGATTCATGGCTGAGCAAATTGAAATTTTTATTAAAGGACAATTCGTCCATATACATCTGCGGCGACTGGAAAACTTCTTCGTCGATATACAATGTCGGTTCTAAGCATTTCACTGTAAGGAACAGAATCACCTGGGAAAGAGAGAAGGGAAGAGGAGCAAAAGCTAACTGGAAGAATTGCAGTGAAGATATCTGGTTCTTTACAAAATCGAATAACTATACGTTTAATGTCAACGAAGTCAAACTCCGACGGAAGGTATTAGCGCCATATACGGATGAAAAAAGAAATCCAAAAGACTGGAAGAAAAATTCATCAGGTAAATTCAGAGATACATCTCCATCAAATATCTGGAATGACATTTCGATACCATTCTGGTCAATGCCGGAAAACACTGATCATCCAACTCAAAAACCTGAAAAACTTCTTGCAAAAATTATCCTTGCCAGCACGAATAAAGGAGATTTTGTTTTTGATCCTTTTCTTGGCTCCGGAACAACAGCAGTAGTTGCAAAAAAGCTTGGCCGGAAATTTTTAGGAATTGAAATCGATAAGTATTATTGTGCTCTTGCCTTAAAGAGATTGGAATTAGCTGAGAGTAATAATAGAATACAAGGTTATGAGAATGGGGTTTTTTGGGAAAGGAATACTTTGACTGAACAGGTCAAAAGTCAGAAGTCAAAAGTCAAAAGAAAATGACTGCAAATTCTCAAGTATAATCTTTAAATTCGAACTATAAATTTTACATTATTCATTCTAAATTGATTCTGGGTGCCGGTTAACAAGCTATTGCCCAACTCCGTCAGGTCCGGAAGGAAGCAGCGGTAAGCAAAAACTTGTGTAACTGGTTACCCTTTTTTATTTTGAGGCGGGATTAGAAACTCGAGCACTCCTTTACCAACGATTGCTTTTTCCTTAAAATGAATTTTAGCAATTGAACCCGCAGGAATTTTGTAATGCGTTTCTTTTGAACTCGTCATCGCTGCAATATGATCAGCTATATCCGGTTGATGACCTACCATTGCAATTTCATTAAGATTCAAGGAGCGGGCAATTGAAAGAAGATCATCTGTCATCCCACCATTAAGCAGACAGATTTCTTCAACCACCTCAAACTCTGCCTTAAATTCATTGTTGATTAGCTGCGCTGTCTGTTTAGCACGCTTCAATGGAGATGTCAGGATGATATCAAAATGATCAATATAATGTTTCCAGAAAATCAATGAGGTCTTAAGAATTTCTATCCCGTTTGCAGTTAGCATTCTTTCTTCGTGGGGTTTATTATCTGAGGGCGGTTCTGCTTCACCGTGTCTTATTAAATATATATTCATTTTAGAAGTGATAAAATATTTTTATTCGCACATAAATTAATATTGTCTGAAATAATTTTTCAAATCCACAGCAAGAAATTATTACTGGTTAATGATTCAGAAAATCTAATTTACGTTTTTAACTGAATCGGATCCTGAATCCTTAATTTCGGCTGGTATTTCTGATTTAAGGACTGTCCAGTTAAATTCTTTTATCTGCTGTTTGACATAATTATTAAACAGGTCGGATTTACTTAAATATTTTTCTAAACCAGGATTAAAATAAAATGTATCAATTTGACTCTCAGCTTCCTTCTCAGATAAGCCTGTAATTTTAGTTAGTATAATATTTTCAGTGATCGATTCAACTGTTTGGTTTGTGATTTTATTCTCTTTGACAAAACGACTGAGAGATCTGTAAACCAATGCTGCAGAATTTTCGAAAATTTCGTAGATAGAAAGCCGGTCAAGTGAAAGAACATCTTTTGTTAAAAAACTCTCCTGAACAAAAACAAATCTTCGTTTTCCCAATACATTCCACTCTGAACTTAAATAGCCATTCAATGATTTATCGAGTAAGTACATATTCAACTGATCATCAAAAATGGCAAATAGATTTAAAGTCGGATCGTAGTACTCGAGCAAGACTGAATAAAAAACTTTATTGTTGATGGCCAGACTTTCAACCGTCAGGTCGTTGAAATTTGTTTGATGGATGTGCTTATCAGTTAAAAATCCGGGCAATTTTTCGTTTGCTTCCGGATCCCCTGATATTGCCTTTACGATTAGACTTCGAAGCCCTTCGTTATTAATTTTATCAATTTCAGAGCCACAGCTAACCAATAGCAGATTAGTTAGCGCAACGATGATCAAAATATATTTATGCATTAATTGTTCTCTCTCATTAGTAGTAAAAATAAGGATTATTTTCGAAATATTTTTTTGATACCTATATTTCATCTGTCATTCACCGAAACATTATCGTATTCATTGAAGATTTAATTTGAATAGAATTTTACTTCTGGCACTAATTGTTTTATCATTCTGCAAATCACTTTCTGCACAGAATCTTGATTTTCCATCGCTTGCCTTATCAGGTATAAACTTCAAAATATCCGGTAACGATTTTCCAGATAGTCTCGATAAATTAGAGATGCATTTACTCGGGAAGGACATCACAGATAAACTCAATATAAAACTTACCAACGGAGCCTTCGATACTTTACTGACAATCAACAATTCGGGCACTTACAAAATTGTAATCCCTAAATTCGAAGTTGAAGAAACTACAGTCAACATCATACCTGGAATATTGAGCATTATTCCTCCGTTGCTTGCGATTGCTCTTGCATTAATTTTCAGGCAAGTTGTTATTTCATTAATCCTTGGAATCTATTCCGGAGCTCTTTTCATTTACGGCTTTGATCCTCTTACAGCTTTTTTACGATTGATAGATAAGTATGTCATCGAAGCAGTCAGTGATGTTTCGCATACACAAATAATTGTTTTTACTCTTTTATTCGGAGGTGTGATAGGATTAATTTCCAGAAGCGGTGGAACCACTGGGATTGCTAATTCGCTTTCAAAATTTGCAAGAACAAGAAGATCCGGAATGATTGCAACGTGGCTTTCCGGATTAATTATTTTCTTTGATGATTATGCCAACGCACTTGTAGTCGGTAACCTGATGAGACCAATTACTGACAAATTGAAAATTTCCCGTGAAAAACTTTCATTTATTGTTGATGCAACTTCCGCACCTGTTGCAAGCATATTTATTGTAAGTTCGTGGATTGGCTATGAAGTCGGATTGATACAGGACGGACTAGATGTCATTGGCTCACCACTGAACGCTTATTCTGTTTTTATTGATACA
Source organism: bacterium (assembly GCA_016716565.1). Classification (NCBI taxonomy): domain Bacteria; species bacterium. The sequence continues at coordinate 281,415 of JADJWC010000003.1, forward strand.
ATAATTTTTCGTTTCTATCCCATAGCAATGCTAGTATTTGTTTTTCTTATTGCATTTACTAAAAGAGATTTCGGCTCTATGCTTAAAGCCGAACGACGTGCAGCAGAAGAGGGAAAAGTTTCTGCTTCAACTTTTACTGCTGCTGAATTTTCTGAGAAGAGTGAACTATTTGGAAACGAAGATAAAGCTAAATGGTACAACGGTGTTATTCCAATTCTGGTTCTTGTTTCAGTTACTGTTTTTGGTTTGATGTTTACAGGAATAGAATCATTGAAAGAGCAGGGAGTGAAAGATTATGGATTAAGAGATATTATAAGTAATTCAAACTCATATCTTGCTTTACTCTGGGGAAGTTTCTCAGCATGTGTTGTTGCTGCTTTGATGATAGTTGCACAACGACTCTTGACTTTGCGACAAACGGTTGACTATGGTTTGCCGGAATTCGCTCAATGTTTTTAGCTGTGTTGATTTTAACTCTTGCCTGGAGCATCGGAGCAGTAACAAGTGAAATCAGAACAGCAGATTATATAATAAGTCTTATAAGCGATTCAATTGATCCACGCTTTCTTCCGGTGATTGTATTTATCGTTTGCGGCATTACCAGTTTTGCAACCGGAACAAGCTGGGGAACAATGGCCATTATGTTCCCGATCGTAATTCCGCTTTCGGCTGCAGTTACCGGAATGAATAACTACTCACCTGCGGATACACATTTAATTTTGATCGGAGTTGTAAGTTCTGTGCTAGCTGGATGTGTCTGGGGAGATCATTGTTCACCAATTTCAGATACTACAATTCTAAGTTCAATGGCTTCCGGATGCGATCACATCGATCACGTGAGAACGCAGCTTACTTATGCAATTACAGTTGGAATTGTAACTATGTTGATTGGTGATATTCTGACTGCGTTTGGATTGTCCCCGGTAATTGCATTGATAATAATTTCAACAATTCTGGTTGGAATTATTTATTTGTTTGGAAGAAGGGTTGATGTGATTCCCTCGGCTTTACAGTAGGGGTTCAAAATTTTGAACCCCTACGAATGAAATGATTACCTTAGCAAAACCATCTTCTTTGTTTCAACGAATGAGCCAGCTTTCAATTGATAAAAATAAATTCCACTTGAAAGGTTAATTCCACTAAATTCAATTTCATACGCACCTGCTGGTATTGGTTCGTTAACTAGTATTGATACTTCATTCCCCAAAACATCATAAATTTTTAAGGTTACGTTTGACACTTCACTTTTGACATTTGACGGAACAGAAAATTTTATTTTCGTTGTCGGGTTAAATGGGTTAGGGTAGTTTTGTTCAAGAGAAAATATTATTGGTGCATCAACTGTGACTTCGATGATGTTTGAAAAAGTAAATGTTACATCAAAGTCAATTTGCTTTAATCTGTATTGATATTTTCCAGTTTGAAGTGATTGATCAGTAAAAGAATATTGATGAACTTCAGTTGTAGTTCCAAAACCAGGAACAAAACCAATATTCACCCAACTGTTGTTGTTATTCTGAGCGAAGCGAAGAATCTCAAACCCAGAGTTGTTTGTTTCTGTCGACGTTGACCAGAACAGTTTAACATCATTGCCATAAAGTTCTGCAGTAAAACTAAGCAGCTCAACAGGAATAATATTATCAGTTTTGATTAACCAAACATCGTGAACTCCAGCACCAAATGACAAAGTATGACCTGTCATAATCAGTCCGCCGTCGTTTGTTTGTCTTACAAAAAATCCGACATCGGAAGCAGAACCGCCATAAGTTTTAAACCATTCTTCATTGCCGTTTGCATCGGTTTTAACAAGATAGAAATCATCACCTCCCGCACCAAAAGAAAGAGTATAACCAAGAACAATAAATCCGCCATCACTTGTCTGCTGAACTGAATTGCCATAATCTCTTCCTGTTCCGCCAAAAGTTTTTGTCCATACTGCATTTCCGGAAGGATCTGTTTTTATTAAAAGCATATCATAAAGTCCGGCACCAAAAGAATCTGTGTAACCGGTAAGGATATATCCGCCATCGGTTGTTTGCTGAACTGCATATCCACGATCAACATCATCGCCGCCAAAAAATTTATTCCATTGCTGATTGCCGAGTGAATCTGTTTTTACAAGCCAGGCATTTCCAATAAATCCCGGACCATAGGATAATGTCCAACCGGTAAGAATAAATCCGCCATCAGAAGTTTTATCAACATACCACGCACCATCCGAACTCAGTCCGCCGTGAGTTTTCTGCCAGATTAAATTTCCTGCTGGATCGGTTTTAATCATCCACATATCTCTGCTTCCTGCACCGTATGATGATGTAACTCCACCAATAAGAAAACCTCCATCATTTGTTTGGAGGACAGAATAACCTTCATCATCCTGAGCACCCCCAAATGTTTTTGTCCAGACCTGATTTCCTGAAGCATCAGCTTTAACAAGAAACACATCATTTAAACCGGCACCGAAAGATTCTGTATATCCGGCGATAATGTACCCGCCGTCAGTTGTTTGCTGAACTGAATATCCTTCGTCGTCACTGTTTCCGCCAAAGGTATTGTTCCATTGATGATTTCCGTATTTGTCTGTTTTGACCAGCCACACATTTCTACCGCTGATAGTTCCGTACGAGCGAGTGTAACCGGTAAGGATATATCCGCTGTCAGCAGTTTGCTGAACGCAGTGTCCGATATCAATATTAGTCCCGCCGAAAGTTTTTGTCCACATTGTATCGGGTGCTTGCGGGAACATCTGATTGGAGAAAAATAATATTACTAAAAGAAGCTGAGGTAAATATTTAATTCTGTTTTTCATTATTGTCTCCCTGATGAAAATTTGTATCACAAACTAAGGTAAAATATTTGTGGAAGGCAAGTAGGGCCTCAGTTTTTAAGCCCTTATGAATGAAATAATTATTTGATTAAAACGATTTTGTAGATTTCGAACAGGCAGGAATTTTAGAATAATGTATTTTGAGAATCATTCATTTATAGAGACACGCCCTCACGTGTCTCTACAATATTAAGGAGTATAGGGTCAGCTAATGTCCTTAATTTCTGGAATCTAAAAATGGATTAAGTGTAAAATCAAATTTTTCTTTTCCTGCAAATATCTCAGCTAATCTTTCTTCTTCAGATTTGTTCTTATCAACCCAGAGATATGTTGGTTTCAGGTTTTGTCTGGTCGGAATAAATTCTGAGTTGCCAATAGGTAAACCGTTCGAGTAAATATTATTTTCATCCACAAGAATTTTTTCGTTAGAAGATATCAGGTAATCACCGTCGTATATTTTCTGATATCTCTCTTTCAGTAGATTGTAAGTATCCCTGTAGGAGTATTGATTATAGCTTTCGCCCTCACAGGTGAAAGCTATTTTTATTGCATTATTTCCTTTGTGAACAAGAACCGGAGTCCCTTTTTCAACTTTTTCATAAACGATTTGTGCATCTTCTCTTGAAACTCTAACGCATCCGTGAGAAACATTCTTCTTCCCAAGATATTTGTAATAACTTTTCCCAAGCAATGCGTGAAAACCAATTCCGTCGTTGAAGCCCATCCAGTTCAGCATTACTGTGCTGTCAAACTGAACTGAATATTGTTTCTTCGCTTTCCACTGGATTGCAAACAAACCTGTGTTCGTTTCCATTCCTTTTTCAACTCGTTTTGTTCCGGAAGAAATAGGAAAATGGAATTCGTTTCCATCTCGCGAATAAAGCGTTGCGTGCTGCGTTGCAAGATTTACTTCGATGTAGTGATCTTTGTTTGTGTAAACAGTATCACGAAGTTGTTTAAAGTCGTATCCTGCAAATGGATGAAATGAATAATTAAATTTTGCTGGTGAAAAGTCTGCTGTGCTTTTTTTAAGGTAGGCGCTGTTGAAGAGGAGAATTGATGTGACAACTAAAGCTGCTAAAAAAATCTTATTCGTTCTTTTCATTTTCAAAATACTCTCTGACAAGCTGGGCTTTCTTATTTCCAATAATTTTTGATAAAGTTTCAGTGTTAGAATTTTTAATTTTTTCAACACTGCCCAGCTCCGAGAGCAACTGATATGCCGTTGCTTTTCCTATTCCTTTTATCTCTGTCAGTTCTGTCGTTATCGTTCTTTTGGATCTTCTTGCTCTGTGAAAAGTAATTGCAAAACGATGTGCTTCATCTCTTATTTGCTGTAAAAGCTTTAATCCTGAAGATGTTTTTGGAATTGATTCTGGTTCTGAATTTTCAGGAAAGAAAACTTCTTCAAGTCTCTTTGCGAGACCAATGATATTGTATTGTTTTATTCCGAGACTGTCTAATATTTCACACGCACTTGATAGTTGTCCTTTGCCGCCATCAACCACAATTAAATCCGGAAGAGGTTCTTTGCTATCAAGCAATCGTGTGTATCTTCTTCGAATTACTTCCTGCATACTTGCAAAGTCATCCGGACCTTCAACTTCTTTAATGATGAATTTTTTATACTCACTTTTTTTCGATTTGCCGTCAACAAATACAACCATACTTGCAACAGAATCTGATCCCTGAATGTTGGAAATATCGAAGCACTCAATTCGTCTTGGGAGAACTTTCAAACGTAAATCTCTCTGCAATGCCGAAAGTGCAAAAGGAACATTTCCTTCTTTCTTCATTTTTTGAAGTTGTATTTCTTTGAGCTGAAGATTTGCATTCTCTTTGCACATTGCAACGAGAGCTTTCAGTTCACCTCGTTGCGGTATAAATATTTTAACTTTTCTTTCTGCTTTTTGATTGAGCCATTCTTCGAGGAGATCTTTTTCAAGCGGTTCTGTTTCAAGCAAAATTTCTTTTGGGATTTCAACGTGATCGCTGTAATAAAACTTAATTGCTGAGTTATAAATTTCATTAATATCTTCTTTCCCTTGTAAACTCAAGCGAAGCTGTTTCTTTCCGACAAGCTTTCCACCACGAATATTAAATACAGAACAAGCAGAATCTTTATCTTCAAATGCTATTGAGATTACGTCTCTGTCTTCGAAATCATTACTTACGACTTTTTGTTTGGATGAAATTATTTGCAACTGTTCAATCTTGTCCCGTATCTCTGCTGCTTTCTCAAATTCCATATTGACGGAAGCTGATTTCATTTTATCATTCAGTTCTTTTATCAGATCGTCGGTTCTTCCGCGGATAACTTTTACAACTTCGTCAACCATATCGTTGTAATCTTTTTGGCTGACGAGTCCTTCACAGGGACCATCACATTTTTTAATATGATAGTCGAGACAAACTTTGAATTTTTTCTTTGCGATTGAATCATCGTTAATATCAAATTTGCAGCTTCTTATTTTGAAAACCTGATTGATCATCCTTAAAGCTGCTTTCATATTCTTAACGCTTGTGTACGGACCAAAATATTTTGAACCATCGCGAATAACTCTCCTCGTAGAAAAAATTCTTGGGAATGGCTCATTCGTTACTTTTATAAAAGGGAAAGATTTGTCGTCTTTTAAATTTACATTATATCTCGGCTTGAGTTCTTTGATGAGGTTGTTTTCGAGTACGAGTGCTTCTACCTCCGAATCTGTAACAACCAGTTCAAGATCAGCAATTTTACTTACAAGTGCTTCTGTTTTCGCATTGGGATTTTTAGAATGGAAATAACTCTTTACTCTGCTGCGTAGATTGTTTGCTTTACCGACGTAGATTACTTTCTTCTTATCATTAAAGAACTGGTAAACTCCCGGCTTTGCAGGAAGATTGGATAATTTATTTTGGAGTTCGGGATTCATCATTCTAAATTAAAAAATTTTCGCTGATGAATCTTTAGAAAAAGTTGGATTAAATCAATTGAAAAATGAGAATAAAATCTTGCTGACAGGAATCCCTACTTTGGCAATATCTCATTCTTGCCGATTACGACAATTCCGCTTTCAGTCACAGTAAATTTTTTCTTATCACCTTCTAGATCAAACCCGATTTCGTATCCTTCAGGAACGGTAACGTTTTTATCAATAATTGCTCTTCTAATCCGTGCATGTCTTCCGATGTTGCAGTTATCCATGATGATTGAATCAGTTATGTATGAGTAACTATTTACCCGAACATTTGGACTGAGAATCGAGCGTTCAACAAGTCCACCCGAAACAATGCAACCATCACAGACCAAAGAATTCAGACTTCTACCAACTCGCTCTCCTTCGTGTGAAACGGTTTTCGCAGGAGGAAACTGATATTGGTAACCACGGATATACCAGTTTGGATCATACATATTAAAATCAGGTGAAACGCTCAGTAAGTTCATACTTGAGGCATAGTAGCTGTCTATTGTTCCAATATCTTTCCAGTAAGGCTGTGATTTTTTATTCTCATCAACAAATTTGTAAGCAAAAACATCTCTGCCGGTCATCACCATATAAGGAATCACATCCTGCCCAAAGTCATTCGAAGGAATATGTTTTTCTTCCATCTCAGTGAAAATTTCTCTTAATGCATTCGCATCGAAAACATAGATACCCATATTCACAAATGAATGGTTCGGATTATCAGGAATAGTCGGAGGATTTTTTGGTTTCTCAATGAATGAATCAACTTTATACTCTGTATTTACGCTTACAATTCCAAACCGTGTTGCTTCTTCTTTCGGCACTTCAATGCAGGCCATGGAAAGATGTGCTTTCTTATCAACATGATATTGAAGCAGTTTCAAATAGTCCATCTTATAAATATGGTCACCGCTTAAAATTAGTACCTGCTTTGCTTTTCTGTCGGAAGAAAACAAATTCATATTCTGATAGATTGCGTTTGCAGTTCCGAGATACCAATCATTATTCAGTTTTCGTTGGGGAGGAACGGTATAAATAAATTCGCCAAGTTCAGGATTAAAAATACTCCAAGCTTCGAAGATGTGTTGATTGAGAGAATCTGATTTATACTGAGTGAGAATGTAAATTCTTCTCAACTCAGAGTTCAGGCAGTTTGAAAGTGCAAAATCAATTATCCGGTATTTTCCTCCGAATGATACAGCAGGTTTGCTCCTGACTTTTGTTAGGGGATAAAGTCTTTCGCCCTGACCACCGGCCAGAAGCATTGTTATTGTATCTCTAAGTATTGAAGAACCGTGAATGGTCATTTTCTCTCCTTTAATTTCACTTCAAAAATATATAAATATGGCTTCATTGACAATTTAAGAAATGGTTAAATCCTAAAAGTCGTAAATTTAGAAAGGCAGTTAAACGAAATAATAGCAGTTTAATCTGAACTTATTATAAATGAAAAAAAGAAGAATAATACTGATAATTTTTCTGGTGATTCTTATACTGATTTTGCCCGGAGCAGTGTACTATAAAATTCAGTTATTTAAGATGACTTATATTTATACTTATTTCCAGAAGCTCGATGAAAATTATATTGCTCCTAACCAGAGAAAACTGGATATAACAAAGTATGATCTTTCATTTGATCTCTATCCGGAGAATAAAATTATAATTGCCAGAGCAATATTGACTGGTAAAGTCTTGGATTCGACTCTCAAAACTATTGACTTAAATTTCTACGACAATTTTGATATAAAAAATATTAATCTTAACGGTAAATCCGTTGATTATAAAAATGAAGATACAAGGTTAACTCTTCCGTACACTAAATCTGAAACGGATGAATTTGAAATCGTGGTTGATTATGAAGGTACTCCGAAGAAAGCCGGACTGGAAGGATTTGTATTCGGAAAAAGAAATGGAACTTCAGTCGTTTATAATTTGAGTGAACCGACTTATGCATCATCCTGGTTTCCGTGCAATGATATTCCATTCGACAAAACGAATCTTGAAATAAAGATTACGAATGATTCAAGTATGGTTTCTGTTTCCAACGGAGTGCTGATTGATGTAACGACAAATGGCAGCAGAAAAACATATCGTTGGAAAACTGAATATCCGATTTCAACATACCTGGTAGCTATTTATTCATCAGATTATGAATATTTCTCAGACAAGTACATTTCATTGGATGGAAAAGACACGATGGATGTTGAGTATTATGTTCTTCCCGATAAGCTAGAGGAAGCGAAAATAGATTTCTCAACTCACGTGAATATGTTAGAAGTATTTTCGAAAATGTTTGGTGAGTACCCATTCATTAGGGAAAAATATGGTATTGCAGAATTTTTATGGTATGCCGGTGCAATGGAACATCAGACAATTACAGGCGTCTCATCGAATATGATCGGAGGTAAGAAATTATTTGAAGATACGTTTGTTCACGAACTTGCTCATCAGTGGTGGGGAAATGCAGTCGGACCAAAAAGCTGGAAAGATATCTGGCTTAATGAAGGATTTGCCACTTACTGCGAAGCACTATATTACGAAGCTGAGTCAGGTAGAGAAGCTCTCCAATCAACGATGTTGAGTAAATACAGCAGCAGCTTTTCAGGTTCTCTGGCTGAACCAGGTCCGTTTTTGTTCACAAGAACAATGTATGATAAAGGTGCGTGGGTTCTTCATATGCTTCGTTGGGAAGTTGGAGATTCATCATTCTTTAAAATTTTGAGAACACATTACGAGACTTATAAATACTCAAACGCTTCAATAAGTGATTTTAAATTTGTTTGTGAAAATGTATCGGAAAAAGACCTGGATAAATTTTTTGATCAGTGGGTTTATGGTAAAGGACAAATCGAATTGGAGTATAAAACAGAAACAGAAACCAAAGATGATGGAGCGATATTGAAAATATATATTGAACAGGTACAGGAAGAATATGAGGAATTTCACTTTCCGCTGGAAATAAAATTAAAGTATGAGGATTTATCTGAGCAGAATTATCGGTTCAACATTGTCTCAACAGATACGGTGCTTGAAATACCAATAAAGAATGTTACTGAATCGATTGACTTTGATCCAAATAACTGGCTGCTGGCACAAATAAATTCAGTAGATGAATGATCGAATTTTTTTTCCATCCGTATATATTTACCTTTGTTCAGGATATTATTAATTTAAAGGATTTAAGTGAAAAAAAGGTGAAGCTGCATTACTTTATCGGTAACCACGATTTCCTGCACCGTGATTTTTTTGAAAAAGAGTTTGGAGCGATATTATATCATGATGGATTACGAGTTGAATTAAACAACAAGAAATTTTTTATTGCACACGGCGATGGTATGGTAAGTAATGATATGGGCTATAATATTCTTAAATGGATTTTACGAAATAAATTTTTTCAGTGGCTTTATTCATTGCTTCACCCTGATTTAGGAATCGGTCTTGCGAGTAGAACAAGCAAATCAAGCCGAAGTTACACCGATAAGAAAGATTACGGAGAAGTTGACGGATTATTTGAAGCAGCCAAGAAAAAAATTGATGAAGGTTTTGATTATGTCTTGTTTGGACATCTGCATAAGCGTATCTGGGAAAAATATAAACAGGGTAACTACATCAATTTAGGATCGTGGCTTGATAAACCTTGTTACGGTGTATTTAAAGAACAAAAATTTGAAATTGTGGATTTATAAATTTTAAGTAAATGCTGAAGGGGATATGGGTGAGATAGATTTCGAAAAGTATTTTAATGATTCGAATTATAGAAATAAAAAAATGAAATCGGGAAAGAATAAGAAAAAGACCTGGTTAATAACCGGAGCCGTGATATTTGTTCTTCTTGGAAGTTTTATCGCATTCATTTATTCCGGTCTACCTTCATTGGAAGAGCTTGAAAATCCAAAACCGCAGCTAGCTAGTAAAGTATTTACAGCAGATGGTGAATTACTGGGACAATTCTTTATAGAAAATCGGATCGAAACAAATATTGGTAAGCTTCCTGATCATCTTATAAAAGCATTAATAGCAACTGAGGATAGAAAATTTTATAGTCATTGGGGAGTTGATGTTTCCCGGTTTATTAAGGCTATGGTGAAAAATGTGTTTTCCCTTTCTCTCGGAGAGGGAGCAAGTACACTTACACAACAGCTCGCAAGAAACCTTTATGAGCTTAAAGTAACCCGTGAAACGCAATTTGATAAAGCAATAAGAAAAATTCGCGAATGGATTACAGCCGTCCAGATAGAGAAGAACTTCACCAAGGACGAAATTATCGAGCTATATCTTAATGTTTCGTATTTCGGAAGAAGTGCTTACGGAATTGAGGCCGCAAGTCGGGTTTATTTTGGTAAAAGTGCAAGCGAACTAACTCTTCCTGAATCTGCTTTGTTCATCGCATTGCTAAAATCACCACGAGATTTCGATCCGGTTAACAATTATGACAACGCATTGAGGAGACGAAACCTCGTAATGTATAATATGGTTTCAGTAGGATTTCTCGATAGGAATGAATATGATAAACTTAAACAGGAACCTATTGCACTTGCTTCAGAAAAGCCAAGTGTAATGAGAACAATTGCTCCGCATTTTTTGGAGTATATTCGTCTGCAGATGTCAGAAATCGCTGACAAGCATGGTTTCGATTTATACAGAGATGGTTTAAATATTTATACTTCAATTGATTCCCGGATGCAAAAAATTGCAAACCTGGTTTCTGCCAAACACATTCAGGATTATCAAAAAATATTTGACAAGAACTGGAACTGGAACCGTAATAAAGATTTATTGGCTGATCTCGTTGATAATGCCATTAAAAAATCCCGCGGATACATAAATGCTGAAACATCGGAAGATAAGGCAGCACTCTATAACCGATTAAAAAAAGATGAAGCATTTATCGATTCAGTGAAATCAGTTGCAACAAAAATTGAAGTAGGTTTTGTTGTAATTGATCCATTTACCGGTGAAATTAAAGCGATGGTCGGCGGAACGAACCAGGAGTTCGGAAGAGGATTAAATCATGTTTCCGGAATAAAAAGACAACCTGGTTCATCATTTAAACCTATCATATATGCAACAGCAATGGAGAACGGCTATTATCCTGCTTACACAATTCTAAACCAAAAATTTGATTACAACGGCTGGAGTCCTTCAAATTCCGATAATGAATATACAGCGTATGAAACGATGAGATATGCACTTGCGTTGTCACTAAACGTTGTTACCGGGAGAATGACAATAAGCGATATTGCGCCACCAAAGCAAGTTGTTCAAATTGCAAAGAGGATGGGAATCGATTCAAATATTGATCCATATCCTGCAATTGCACTTGGAACATCTGAAGTTAGTCCGCTTGAAATGACTTCAGCCTTCGGGACTTTTGTCAACCAAGGAATTCATGTTGAACCTATTTCAATTTTAAAAGTTGAAGATAAAAACGGGATACTTGTAGATCAATTTGTTCCTGAATATGTTCAAGCGATTTCACCTCAATCCGCAGCAATTATGCAAAGTATGATGGAGGATGTCGTCGCCTATGGAACAGGTGCTGGTGTGCGAAGATATTATCAATATCCAGCAGCAGGAAAAACAGGGACAACACAAAATTTTTCAGATGCCTGGTTTGTAGGATACACGCCGGAACTTGTCGCCGGATGCTGGGTTGGCTTTGATGATCACAGAGTTAAATTTACTGATTGGTATGGACAGGGAGCCAGAGCCGCTCTGCCTATCTGGGCAATGTTTATGGAAGGAGCTTATAAAGAGATAAAAATTCCGGTCGGATATTTTAGTTCTGTCGATGGAATTGATACAGTTTCATTTTGCAAAAAGTCAATGGAATTAGGAGATACGAGGATAGCCAATAACTATTGCCCGGAAATTGTTTATGATATTGTTAATTCTAAAAATATTCCAATGACTTGTGAAATACATTCGGATAAAAATGTTATAATAAGAGAAGAACGTACTGGCGAAACAGGATGGTGATTTTTAATTTATAATTTAGAATGTATAATGTATAATTTAAGAAATTTAATTCTTAATTTTACATTATAAATTATACATTATACATTGTCTTGCCCGGATGGTGAAATTGGTATACACGCTAGCTTCAGGAGCTAGTCCACGCAAGTGGGTGGGGGTTCAAGTCCCCCTTCGGGCACAAATGTTTTGAGTGCAGGCCTGTCTACCGACAGGTAGGTTCAAGTCCTGTTCCGGGCACCAATCAAAGCTTTTATCCCTTCAAAAAAATTTCTTTAAAAACTGTTTATCGCATCTTCCAGCGATTTATATGAATCAAATACTTGCAGCGTAGACGTTTTTTCTCTCAGAACCTTAAAGACAGAAGCCGGCTCGACAATTTTTAAATCACCGCCGATTTTATTTAATGATCTTTTAGCAAGAACCAATGCTCCAAGGAAAGTTGAATCGAGGAATTCACATTGACTGATGTCAACAACCAGTTTCCTGAATTTTTTCTCAACGTCTTCCTCTAGAATTTTTTTGAATTCCTATGCTTCCTTCCAGGTTGCTCGACTTAAATTTACGACTTCAACAACTACGTCTTTTTCTATTTTCTTTTCAAAATCATCCATAATTGTTTTCCGATAAGTATTTGAAAAATGAATTAAGGAATAAAATTATCTGAGTATTTTTGAGTACAATTTCATTTGATCCTTATCCCAAAATAAACTGTTTTTCTTGCAAATGAAAATATTTCTTAGGTTAAGATGCCAAATTTTTTTTGAATAGAATAATTCATAAGAGAGAACAATCAATTCCAACGAACATATTGCATCAGGCTACGCTGAAGCTTCTGCTCTTGCAAAAGAGCATTACGAAAATTTTCCAGTCGTTTCACTTTTAATCCCGAAAAAATTCAGAAATGATATTGCTATAGTTTATTGGTTTGCCAGAACCGCAGATGATATTGCCGATGAAGGAAACTTATCAGTCCAGCATCGACTGGAAAAGCTGGAAGAACTAGAAAACAAATTGAAATCTGTTATTAGCAATTCACCAACCAATAATTTGGAAGCAGCACTTGGTAAAACAATCACAACAAGAGAACTGACACCAGCTAACTTTCATAATTTAATCAAAGCATTTAAACAGGATGTAACCAAGACCCGTTATAAAAATTTTTCTGAAGTGATGCATTACTGCTCAAATTCAGCAAATCCGGTAGGGAGAATTTTGCTGGAGTTGTTTAATATCAGGAATGAAAAAGCTGTTTATCATTCAGATAAAATATGTACTGCACTGCAAATCACTAATTTTATCCAGGATACGCTGATCGATTCTCAAAAAGGAAGAATTTATTATCCTTTAGATGAAATGGAAAAGTTCGGTGTTGATGAAAATTTGTTTGAGATGAAGCAAATTAATGATAATTTGAAGAGGCTTATTGAATTCAGTGTGGATAGAACTCAGTCGCTGTTCAATGAAGGAAAGCCCTTGCTGGATTATCTTTCCGGTAGATTTCGGTATGAGATAGCCTGGACAATAAAAGGTGGAGAGGAAATTCTCAGAAAAATACGCGGCGCTGATTTTGATGTATTCTCAAACAGACCATTTTTAACGAAGACAGATTATATAAAAATATTATTCAAAGCATTTATTCATAGATGACTGATATCGCAAAAGAAATAGCTAAAAAAAGTAAAAGCAGCTTCTATTATGCTTTTAACCTGCTTCCTGCTGAACAGCGTGACGCTATGAATACAGTCTATGCTTTCTGTCGTGAAACTGATGATATAGTAGATGAAGGCTCAGTTGATGATAATCTGAAATATGAAAAGCTTCGTAAGTGGAGAATCGAACTTGAGAAATCGCTTGATGGTCATTCCGATTATCAATTGATTAATAAACTATCCAGGACAATCCAGAAATTTAATATTCCGCTTGAACCATTCTTCGATTTGCTTAAAGGAATGGAGATGGACCTTCAGCAGAAAAGATATGTTACATTTAATGATCTGCAGAATTACTGCTATCACGTTGCCTCAACAGTTGGATTGATGTGCATAGAAATTTTTGGATATCGTCATCCATCTGCAAAAGATTTCGCAATCAATCTTGGTATAGCACTACAACTAACTAATATTTTACGTGATGTAAAAAAAGATGCTGAACGCGGAAGAATATATCTTCCGAAAGAAGATCTTGAAAAGTTTAACTACAAAGAATCAGATATCTTTAATAATACGTATAATGAAAATTTTCAGCAGATGATGAAATTTCAGGTTGAGCGAGCCAGGCAATATTTCAATACAGCGACAAATTCTCTGAATCATGAAGACAAGAAAGCAATGTTTGCAGCCAGAGCAATGCAGCACATTTATTACCGGATGCTCAACAAAATTGTCGATGCTGATTATGATGTGTATAACAAGAAAATCAGGATATCAAAAGTAAAAAAGGTCGGTATTTCACTTGGAGTTTGGGCTAAGTACAGAGTGGTTTACTGAGATAATTGCAAACTAATTAATGCAAAAGAAAGTAATTGTGATCGGGGGAGGTTTTGCAGGACTTACCGCAGCAACTTATCTTTCTAAAAATAATATCAAAGTTACACTTCTTGAAGCTTCACCGAAATTAGGCGGCAGGGCTTATTCCTTTAAGGATAAAGAAACTAATACTGTAATTGATAACGGTCAGCATATCATGATGGGCTGTTACAAGGAAACGCTCAACTTCCTTTCTTTAATTAATGCAACTGATAATTTCTACTTTCAAAAAAAACTGGAAGTAAAATTTGTAAATGAAGGATTTCAACTTTCATCGATAAAAAGCTTTTCTAAATTTTATCCAATCAATTTGATGCTCGGTTTATTGAATTACAAAGCACTGAGCTTCATTGAAAGAATCCATCTGCTAAAATTATTTTTAAAACTTCCTTTTATAGATCCGGTCAGATACAGTCAAAGAACCATTCTACAATGGCTGGAAGCTGAAGATCAGTCAGAAAATACGCGGGATTCATTCTGGAAAATACTTGCAGTTGGTGCATTGAATACAGGTATCGAAAAAGCTTCAGCCAAAATTTTTATTGACATTCTCAGGCAAATATTTTTGAGAGGGAATAAATCGGCAACCATTGTTTTACCTAAGTTTGGTTTGAGTGAATCTTATTGTAATAATGCTGAGGAGTTTGTTATTAAAAACGGGGGAGAGTTAATAAAATCTGAAGCGGTTGAAAAAATAATTGTGGCTAATGATAAAGTTGTTGAATTGCAAACATTAAAAAATAAATATTCAGACTTTGATTATGTTGTCTCTGCAATCCCTGCCTTTGCTCTTTCAAGAATAATGGACGAAAAAATTAATATCAACTTCCCTGATTTTAAATATTCATCTATCCTGAATATTCATCTCTGGTTAAAAGAGAATAAGTTTCCTAATGGATTTTTGGGACTTATCAATTCACCAATGCACTGGGTTTTCAATAAAGGCTCTCACCTGAATATCGTAATCAGTGATGCAGATGAGCTTGTCAACAAATCAGATGACGAATTGATGTTGATGGTAAAAGATGAAATGAAAAAATTCTTTTTGCTCGATCAGGAACTAATATCTTCCTACAAAGTTATTAAGGAGAAACGAGCTACTTTTATTCCAACAAATAATGTAATTAATAAACGACCTGCTCAAAAGACTCCAATAAAAAATTTAATATTTGCCGGTGATTGGGTTGATACAAGCTTACCTTCGACAATAGAAAGTGCTGTAAAAAGTGGAAGAATTGCTGCAGATATTATTATGAAAACAAACTAATTGATGCCTTCCTCACTAAGCAAGTAAGCAATAATTGCAATCGCTGCTGCTCCGAGTTCAAATTCTCTTGGATGGACAGCGTCAAAAGTATCATTTGCTGAATGATGATAATCCATATACCTTTGATCATCAGGGACGTAACCAAGATGGAGCTTTGCATTTTTTATTTTCTGAACATCAACTCCGCTGCCGCCTTTTCTTATCCATTCGATATTCGCTTTCTCTAAAACAGGAAGCCAGCTCTGTAATCTATTTATAATCTCAGTCGAATCTGTTTCAGCATAAAATCCAATTGGAGTGAACGCGCCACGATCAGATTCAAGAACTGCCAAGTGAACTTGTGAAGAAGTGTCAGCAAATTTTGCGTATTCAATTGCCCCGCGTGTGCCATTTTCCTCGTTGATGAAAAACACACATCGCAGAGTTCGCTTTGTTTGAATGCCAAGTCTTTTAATCAAATCAAGCGCTTCCATTGTCTGAATACATCCTGCACCGTTATCATGAGCGCCGCATCCCACGTCCCAGCTATCAAAATGTCCACCGACTAAAACTATCTCATCAGGTAATTCGGTTCCCTTTATTTCGCCGATAACATTGTATGATTGTGCATCCGGGAAAGTCTTGCAGCTTAACTTTAAATTTATTTTCAAGTCAGGATTTTTCTTTAATTCTTCACTTAAAAAATCTGCATCAAGATAACCAATTGCAGCAGCAGGAATTTTTGGGATGGTATCGTTGTAATCCATTACTCCAGTGTGAGGAACATTATCGCGCTTAGTAGTAATTGATCTGATGATGACTCCAACTGCTCCGTACTTTGCAGCTTCGATTGCGCCATTTACTCTTTGATCAACTGCGCCACCATAACCTGCAAAGGTATTTATTTTTGATTCATCCAGTGCACGGCTAAAGAAAACAATTTTACCTTTAGCTTCAGCTTTACTTTCAGCTAATTCTTCAAATGACTTCACTTCAATGACTCCGGCAGTTATTCCGTTAACCGGAGTTGCAATACTTCCGCCTAGTGCAAGTAATGAAAGTTCTTTTCCGGAATCAATGATCTTACAACTTTCAACATCGCCGCGTTCCCAATGCGGCACCATTACCGGCTGAAGCCATACATTATCAAATCCAAGAGATTTCATTTTTTCATACGCCCAGTTGATTGCTTTCATAGATTTTTCTGAACCGCTTAACCTTGGTCCTATTTCGCAAAGCTCACGGAGATACGAGTAACCTTTTCGTTCACTCAATGCATTTTCCACAATTAGTTGAGCGGTAGTAATATATTGATCAAAATTTGTTTCGTTGGTAATGGTCTGAGACATAATTGATTTTATATTGATAAAAATGAATAAAAATAGTATTGAATTGATTAAGCGGATATTCACAGTGGTTGAAGTGTTAAAATATTTTAGATTAAAATAAGTTCCGATGAGTGATTAGCTTGTTTAGTATTTATATTTCGATAGTTAAATGTTTCTTTTAAGAATTTAATTATTTTGCACTGCAATTTAAGGAAGCAAATAAAATGAAACTAACTTTTACAGCACTTATTCTCATCGCATTATCACAAACTTTTTATTCACAGGATTTACCGAATTGGCTGACCGAAGAAGAATCAATTCTCTGGCAAAATTATCATTATCCGGTCAATCCGCTATTCTCTGATCCACCTCCTTTACCTGTTCGAGGTATGGCTGAGTGGGAAGAATTACAGGGAATTATTATAACGTGGACTTCATTCACAAGTATCCTTCGTCAAATTGTGGATTATGCACAGGAGGAAGTACAGGTTTTTATCATTTGCAGTGATTCGAACTCAGTGAAAACTTATTTGCAGGCAGGTGGCGTACCGCTTTACAATATAAAATATCTTATAACATCTTTTAATTCTATCTGGGTGCGGGATTACGGACCGTGGACAGCATACACTAATGATATAGACACACTGAATATAATTGATTGGATTTACAACAGACCAAGACCTCAGGATGATGTAACTCCTGTTTTCTTTGCAAACTATATAAATTCACCGATCTATCAAACAACAACTCCACCATACGATCTCGTGCATACTGGCGGTAATTTAATGGTTGACGGTCATGGAACGGCTTTCTCATCAAAATTAATTTTAAATGAAAATGCATCTAAGTCTGAGGCACAGATCGATGAGATTATGAATAAGTTTTTAGGGATTGATAGATATATAAAAATGAATACTCTGCCATACGATGTTATTCATCACATCGATATGCATATGAAACTTCTTGATGAAGAAACATTGCTCGTGGGTGAATATCCTACCGGTGTTGCTGATGGTCCGCAGATTGAAGCTAATTTACAATATGTGCTGAATAATTTTCAAACGTGTTTTGGCAGACCGTACAAAGTTGTTAGAATTCCAATGCCTCCGGAAGGTGGCCAATATCCTCCGTCTGGCGATTATCGTACGTATACAAATTCGATGATCATTAATAAAACTGTAATTATCCCAACGTATGAACTTCAATACGACACGACTGCGTTTCGAATTTACAGGGAAGCAATGCCCGGTTATAATATTCTTGGAATAAACTCAAATGCAATTATTCCTTCGCTTGGGACGATACATTGTATTGTAAAGGAAGTTGGAGCATTTGACCCAATCTGGATTTCACATCCGAAAATGGAAGAGGAAATAGAAACTCCCGATTCAATACCAATCACGGCAGTAATCAAATCAAAATTTGATATTGTTGATGCTTCTGTCTTTTGGACATCAGATACTTCGCAGGGATTCAATGCAGCAGAAATGCAATTTAATGGTGATACAGCAGTAGGATATATTCCTGCGCAATCCGATAGCACGGAAATATTTTACTACATATCAGCTACTTCAAACAGAGGAAAGACAATTACAAAACCGATAGTTGCACCTGATGGATTTTATAAATTCCTCGTCATAAATTCAGTAACAAATATCGCGGACAATTCTCAGCCTGAAGAATTTTATTTATCTCAGAATTATCCAAACCCATTTAATCCATCGACAAAAATTAAATTCACTCTTCCATCTGTCATTGCGAGCGGAGCGAAGCAATCTCAATTCGTTTTTCTGAAGGTTTATGACATACTGGGCAATGAAGTTGCTACTTTAGTGAATGAAGAAAGACCAGCAGGTACTTATGAAGTTAATTTCGATGCAGCTGAATTACCGAGTGGAGTTTATTTCTATCAATTAAAGGCTAACTCGTTCATTGAAACAAAGAAGATGCTTCTGCTAAAGTAATTCCAATGCACCTTAAAGCTAAACAGTACATAAAACAGCTTCAGTTAAAAAAACATCCCGAAGGTGGTTACTTTAAGGAAGTTTATCGTTCCGGTGAATTGATTTTACCCGGGCATTTACCGGCGCGATACAGGTCATCTAGAAACTTTTCAACTTCAATCTATTTTCTTCTCGAAGGAAAACAATTTTCTGCGTTTCATCTTTTACAGTCAGATGAACTCTGGCACTTTTACGATGGATGTCGGGTCATCATCTATATCATAAACCAAAAGGGAGAGCTCACGAGAAAAAAATTGGGAAAGAAAAAAGACTGTGAGCTTCAGATTGCAATTGAAAAGCAAAACTGGTTTGCTGCCGAGATCGAGGATAAAAAATCTTTTGCGCTATTCGGTTGTACTGTATCCCCCGGATTTGACTTCGAAGATTTTCAAATGGGAAGCAGAGAACTTTTATCCGAAAGATTTCCTCTGCATAAAAAGTTGATTCATCGACTGACAAAACCAATTCGTTCAAAATCTTGAACATTTACTTTGGTAATGTGATACTAAAATTCTGCCCAATATTAAATCTTCATAGGATATATATTTTCCTTGCAAATTAGCTTCTTTGAAGTAAATTTTGCATCAATGAAAATAATGTTTTGGAAAGAATCTCATCGAATTAAAGAAGGATATCTTATAGAAAAATTTCTACAATTTTTTATTAGTTAAATACAGATATATCCTTAAGAGAAAATTCATCAAACACAGGATCCTAAATCTGGCTAAAGAGATTCTTCGCATCATTATGTTCGCTGGTGTGATCTTTTTTGCGGGAATCAATCTTGGATTCCGCTCACCGCAAAAGCCCAACCTGAACCATCCGTTGTGGTTCAATGCCGTTTTTCAAACGGTTCAGGCGGAGTATGCTCAAACTCTTCAACAAGAAAAACAACTAGAATTAACTAACAGCTCATTACAGCCGGAAAATTCAAGTGCATCCTTAAACCTGATGGATTATATACTTCCTCCTGAAACCCCGGGAGAATTGAAATTCGACTTCGAAATTCCTGAATTAGATTCCGGGGAAGAAAAGATCAAAGAAGAAGAAATCGTTCTTGATCCCGCTGAAATACCAAAAGATTCAACAGAGATTTTACCAGATACTTTGTTAGCAAAAGAAGATACTGTAAAAATTGATTGGAGAACTTTAGATTCCACAGCAAGACTTGCTCAATTCAGATTTCAACGAGAAGAAAAATCTTACGTTGATGCAGGAGAAAAAAAGCAATCGAAGTTTTTTGCTCAACCGACATCAAACTACAAACAGCGAACTGTTAAGATTGATTCAACTGGACAATTTGTTGAAGTCCGTGAAAAAATTGGATCGCACGAACCAAAATTGGTACTCAGGATGTCTCTCGAAGATTATGTTAATTTGAAACTTGCATTGAAAGAAAGAGATGATTGGGAAAAACTTGCTTATGCGTACGAATTAAAAAGCGGAACTGTAGGACTTGGTGAGCTGATTACTAGTTTCACTGATTTTGAAATACCACTTCCAAGTGTTGGTGTACTCAGTATTTTTGGTGAACCAAAAATAAGTTTGAAGATCGGTGGTTCTGTTCAGATTCATGGTGCGTGGAGAAGTGAAACTACTGAGGGTGTAACTGCTAATCGACTCGGTAATACTAGGAATGAACCCGACTTCAAACAGCAGGTGCAAATAAATGTTAGCGGTACAATTGGTGATAAACTGAACATCAATGCTGACTGGAACACCGAGCGAACATTCGAATATGAGAACCAGCTTAAGATAAAATACACCGGCTACGAAGATGAAATAATCCAGAGCATTGAAGCAGGAAACGTATCAATGCAGACCCCATCCCTAGTTGGCGGTGCGGAAGCTCTCTTTGGAGTGAAAGCATTATTCCAGATGGGTCCATTCAAGCTGACAACTCTCGCGAGCCAGAAAAAAGGTGAAACAAAAGAAGTAGCGGTATCAGGTGGTTCTACTTCGCAGGAATATTCAATCCGAGCATATGATTATTCTGAGAATCATTATTTTGTGGATAAAGTTTATGCTGATCGTAACCTGAATATATTTGAGAATTTTTACAGCAATATTCCTTCACAGTACGATCCGCTATACAACATCAATGAAATTGAAGTTTGGAAGTCTATCAATCAAATTGTAGCTGATCAATCAAAAATTAGATACGCAAATTGCTTTATCGATTTGCCAACTCTTAATGATGTTGGAGGTTCATATCCCGCATCCTACAAGCAGCCGCTTGAAAATCCTGTTGCTGGAAGAGAGGAAACAGGAAGATTTTTGAAGCTTGAAGAAGGAACAGATTATGTACTTCATCCTGAAACCGGATTTCTTTCATTCAAAACTGCATTGAATGAACAGGATGTAATTGCAGTTGCCTTCAAGCAAGGTCCGGGAAACGTAAATACTTACGGACAATTTTTAAATACAGTAACGCAAAATGATACTCTGACTCTGTTAGTCCTGAAACTTGTCAAGCCAAGAAACCTTCAACCGACTTATGATGAAGCATGGAGTCTGAGACTGAAAAACATTTATCCAACCGGTGCGCGAAATGTTAAGCAGGAAGGATTCGAATTCAAAATAAAATATGAAGTAGTTGGCCAGGAACCTACCGAAGAAGTTCAAACTCCAAATGGAAATGTGAGGTTAATCCAGGCATTTGGATTTGACCAGCAGGGATCCGGTGGAAGTCCTGTACCTGATAACGTTTTTGATTGGAGAGTTGGTTTAACAATCTTTCCTGAAACCGGGGAAATTATCTTCCCAACACTCGAACCATTCGGACGAGATATTCCTGTCGGACTTGAAGACAGAGTTTATCAATCAATTTATGATACATCTAAAACTTATGCACGTCAGGATAAAGGTCCTGATAAATGGGTCTTTGCAGGAAAGAATACGGGAACAAGCTCAGCCACTTATCAGCTTGGATTTAATATAGTAGAAAACTCTGTTAAAGTTCGTTTGAACGGAAGAGAGTTGAGAGAAGGAACTGACTATACTGTTGATTACAATATCGGTCAGTTGACGATTCGTAATGAAGCAGCGCTTGTACCGGGAGCTGATTTGAAAATTACTTATGAACAAAATGACCTGTTTCAGCTTGCATCAAAAACATTGCTCGGTGCAAGAGGTGTTTATGATTTCTCTGACAAAACACAGCTAGGTTTTACAATTATGAATTTGAACCAGGAAACATTAAGCGACAAAGTAAGAATTGGCGAGGAACCACTCAGCAACACGATCTATGGACTTGATTTCAAAACGAGTGCTGATCTTCCATTCCTGACAAGCGCACTTGATAACATTATTTCTACAAAAGAGATGTCCAATTTTACTTTCAATGGTGAATATGCTTATATGTCTCCTGATCCTAATACAAAGAAAAGCACCATACCTGCAGATGCCGGACAAAGTATTGCTTACATAGACGACTTTGAAGGAGCGAAAAGAACAATTCCTCTTGGAGTTAGTTACACTGGATGGAAAGACCTTAGTGTTCCTGAAGGATTGAATATTATTGGCGGTTTACCGAGATCGGATCGAATGGACTATAAAGCAAAGAGTATCTGGTTTACTATCACTCCATCCGATGTCACCGTTGACAGTATTTATGGAGGAAGAAAACAAGTTGCGCGTTCAGATCAGCAGATAACTGTGCTGGATTATGTCTTTGTTCCGGATACACCCGGTACTTATAACTGGAATCCTGATCTTGCTCAGAAACAAAATAACTGGGGCGGTATGCAGAGGCTACTTTCTTCAACCGCGAATAACTTAGTTGAGCAGAACATTGAGTTCATTGAATTCTGGATGCAGATCAAAAATGCTCCTGTTGGTGCTTCTTTAAATATCGATCTTGGTGTCATAAGTGAAGATGTAATTCCAAATAACAAACTTGATACTGAAGACAAAAACCTGAATGATGCAATTGATGAAGGCGAAGATACCGGTATTGATGGCGAATTTGATGCTCAGGAACGAATTACTCACCCTAATGGAAAATCAGATCCAAGCTCGGATAACTTTTCATTTCCACCGCAAATAACATCAATTTTTGATTATTTCAATATAAACGGTACTGAGGGAAACGCTGAATTAACCGATGTTGGATTACTTCCGGATACCGAAGATTTAAATCGAAATGGTTCTGTCGATCTTGCGAATAATTATTATCGATACACAGTACCTCTCTCAATTGATACAGCGTCGAACCCATTTATTGCCGGAGGTGGCTGGACATCTTCCAACTGG
Source organism: bacterium (assembly GCA_016716565.1). Taxonomy (NCBI): domain Bacteria; species bacterium. The sequence goes on from JADJWC010000003.1 coordinate 304,522, forward strand.
TTTTTATACAGAATACCATTGAAAGATACATCAGGAGTGTTCGGTAGCCCAAGTTTCTCAAATGTTGAAACAATAAGAATGTACATCCAGGGTGTTGATTCTCTGGTGTGGGTAAGGATAACTGAATTTAATTTGGTTGGAAATCAATGGCAAAAATTGTTAGTTGAAGATTCAACACTTTCAGTTTCTACAGTTAGTTATGAAGAGAACCAAAGATATACAAGTCCTCCCGGGGTTTTCAGAGAGAGAGACAGAACGCGTCCTGACGAAGAAATTTATAATAATGAACAGGCACTTAGTTTAATTTATAATAAACTGCCTGAAGGCGAATCGCGTGAAGCAGTTAAATATTTGTTCAGACCTCTGGATGTATTCAGTTATAAGGAGATGAAATTATACATCCATGGCGATACTGAAAAAGAATCCGGAGGTTTATCGTATACCGATCCTATTACCGGTAAATATTCTTCTGAGGCATTCTTCCGTTTTGGTACTGACACCGCAAACTACTACGAATACCGTCAGCCTGTGGATTCCGGCTGGACAAGCATCTCAATTAATTTTAGTGAAATTTCTGCACTAAAACAGGCAACTCCTGATTCAGCTACTGGTTTGGTGAAAATTCCGGTGCCGGGAGCGCCGGGACATTTCTATGTTGTAAAAGGTAATCCCACTTTAACTGCAATAAAATTTCTTTCATTTGGAGTTTTTAATATTGATGATCCAACTTTTAATTCTGGCCCTTTATCTGGTGAAGTATGGGTAAACGAATTAAGAGTAGTTGGTGCTGACGATACTCCTGGAGCAGCATTCACGTTTAATACGTCGTTGAAGTTTGCAGATTTGATGACAGTTAATTTTAATGCTAGCCATACTGATCCGTATTTCCATCGATTATCTGAGAGGTTTGGCTCAAGAGTAGAAAACCAGAACTGGGCAGTGTCAACTGATCTAGATGTTCTGAAACTAGTTCCGTTCAATATGCGGGAAAGCAATCTTAAGGTGAGTTATTCACATACAGAATCACTCGGCAAACCACTTTATATTCCCGGTACAGATGTCAAAGTTGATGAAGCTGCAAAACAATTGGAAAATACAGAACCGGATTCATTAGGGAACAAACAAACTCCGGAACAACTTTATCTGGAAACGCAAACGCTGACAGTTACGAACACAATTTCATCTTCAAACATTAAATTAAAACTTCCAACAGACGTATGGTATGTAAGAGATACATGGAATTCATTAAGCTTTGGTTTCAATTACAATAACCGGTTTAATCGAAGTCCAACTGTACTGGAATCAACAAGCTGGTTGTGGAATGCGTCTACTAACTATGCGTTTAATTTTAGTCCGGATTTGTACATCAAATTATCTGATCTGCCGGTTGTGGGAATTGTATTTTCAATCTTTAAAGATTACAAAGACCTGAAGATTTACTTTGCACCACAGAACTTCAGTGCGAACGTAACCGCTAATCGAAATCGGAACAGCAATCAAACCAGACCAAGACCAGGAATTCCAACAGAACCGATTGTATCACAGGATTTTACAACCGGAAGAGGGTTTAGCTTCAACTGGAAACTCACTGAAGGCGGATTGTTAAATCTTAATGTTAACTATAATGTAAATATGAATTCTTCACTTGCCAATCTTCTGCTTGACTCAACGGGAGCAGAACGAACAGAAGGTGATATTTGGAATGATATTGTTGGTGGTGCAGGATTTGGACAGGATTATCGTTACCAGCAGAGTTTTGATTTAAGAACATCTCCAAAACTTCCAGCGTTGTGGGATATTAATAGGTATTTCACTCTCAATGCAGGATATTCTGTTGGCTACAGATGGGATTACGATCTTCGTCAGGAAGATATCGGACGAAGTGCAGGGAACACACAAAAGTTTACTGCTGGAATGGTTCTCCGTTGGAAGTCGTTAACAGAACCATTGTTTGCAACGGAAGATTCTAAAAGCGAAACGGATAAAAAGTTAGAAGTTGACAAAGGAGAAACTGATGACAGTTCAAATGTTGTCGTAGGTGACAAACCATCCTCTATCAGCAGAGCATTTCAGTTTTTTGTGTCAGCGATTAAATACGTCTTCTTTGATTGGGATAATTTCACAACAAATTACAGTCACGATTACAGCGTTTCTAAGTCCGGAATTAAAGGGAGAGGAACCGGTTTCTATAACTTTTTGGGGTATTACCCAGAGTGATGATAACGGACCTTCACGAGCGTTTCAGCTTGGATTGAGCAGTGATGTCGGTCCGCGGGCATTTTCACCAAATGCTAATACAAATCTCAGCGATCTTTACACAGAAAAGAACAGCATCGATTTTAAAACTGCACGACCTTTGTGGGAAGGTGCAAAGATCGACATCAACTGGAATGTGAACTGGTCGCAAAATAAAAATGTGTCACTCAATGCTGATGGATTTGGCAATATTACAATTACAAATACCACAGCAACAGGAAGTCTGACAAGATCGTTTCTCTCATTGCCGCCAAGTTTGCCTTTAGTTGAATCAGGAATTCAAAAAGTTTTTGCTTTGTATAATCCGAACGCGGCTGATCCGAGAAAAAGTCTATCCGATGCTTTCGTAGAAGGATTTGAAACTCTGCCGATACTTTCCGGTTTACCAATGTTCGAAGATGTTAATGAATATATTCCAAGAGCAAACTGGAGATTGACTTGGGATGGGCTGGAAAAAATTCTTTTCTTCAAATCGCTGGCTCAGCGTATTTCGCTTGAACATGCGTATAGCTCTTCATACACTGAAGGCTGGAAACTATCCGCAGAAGGTAACCAGGAAATTCAAACACAACGTGTTGAATACGGATTTACTCCTTTTGTTGGACTGAATATTACTTTTGGTCAGGTCTGGGATGGAAACCTTAACGGCAGCATTAAGTTTTCATCACGAACAACCTATGATTTAAGTGCAAGTACGACAAACATTAACGAGACGCTTTCAAGGGATATTGGTTTTACTGCAAGCTTCTCAAAAGCTGGATTTGAAGTGCCATTATTCGGAGTATCATTGAAAAATGATGTTGAATTTTTGATCTCATATACGAGTACAAAAAATTCAGTGGTAAGATATGAGATGAATAACTTTACTGAAGACGGTATTCCTCAGGATGGAACAACAAGAACCACTATCGAACCACGAATTAAATATACGATCAGCTCAAAGGTCTCATTATCAATTTATTACAAACGATCTACGGTTGAACCGGAAGGAGCTGCACGAATTCCTCCTACGACAACTAATGAAGCCGGTCTCGATGTAAATATTGTTATACAATAATTACATCGTATCATTTATTCCTGCTTTTACATAATTTAACTATTCAAATAATCAGAATACTAAGCAAGAAAAGAGAAATTAATGAATAAAAAGAAGCTGCTCTGGGTTGATGACGAGATAGATTTATTAAGATCGCATATAATTTTTCTCTCAGAAAAAGGTTACGAAGTTGATACGGCAATGAACGGCGCTGATGCAATTGAATCAGTCAAAGAAAAAAATTATGATCTTATTTTTCTTGATGAAATGATGGCGGGAATGGGAGGCCTGGAAACACTTGCACGAATAAAAGATATTAACCAGAGTATTCCCGTTGTTATGATAACCAAGAGTGAAGAAGAAAGCCTGATGAATGATGCTATCGGCGGAAGGATTTCTGATTATTTAACAAAACCGGTTAATCCAAGCCAGGTGTTGCTAGTATGTAAAAAAATTCTTGAAGGCAAAAAAATTTCCGGGCAGTATGCTGCCAAAGATTATCTTCAGGATTTTAATCAGATATCGCAATCATTAACGAGTAATCCGGATTTTGCTGAATGGATTGAGTTATATTTAAAGCTCGTCAACTGGGAGGTTGAACTTGACGTCCACCCAGAAATTGGTTTGCAGCAAACACTTAACGATCAAAAGCGCGAAGCGAACAAGGAATTTTCCAAGTTTGTTGAGAAGAACTACCGGAGCTGGATAAACTCTATGGGGAATGTCGATGCACCAACTCTTACTCCCGAAATTACAGAGAAGTATGTGCTCAATCATTTGAAAGTCGATGGACCTTCAGTATTTTATTTTGTGCTGGATTGTTTAAGGATGGATCAATGGCTGGTTCTTGAAAAGCATCTTCGAGATTTATTTAAGATTGAAAAAGATTATTACTATGCAATACTTCCGACTTCAACTCCATATGCCCGGAATTCATTGTTCAGCGGGTTGTTTCCATCTGAAATAGAAAAATATTATCCTGATTTGTGGTCAGGGAATGATGACGATGAAAACAGTATGAATAAATATGAAAAAGAATTATTGCAGCTTCTGTTAAATAGAAAACGAATTAATCTCAGAAATGATCTGAAGTATATAAAAATAATTGATCCGGAAGTCGGGAGAAACTTTGAACAAAACATTCTTTCGTATAAAAATAATCATTTCACCGCCGTCGTTGTAAATTTTCTTGATATGATTGCACACGGAAGATCCGATTCAGATATCCTTAAAGAAATTGCACCTGATGAGCCAGCTTATCGTTCACTAACAAATAGCTGGTTTACTCATTCATCTTTGCTTGGCACTTTCAAAGCCATATCTAAAATGGAGAATGTAAAAATTATTATTACCACTGATCACGGCAGCATTCGTTCTCTGCGCGGGGCAAAAGTACTTGGTGATAGGGAAGCATCAACTAATTTAAGATTTAAGTACGGCAGAAATCTGAAAGTTGATGATAAGCACGCTGTATACATTAAAAATTCTCAGGAATATAAACTACCAAAACGTGGCGTGACTATAAATTATATTATCGCTAAAGAAGATTACTATTTTGTCTATCCAACTGATTATCATAAATATCTGAGTTACTACAAAGACACTTTTCAGCATGGAGGAATATCACTCGAAGAAATGATACTTCCAGTTATCACTATGGAGCCAAAGTAAATTGATAATTTATCCTTCAAAAATCAAAACGAGAAACGAAGCTGAATCAGTTTCTCTCGCAGCTGATTTTATGAAATTCTGTTCACAAGGTGATAGAATTGTTTTAAATGGTGACCTTGGTGCAGGGAAAACTTTTTTTATTAAAGCTGCTCTTGCCTCAGTTGGAATTGTAAATGCCAGCAGTCCATCTTTCGCTATTGTGAATGAATACCAAAACAGTTCTCATATTTATCACTTTGACTTTTACCGCTTAAAAAATTTCAAAGAGTTGTATGACATTGGCTGGCAGGATTATTTAAACGATGACGAATCAATCATTTTCATTGAATGGGGCAATCGCTTCAATTCAATTTTACCGGCAAAAAGAATTGAGATCAACATTTTTACATTGGCCGGTTCAGAAAGGGAATTCAGTTTTGAAAAAATCGGATGACGGTAAACCAATTCTTGCAATTGAAACTTCGGAAAATGTCTGCGGCGTTTGTGTTTACTTTTCTGATGAAAAATATTTTTCTTCTTCTATAAATCTGAGACATTCTCATTCGGAAAAAATTTTTGAGATTATTAAAAACTTATTTCAAGCTGCGAAAGTAAACTCAACTGATCTAGATTCCATTGCAGTTTCTGAAGGTCCCGGTTCTTTCACAGGTTTACGGATAGGATTTTCAGCAGCAAAAGGAATTGCACATGAAGCGAATTTGCCCATCATACCCGTTCCAACATACGAAGCATTTGCATTTCAACTATCAACAATTTTAGAAAATAATGCTGATTTCATCATCTCTAATAAAGTAAGTAAAGATGAGGTCTATTTTACAAGGTTTCAAATTAGAGGCAATAATTATATATTTGGTGAGCAATTAACCATATTAACCAATGAGCTTTTCATTCAAAAAGCTGAGGGTTACAGAGTATTTGGTAATTCCGGAGTGTTAGTTGGGCAAGAAAATAAATTTCCCCAGGTTCCTGACCCATTATTTATAGCCAAATGGGCTTCAGAATTTGGCAAGGAAAAAAGAATTTTTAATTACGACTTTTTAGAACCAAATTATTTAAAAGAATTTATAATAAAGGAGAAAAGTAAATGATAAAGAACGTTCTGCTTTCATTCTTTTTATTTTCATCATTACTATTTGCTCAACTCATGCAGCCGCAATTAATTCTTCAGCAAAAAGAATTTGATTTTGGTGATATTAAGCAAGGAGAAGTGGTTTCACATACATTCGTATTATCGAATAACGGTGGCGATCTATTGAAAATAACAAACGTTCAGGCGTCCTGCGGTTGTACAGCTGCTGCGCCAGAGAAAAATGAACTTGGTCCTGGTGAATCAACAAATCTCACGGTAAAATTTAATTCTGCAGGCAGACTCGGAAAACAAAATAAAACAGTAAAGATTTTTTCTAATGATCCGCAGAATCCTGAAATGATAGTGACGATTCGCTGCAATATTCTAAAACCTTCAGAAGCAAATGCTGGGAATCCTTTAATTTATTTAACAGAAACTCAGCATGATTTTGGTAAAGTAAATGAAGGCGATAAGGTTAATTACACATTTAAATTTGTCAATAAAGGCTCATCAAATCTTGTAATAAAAGATATTAAAACTTCCTGTGGATGTACTGCAGCATTATTGAGTCAGGATAATTTGGCACCAGGACAGGAAGGAACTCTGAAAGTAGAACTTGATACAAAGAACAGGTCTGGAAAGATGAGTCGCACTGTAACAATTAATTCAAATGATCCAAAGGATCCGGCAAAGATTCTTACCATCTATGCCGATATTATTCGAAAAGGAAGCTAATGCCTTGGTTCAGCCGGTCTAAAGATAATATTTCACCTGATTCGCAGAAAAAAGATTTGCCAGATGGTCTCTGGGAAAAATGTCCCGGGTGTGGAGAAATAATTCACAAGAAACAGCTTGAAGCAAATCTCTGGACATGCCTTAAATGTGATCATCATTTTAGAATTGGAAGTGAAGAATATATAAATATTCTTCTCGATGAAGGAAGCTTTAAAGAGATGCACAAAAAAATGCGTTCTCCTGATCCGTTGAACTTCGTAGATACAAAAAAATATAAAGATCGACTTCACAACACCGTTAAATCATTGGGGCTTTACGAAGCCGTACGAGTTGGAACCGGTAAAATTGAAAAGAGAGAGGTTGCATTTGCCTGCATGGATTTTCAATTTATCGGTGGCAGTATGGGTTCGGTTGTTGGTGAAAAAATAGCCAGAATAATTGATAAAGCCTGTAAAGAAAAAATTCCTCTGATAATTATTTCTGAAAGCGGCGGTGCAAGAATGATGGAAGCTGCGTTTTCATTAATGCAGTTAGCTAAAACAAGTGCAAGGTTAACAAGATTAGCTGAACTTGGTATCCCGTACATTTCTCTGATTACGGATCCTACAACCGGGGGAACTACGGCGAGTTATGCAATGCTTGGCGATGTTAATATTGCAGAACCCAATGCACTAATCGGATTTGCTGGTCCAAGAGTAATAAAGCAAACTATCGGTAAAGACCTGCCTGAAGGTTTTCAAAAATCAGAATTCTTATTAGAGAAGGGATTCATCGATGTTATTGCCCACAGAAAGAATCTTCGGCAAACAATAAGCAATCTACTTGAACTGATGTCCTGAGGCAGAAATTAAAACTGTTTCATCTGCACAAGAAATTCTATCCATCGTAAAAAAAAATAAATCAGCCGGTAAAACAATCGGTTTTGTCCCAACAATGGGCTTTCTTCACGAAGGTCATCTTTCCCTTATCAGAGAATCAAAAAAAAATTGTGATATAACAGTAGTTTCAATCTTTGTTAATCCAACACAGTTTGGTCCTTCAGAAGATTTTACGAGCTATCCGAGAGATGAAGCTCGAGACATCAGACTTTTAGAAAATGAAAAAGTTGATTTTCTATTCACACCTTCAACGGAAGAAATTTATCCTAAAAATTTTCAGACTTATGTGAACGTCGAATATGTGACAAAAAATCTTGAAGGCGAATTCCGGCCTGCTCACTTTCGAGGGGTTTCCACTGTCGTGCTTATACTATTTAATTGTGTTAAACCTGATTATGCGTTCTTTGGTCAGAAAGATGCACAACAGCTTGCAGTAATTAAGCAGATGGTTAAAGATTTAAAACTTGATGTTGAAATAATTGGATGTCCGATAATCAGGGAAAATGATGGACTTGCAATGAGTTCAAGAAACGTTTACTTGTCAGCCAGCGATAGAAAGGATGCGTTAGTACTCAATCAATCATTAAATATTGCAAAGAAATTAATTGATTCTGGTGAACGAAGAGTCAGCTTTATTTTATCAGAGATGATGCAGTTATTTCCTGAAATCCCATCTGCTAAACCCGATTACATTAAAATCGTAGATGCAGATACCTTCGAATTGGTTGACCATTTGGTTGAAGGCGAAGAATATTTTGTGCTTGTTGCTTGTAAAATCGGAAAGACGAGATTGATAGATAATTTGAAAATTAAAATCTAAAAATTTTAATCTGGATTATTCAGATCATAAATCGTTTTCAAACCTTTTAAAACCAGCGCTTCATCATAAATTATCCTTTTATCCAGATAAGGAAGAACATATCTGGCATTCCCACCTGTAGCATAGATCAAAGGAAAAACTTTTGATCTATTTTCTAAATAAAAGGTTGTTTCATTTATCATTCCGATTGTTGCGGTAATTACTCCGCTAAGTATCGAAGAATCAGTCGTAGTTCCAATAATACCCTTGTATGACTTAAGTTCCGGAAGAGGAAGCTGTGCTGTTTTTTCATTCAGCGCTTTCAACATAGTAGAAAGTCCCGGGGCAATTAATCCGCCTAAATATTTTTTATCTGGAGAAACAATATTTATAGTTGTTGCAGTTCCGAAATCTATTGTTAATAGATATTGGTCATCAGAAAGTAGTTTATTTTTTACTGCTAAATTAAAAGCTCCTGATGCTGAGCAAAGTCTGTCTACCCCTAGTGTATCAGGAGTTTCATAAGCAATATCGAAATTAAATTTATTTTGACTACTGGCTCGAAATATCTGAACATTTTTAATAGAAAGTAGTTCGAGTATTTTATTTTCTGAAAACTTGTTTACAGAACTGATAGCGACATTTGTGAAACTGATGCTATCGAAATATTTATTAAAAACTTTTGAATCCGAATGAACTGTAAAGTCAATAAACGCATCACCTTCAAATAATGCGGACTTAGTATTTGTGTTCCCAATATCGAGAGCTAATAGCATTAGATAAATCCCACATCACCAAAATGAATTTTTTCAATTGAATTGTTGTGCTTGAGAATCAAGTACCCATTTTCGTCGATATCGTAAAAAATTCCTGTTTTGATTTTATCGTTTTCACTAATAGAGATTTTATCGCCGATCATTTTACACTTTGCTCTCCAATCATTCAAAATATTTTCCGGTTTACTGGAAAGTTCCAGTAGTAATTCTTCGAAATTATTCAGTATCTCAGCAAGCATATTTTCCCTGTCGATTGTATCGCCGGCTTCAAGCTTTAGTGATGTTGGTGGGAAATTGAATTCTCCTTGAAATGCTACCTGGTTCAAATTTAAACCGATGCCGATAACTACGCGTTCTACCTTGCTTCCTTTAATGGAAGATTCGGTTAATATGCCGGAAACTTTCTTTTTATTAATGAGAACATCATTTGGCCATTTCAGTTCCGTCTTCAATTGGAAAAGATTTTCAATAGCATTTGCAACTGCAAGTGAAGCAGCAAAATTAAGGTGGTTAATATTTATTGATGTAATAGATTCCTTAGTAAGTAAAATAGAAAATGTAAGATTCAATCCTTTAGCACTTTGCCACGTTCTGTCTTTTCTGCCTTTTCCGGCGAGTTGTTTCTCAGCTAGCAACACTGTTCCGTTCTTTTTATAGTTCTGCTTACCCGCAAGAAGTTCACTATTCGTTGAATCAATCTCCTCGCAATAAATAAAATTACGGCCTATTATCTCTGTTTCTAATTTTATATCGAAGTTTTCCAGGTTGAACATATTTACTCCAATCACTTTCTCAAAGTTAGCTAATTGAAAAGGAATTTTTGTCGAAAATTGGTTGCTATTTATATATTCAATTCGGATTGATTTGTGGCGACCTATTCCTGAAAATCCCACTAATTTATAGCGGGGCAAGTATGTCAGATTAAAAGACTTGCTCACCGCTTTTCACTGCCATTGTGGCAAGCTGTATGTCTCTCCAAAATTATGAGCTTTGTTCAAACTTCCTCTTAAGTCTTTATAAATAAGGGAATTATAGAAAATGATGTATTATGGCATTAATATTGGGTTATTTAAATCTTGTTTAATACAAATTTTGAAGTATCAGGTTTTTAGATAATAACAATATAAAGCAAAGGAGAAAGAAAATGGGAAAAATAATAGGCATTGATTTGGGTACTACGAATTCGTGCGTTGCGGTTATGGAAGGAAATGATCCGGTAGTGATTCCGAATTCTGAGGGTGGAAGAACAACACCTTCAGTCGTTGCATTTACAAAATCAGGTGAGAGATTGGTCGGTCAACCTGCAAAGAGACAAGCGATCACCAATCCGAAGAATACCGTCTTCTCAATCAAAAGATTCATGGGAAGATTCGTGAATGAAGTTGGAACAGAAAGAAGTGAAGTTCCTTATGAAATTGTAACTGGAGACAGTAACTCAGCAAGAGTAAAAATTCAGGATCGCATTTATTCACCACCGGAAATAAGTGCAATGATTTTACAGAAGATGAAGAAAACCGCAGAAGATTATCTCGGTCAACCGGTGACAGAAGCAGTGATAACTGTTCCCGCATATTTCAATGATTCACAAAGACAAGCAACAAAAGATGCAGGTGAAATTGCCGGTCTTCAAGTAAAAAGAATTATTAATGAACCGACAGCCGCTGCATTAGCATATGGTCTTGATAAAACCAGTAGAGATCATATGGTCGCTATTTACGATTTAGGCGGTGGTACTTTCGATATTTCTATATTACAGCTTGGTGATGGTGTCTTTGAAGTCAAATCAACAAATGGTGATACGCATCTTGGCGGCGATGATTTTGATCAGAGGTTAATTGATTATTTAGCTGATGAATTTAAGAAACAGGAAGGAATTGATCTTAAAAAAGATCCGATGGCTTTACAGAGATTAAAGGAAGCTGCCGAAAAAGCCAAGATAGAATTGTCCTCTTCAAATTCGACTGATGTAAATCTTCCATTCATAACAGCAACTCAGGATGGACCAAAACATTTAAACATCAACTTAAGCAGAGCAAAATTTGAGCAATTGATACATGACCTCGTAGACAGGACAAAAATTCCTTGTCAGCAGGCAATGAAAGATGCCGGAGTTTCTCCATCGGATATTCACGAGGTAATTCTGGTTGGAGGTTCAACTAGAATTCCGATGGTTCAACAGCTCGTAAAAGATTTATTTGGCAGAGAACCTCACAAAGGTGTAAATCCTGATGAAGTTGTTGCAATCGGTGCAGCTATTCAGGGTGGTGTACTTGCTGGTGATGTTAAAGATGTATTACTTCTTGATGTAACTCCATTGTCTCTCGGCATTGAAACACTTGGCGGTGTAATGACTAAGTTGATCGATGCGAATACTACCATACCGACAAAGAAAAGCGAAGTATTCTCAACTGCTTCAGATAGTCAGCCATCTGTAGAAATACATATTCTTCAGGGCGAACGGCCAATGGCTGCAGATAACAGAACACTTGGAAGATTTCATCTTGATGGAATTCCACCAGCACCACGAGGCGTTCCTCAGATTGAAGTTACTTTTGATATTGATGCTAACGGTATTCTTCACGTTGCCGCAAAAGACAAAGCAACAAATAAAGAACAGAGCATCAGGATAACTTCTTCCAGCGGTTTGAGCAACGAAGAAATCGACAAGATGAAACGAGATGCAAAAGAGCATGCTGCAGAAGATAAGAAGAAAAAAGAAAGTGTTGATATCAGGAATCAGGCAGATAGTCTTGTGTTCCAAACGAAGAAACAGATTGAAGATATGAAAGACAAACTTTCTGCTGATGCAAAATCTAGATTAGAGACAGAAATTAAAAAAGTAGAAGAAGCAATTGCGACTAACAATTCCGATCAGATGAAATCTGCAACTGAATCATTAAATAAAGTATGGAATGAAATAGCATCTCAGCTTTATCAGCAGGCTGGCCAGCAGCAAAGTGGTCAACAGCAGGCTGCAGGTGAACCTGAACAAACGCAGGATAAGAAGGAAAATGTTCAGGATGCATCATACGAAGTAGTTGACGACAACGATAACAAAGACAAGTAAAGTTAAATAATGGGAGGATTGGGAAACTGATCCTCTTTTAAATTAAGAAACGGATTCAAGGAGAAAAAAATGTCAGAGAATAAAGAAATAATAGCTGTCAAAGCAATTAATAATTATTCAATCGAGGAAATTCTGCGGACAGAGAATAATATTTCACCGGCATCGGATATTTTTGAGAATAAAGATGAGTATATCCTGATTGCGAATATGCCGGGAGTTGCACGAAGTGAAGTGCAGGTAAAAGTCATCGAAGAATCTCTCGTTGTATTTGGCAGGATAAATTACGATGAAGTTTCAAACAGAAATTATATCCTGAATGAAAATGAGGTTGGAAATTATTTTAGGAAGTTCAAAATATCTGATTCAATAGATAAAACGAAAATCAATGCAAAATATGATAACGGTCAATTGATTGTTCATCTTCCAAAGAGTGAAAAGATAAAACCAAGAACAATTGATATTGCCTGATTGAATAATATTATGAATTCATTGCCCGCTTTTTAGCGGGTTTTTTTATTCTTACCCAAATTCTCTGTTGCTTATCAAAAACGATTCATTTTTTTTCTGAACGAATACTCCAAATTTAAGATGATAAAAATAAACTTCGCACGAGATTCCATTAATAAAATCCTCTGGAGAACACTCTAGATACGTAAATCGTTTAATCCTTGAGACATCGAACACTAAACCCAAAGGATTTATCAGTGCTATATATGTAGATATCGCCACCCTCACTACCCAGACTCAAGATATACGCTTCGGACGAGCTCTCCGTAGAACCCCAAAAAAGAGTGCCTTCACCTAAACCGTAGAATACACCATTGCCATAACGGTAGCCCGCCAATAAAGCAGAGAATCCACTAATGTTTGTACCAGCACCACTACCTATTCCTTGTCCTACTGCTTTTAATGCATTGCCATCGTTGTTGACAGTTGCTCTAAGTGTAAGTAATTCTGATAAAGTTGGGATATGCCAGCCTGGAGGACAAATTCCTTGTGCATTTGACGTGATATACTGCATTGCTTCATTCCAATGATATAATCCACCATAAGTATTACAATTGTTTGGATCATTATTGTAACAGTATTTTTCTATAATACCATTGTTTGTTGCGTTCTGGCTTCCCGGTATATATATGCCCGCCTCAAGATTTTCTTTTAACCAACATTGAGTTCCTATCTTTACTGTGTGGTATGTTTTACCTTCATATAGAACTGTGGGACAATCAGGACAAAATCTCTCTATTGCCAAGTTTCCTAAGTCCAGAGTATCACTAGTTATACCTGGTAGATTAGAAAATGTTTTTCTTCCAATAATTGAACTTGTTGCTACGAGACTATCTATTTTTGTTACTAGGTAAGTATTGTTGGATTTATTTAATGGAATATTGATTGGACTCCCAATAGTTGTTAAATGTTGACTTCCATAAATCAACATCATTTTTTTTACAACCACGTATTTATCGTCAATGGTTATTCTTGAAATGTAAAAACCATTGGGCAAGCCGTTCAATTCTATATCTATGTAATTTGTACCGGCATCAAAAGTCTTTTCGGTTACATCTAAAACTATTTGACCGAGCAGGTTAAATACTTCCACTTTAACAATTCCACTTACAGGTATGGTAATTACAAATCTTGTTGTTGGATTAAATGGATTTGGATAGTTATTGGATACTGAGTAACCTAATGGCAGGAATTCGTCTTGCACTGTGATAATATTATTAAATGTAAAGTATCCAGCTGTGTCCGAAGTCGTATTATAAACATTCGTTGTGATATAAAGCTGCAATTCTATGTTTGCAAGCCCGACTCCATTTTCATCGACTAATTTTCCGATTACTATTTGAGGTTTAATTTCATTTGTAGAGAATGTTAAAAAAAATAGGGACAAGGTTAGTAATAAATTTTTCATATTACATCCTTTTAAAAGTTGAAAGAGTTACTTTTAAAACTTCTGCTTCGGGAGAGTTTTCAAATTGTCAGCCAAGGGAAAAAAACGTAATCAAACTCTAACTCTCTCGGAGTAGAGAAATATTACTTCTATTAACTTGCTAATATTATAGAAGATAATCAATAGGTTGTTATTATGGTTCGTATTATTTTATTTATTACTAAATTTCTTTAGTCACTTGCAATAATGTATTAATTTTTAGTGCATTCATCAGAACCTAAACATAGAGTCATTTTTATAGATTTGATGCGGGCTATTGCTGTAATTCAAATGGTGCAGGGGCATACAGTAAACGTATTGCTCGCAAATAATTTAAGAACAGAAGACCTGCCAATTTATGCTGTGTGGCATTTCCTGAGAGGAATGACAGCCCCGATTTTTATGTTCACTGCCGGAACTGTGTTTACTTACCTTTTTCGTTCAGTAAGAAAACCTTTTCTGGAAAATTACAGAGTAAAAAAAGGATTACGCAGAGTAATCCTTTTATTGTTCATCGGATATTTGCTCCGTTATCCGGCCTGGACTCTCTTTGATTTTTCTCAGGTAACTGCAGCAGACTGGCAATCCTTCTTTACTGTTGATGTTCTTCATTTAATCGGAATCAGTTTGTTGTTTTTATTATTTATTTTGTTTGTGGTAGAGAAATTAAAATTAAACTATACAGCTACTTTTACTATCGCCGCTTCAATCGTTTTTTTAATTTCACCAATTACAGAAATAATAAACTGGATTGAAATACTGCCTGCTCCACTTGCTGCATATTTTTATACTGGCTCAGGATCGTTGTTCCCGATTTTCCCTTGGGCTGGTTACGTAATTTCAGGAGGAGTATTAGGAAGTTATCTTGCTCAAAATCCGATGGTTTTTAAATCTGCCCGGTTCAGTATCTTAATTGGAGTTATTGGATTTTTATTAATGCTCTCTTCCTACCTGAGTGATATAATCCTTAATTCTTTTTCTATAAGTATTGCAAATCCGCAGGTTACACCAGTGACAATTTTATTCAGGATGGGTTTTGTTCTTCTACTGACGTCTTTAGTTTCCTACATATCACTCAAAGTAGAACATATTCCACATTTAATCATTCTTATTGGTAGAAACACATTACTTATTTACGTGGTGCATCTGGTTATTCTGTATGGAAGTACCTGGACACCCGGACTTGGATTAATTATGGGCCCAAGCTTGAGCGGCTGGCAATCATTTTTTGCAGCAATAGTAATGATAGCAGTGATGACTTTAATGGTTCTAATGATTCACAAATTTAAAATCAGGAACAAAGAGCTGGTTACTTGAATCGAATGTAAAACTTAATTTTCCTTTTTATAAATTGATCTAACAGATAAATAAAATTTTGAAATCAATTAATGCGTAAATCCAAATCAACAGATCCAATTGCCAGTGAAGATGAAAAAAACTTTGAGCAATCGCTCAGACCGTTGAGCATAAAAGATTTCAGCGGACAACAGAAAATCACAGATAATCTTAATGTTTTTATTTCAGCTGCAAAAAAAAGGGATGAAGCGTTGGATCATTCATTGCTCACCGGACCTCCTGGTCTCGGAAAAACTACATTGGCTTATATCATAGCAAACGAGATGGGAGTTAAACTGAAAGTCACATCCGGTCCCGTACTCGAAAAACCGGGAGATCTTGCAGGTATTTTAACCAATCTCGAAGAAAAATCTGTTCTGTTTATTGATGAAATTCATCGTTTAAGTCCTGTTGTTG
Source organism: bacterium (assembly GCA_016716565.1). NCBI lineage: Bacteria > bacterium. Next base: position 320,494 of record JADJWC010000003.1, read on the forward strand.
AAGAATATCTTTACTCTGCAATGGAAGATTACAAACTCGATATTATGATTGATAGCGGACCAAATGCTCGTACTATTCAACTCAGTTTACCCAAATACACTCTTGTCGGTGCAACAACCAGAGCCGGAATGTTAACTTCACCTTTACGTGACAGGTTTGGAATAAAATTCAGGTTGGATTATTATGAAGCTGACAGCATTCAAAAAATAATTTTACGCTCGTCCAAAATTCTCAATGTTGAAATTGATGAAGATGCTTCTTATGAAATCGCTAAGCGTTCACGCGGAACACCGAGAATAGCAAACAGGTTATTACGGAGAACTCGGGACTTTGCTGATTATGACAACAAGAAAAAAATAGATATTGAAGTTGCTAAAAAAGCTTTATCTGCTCTTGAAGTAGATGATTACGGATTGGATGAAATGGATAAAGAAATTATTCTGGCAATAATAGAAAAATATAATGGCGGTCCGGTTGGTTTGAATACTTTATCGGTTGCAGTAAATGAAGATCCCGGTACTATTGAAGAAGTGTACGAACCATTTCTTATTCAGCAGGGATTCATTCAAAGAACTGCCCGGGGAAGGGAAGCAACAGCACTCGCTTATAAAAGATTCAATAAGAATAAATTCAGGGAAGGAGACTCAAAGTCTCTTTTTGAGTAGTACTCAGTTTTAAACCTACCAATTGAAATACAATTTTATGAATATCCATTTAAAACAAATTCGAATAAACGTTTTTTTGATGTTAATTACCCTGGCAAATTATCCATTAATCTCCCAAGATGATTTATTCATTCCAAGAAATATACTGGAAGCATACGATAAAGAGACTCGATCATTTGATGGAAGGCCCGGACCAAATTACTGGCAGAACTCAGCCGATTATAAAATCGATGCGGAATTCGATCCAATTAATTATACACTTACTGGCAGGGAAGAGGTGTTATATAAAAACAATAGTCCGGATTCATTGAATCGGCTTGTAATAAGATTATACCCAAACATTTTTAAAAAAGGAAGTGCTCGAGATTATTCAATGGTTCCGGAAGCTGTAAACGAAGGAGTAACTATAAGAAATATAGGTATTGATGGACGTTCAATCAATTTAGAGAACAGAAGCATTTTCAGAGTGACAAGCACTGTCGCAATTCTTTATTTACCAAGAGCAGTTCAGGCAAACTCGTCTGTTGAGATTTCAGTTGAATGGAGTTTTACTTTACCAACTAAAGCGACTTTGAGAATGGGAGTTTATGATACAACAGCGGTTTTTCTTGGTTACTGGTATCCACAGATTGCTGTTTATGATGATACCGAAGGCTGGGATTACTATAATTATAGCGGACAGGCAGAATTTTACAATGACTTTTCAAACTTTGAAGTTAAAATAACTGTACCTAATAACTATGGCGTCTGGGCAACTGGCGAACTTCAAAATCCGGAAGAGGTTTTAGAAACAGAGATTGCAGAAAAATATTTTTTAGCGAGAAATTCTGATGAGGTAGTTAAAATTATTACTCCGGATGATTTAAATTCTTCAGCTATCTATAAAAATGAAGAAGAGAAAATACATGGTTCTACAAAGCTGAAAACGTAACAGATTTCGCTTTTGCTTTGAGTGACAAATATTTATGGGATGGTTTATCGGCTAGTACCGATAGTCCTGATAACAAATCAGTATTCATTCAAGCAGTATATCCTGTAACATCTCCGGACTTTTATAATGTTGCTCAAGCCTGCAAAGATTTAATTAATCACTTCTCAGAGGAAGTTCCCGGAGTAAAATTTCCATTTCCATCCATCGTGGCATTTAACAATGGAAGAGTGGGAGGAGGTGGAATGGAATTTCCAATGATGATTAATGATGGATCGCCGGATATTTGGGAGAATACAGTTTCATTAACTGCTCATGAACTCGCACATCAATATTTTCCTTTTTATGTCGGTACAAACGAAAAGAAATATGCTTTTATGGATGAAGGCTGGGCTGTCTTTCTTCCTTTCGATTATATGGAGAAACTAACCAGTATCAATTCAAGATTGATTAGCAATGTCGGAAATTATGAATACATTGCAGGGACAGAAGATGATTACCCGGCGATGATACCTTCTGTTAATATGCCTTACAATTCGTACCGAAGCTCTGCTTACGATCGTTCTTCAATTTCGTATAACATATTGCGTGAATTACTTGGCGATGAAATATTTTTTAATGCATTGCGTGAGTACATCAACAGGTGGAAAGAGAAACATCCAACTCCTTATGATTTCTTTTTTACATTCAATGATGTTGCAGGACAAAACTTGAACTGGTTCTGGAAGCCATGGTTTTTTGATAAAGGTTTTCCCGATTTAGCGATCGACAGAGTATTGATGAATGAAAAATCAGCTGAAGTAACGATAAAAAAAATAGGTAATATACCAACTCCGGTAAAACTTAAGCTGACTTATGAGGATGAATCAGTACAGGAGATATTTTTTCCAGCTGATACCTGGAAAAATGGCAATAAAGAATTTTCAACAAGGATTGAAATAAACGGAACACTAAAACAAATCGAACTCGGTGATTTAACAATTCCCGATTCTGATCGTGAAAATAACTTGTTTATAGTTCACTAAGCGGAAAGGTTATTCTTCTTTTTTCTTTTTAGGTCTGCCTCTTTTTTTCGGAGCTTCCTCTACAGGTTTTTCTTCAGCAATCTCCTCCGTTTTTGCTGTTTCAACTTTCTCTTTCTCAACAACAAGTGATGGAGTTGAAGCAGGAACTTGAGTTATTGGTTCTTCTTTAATTTCCGGAACGGGAACTTCTTCTTTAATTTCTTTTATCTCTGGTTCTTTAAAAGCAATTTCCTGAACAGGAGGTTCTACAACTGCAACTGGAGTTACAAATTCTGGTTCAGATTTAACTGGCTTTTTTTGTTCGATTGGTTTTGGTTTGTCTTCGACTTTCTTTGCTATAACTATCTTTCGTCCACTTTTCCGCGTTCGGGTTTTTCCATATGAGTGGCGGAATCTTTTGCCCTTTTTTGATTTTTTATCACCTTTTCCCATTAAATTCTCTCCACATTTTTTATGATGAAATATTGCCCTCACAATAATACTTTTCAAAGTGCAAAATTTCAAAGAGAATACGACCTCAAAACATATTTTATTCTGAGGGATGAGTTGTAATGCTCAGCAATAATTGCTTAAATGTGTCGATTATTTAGCTTTTGAAGGGTTGAATACGCGAAAGGTAGTTATAAGCCAAATAAAATATGCAGTTAAAAAAATTATCCAGTTGAAATAAGTCGGTCTTACGGTTGTTAAATCTCCGGTTCCACTAATGATGATGCTGATACTATCTTCCATGAAAGTGAACAAAATAATCATCATTGATAATATGATAAATATCCAGTCCACCTTTCTAATTCTAAATTGTTTTTCTTTTACCAAAAAGTAACCTGTCACGATTAGCAGCAGAGAAATCAAAACTGGTGCAAGCACCGGTCCCCACCAGGGTAAAGGAATAAGAAAAAGTATATCCCATTCAAATAAAGATTTTGGCCACTGAATAAAAACGAATAACCAGATATAATAGAAGATATCCCAGACTCCAAAAGCTATAAAAAAATATCCTGCTTTTTTCCACGCAGTATTGCCAGCCATTAAACCAATTATTATCAGCATCACAATAGTTGCAGCTTCTCTGCCAAGCTCTATGAAAGTATACATATCTGGTTTGAAATTCATATCTCTGAGCAGATCTTTAATTCCATATAATCCTCTCAGATAAACAACAACAGCGGATTCCAGATAAGCCATTGCAACCACAAATATGATTACCAGTATTAGGTTCTTTTCCTTTTGCAATTGAGTTATTTGATTCTTTTTATTGATGACCTGAAATTTTGATCTTATGATTAGCTGCAAACTTTTCTATCTGTCTCCTGTGCCGAAGAATATGAACCACTGCGTGTTCGAGTAATTGTTCGAGATCATATTGCGGACCCCATCGGACTATCAATTTCACTTTCTGAATATCATCGTCTGAATATTCCCATTTGTCCTGTAATGTTTCAGAGGTATATGCCAGCATTTTTTCAAACTCTAATACAAATTCCTCCTTTGAAAGAACTCTTCTCTCAGGAGAACTTTTTGTAATACCGAACCAATCACGGATATAATCAGCATAAGCATAACCGGAATTCGTAACGTGTGAACAGATTGTCTGGACAGAACGGCAATCTTCATCTTTAGTTTCGGTATCAACAATTTTGACAAAGTCCGATTCGTTTATGTTCCCGATAAGATATTTAAATTCAGTTGCAGCTCTTTCATATTCATCCATCACGGCACCGATTCCGCCTTTGCGATAATTTTTTTTCATTTCTATGTTGTATTTCCTCTCAGTCATGATTTTGAACCTATAATTAGTAATGTAATATCATCAGATGCGGGCTGACCGGCAGTAAATAAGTGAACATCGTGGAGCAGAGTTTGAATTGTAGATTCACTTTTAGCCATGTGTTTTTGGATTCTATCCATTCCATACTCTTCAAATGAGGTATTCATCGCTTCACTAACACCATCCGAAAATAGAAGTAACCTGCTTCCGGGCCTTATTTCAATTTTATTTTCCGCAAAAACGTAGTCCAATAAACCCAAAGGTACACCGGAATTTGTTTCCAGAATATTTATTTCTTTTGAGTTAATTAATAATGGTGGAAGATGACCTGCATTTGCAAAAGAAAAAGTACCTGATCGGGTGTCAAGAATTGCATATATCATTGTTACAAACCGTGTCTTTGGAAAATCCTGTATCAGAATTTTGTTGACCTCAGTCAGTACTTTAGCAGGAGACAAACCTTTTTCTGCAAACATTCGTAAAATGCTCCGAGTTGAAGCCATTAAAAGAGCTGCTGCCATTCCTTTGCCTGCAACGTCCGCTAAAACAATTCCCAGCTTTCCTTCATCTAATTGGATGTAATCGAACCAGTCTCCACCAACTTCTCTGCATGGAATGCAAAGTCCTTCAATTTCAAATCCCTGCAGCTCCGGTTTCCAATTCGGGAATAAAGACATCTGCACGGTCTTGGCTTCATCAAGTTCCCGAGACATTCTTTCTTTTTCTTCGCGCTCGATTTTAAATAATCTGGCATTTTCAATTGCGGTCGAAACGTGACCGGCCAAAGCTTCCAGAAGCTGAATTCTTTCAGGAGAGAAAGCATTTTTTTCCTGATGTTGAAAATTAAATACTCCTATAAGTTGTCCCCGAATTTTCAGAGGAATATCAAGTTCCGAACATGTAGATTCTTCACTTACCTGGTAATACGGATCATTAGTTACATCTGGTGCGTAGTAAGTTTCGCCAATGAGTCCTACGTGACCAACCATTCCATATTCACCTATCTTAAATCTATCACCTTTTATATGGAAGTTTACAGTCCATCCTCTCACAGCAACAATTTCTAACTCGTTCGTTTCTTCAACCTTCAGCAATATTCCTGAACGAGAATACCCGAACGTCTGTGCAACATCGCTTACGACCTCTTCCAGGAGTGTTTCGAGATCTAAGATTGAATTAATCCTTTGAGCTACACGCTGAAGTAATAATAATTCCTTTATCTGCTGGTTTTGATTATCGGACATTTTTTGATGTTAGTAATTAGATAGATAATAATTTCAGTTTTTTTACTTTAGACAAGTCAAGTATTTTTTAACCGATTCAGACACTCAGAAAAATTTCTATTAAATGAAGATTAAATTTTAATATCAAGATTAAGTCAATTTAACGTTGAAAAATATCAAACAAAAATATCAGAAGAATAACCAACCGTGGCTGCCTGCTGCTGCACCAATGATCGTAATTATGCTTAATATAAAAAGATGAAGATGCATTTTATAAATTCTTCTGTACGTTCCTTCAGGATCGATCTCTGCTTTTTCTCTCATTTTTTTATGTAGGAAAAGTGGTTCTAATACAAAAAGCAGGAGAGTAAAAATCAACCAGATTAAAACCATCAGATGCATCCACCAATAAGAAATATCCAGAAACCTTTCCCACATATTTAATCTTGCTACCATATGAAATCCAGTTAGACCGACAAGTAAAGTTGTAATTCTCGATTGTCTTGCGAATCTATGCTCGGCTTTTTCAAAAAAGTCAATTCTCTCTTCTTTTGATTTGAATTGTTTAACTGTTGGGAGAAGAACTGTTGTAACAAATGCTACACCGCCAATCCATAATACAACACCAAGTATATGAAGGATCCTCGCAATAGCAAGATCATACATTGTGAATACCTTTAGTAATGATTATTGATGATTTATTTACAGAATGAAAATAATAAACTATTACAACTTCAGCCAATATAAATAAAAAGACCACCGTGAAGGTGGTCTTAAAATGCATACGTCTCTGTTTATCTAAGCTTATTTCATTAGAATCATTTTATTTGTCTTAACAAAGTTCCCGGATTCGATTTTATAGAAATATACTCCGCTGGAAAGATTGCTTGCATCGAAGTTTACTTCATATGTGCCGGCATTCATCTCTTCGCTGACGAGTGTAGCAATTTCTTTTCCAAGCACATTATAAACTTTAAGCGATACATAAGAACCTTCCGGGATTCTGAATTTAATGGTAGTGCTTGGATTGAATGGGTTAGGATAGTTTTGTTCTAATAAATACTCAGTCGGAATATTACTGGGTATTTCACTAACATCTGAAGGCGTCCAACTGGAATTATCAAAATAGACCCCGAGTGAGTTAGCGCCTGCAAATGCGTAAATAGCAACATCACCTGCTAGCTCTCCAACTTCTGGCCTTTGTAAGCCTGTCACATCGGTAGTTGTATCTGAAACTTGCACGCTACCAGTCCAGCTTGTTCCATTAAAACCTTTATACCTGATTGAACGAGGTGCCGCATTACCAGTGCCAGACTGTTCAAATACACTTTTGAATATCTGATTGCCGTCAGTTTTTCTTGAATAGAGAGCAGGCCATTTATTCTCTTCAGGAACAACCCAGGTTTGCATTGACCCCCAGCTTCCACCGCTTGGCCTTAAAGCCCAGTACAGATCATAAGAGCTGCCGTTACTTTTCTCAAAAACAAGTGCAACTATATTATTTGGATCATCTTCTCTTGAAGCGATAATTTGTCCATGTCTTGTAGTATCTGTTGAACCGTCTACAACTGTTACATGAGTTATCCATGATGCAGGATCACCATAGTCAGTGTTCTCTCTAGCATAAAGATTACCACTGTTGAAACCATTATAACTTGCATATACAGCACCATTCCAGCCATAGCAAAAATCAATATCTCTACCTAAAAATCCCAGAGAATGTGCATCCTGCCAAACCGTGCCATAACTACTAGGTTCAGAACGGATACATTTAACTACATTTAAACTGTCGTACAAACAAATTGCTCGGTAATTTGTGGATGAATTATTTCTGTCAACTGCAAAATCTGTTGGATATCCACTTCCTGAAGAGCCAACAACTGTCTGATAAGTAAAGTTTTGAGAAGCCATTTCGCTTTTAGCAAGTCTTAGCCATCCTCCTTCAAATGTATAGAAAACTAAAAGATAAGACTCTTGTGTTGAGGCTCCACCAATCTGGCCATCAAAACACATTATTTCTACTTTACTAAATAATTGCCCACCAAGTCCTATGTAACCCCATTGTAACCAGGAAAGACCGCCATCATCAGATTTATAAATGTATAAGCTATCTTTGGTTGATGATCCATCTTTACGTCCTATAACTGCTAGGAAGATTTCTCCATTACGGGAAATGTCCATACTGATATCGTATGCACTTCCACTTGTAATCATCAAATCGTCACCCCAAAGTACTTTGGATTGTGCCGGTGTTTCAAAAAGAATGCTTTCTTCCGGTTTATTGTCAAATTGTTTTGGAGAACCCTCAGGCATTCCATCAGCGGTAGGATCGAAAGTTCCATCGCTCACTGTGCCGTAAAGTTTTGCAACCTCAGGATCCGCTTCCTGCCAAGCTTGTATTATTTGTTCTCTTAATTGGTAGTATAAGTTCCAATCCTCGTTCGACTCGGCATCTGTTATTTGCTGAATCAGAGATTTGATATTTTCCGGCACAACAATGGATTTGCTGCCAGAAACCATATCTCCAGATTGAGCATTAATTAGTACTGAGCAAATGGAAAAAAGAAAAGTGAAAACAACTATAAGTTGTTTCATATGTGACCTCCTTGTGTTTAGTGATAGATAGTTAGTTTAGGTTTTAATTACTAATATGAATGGAAAAAAGATTGCCGTATTTAGAAAAAAGAGTATCAATTTTACAGAGCAAGTATTGGTCAAACCACTTCTATACTGAAAATGATTCCGAAGAAAAAGAAGTAATTATATAACTTATAAACTTGAATAATGATTACAATTTTAATTTATGATAGTAACTTTTTTGATAAAATCTACAAATTGAGTTGAAAAAAAATAACTAAAACGAAAAATTGTTTGAATTAAGTTTTTCAATTCTTCTTACATCTCTTTTTCTGCAAGTAACAATTTTTTATCTACAAATTGTCCTTGTTCGATGTGGTCTTGAGTGACATATACTGTGCCATTTTCATTATGCGGCTCACCAAAGACTGAATGAACTGATTTAAGCCCTCCAAGCCACTTTCGTGCATCGGTGAGATACACTAAATCGCCTGGATTGGCTTTCATTTTTACCATTTCTGTCGTAGAAAAGTTAACAGTGTCATCTTCACCGGGCTTTTGTTTCCAATGCACTTTTACTTTCTCACCCTCAGCATCATTTATCTTACTGCCTTTGAAATATTCTTTAGTTTTACTTAGTGACCAAACAGTAAGTCCATCGGTCTTTTCTTCTTCGTTATACTCGATGTAATAATCAGATATTATAATTACTAAAATGACAAGTATAATTACTGCACCAAGTAAAACAGGTAACGAAGCTAAATTAAGTATTATCATCAGGAATAATATTATGGAAGCGGTTATCATTCCGATCATTAATAATCCGTGATTGGGTAATCGTTTAATCTTCTCTATTAATTGCTGCTGTTGCTTCTGTGTGATGGTGGTAATCACTGCAACTCCCAAACATACGATCAGGTTATAAAGAGCGCCGATATAAATGTAAGGATGTTCGGGAACGTACTCAGTGCCATGAGCAAAAATCTGAATCAGTGGGACCGGGTAATGCATTCCCAGAACCATAAGTGCAACGCCGCCAACGAATGTTGAAATGACTGCGGTGTTTGTAAATTTTTTCCAGAAAATTCCGAGGAAAATTCCAACAACCAGTGGTGGAGTTAAAGTTGAGTGAAAATATCCATGAGCTTCATACACTGTAGGGAACTGGCTGAATGGTATTACGGCGAGTACACCCATAACTGTAAAAACTGCTGTAGCAACCCTTGCGGATAATAATTCCTGCCTGTCTTCTTCTTTCCAGGTTTGCACTTTTTTACTCAACCATTTTTTTGCAGGACGATGAACATCATTAATATAAATCGCAGCAATCGCATTTAGCAAAGTATCAACCGTTGACATTAATGCGGCGGTTAATGCTGCCATCACAAATCCAAAAACACCGGGATGTGATATTACGTTCGCGACGACCACAAATATTGCGTCGGGGTCAGTGTTCGGGCTTACTACATCCGGGTTGATAATGGATATTGCTTTGCCAATCCAACCTGCATTACCAACCACAATAGCAGAGATAGGAAGCATAAACAAGATATTAAATGCTGCAGCCTTTCTTCCTTCATCAACACTTTTACATGACATAAAGCGCATAATCAAGCCCATGTTCATAAATAAAAATCCGATTGAGCCAGCAACACCATCCTGCCAGAATATTCCTACAAAGTTAAAACCGGGTGGCTCATTAAAATGTGCAAGTGGTAGTTTCCATTCTGTCGGAAGTAAATTCCAAAAAATATCAAATCCACCTAGGTAAGAAATTCCAAGGAAGAATACCAACATTCCAGCAAAAATTAAAATGAATCCTTGTGCCAGATCAGTGAATATTACGGCCGTCTGTCCGCCATAAGTAATATATATTCCAACGATCAAAGCAATTACTACTACAAGACCCATCAAAGTTACTTGTATATTCATTCCGAAAATATCAAAGCTGGGTGGAAGTAATGGCAGGATGGCTTTACCCATCGTCAACAATCCGATACCGACATAACCAATCATATAAAGCAGAAGAAGTATGGTTGCAAGAAACCTGGTTGCTGCTGAAAATCTTTTTTCAAAATACTCGGGTATGGAGCGAATCTTTGTATATACAATTATTGGAAGCCATCCGAAAATAAAAAATGGAAGAAAGAACCAGTCGTTCATATAAGTCATTGTAGAAGATAGACCAGCTTCAAATCCTTTTGCTGAATACTTTATAAAACTATGACTTCCAACTCCCGTGGCTACTATACTCATTGCAATCAGCCACCATGCAAAACGTCTTCCTCCAAAAAAGAAATCAGTGGTTGTTCTGTTGTATTTTCCGAAATATGAACCAAAAAGCATGATAGCAATGAAGTAGACAATCATTACTATCCAGTCTGTCGATGTTCCAATGCTGTGATATGTTTCCATTAATGTTTTTCTTTAATTAGAGGTATAAGGCAGCGAGGATTAATGCTGCGTGTATAAAAACGAAATAGAAGAATCCAAAAATCAGAATATTCCACCAGTACTTATGTCTGCGTTTATGAAGATCAACACTTCCAGCTTTTCTTACCAATATCATTCCGCTTAAAAAAAATATTCCACCGAATCCATAAAGGTAAATAAAAGGTAGCCAGGTTTGCTCAAATGTTGGCATAAATTTATCCGATTGTAGAGATATAAAAATTAATTACTCGAAACAATAAATTATAAATAAAGTGCAGCAACAATAAGAGAAGCATGCACGATTACAAAAAAGAAAAATCCTGAAATAAGAATCGTCAGCCAGACGCGGTGGTGTTTTTTTTTCAAATCCAGAGAACCGCTTTTTGTGATTATCCGGAGCCCTGTAAAAAAGAATATTCCTCCAATTACATATAAGTAGATAAATGGAAGCCAGCTGTTAAAAAAAGTAGGCATCGGTAAAAATAGTTTAAGAAATATTTATTGGAATTTTCAAAAGAAAGTTAGGCAACGGGGCTTAAAGATTCAACTGAATTAGTCATTTTGATTTTATGAAATTTATTGTTGTTACTATTTATCACGATAGCAGGGTTTCAAGACTTTTAAATGTCAGCTCTTTAAAATTCGCTGATTTACTTTCATTATTGAATTCTTTTAAAATTGTACTAAACAAAAAACCCCAGCTTAGATGAACAATGTAAAATGGTAAGGCGATGTTCATACTTTCAATTCTGCCGGTGTAGATTGAACTTAAAATCAGCGATACAACTTCGCTTTCTTTTTTAGTAAATGTTGAAGGATTGATTTTTCTTTTTCCTGAGATTCATCTTTGAAAAGCAGAAGCAGAAGATCGTACAAAAGCTTGTAACGCTGCGGGAGTGTTTCTTTAAATGCAAAATATTCTAGAAGCCTTGCACCTACCGGAAGATCCTGATTATTGAAAATTGCTTTGATATCGTCAATAAATTGTAAGGATTGGAATTCTATTGAACTGTAGTAAAGCTCATCTTTTGATTTAAAATAATGATAGATGGTCGGTTTACCTATTCGAACATCGCGGGCAATTTCTTCAAGAGTTGTTTTGTTAAATCCGTGCCGGCTGAACCTTTTTGCGGCTGCCCGGATAATTTCTTCTTTTCGTTCTTTAGCCAAAATATTTCAATTAATTAGAACGTGAGAACAATTGATCAGCAATTTCTTTTTCGGCATCGCTCTGAATATTTGAACCGGAATCAGCAACATCCCTCGAACTTGCATCAAATATATCGTCAATGCCTTCAAAGAATTTATGCTTTCTCTCTTTCTTGTTTCTTTTATTGTTGATGACTGCTTTTGAGCCAAAATATACAGCTATACCTGCACCGATTATTCCGCCGAGGATAATTCCATATAAAAGTAAATTCGATTTATTTTTGCTCATCGTATAACCCCTATTTTATTTTATAAAAAATATTTGAATTAAAGCTATTCAACTTGCTTAACATTTTCTGATACTTTGAAAAACCTGCTTAGTAAAAATGCACCAATTACAACTACGAGGCAACCGATTACGTTATACCATAGAAATGGAATTTCAGTAAATAAGTAACAATATAACACAATCAGTTCCGCTGCAATTGCAGCCAGAAAAGTTGGAGTCCCTGAAACTTTTTTTAAGTAGAACGCTGTTAAGAAGATACCAAGAATTGTTCCATATACCAGCGAGCCTAAAATGTTTACTGCTTCGATTAATGAACCGAGTTCCTTTGCGAATAGAGCAAACAGAATGGCATAAATTCCCCAAAAAATTGTAGCAAGCTTTGAAACTTTTACATACTGTGCATCCGTGGCATCCTTATTTATAAGCCTTTTATAAAAATCAATTACAGTTGTTGAGGCGAGTGCATTTAGTTCAGCGGATGTGGAAGACATCGAAGCAGAAAGTATTGCGGCTATTAAAAGTCCGACAAATCCAATCGGTAAAAAGTTAATAATGAAAGAGAGAAAAATGTAATTTGTATCATTCGCATCAGAAGCAGGATCAGATTTTTTGATGACTTGAATAGCCTGATTTTTTAACTCATCTGATTTTTTTTGGGTTTCCACCAAGTTTTTAGTTTGCTCTTTAATCTTTATGTCGTCATCACTATGAATTGATTGAATCAGTGATTTGAGTTCTTCCTGCTTTTTAGAGTGAATCTCAGCATACTCTTTTTCAATTTCATTGTACTCAGAAGCATATGATCCGGACTTAACTTTTGTTTCTTCAACAGGATTAAAGAACAGTGGAGGAGTAACAAACTGAAAGAAAACAAATACCATCGCACCGATAAAAAGAATTATGAATTGCATCGGAACTTTTACCATCCCGTTTGTAAGTAGTGCAAGTCTGCTTTCTTTTATTGAACTGCCAGCAAGATATCTTTGAACCTGTGATTGATCAGTCCCGAAATACGAAAGCATCAGGAAAGTGCCGCCAATTATTCCGGACCAAAACGTGTAACGATTGCTTAAATCGAATGTGAAATCTATTGCTTTAAGTTTTCCCATTTTCCCAGCAACATAAGTTGCATCAAGAAAAGAAACATCTTCTGGCAGCAGTGAGATCAAAATGTAAAAAGCAGCAAACATTCCTGTAGTTATAATTATCATTTGCAGAAGGTGAGTTTTATTTACAGCAACTGAACCGCCGATAGTTGTGTACAATATCACCATTGCACCTGTGATGATAATTGTAATGTCTAAATCCCAACCAAGTATAACAGACAAAATCAATGAAGGTGCATAGATAGTAAATCCCGCTGCTAATCCTCGCTGGGTCAAAAACAATGCGCTTCCGAGCATCCTGTTCTTTAAATCAAATCTTTTTTCAAGATATTCATAAGCTGTGTAAACATTCAGCTTATTGTAAATCGGTACCGCAGTTATGGAAAGAATAATCATTGCGATAGGCAAGCCAAGATAGAATTGCACGAAACTCATCCCATCAACGTATGCTTGCCCGGGAGTTGAAAGAAATGTTATTGCACTCGCTTGCGTTGCCATAATCGATAGTGCAACAAGCCACCATTTGGAAGTTCTTCCAGCACGAATATAACCATCAACATCATTTGTATTTCTCGATTTCCAGGTGCCATATAAAACCACAAATCCAATGAAACCGCTTAGTACAATCCAATCAACTGTGGTCATTCAAATGCCTTGGTGAATAAGTAGAAAAGCATTACCATGATTACGAGACTGATGAAGACAACACTATATAATTTGTACCATGTATCAAAAAATGGAGGATTATTTTCAGACTCATTTAGCTCATTGATGTCGTTTTTAATATCATTACTCATTCGTATCCGCTGAGATTAAATTAATAAAAAGTTTATATGCGCCTTCAACACCAGCTGGTAGTTGTCGGAAAAAAGACAGTCCAGTATAAATAAAAATTCCTTTACCATAGTTTGAAATCAATATTGATCCTCTTTTAACATCTTCGCCTGTATCATTCATTTCCAAAAGCGGAGTGAATTTTTCATCCCACTCATTGGGGAAATACAAACCTCTTTCCTGAATCCATCCGTTAAAATCATTTTCAGATATTTTAAATGGATAATTCAGAACTGAATTTTCATTATTAATTATTTTGACAGGTGAATCCTCTTCAGTCACACGGTCTCTCGAGATTGTTAATTTGTATGGAGAAGGATCAGCGAGCATTTCGCCAAGTGTGTTGTATTGAACGATGAGAGTGCCGCCATTCTGCACAAAATTCAGAAGATTCTGCTGATCAGTCGAAAGTCTTTGATAAGTATTGTACGCACGAATGCCTGTGATAACGACATCATAATTTTGGAGTAATTCTGCAGTGATTGGTTCATTTGTGAAAACATCAACCATGTATTCCAAATCTTTCAGCAATTCCGGTATTTTGTCACCGGAGCCCATTATGTATGCGATTTTTTGCAGAGTTTTTTGTGGAAGATCAAGCTTTAAAATTTTTGCCGAAGCAATTGGTAAAACAATCTGAGGCTGAATATGTGGATACTCAATTGTTTTAAGACTGTGCGTAAATAATTTTTCGCCAATTTCAGCTTGAGCTTTTATCCCTGCCAAATTATCATTATTGATTGACTTAATCCTGAATTTAAATTCTTGCTCCTGTCCTTTTTCTGAAAATGCGAATTGGTAAGTCGATGGAGAAATATCCCATCCCTCAGACGGAGTAATTTTCAATATCCCATTCGAATTACTTTTCATACTTTTCACAAAGACTGTTATTTCTTTTTCTTCTCCATTCTTTAACAAGTATAAATCTTTGTCAAAGCTGATAACAACTTGAGGCACAATTTCAATTCTCTTGTAAACTTCACCTTCTACGGGATCATTTTTTCTGAAGAAGACAGGAATTTTCAAACTAACTTCGGTCCCAAATAATTCAAAGTTGAATGTTGAGTAGATCGGGTAATCAGATTTCGGATTTCCAATTAAGTTTTGATCTTTAACTGTGTGAATGTCTTTATGATGTCCATCTTTTAGCCAGTAAGGCTGACTATATGCCTTATTCGAAGGAATAGAAATTTTTCTTTCTATCGAAAGCATTTCACCCTTTACAAGAATGGAGTTGAGTAATGAATCTTTAGTTTGATAATCAATTGAGATTGACTTTAAAATTATTGGAGCATCTGACCTCACGACAAATCCAGCTTTGACTAATTTTTCAGTTCCAGGTGATAGAAAATTTTCCTCGGTTACGACTTCAGCCCAGATTCCGGCACAGGATTTTATTACATTCATAAGTTCAATAGATTTTACGCCGACCCAATATTTGTCTCTCAGCTTCTGAAGTTCAGAATAAGCTTTTACTAAAAGTGGAAGTATCGCGGATGGATTTTCAAAATCAAATTCTGTTTCAGCTTGTTCTAATAGCTTCGAGACATTTTCACTTCCATCGACACGATTCCAGCTCAAATCAACTCCTCGAAACAAATCGTTACTTGCTGGCTCACCATCAAGCTGAAAAAAATAATTAAATAAATTTTCACGTCTACCTGATGCACCGAAGCCCTGACTTTTATGCATTGTTCGGCTTAGTGCAGAAATTTCGGTGTAAGATCTACCAAGAAGGTTATTGTATTCACCAAAATTTATTTTGATTAACGTATCGCCGTTTATTCCCATTGAACTTAAAGCTGGTGGCCACGCATTCCAGAAAATTCTTTTTGGCTGCCATGGTTCAACATATTTTAATTGCTCTGGGAAAGATTCTTTTTTACCGGAGAGGTTAAATGCTTCAACTGCTAAAATAGCTGATGCTGTATGATGTCCATGAGTTCCTAATCCGTTGGTCGGAAATCGTGTGACGATGACGTCCGGTTTAAACTTTCTTATAACCCAAACCACATCCGAAAGAATTTCTTCCTTGCCCCATTTTTTCAATGTCTCATCAGGAGTTTTGGAGTATCCAAAATCGACCGCTCTTGTAAAAAATTGCTCTGCTCCATCGATATTTCTTGCTTGCAGTAATTCCTGTGTTCTTATAACTCCGAGTAAATCACCTTGTTCGTCACCGATGAGATTTTGACCGCCATCACCACGGGTAAGGGATAGGTAACCAGTTCTTAAATTTTTTGAATAATTGAAGTATGATAGAAAAGCAGTGTTCTCATCGTCAGGATGAGCAGCAATGTATAAAACACTTCCAAGTGTGTTTAATTTTTTCAGAGCAATTTTTATTTCGGATGCATTCAGTGATTCGGATGGCTGGCAAATTATTACCTTTATCGAAACTAACAGTAACAGAAAAATTTTTTTTGTCATAAACACAAAATAATAAATTGAAATATTGAAAGATTTGAATTAAAATTTAATGATTAGTCCCGATAATCCAATAAAATTTTTAGGGTAAAATTTGGGATTATATCAACGGCAAAAATCCTTGATAAAATTTGATTTGGATTTTTAGCGATTTAAATGGATGAATTTCTTTCAATATCCTTCCAGATGATATCTCAGCATCTGAAGACAAAAAGCCTATATTTTCTTATATTTACATACCTTTAGAGTTAATAATTAAACAAAGTCATGATTGAAATAAAAAATGTAAAGATTGGTTCAAATCTGCCGTTTGTACTTATCGCTGGTCCCTGCGTTGTTGAGAACGAAAAAATTACTTTTTCCACTGCTGAACAAATCAAAAGCATAACTTCAAAACTCGGTATTCCATTCATATTCAAATCAAGTTATAAGAAAGCAAACAGGACAAGTCTGACTTCCTTTAAAAGTATTGGTGATGAGGCGGCAATAAAAATTCTCGGTGATGTAAAAAAGAAATTTGATGTACCGGTGCTGACTGATGTTCATTCAATAGATGAAATTGCAACTGCTGATGAAGTTGCTGATGTTATTCAAATTCCAGCTTTCTTATGCAGACAGACAGAATTGTTGATAGCTGCAGGCCAGACTGGGAAAGCCGTGAATGTGAAGAAAGGTCAGTTCGTTGCGCCTGAGGATATGAAATATGCTGTCGAAAAAATTGAATCTACGGGGAATAAAAAAATTCTCGTGACAGAACGAGGCTCAACATTCGGTTACAATAATCTTGTTGTCGATATGAGAGCACTGGTAATTATGAAAGAATTTGGATATCCGATTGTTATGGATGCAACTCATTCTGTTCAATTACCTGGTAGCGGAGGCAAAACCAGCGGTCAGCCGAAATTTATAAAGCCATTAGCAAAAGCTGCAGCAGCAGTCGGTATTGATGCTCTGTTTCTTGAGGTTCATCCCGATCCTAAAAAAGCATTGAGTGATGCTGAAAGTCAGTTACCTCTATCTGCTCTCGAGGAGTTACTTATTGAAGTTCAGCAAATTGATTCATTAATTAAAAAACTATAAATAGAATTTTATTTTTTATCTAAAATGATAGAAGGTTGATTTTGACAGAAAATGAAATTATAAAAACAGGAAGAAGCGTTGTTCGAATTGAATCTGAAGCAGTTGCAAATCTTGAGCAAAGTATAAATTCAGATTTTGTAAAAGCTGTTGAAACAATTTACAAAGCTAAAGGAAGAGTAGTTCTAACTGGAATGGGAAAGTCAGGACTAATTGCCAGAAAAATCGTTGCGACATTAAATTCAACCGGTACAGCTGCAATTTATCTTCATCCGACAGATGCACTTCACGGCGATCTTGGAATGGTGAGGAAAGAAGATGTCGTAATGATAATTTCCAAAAGTGGTTCAACAGAAGAGATCTCACGACTCTTCCCAATGTTCAAAAGACTCGGTGTGAAGATCATTGCAATGTCTGGAAATCCTGATTCATCACTTGTAAATGAAAGTGATATCTTCCTTAACATTAGTGTAAAAGAAGAAGCCTGTCCTCACGATCTTGCGCCAACTTCTTCAACAACAGCGACTCTTGTAATGGGTGATGCACTTTCAGTTGCACTTCTGCAAAAACGCGGATTTACAATTGAAGATTTTGCATTGCTTCATCCGGGTGGAAGTCTTGGTAAAAGATTATCTCTTAAGATTGATGAAATAATGACTAAAGGCGATGGAGTACCGATAGTGAAGGAAGATGCCTCAATAAAAGATATCATCATCGAAATGACAAGTAAACGACTCGGAACCACCTGTGTTGTAAATAAGGAAGGCAAATTAACCGGCGTTATTACTGATGGTGATTTAAGAAGACTTCTTGAAAAAACGATGGAAGTAAAAAATCTTGTCGCTACTGATATCATGTCAAAAAATCCGAAAGTTACCGACAAAGATTATCTGGCATCATTCGCTCTGCAAATAATGGAAAGTCACAAAATCACTTCTCTCATTGTAGCTGACCGTGATAAAAAACCCATCGGAATTGTTCATCTTCATGATCTTGTTAACCTTGGACTTCAGAGAAGATGAAATATTTCCTCCTGATTTTATTTTCATTCTTAATATTTCGCTGCACTGGTAAAGATGTAAAACCACACGTAGATTCTTCATTTGTCGTTGAAGAATTACCCGCACAGGAAAGCTGGAACTCAACTGTTTTTTTTACTGATTCAGGAAAAACTCGAGCTGTGCTCACTGCCGGTCATTTACAGGTATTTAATACAAGAAAAGAAACGATCCTCGATGCTGGTGTTAAAGTGGATTTTTTCAATGCACTTGAAATAAAAACTACGACTCTAACATCTAAACGGGGAAGAGTAGACGAAACAACAAATGATTTGTTTGCGATTGATAGTGTTGTTGCTGTCAATGACAGCGGAATTGTTGTCAAAACAAACGAATTAAAATGGCGTAACAGTGACAAGAAAATTGTTTCAGATAAATTTGTTACAATAGATTCACCTGATGAACACATAGAAGGATATGGATTTGAATCTGATCAGCATCTTAGGAATTATGTCATTTATAATATCACTTACATCACTAAAGCAAAACAGGAATAATGCTCCGAATATTTGCGATTACTTATTTGATATTTTTTCAGGTTTTGATCCTTGCTCAAGTTGAAGATGAGAGGATCATCGTTATTGGTGATAGTCTTGTGGGAAAATTTATTGAAGGTGAATCGATAAGAGAAGTTGTCGGTAATGTAAGATTAAGTCAGGGAAATGTAATTGTAACATGCAATATGGCTATTCAATATCTTGCAAGGAATGAAGCGGAGTTGATTGGAAATGTTATTGCAAAACAGGATAGTCTGACACTTCAGACAGAAAAAGGTTTCTACTACGGTAACTTAAGAAAAACCAAAAGCACCTCTGGAATTATTCTAGATGATACAAAAGTTATTTTGTCTGCAGACAGCGGCGAGTACTATTTCGATGAAGCTCGTGCTTTTTTCCAGACAAACGTAACTCTTGTTGATTCAACTACTACTCTTTCATCCGATGAACTCACATATTTTCAAAAATTGGATAAATCTATAGCCATCGGAAATGTGAATATTACCGATAAAGATAATATCATCTATGCCGATACTTTAACGCATCTTCGCAGAACAAAATACAGTATTGCCGATGGAAATGTGAGCATAAAAATTCTTCGGGATAATTTGACGATATTCGGTAATCATCTTGAAGACGATGGTCAGTTAAAATATACTTTGATTGATGAATCACCATTGCTGATGCAGATTGATACAACTTTCAACACAGAAGAAGTTGATCAGGATAGAATTTCCATTGATACACTTCTTATTAAAAGCCGGGTTATGGAGAGTTTCAGAAGTGGCTTGGATATGTTTAAAGCAACTGATTCAGTAAAAATTTTGCGTGGTGGTTTTGCTTCTCTCAATGATTTATCAGTTTATTTCAGAGATGAAGAAAAAATTGTCACCAACAGGTTGGGTGAAGAAAGACCGAGACCGGTTATGTGGTATGAATCGTCGCAATTGACAGGCGATTCAATTACAATTTATTTGGAAGATGGTGCGATTAAATCCCTGGTTGTTGATAGAAATGCTTTCATGCTTTCACAGAATAAAATATATCAGCAACGATTTGACCAGACATCTTCTGACAGCGTGCAGCTTCATTTTTTTAATAACAGATTACAGAGAGCGGAATTTGAAGGTAAAGTTCAGTCAATATATTATATGTACGATGAGGACACACCCAACGGTCTCGTGAAATCGACTGCACAAAAAGCCCTAATTCTTTTTCAGGAAAATGAAATAAACCAGGTAAAACTATTTGGTTCACCAACAAGCGAATATCATCCTGAAATTAAAGTCGAAGGTTTAGAAAGAACATTTACTTTACCTAAATTTGTTTTACGAGAAAACAGACCTGGAAAAAAAGATTTTATAACGAACCAATCAGAAAATGAGTAAAACACTTAGAAGCGATTCACTCGTAAAAATTTATAAGAAGCGAAAAGTTGTTAACAAAGCTTCTGTTGAAGTTTCAAAGGGCGAAATTGTTGGATTACTTGGACCAAACGGTGCTGGTAAAACCACAACTTTTTATATGATAACAGGGATGATAAAACCTGATGCTGGACGAGTTTTTCTCGATGATGAAGAGATAACAAAAATTCCTATGTATAAACGTGCACGAATGGGAATCGGTTATCTTCCGCAGGAAGCTTCAATCTTCAGACGGCTGACAGTTGAAGAAAATATTTTAGCAGTTCTTGAGATGGCAGAACTTGACAAAGATGCAAGAATAAAAAAATGTGAAACTCTGCTGAATGAATTATCAATAACTAATATCCGAAAGAGCAAAGGATTTCAGCTTAGCGGAGGAGAAAGACGAAGAACTGAAATTGCTCGGGCACTTGCAACCGATCCAAGCTTTATCTTACTTGACGAACCATTTGCAGGAATTGATCCGATTGCTGTTGAAGATATCATGAACATAGTTGCAAATTTGAAGAACAGGGGAATAGGAATTTTAATCACTGACCACAACGTTCACGAGACATTAAGCATTGTTGATAAAGCTTACATTCTAATCGATGGAGTAATTTTCAAACAAGGAAGTGCGGATGTTCTTGCAAATGACGAGGAGGTAAAGAAATTATATCTTGGTGAAAAATTCAGATTGGATAGGTACTCTTAAAATTTGCTAAAAGCTTCTCAGCAACTTTTAAGTTATTAATCTTCCCAACATCAATCCATTCATTCTCATTGTGGACATAACCAAAAATCTTTTCTTCCCTTGCAGCTGTCATGTAAAACTCGACTAACGAAAAAACATTTTTTTCGGGAAAGTATTTAAAAATATTTGGATCGATTATCTGGATACCGCTGAATGACATTGCCTTTAATTTAGTTGGAGAATTCCTGGAAATAATTTTTTCCCCTGTTTTTTCGTTTGTCCATCCGCCGAGAATATTATTTTCATCAAATAGAAATTTGCGGGAAGATTCTCTTTCTTGAACCGCTAAAGTTGCAATGCTATTAGAATCAATGTGGAAGTCCATCAGCTTTTTCAAGCTGATGTTTGAAAGTATATCAACATTGTAAACCAGGAATGGTTTTCCATCTGAAAAAAAGTGTGACGCTTTTTTTAATCCGCCGCCGGTATCTAATAACAAATTGCTTTCGTCAGAGATTTCAATTTTGCAGTTGAAAAAATTTTTCTGTTCGAGATAATTTTTTATCTGCTCAGCATAATGATGCAAGTTTATTATAATCTGATCAAATCCTTCTGATTTTAGTTTGTTGATTTGAAGTTCGAGGAGAGTTTTGTCCTTAATCCTTATTAATGCTTTTGGGGTTGAATCTGTAAGTGGTTTTAATCTTGTACCGAGTCCCGCAGCGAGAATCATCGCACGCATCACAGATTTCCTTTTTTATTGATCTGCGTGTGATTCAATGAAACATCGACTTTAAAGTTTTTCGTGATATGCTTGGCAAGATTTTCAGCACAGTAAACAGAGCGATGCTGTCCACCAGTGCAACCGAAGTTTATCATCAGATTTTTGAAACCACGTTCTGAATAATTATTAACTGCTGCATCAACGATTGAATAAACAGATTCTAAAAAGTTTTTTACATTACTTTTATTTTTCAGGAAGTTAATTACATTTTCATCTTGTCCGGTGTTATTGACGTACTCCGGATATCGTCCTGGATTTTCAAGTGAGCGGCAATCAAATACAAAACCTCCGCCATTGCCTGAAAAGTCTTTTGGAATTCCATTCTTGTATGAGAAACTATTGATTGTAACTTTTAGTCTATTGCTAGACGCTTTCAAGTTCAGATTTTTCAATTCTTCATTTACTAAAATTGAATCAACCACTTTCGTGAGTTCAGGAAGATATTTGGGAATATGATTTTTTTCAGACAGCCACTGAAGATTCTTCAACGCAAAAGGAATGCTCGACAGGAAATGAGATTTATTTTCATAATATCCTCTGAATCCATAAGCACCGAGTGTTTGCATCAGTCTTATCAAAACAAAACCATAATAATATTTTAAAAAACTTTGACTTTTGACTTTTTCAGCCGGAGGCTGATCAGCCTTTGGATGAGACTTTTGACCTGCCTGAACTAGATAATATTGCAATAATTCATCTCTAATCTGCGGGGATAAATTTACTTTCGCTTGAAATAAAAGCGATGCAACATCATACTGCAGTGCTCCTTTTTTTCCTCCCTGGTAATCGATAAAATAAAGCTGGTCGTTACAGATTAAAATATTTCGCGACTGAAAATCACGATACATAAAATATTTTGCATCAGCAGAAAGAAGAAACTTTGAGAAAGCATGGAAATCATCTTCCAATTTCTGCTCATCGAAAGGAATTTTTGCCAGCTTAAGAAAGTAATATTTGAAATAGTTTAAGTCCCAAATAATTGACTGCTTATCAAATCTATTTCTCGGATAACAAACTGAATAATCCAATCCTTTGTTGCCATCTATCTGAAATTTGAGCAGATGAGTAAGAGAGTCTTTGTAATAGTCAATTGTTTTTTTTGATATTCCACCCTGCGAGATTTCCTTTTCAACAATAGAAAAAAGAGTTGTATCTCCGAGGTCTTCAAGGAGGTAAACATTTTCATTTAACTGCTGAGAATAAAGTTTCGGAACATTCAAACCTCTTTTGAGAAAATGTTTGGTGAATGTTATGAAAGCTTTGTTCTCTTTCTTCTCCGGATTGAAAACTCCAATAGCACTTTTTTGTTTGCCTGATATTCTGAAATATTTTCTGTCTGAACCTGATTGGACTAATGGTTGAAAATCTACCACTTCTTCATTTGCCCAATCTTTAAAAAGCTTGATAAGTTTTTGACGTGTATTTGTCATCTGGGATTCAGGAATTCTTCTTTTAATAGTGCGTAGATATATTGATCAATAAATTTTCCTTCTTTGAAAACTGCTTTCCTTAAAGTTGCTTCCTTTTTGTAACCGCATTTTAGCAAAACTTTTTCAGATATGTCGTTACCCTCAAATACATTTGCGAAAATTCTGTTCAGCTCAAAATTAGTGAATACAAAATCAGTAAATAATTTTAACGCCTGAGAAATTATTCCTTTATTCCAGAATGGTTCGCCGAGCCAGTAACCAATTTCTGCTGAAAACCTGTTAACATCTTCCTGAAGATGAATCCCAATTGCACCAATAAGTTCTCTCTCGCTGGCAATCGCAAAATTTGATTCAGGATCCTGGTTGCAGGTGTGAACGAGCCACATTTCTGCCATCTCTTCTGTATACGGAAAGGGGAATTGATCTCTTAATAATTTAGAAACGTTGTAGTTGTTGGCATATTTCACAATTGCTGTCTTGTCAGAATACTCATAGCTGCGGATACAATATTCACCAAAAGAAATTTTCATAACGTAAAAGTAAGAAAAATAAAGCAAGGAATACTTTTACCAATCTCCATCAGATCCGCCGTAAGCACCCTGGTCATTCCGCGAGCCATCCCAATCATTAAACTCGAATGAGGGATTACCGGCATCTTTACAAGGAGAATTCCCCTGCAGATGATAATCTGATTCCGAAATAAATAACGGATCCAAACTATCCGGGTCCATAAAATTATATTGCTCAAAAATATTTGTGCTGTCACCTGAAACAAGATGAATCCTCGTATCGCCGAGGTATGAAAAGTTTTTGTAAAATATATTATTCTGTATTTCTTCGTAAACCGGATCAACAAATGTGATTGCGCCGCCAAAATTCAAACAATAGTTTTTGTAGAATGTGTTGTTAATAATTTTGTTGGAAGAGTTTTGTGAAAGAATTGCTCCGCCATAATCAAGACATTCATTGTCATAAAAGATATTGTTGATTATTTCCGAATTACAGTAAAGTAAAGAAATTGCTCCTCCGTATTGAGCATAATTATAGTTGAAATAACAGTTCTTAACAACCAGGCTGGCATTTGATGTTTCTATCGCACCATGTTTTGAATCACTCCCGATAGGCAGATAAACTTCCTCAATATCACAAAAAATAAAAATTAAACTATCAGTCGGATTTTCAGAGTGAATTCCTTTCCAGGCTGTTCCGAAACCCTCAAGAACTATCCGGGATTGTTTGTTACCAATTGCTCTAATTCCTCCGGAAATGTACAGTCCCGCATCTGATTTGAAAAAAATTAAAGTGCCGGATTCAATTGTGAGTGTTGTTCCTGCCGAAACTGAAATGTCTGATGAAACATAATATGGAGATTTGCTTTTCAGTAATGGATCTGAAAGTTCGCCTTTAATAACTGTGAAAACTCCACCAAGACCCGGATCAGCTGGATCGGTAAACAGAGAACGTTCAGAGCAACTGTTCAGAAAAATAAAAATTATAAATGCTATTTTTGCTAAGTAAGATTTCATTTAATAATACTGAAACCGATTGACTAAAATTAAAATTCACTCATTTAAAAAATACATTTTCCTATTCAATTTGGTATGAAAAAATATTTACTCAACTTTTCCATTTTTCTGATATTGGTGATTTCATCGTGTTCACGAAATGAAGTCTCTGTTAAAATTGAAGTTGTATCAAATAACTTACCAACCGGAAGTGTTGTATACATAACCGGAAACGATGATCAACTAGGTAACTGGCAGCCTAATTTAACAGCGCTTGAAGAAGTCGAAAAAGGTAAATGGATAAAAAGTTTTTCTTTCCCAAGAGGAAAAAAACTGGAATTTAAATTCACACGAGGAAACTGGGAAACTGAAGCATTAAATGAGGATAGTACAACACCACCAAATTATGCGTTTGAAGTCCGTAATGATACGACTATTTCAATTGAAATAAATCTTTGGGCTGATCAGGTTGAGAGGAAAATTGGCGGACAGATTACCGGAATCGTTGAGTATCATAAAAATTTTTTAGGGGAGGGAATAAAACCCCGTGATATTATAGTTTGGCTACCTCCTAACTATCAATTAAACACCGAGGAACGATACGCTGTTTTATACATGCACGATGGACAAAATATTGTAGATCCTTCAACTTCGACATTTCAAGTTGATTGGCAAATTGATGAAGCAGCAGATAGTCTCATTAAACAAAAATTAATTGAACCGATAATTATAGTCGGAATCTATAATACAACTGATCGAAACAGCGAATATGCAGAAAATGATACAAGTTATGCTTATATGAATTTCATAGTCGATTCACTTAAACCGTTTATTGACAGAACTTACAGAACAAAACCTGATAGAAATAATACAGCGAACGGTGGAGGATCACTTGGAGGATTGATTTCTTTTATCCTCGCGTGGGAATATTCTGATGTTTTTTCGAAGGCAATTTGTTTTTCACCGGCTTTTAAAGTTGATCAGTATAACTTTGTGGATAATGTGCTGAAGTATTCAGGAAATAAAAAAGAGATTAAATTATTTATTCACAACGGAGATAATGAACTTGATACGCAGTTACAAACCGGTGTTGATGAAATGCTAAAGGCTTTAATTAAGCAAGGGTTCAAAGAGAAGTCGGATTATATTTACATTAAATCCAAAAACTCTCTACACGGTGAAAGGGATTGGGCGAAAAATATTTCACGTGCATTAATTTATTTGTTCGGAACGGAAAAGGGGAAAAGTTTACTTTAATTTTTTCTCGAAGTGCTGATAATCTTTCAGACTCTTCCAATCACCGCCCCAACTCCAGCCTCTCTGTTTGAATTCTTTAACAAGCTGAGATGAAGATGAAATTGTCCCGGCTTTTGTAGTATCATAAATACAGTCTGATGGCAAACTCGATCCGTTTTTAATGTAAGGATTTTGACGCGGATTTATGTCAATCGCTAATCCGGCAGCGTGATTTGAAATTACTCTCGTTCCGGAAATGAATCTGTAATTAAAAGCGGAACTATTATTGTCCTTCATTGATTTTTCATCTGACCAGTCGTATTTGCTGATCGGGATAACTTTTTCGACAGGAAAGCGTGACTCTCTGATGAACTCAAATACTTCAATAATATCAAGCACAACATCTTTATGAACTACCAGCTGTCCTTTATGAAGCTTTTCATCAAAACCATAATAATAAACATCCACAATACGCAAATTTTCAAGTGTAGTTTGCGGAATTGACTGACCGGCAACAGCTTCATCAAAATCCACATTCGAATCAATTACAGAATCAGAATCGGATTTTTGACTTTGTGCGTTATCAAAATTGAATACTAAAAAAGCAACAGTCAGAAATACTAATGTTTGAGTAAAAGAGATTTTATTTCTTATCATTTTGCTCTGGAATCAATCAATGTTTAGCTGAAATTTATCGTAAAAGTAAAACCACTTTTTGTAAAAACATAGGATAAAATTATTACGCAATGAGTAGATGATATTAATTATGAATATATTTCGCCGTCAAAATTTTAAAAAGGAAAAAAATGCAAAAATTATTGTTCGTATTGGTAGCAGTTTTAACCGTTGCGTTGATAGGCTGCAATAAAGGACCAGAAATAAAAACACTTGAATCAGGATTACAGTATTTAGATGATTCTCTTGGTACTGGCAGAGAAGCTAAAGCTGGTGATCTTGTATCAATTCACTTCAAAGGATGGATGGTTCCGAAAGATACTGCCGGCGAATTGTTTTCTGATTGGTCTGTAGATGAATCAAAAAAAATGTTGTCACTGGGTGATTCAAAAATGAGAAACCAGCCAATTAAGTTTGTACTAAATACAGGTTCATTTATTAAAGGCACGGATGAAGGTATCGTTGGTATGAAAGCCGGCGGTGTGAGAACTATGATCATTCCTTCTAAGCTTGCTTACGGTGAAGCTGGAGTCGGTTTTGTTCCTCCAAATACTGATTTAAAAGTTGTGGTTGAACTCCTTGAAGTTAAAGATAAAGGTGTTGCCAAAATGTGGGAGGTAGATTCAACGTTATTTAAAGCAACTGCTAGCGGATTAAAATACGCAATCATCTCTCAAGGTGAAGGACCTACCGTTGAAGCCGGGAAAGTTGTAACTGTACATTATTCAGGTTATTTGCAGGACGGAACTTTGTTTGACAGCTCTGTTGAGAGAGATGAACCAATTCAGTTTGTTGTTGGACAAGGTCAGGTAATTCCAGGTTGGGATGAAGGAATGCAACTTCTTAAAAAAGGTGACAAAGCAAGATTTATTGTTCCACCGCAGCTTGGTTATGGTGAAATGGCACTTGAGAAAATACCAGCGAACTCAACTTTAATATTTGACACTGAAATAGTGGACGTAAAATAGCACTTCATAGTTGATGCATGGTTGCATGTCCTCATGCAATCATGCAATCAACCAATCGCTCGATTCATTTTTTATTCTGAAGTTCCCACAACTTGATGTAATTCATCATCGTGCTGACGGAATGCAGCAGGGAAATGATCAATCCATAAACTCCATCTTTAAATCCCCGCCTGATAAAGAAAAAAGCAAAGAAAGCTGAGACCGTGTGTGAAAAGATTATCCAGCCGTTAACACGTTTTTTCTTTTGAAATAGTTCCTGGGATTTTAAAGAACTGTAACGATTAATTTTTGCTAAATAATCTGAGAAAGAAGAGAATGTATAATGGAGCATCGGATTTTTAAGCACACTGATTTTACCGTCAACGATAAATTTCTCGTGTACAAGTCGATTGCTGAAATCAGCTTTGGATTTTTTCATCAATCTCAACTGAAAATCTTTTTCCCAGCCGCAGCTTGTTATTTCCTTATCCATCAGGAAATTTTTTCTCCTGATTTTAAAACCGTTAAAATCATCCGGATCAAGATTCATTATTTCTTCTTTTAATTCAGGAGTGACTCGCTCGTCTGCATCAAGACTCAGTACCCATTCATTTGTGGCGAGACTAAGTGCAAACCTTTTCTGGGGAACGTAACCTTCCCATTTTTTGATTATAACTTTGTCTGTGAATTGTTTTGCAAGCTCGATGGTTTTATCAGTACTCTCAGAATCAACTACAATAATCTCATCAGCCCATTCGACACTCTGCAGGCAATCAGAAATATTTTTTTCTTCGTCCTTCGTTATAACTATTACGGAAATTTTGTTCATCGATTATTATAAGTGAAAATGGATGAGTCAAATATAAAACTTTATGAGACTTATTGCCTGCGAATAGTATACTCCACCAAAAAGATTCAGATGGTTAAGAACATGGTATAGCTTATAAATATTCTCTCTGTAGTCGTAACCATCTTCCAGTGGGAAAGTCTCGTTGTAAGCTCGATAAAATTCAAAACTAAATCCGCCGAATAATTTTGTCATTCCAAGATCAGCTTCGCGGTGCCCGTAATAAACAGCCGGATCAATCAATACTGCATTTCCATTTTCATCAACCATATAGTTGCCTCCCCAAAGATCACCGTGCAGCAATGAAGGCTTCTCTTGTGTGTTGCCGATAACATCTACAATCTTATTTTCAAGTTTAGATATTCCTTTTCTCAATTCACCTGTTGAATTACCTTGCTTTTCAGCAAGCTGATGCTGAAACAATATTCTTTTGTTGAAATAAAAAGCAGTCCAGTCCGATTTTTCTTTCTCGTCAGGAATATTAATCTGCGGATTTGAGCCAATAAAATTGTCTTCATAAAAACCGAATGTTTCAGAAGAATACTTGTGCATTTCAGCAAAGTTCCTTCCAAAGTCCTCGAAAAAATTTTTAATCTTATTTCCTGACGGAATGAACTCAAGAAGAATATAATCTTTATCAAAGTTTAAGAGTTTTGGAATCCGTATCGCATTTGCTTTCTCAAGTTCCATTAATCCGTGTGCTTCTTTTATAAACATATCATTTGAAACAGAAGAGTTGAACTTCAGAAAATATTGTTCGCTTTCTTCGGTTGTTATTTTGTAAGCATCACTGATACACCCACCAGAAAGGGAGGTCAAGCTTTTGATTTTACTCCCAAGTTTCTGTTGGATTTTAGTTTTTATTTTCTCTTCTGATATCATCTTCAACTTTGTTCAGTAATCCTTCAACTGAATCTTCAAGAATGTCAAGAACATATTCGAACCCATCACTGCCGCTGTAATATGGATCCGGAACTTCATTGACCTTCATTTTATTTCCGAAGTTTACCATTTTATAAACTTTATCCTTGAATCGATTTCTTTTGTCGAGCGAAGTTATCTCGTAATAATTATCATCATCCATTGTTACGATGTAATCAAAATGCTCAAAATCTTTCTCCGGATTGAATTGTCTTGCTCTACTATCAAGTTTATAACCACGATTTGACGCGTGTTTAATCATTCTTGGATCAGGAGATTCTCCTGAATGATAGTCGAGTGTTCCCGCCGACTCAATTTCTACTTTGCCATCAAGCCCTCTTTTTTCAGCCAGTGTCTTTGCGATCCCTTCAGCTGCGGGGGATCGGCAAATATTTCCCATACAAACAAATAAAATTCTTTTCTTACTCAAGTATTCTCCCCAAAGATTGTTACAACAATTTTTCTGCTTCCGGCATGATTCCGATGTTCGCACAAATAAATTCCCTGCCAGGTTCCGAGGTTCAGTTTCCCATTTGTTATCGGGATTGTTAATGAATTTCCAATTAAAGTTGATTTAATATGTGCAGGCATATCATCTGAACCTTCTGAGTTGTGATCATACCAGGGTTCGTTTTCTTTGACGGTGCGACTAAAATATTTTTCCATATCAGAACGAACTTCAGGATCAAAATTTTCATTTAGAGTGATTGATGCAGAAGTATGCTTAATTAAAATATGCATCAATCCAATTTGAATTTTATTTAGTTCAGGTAACTGGTTAACGATCCCATCAGTCACGAGATGAAATCCTCTTCCGCGTGGTTTTAATGTGATTTCTTTTTGATACCAGATCATTTTATTAATTCCGCTTCTACAAAAATGCAGTTTGGAAATTTTTCGTAACCTATTGGATTTAGTCCCAAACACTTGCCAAAAACAATGATGAGTGAGCCATTTGTCAATGAAGATGCTTTCTGCACAGTAACTTCATCTTTTATTATGCAAAAGATTTTTAAGTTGTCGTTATTTGATTGAAGTTCCAGAAAACTATTTCCGCTTTCTGATTGAATAAAGGACTTAACACTTCCCGATAGCTCAATGTCTTTGTCGATAAATTTACTATCTGCTGTTTTCTGATCGATGGAATAGCTTTCTACTAGTTCACTCGCACTAATAACTATATTTTTATCCTGATAAACAATGAAGAAAAGAACAAATATTATCAGCAGAAGCATTAGGACGTTTGCATATTTCCTCTTCTTCTTTTTCAATTATTTATTAATCCTGCAATTCATATCAGCGAAATTAATTCTTTAAAATAAGAAAGGCGAATCTTGAGATTCGCCTCTACAAATTAATTATTGCGAGAATTACTTCGATGCAAGTTTAACTTTGAATGTAATTTCTTCGTTACCTCGTTTTACAACCACATCCACTTCATCGCCGGGAACAAAATCACCTAGTGCATAAGTAAAATCATAAATATTTGAAATCTGTTTCCCGCCGAAAGAAACAATTATATCGCCGCCCTGCAATCCTGCAAGCTGTGCGGGACTTCCTTCAGATACGCCGCTGATTTTATAACCATCTACGTTGCTTGCAAAATCGGGAACGGTACCAACATAAACTTTTCTTGTAAACATCTGTCCTGATTCTTTTCAACGAGCAGATAATCCGGTCGCTCAGGATTTTGATCAATATCAGCAACAATATCATAAACATAATTCAGAATATTTTCCTCAGCAGCGAAATTTATTTTTTCTGTATCATCGGAAGGCTTGTGATAATCTTCGTGTGTCCCGGTGAAGAAAAATAATACAGGTATTTTCTTACCATAAAAAGATGAATGATCGCTCGGTCCAAATCCTTCATCATTAAAAGTCAATTTGAATCCGTACTTGTTGTGGTTGTTAAGTATATCTTTCCAGTTTGAAGATGTGCCTGTTCCATAAACAATAAGAGAGCTGTCTTTCAATCTTCCAATCATATCCATATTTACCATCGTAATTGCATCCTCAGCAGGGAAGGGCAAATTATTAACAAGATAATTTGAACCAAGCAAACCAAGCTCTTCACCGGAGAAAGCAAAAAACGCGATGCTTCTTTTTAATTTATCTTTTTGTGAAGCAAATTTTTCAGCTATTTCTAAAACTCCGGTTGTTCCTGAAGCGTTATCATCAGCGCCATTGTGTATCTGCGGTTCATCACCGCGATAAAGTGAACCTTCACCACCCATTCCAAGATGATCGAAGTGAGCACCAATTATTATCCATTCGTTCTTTAATTCAGGATCGGTTCCCTCGATGAAACCGCCCACGTTCCAGCTGATTGATTCAACCTCTTTTACTTCAGTTGAAATTTTTGCTGATGAATTCTTTAATTCAATTGATGCTGGTTTTTTGGTTTCGATTATTTTACTGTGAATTTCCTTCAGACTTAATCCTTCAGATTGAAAAAGCTGTTCGATAAAACTTCGTTTAATACTTACAGCAGCAAAACCGCTGATTGAACCGCCTCTGTCAAAGCTGAATTCAACAAGATCATCACTTGTTTTGTTTTCATCATATGGATTAATAAAAATGATTCCAGCTGCGCCTTTATCTCTTGCAACCGATGCTTTCTTCCTCAAAGGTGAGTGAGCATCAAAACCTGAATGAGCAACATTCGGTTCAGGAGTATTTCTGAAAACAATTACGATTTTATCTTTAACATCAATTCCATTGTAGTCATCATATTCAAGATCGGAAGCTGAAATTCCAAATCCGGCAAAAACCAATTTTGAATTCACTTCAACATTTCAGGAGAATGGTACGGTTATGTATTCTTCGTTCAGCTTAGGTGTGACTTCTTTCCCATTTGAAGTGAATGATAGATTATTTTTGTCTGTAAGTTCAATAGTTTTGATAAATGGAAATTCCTGCAAGTAGTTATCACCAAATAATGGTTCCAGACCATAATTTTTAAATTCATCGCTGATATAAACTGCGGCTGCAAATAATTCCTGTGTACCACTGTCTCTCCCTTTTAATTTATCTGATGCAAGAAAAGTAATATGTTCTTTAATTTCTTCAGCAGTTATTTCAGGACTAGAAATAGTCTGTGAATATGTTGAAGCATAAGTGAAAAGAATTAAAATTAGCACTAAGATTTTTTTTGAATTATTGTTATTCATTTTTTCCCTTTAAAATTTTATTCAAAAATTGTAAATCATTCACAGGTATCCGGAATCTGCTACCAAGTATCGAGTAGCTGAATCCTGCATCTAGCATTAACAATCTAATCCACCCATTCTGCGATAAACACATTCGTGTCGCCTTCTTTTTTATTAAATCTGTTTGAACAAAAGACAAGCTGCTTGCCATCTTTTGTGAACATCGGAAATCCATCGAAGGTTTCGTTGAATGTAATTTGCTCTAATCCGGTTCCGTCAATATTGATTAAATATAAATCAAAATTTCTTCCTTTTTCACTATTGATATTGGATGAAAAAATTATTCGTTTGCCATCAGGATGAAAGAAAGGTGCGAAGCTAGCCTTGCCGAAATTTGTAATTTGTTTTATATCTGAACCATCTGCATTCATAATATACAATTCCAGAATTGATGGACGGAATAATCCGTTTTGTGCTAGCTCTTCGTAATCTTTTAATTCTTCTTCAGTTTTTGGTCTGCTTGCACGAAATACTATTTTGCTTCCGTCCTGTGAAAAGAATGCGCCACCGTCGTATCCTTTTTCGAATGTTAATCTTGTTTGATTCGTGCCATCGATGTCCATCACATATATTTCAGGATCACCATCTCTTGTTGAAGTGAAAACAATTTTATCGCCTTTGGGAGAAACTGTCGCTTCAGCATCATACTTTCCGGAAAAAGTTAACTGTTTGACATCACTTCCATCTGCATCAGCTGAGAAGATATCGAACGAATCATACAACTGCCAAACATAACCTTTTGCTCTGTCGGGTGGAGCAGGGCAGTTCTCGTCAACTAAATGGGTAGAAGCATAAATGATTTTTCCATCACCGGGTAAATAATATGCACAGGTAGTTCTTCCTTTTCCGGTAGAAACTAATTGCTTTTCACTTCCATCAATATTCATTGTAAAAATCTGATCGCATTTCAAATCATCGACTGTTGCCTGAAAAATTAATTTGTTTTCAGCGAAAGAAAGATAGGCTTCAGCATTTTCTCCACCATCGGTGAGCATCCTTACATTGCTTAAATGTTTTTCTCCTTCAATAGTAAACTGCTCTTGCGAATAGCTGAATTGAAAACCAAATAATGAGAGAGAAAATATTAAATTAATATAAATTAGATTTTTCATGGTAATCCGGTTTGGTTAATGGGGAACGTGAACTAAGAAATATTTTTTTGCCGATTTACCGATAGATACAGCTTCTTTCATTGTCATATGCATTTCATCAGGAGTTTCTTCGTCGTGACCTGCTTCAAGAACTGCAAGGTCAGCGTTTTTTGCATGGGCTACAAGTTCTTCGCAGTATGCCGTATCACCGCCATAACAAATTTTCATGCTATCGTAAATAAAGTTATATCCAAGAGCCGGAACCTGACGGGTTTTGCCGCTGCTCAAGTACTCTTTATGGATTACAGGAAATGGTTTGACTGAAATATTACCTGCTGTAAAACCGCTTGTCTTCTTTATCGGTTTCAGATTTATTTTGTAAGTGATAGATTTTGAATAAACTTTTTTGAACGCATTGTATATACTTTCTATTTCAACACAGCCGGAAGGATAGTGAATTGTTAAAGGTGATTTTTTTTGCATAACCCTGAGATAAGTAAGCAAAGACCAGACGCCACCAACATGATCATAAGGTGCCCGTGGGTAATGAAAACGTCCGAAATCTCGAGAAGGTTTTTAACTCCAATTTCCGTATTCAGATCTCTTAATATTCCATCACCGGGATCGATAATAAAATTTGAATTTCCTGCCTTTAGTAAAATACCGGTGGCAATATTAGGTATTGAGCAAAATATTTTTATAGAAAAATTTTTTTTCTTCCAATGAAGAGGGTATTGCTGTTCTGTCATCTCTCTCTGGACTGTTTACATTTTTTTGGATCTTTACAGCGAGCGAAAATATTAAACGAATAACTTTCGAAATTGAATCCTAATTCATCGCTGATCTGTTCTGGAAGTTGCTTAATTCTTGGGTCTGCAAATTCGACAATTTTGCCACAGACAACGCAGATCAAATGGTCGTGTACCTGACGTTTAAAACTGCTTTCAAATCTATTAACATTATCGCCGAAATTTCTTTTTGAAAGAAGATTACATTGTTCAAGCAGTTCAAGAGTTTTGTAAACAGTAGCTCTGGAAACCCTTGAATTTGCATTCTTCATTATGATGTATAAATCATCAGCACCGAAATGACCTTCATAATCCAAAGCGGCTTCAAGTACTTCAAATCTTTCGGGAGTTATCCTGTTCTTTCCGGATTTGAGAAAATTCCTGAAAATTTCTTCTGCTTGTTTGTTTTTCAATTCTGTAATCTGTAATTCAATTTAAATATGACTGAAGCTGAGCATTCCCAAAATAACCATTTTTATCAAGAATTGTTTGCCTCATTGTATTCCCAAAAATCTTAACCCATTGACAGTAATTAATGTCATTACATAAGCCAATGAAGTAAATATTGTTACTTGCAGGAGAGGTATTTTCCAGCCACCAGTTTCTTTTTTTGAAACTGCCACTGTCGATAAGCATTGAAGTGCAAAAATGAAAAATACAATCAGACCGATAGATGTAGCCGTGGTAAATAGTTGTTGTCCTGTTGATTCAATTCTTGCGCTTCTTAACGAATTAAGTAAAGTATTCTGTTCTTGTTCAATATCCGAAGTGACTTTAAAAGTTAATGCCAGCGATGAAACAAAAACTTCTCGTGCTGCAAATGCAGATATAAGCGATACGCCAATTCTCCAATCCATCCCGATAGGTGTCATTACCGGTTGAATGATTTTACCAAGATCTGAGGCGAAGGAGTTCTCAAGTCTTTCCGCACGAATCAGATTCTCTGCTTGATCAGAAGGTAAACCCGCTGTTTCAACCGCAGGATTTATATTCGGGAAGAAAGTGAGGAACCAGAGAATTAATGAAAATCCTAAAATCATCGGACCGGCTTTAAGAATATACTGCTTTGAACTATTGTATGTGTGATTTATTACTGAGCTCAATTTCGGTATTCGATATGAAGGAAGTTCAAGAATAAATGATGATGATTCCTGTTCCTTAAAAATTTTTTTCGAAAATTTATTAACGCTCCATGCAACCATCATTGATATAATCATGCTAAGTAGATAAATTCCTCCAAGAATAATTCCACCCAACCAGAGCTTATCCTGAGGAATAATGTACGCAATCAACAATGCATATACCGGCAATCTTGCACTGCAGCTCATCAAGGGAATGATGAAGATGGTAAATAATCTTTCTTTGCGATTAGGAATTGTTCTTGCTGCAATGATTGCTGGAATTGCACATGCATATCCTGATAACATTGGAACAAATGATCTTCCATTTAAACCAACTTTGGATAATGGTTTATCAATCAGCATTGCACCGCGCGCAAGATAACCCGAATCTTCAAGCAATCCGAGAATTAAAAATAAAATTAAGATTTGCGGAACGAATACAAGTACAGAACCGGTTCCGGAAATAATACCATCAGATACCAGGTATGTGAACCAACCCTTTTCAAAATTTTCAACAACAAGGCTGTTGAGATTTGAAAATAATTCATCGACCAGGTTCATGAGTGGTTGCGCCAGCCAAAAAATGCTCGTAAACGTAACACCCATAACAATTAGAAAAATGACAAATCCCCAAAACCGGTGTAACAATATTTTGTCAATTTTTAACGTGACTTCATCAATCGGGAAGTTAGTTGACGTGGTATCCGGTTGCAAAACTTGCAGTTCTTTGTTAGCGGATTTTAAATCAATATTTCTGTCAGAGGTTAAAGGTTCATAAACACCATGAACGATTTTTTCAATCTCACTGAACGAATCAAGTAATCTGGTATTATCATTCAGG
The DNA here is from genome assembly GCA_016716565.1 of bacterium. Taxonomy (NCBI): domain Bacteria; species bacterium. The sequence goes on from JADJWC010000003.1 coordinate 357,044, forward strand.
CCGTTGTACGGCAATATTTTTCTCGAAGCTTTATCGTTATGAATTAAATTATTGTTTATCAATCCTATTAATTTTTCTATTCCTTCTTTTGATCTTCCATTCACCAGAACAACATCGCAATTCAATGCTTCACTCAATTTACGTTCGGATACTTTTAATCCTCGCTTCTTGAGGATGTCAGCCATCGTTAAAACAATGATAACATTGAATCCTGAACTAATTAATTGTTTCGGTAATAAGAGATGTCTTGAAAGCTGGCAGGAGTCAACTGTAACTATAACCAGATCAGGCCTGCCAAGCTTTGGATGTGAATACAACGAATCGACAGCTACTTTTTCATCGAGAGATTCAGGAATTAAGCTGACAATTCCGGGTGAATCAAGTACCTCTGCGTCTATTTTATATTTAGGAAGGATTTTACTTGTGTAATATTCTACGGTGGAACCTGGATAGTTTACCGTCTTATAATTTTTTCCACTTAGAAGATTAAAGAGAGTCGTTTTTCCTGAATTTGGAGGACCGACTAATGTAATCAGAGGAGTCTGAATACCGATTTCAGTTTTCATTTAAGCTTAATGCAACCAGCTTCGCTTTTTCTAATCGCTATTAAAGTACCGCGAATTGATACTGCGATTGGATCGTTGAAAGTCGATTTACACATTAACTCAATAATTTGACCTGGTGTGAAACCGTGTTCCAAAATTCTTTTACTGGATGGATGGGAAGGATCAATTTCTGAAATAATTCCCTTTTCTCTGTAGTTAAGTTCTGCTGCTGTACGCATTTCAATACTATTTAAATATTATTAAGATTTAGTCTACATAAAAATAGTGAGTATCTCTCAGATTGTCAATAAATTCTACCGAATCAAGTAAAATTTCCAGCACAATTAGTTCTCCTGAATACACAAGCATTTCATACGAAAATGAATTAAAAACATAGTATGCGGCATAATAATTGCCTTTTTCGAAGTTTATTTCAATAAATCTGAGCTCAAATTGTTAGATGCAGATATAAAATTACCTCGATTTAAAGAGGTCGTTGAATCAACACATTTCAAGTCTTACTCTCCGGACCAGGTATTTTATAATTTCGATTGTACATCGAAAAAATATAGTTTTATTAATCCTGCAGTCAGCAGACTACTCGGTTATAATACTACTGAATTGAATGAGATAAAATTTGAAAACATCGTGATTACAAAGTATGATGAATACAGCTCAAAATATCCGGCGAATGGTAAAAAGGATAGACCGCAAATAGAAGAACGATTGACCGTCTACTTTATTGAAACAAAATGCGGTGACAAAAAGTGGATCGAGGATAACTCAATAACTTACTTCGATTCTGATAATTCAAAATTATCTCGTGTAGGTCTTCTGCGGGATGTTAGTGAAAAGTTGAGGGAAGAAAAACTTAAGCAGATTATTTTGGAAATTCTTGAAGCAGCTAATTCAGAAAAGAATTTAAGTGAGCTTTTTAAGTTTATTCACTCCTGCATAAAAAAATTAATGAAAGCAGATAACTTTTATATTGCTTATTATAAAAGAGATTCAGACCTGTTGACATTCCCTTATTTTGTTGACGAAGTTGACAATGATTCTTCTTCCAAAAAACTTGGAAAGGGACTTACAGAATACGTTTTGAGAACCGGTAAATCAGCATTGGTTGATCTGCACAAAGATGAGGATCTTCGCAGGAAAGGCGAGATAGAATTAATTGGTCCGCAGTCTCCAATCTGGCTCGGAGTACCTTTGAAGATTAAAGAGAAAACAATAGGTGTGCTCGTTGTTCAGGATTATAAGGATCCTAAAACATATACACCTGCACATCAGCAGATACTGGATGTAATTTCTTATCCTATCTCACGAGCAATTGAAAGAAAAATTGTTGAGGAAGAACGGAAAGAGATGATTGTTAAGCTGAAAGAGATGAATACTTCAAAGGACAGATTGTTTTCATTGATTTCGCACGATCTTCGTTCACCGTTTAATTCTTTACTTGGATTCGCCGAAATTCTCCGCACTGACTTTGAGAATCTGACTCACAGGGATATCAAAGAATACATAAATGTAATTAATGATTCTTCAAATACTTTGTTTGAAATGACAAATAACCTGCTTCACTATTCCAGACTTCAACTGAACAAATATGACTACATACCGAAAAAAGTTTTACTGAATGAAGTGATAAACGAAGCAATTGAATCTTTAAGATACAGAATCCAAAAGAAGAATATTTCGATCAGAGTAGAGCTAAAGCAAAACTACTTGCTAGTGGCTGATGAAGAAATGCTGATAACAACATTCAGAAATGTTATCTCAAACGCATTAAAGTTTTCGCAAAGACAAAGTTCAATTAAAATTTTTGCAGAAGAAGCTCACGATAACAGCACAGACTCACTTTCAGCACAAATTAGTATTTCTGATGAAGGAATAGGAATCTCTGAAGAAAATCAGATATTAATTAATTCCGGTGTGATGTTTTCAACTCAGGGAACTGAAAAGGAACCAGGTTCGGGATTAGGATTGCTTCTCACAAAAAAATATGTTGAGTTGAACAAAGGCAGATTAGAAATATTGAGCTCCGAAGGACAGGGGACTACTGTTGTAATAACTTTCCCAAGCATAAAACCGTAAGTTTTTTTACTTCGCCGCTATCTAGATATCTGAGATTATCGGTTAATTTAATTTTACGATTACGGTAAATTTTACAGAAGTATTTAAGATAAATGTGAAAGAATTCCAGAGTAATTTTGACATTTTATTGCATTTTTGACCTTTCTAAAATTTCCAATCAATGCTAATTGAGAATTAAATCAACTAATGCATATAGCCATGCTTGAATTTTAATTCGCAGCTTTTCCAATTTTACATGAATCATTTTAAGATTTTGGCGACAAAAGTGGCACTGAATATGTTAAATCAGGTCGGTTGAGTTTATTATTTAATCAAATTGGAGTTAAAAAATGGAAATAGGAAAAATTGCATTTTTAGAAACCTATACTTCAGAAGATGGTGGTGGAATAATCGGGGCCATCTTAGTCACTGACGCTGAAACGAAACCGCTGGAATTCAGAGTAACATCCCCGATTAAGCCAACAGGGTTTCAAAAAACTTTGTATGGAGATGTTCTTCTCGAACACATTCTCGTTGAATTAATTTCTGTCCCATTATTAAGTGCAATAAATGAGCACGTCGATCTTATTCTTGTAAAAGATCCTTTCTTTCTCGGTGCAAATAATAAGCAGGGGATCAGAGTCGTAAGAGTATTTAATGAATCAGATGGAAAATCACGTGCAAGCACCAAAGCTGAAGCAATCGCTTTTCCAGGAACGGGCGGCGGAAAGATGATGATTGAAACTTCAAAGAAGTTTGAAACTGAACTCGCTCCAATCAAAGATCAATTGAATAAACTTGCTGAACAGCGAAATCTTCTTGAACCATTTGAAAGATTAAAACTTGCCTGCGAACAGGTGCAGCAGCAAAAGTCTATCGATTAAAAGAAATAATGCTGAGTGTTCGTTCTAAAGTTGCCTCTAAAATTTCTAAAATTAAAGAGGCAGAGGATTTTAATTTTGCGAACTGGTTAAAAAAACCATTTCAAGAAAATTATCCTGTTGATGCCCTTTCTTCCTATTTAAACGATATTCCGGATCTTCAACTTGAATTTCTGGTTCCTGGAAATTCTAAGTTTAAGTTTGATATGAAGGAGCCGGATGTACATGATGAGTTAAAAAACTGCGAGTTCAAAAAGGTTCGAAGCAATGCAATCTTTTTCATGATTGCTGATGTTGTTGAAAATTCATTTGTGTTCAGGGATGTTGATGTAAAGCCGCGCACCTATAAAATTAAAAAAGTAAAGTTCCTGATTAACAATCCAGGGATGAGAGAGGTTAAGGTAAAGTTTGATGGTAAGCCTCCAGCTGATTACCAATTTGAACTTGTCGTTCCTGAAATATTCAACTATCTCAGTAATCTTATTCCGGAGATTCTTAAAATCGATTTACTGGATTTTGAGGATTTGGCTTCCTCTTCTAAGAGAGTCGATATTACAAACATCGAGATCGCAAAGTTCAAAAAATCAAAAATTGAAAAACAACCTCTCCCCGGTCTTCCTGATTCGAAGAAGACATTTAACATTAAAGTTCCACCTATTGGAGTTTATAAATCCAAGCAAAATCAGATTAAGTTCCCAGAATTTTCTGTACCAACAGTTACTGAAGCACAAAACTTTCAGATTGCACGGGGAAAGAATTTCTATGCTAATTTCAAATTAGCAAAGAAGGAATCAGTTCTCTATTATACAATACCGGATAAAACCGGTAAGACCGGACAAAACGCAGTTAGTCCAAAGGTAAGTCAACAACTTCAGGATCAGTTGAAGTTCATACTGAGTAACGTAAAAAGAATTGACTGGGAGAAGAATGTCAGACTGCATATTAAGCTGAAGAATTATGAAGAATCCGGCGCAAAATTTTTAGCTGAAAATGAATGCGCATTGCTTCAGGATGAATTCGGAATTGATATTGAAAAAGAAGCCGTTGCTGCTTTAAAGATTTTATTCGGTAATCGTGTGATTAAATCCGCCTTAATTGTTACCGACATAACAAAGCTTGGCAATCCGAATTTTGCAAAGCATCTTAATCTTGAAATCGGCTGGAGTGATAAAATTCAAAAGCACTGTCCAGACCAGGAATTCCACGTTATACAGGGAAACAATGATGAACGGGCTGAGATGTGGAATCAGACAAAGGCAATTGTTCTTGCTGATATTGACACTGCAATGAATGATTACAGATTGAAATTGCTCGAGGCAAAACGTCTTGATAAATTCGATTGTATTATTCTTGATTCTGTCGATGGTATATTATCGATGAAGGAAGTAAGCGATGAGTTCCTTTCTTCCATCAAACCAAAAATATTGTGGGCCACTACATCTTCACTAAATAATGATATTCAGCACTCGCTTAACCAATTGTTGAATCCTCAGGTGAAAATTGATCGGGTTAAAATCAGAAGTAAAGCATTGATTGTGGCTGATACACCTAAATTCATTTTGAATGAATATTGGTGCGACGCTGATGATAAGCAGGCATCAGAATTCAAGGCGGCATTGATTGAAGCAAGAAAGGAATTGAGACGTGTTCTTGAATCAGGTAATCCACTCAGGTTTGCCGCGAATATTTTCACTCTTTATCATAAATTAAATCAGCTCGGAAATTTTGCAACCGGTAAATCCAAGAGTCCTAAAACAGAGTTGCTGCTAAGACATGTATTGAACATCAAGGATAATGGGAAAAAAGTTCTGATCTTAACGCAGTATGAAAAGCTCGGCATAAAAAAGATAAGTGAAATGCTTACACTTCATGATATCAGGCATCTGACAGCACCAAACGGATTATCTGCAGAAGAATTAAAAGAAAGAATTACAAATTTCCATCAGCAGAAAGATATCGTTGCATTCATATCGGATGCAAAAACTTCGAAGCTGAAATTTTCTGATATAGATGTACCGTATGTTATTAATTTCGATCAATGGTGGAGTCCGATGCCGAATTGGGAACTTGAAGATATGTTTTCCAAATCAAGTGATGAAATCCATAATGAAAGTGTAAGTGTGCTGAATTATTACTCAGTCGGAACACTTGATCAGAAGGTTAGAGAAATGCTGCTGGAAGGTGATTTGATGAATCGCAATGTATTCGAACTTATGCAGCCAAAGATTTACGAGGAATTGATAACGATCGATGAATGGCTTAACATATTCGGAATGCCGGTAAGCGGTGAATCAAAGTTTTCTGAAGATACTTTTATTACTTCTGAAGTGATTAAAAAAATGACGATAGATGATTTCAGAAAAATGCTGGTGAGATTTTTTACAATCCTGGGGTATTCGGAAGTTGATATTCTTGAACTGCCGAACTCTCACTCATTTAATATTGTAGGAAAAGCTCAAAGAAACAGCAGAGTGTTCTTCCTTGTTGCTCGCGTAATTATGGAAAATAAAATCAGCAAAGCTGATGTAGAGAGTGTTATTGAAGAAACTATTTCTCCAAGACAGGATAAAATCTTTATTATCTCAAGAACTACCTTACCAAAAATAGATGAAAGTAAACTGAGAGAAAATGTCACTCTTCTTGATGGTCAGTCTTTATCCGGATTTTTAGTCAGAGTCGGACTAACTGTTTCAAACAAACAATAAATTCATTTAAAATAGTTCGTCATATTTAGTCCAGAGTTCCTCACCAAGTTCCCACGCACGTTCAACGATAGCAGCCTGAGTTTCAATACAATACATTGTTAACTTTTCTTTTGCTTTTTCTCTGTCTGCACTCCAGAGTTGAAGTACTTCATCCTCAAAAGATTTTTGTTTTGCGAATAATTCCGCCTGCCATGGATCCCAGACAGCACGAACATCATGACGCATATCGCCCCAACGTTGAGCAGCGAGAGTTCCAAGATGATTGAATGCCCACCATGCAGAGTTTCGTGAAAAACCTGTAACTCTTCCATCAGTTGAAGAAGTTTTATGAACTCTGGTTATTCCTGCATAGAAAGGTGCATAGATTGAAGTTGCAACATTATCCCATGCTAGCCAGACAAGCCCGCCAATTTCATTTGGAAGCCAGCTTCTGCACTGGATTATCGTTGCGTACATAGTGTACCATCTTGCAATTGTTCTTTCACCTCTCCAGCCCCAGCCGCCATTAATTTTAAAAAGTTTGTTCATATCATAAGGCATAAAAGGATTTGCAAGAGGGGAGATAACAGTTTTTCCACTGTCATCGGTTACGGTCAAATCTTTTACAAAATTGAATTCAGTTCCCTCATAGTAATCTGAAAAGATTTCAACCATCTTTTCAAGTGTGACTAGCTTTTCCGGTTTTACTGAGAAAGGATAATTTTCAGAATTTGGATCCAGCTTTAGTGAAGGCGCGACAAGATCAAAAACTCTCCACTCTCTTCTTCTGGTTGCGAGTGAATTTCTATCAGCGTAAGCGTAGCAGAATTCAAAAGGTCCGTCTTCAGGTTTCCACCAGCCATGTTCTTTTGCCACATCGAAAACATTTTTGGAATACATAAAATAATCAGGATTTTCTGTATCTATTTGTCTGATACGGCTTCCGTTTGCACCAACGAAAATGTGATCCTCCGGAACTCTTTGCGCTGCCCACACAGCACCGATTTTATCTTTGCCTGGTCCAAGTACTTCGAACACCCAGACTTCATTTGGATCTGCTATCGTCAGCATTTCGCCATCATCAATCCAGCCGTACATTTCCAGAAGTTCACCGGCAATTTCGATTGCTTCACGTGCAGTTTTTGCACGCTCGAGCATAAGCATACACAACCGCTGGCAGTCAATTAATCCTTTATCGGTTTTTAATTCTTCTCTTCCGCCGAAAGTTGTTTCACCGATTGCAACCTGCTGATCATTGATGCAGGGATATGCTGTGTTGATATATCCGTATGTGTAATCGATCTGAGGTATTTGTCCTGTTGGAATATTACTATAAGCGGGCATTTTTTGTGTGTCGTCGATTCCTCTTTTGTATAGAGTGACCAATTCATCACTATCATGACGCATTGCAGGAACAATATCCAGATTGCTTCGTGTTCTGTGACTATCATCTGTGTGTGATGTCATTACAGAACCATCAAAAGATGCGAGCTTCCCAACTGCAACAGTTGTGCATCCATCGGGAATTCCGCCTTCCCAATCTGGTTTATCTTCCCCATTTGTTTGTTTGTTTTGTGAGAAAGCAGTTAGACAAAATAATATTAGCGCAATCGGTAGAAATATTCTGAACATTTGTATTCCTCAGATTTAGTTGATTGATAATCAATATTGGAAATATAAAAAGGTTGGTAGGAATTATGAAAATAAAATGTGAGGTTGTCGAGTAATTCCGAGCGGAGCGAGGAATGTATCGAGACAACCATTCCGACGGTGTCTTCGATAAGTTCATCTCTGATGAACACTCAGACACCTTTTTAAATTATCATCTCAGCAAAACCATTTTTCTTGTCTTAGAAAACTGACCAGCTTTCAACTGATAAAAATAAATCCCGGTTGGAAGAGTTGCAGCGTTAAATTCAACTTCATAATCACCAGCGGATTTTTCTTCGTTAACAAGTGTTGTAACTTCTCTTCCGAGTATGTCGTAAACTTTTAGCGTTACCAGTTGTAGAGACGAGGCATGCCTCGTCTCTACGGCAGGAAATGAATATTTTATTTTTGTAACTGGATTAAACGGGTTGGGGTAGTTTTGCTGTAGAGAAAATCTATTTGCAAATGGAATCTCGACTTCTACAATTTGTGAATACTCAAACGTTCCATCGTAATCAATTTGTTTTAGTTTGTATTGATACTTGCCCGGTTTAACATCGTTATCTGTAAAAGAGTAATTTTGAGTTTCTGTTGTTGTTCCGTGTCCGGGAACAAAACATATTTTATTCCATTCTTCGCTGTCATTCTGAGTTTTGCGAAGAATCTCAAAACCAGAGTTGTTAGTTTCTGTTGCTGTTGACCAGTTGAGAATTATTTTATTTACATCTAAAGTAGCAGTAAATGAAATTAATTCTACTGGTGTTCCACCATTATTTGTATGTAAAACCGTACCATTCCAGCCAACGGCCCATCCATGGTTTGCATCTGTAAATGATACTGCTATTAAAGTATTATCCGTTGAACTAGGTTGATTAATCCAACTTAGTCCCGCATTTGTTGTCCTAAACACTACTCCATATTCTCCAACAGCTGATCCATTAATTGAATCAGTACAAGAGACGCCCCGAAGTGGATTAACTGTTTCGAATAATTGGACATTCCAATTATCCCCGCCATCAAAAGTTCTAAGTATAATTTTTGTTCTAAAATATAAAGTCCAATATCCACCGACAACTGAACAATTATTAATATCAACGAAAGATACACCGAATAATTCTTCAGGCATTCCCTCAAGTTTTGTCATCCAAGTTTCGCCACCATCTGTTGTTTTAAGAATAATCCCACCTTGTGTGGTTCCTCCAACTGCAATTCCATTGTTCACATCCACAAATGATATGTTATTAATATGCTTTCCAGTACCGCTTGACTTTGGAATCCACGTTTGCCCACCATCGACAGTTTTTAATATTGTTCCAAAATATCCTACAGCAACTGCAACATTTTCATTTAGCATTTGGATTCCCAAGAATGTATAATTTGTCCCACTAGTTAGTTCTAACCAGTTTTGTCCTCCATTAGTTGTTTTTAGGATAGTTCCATAAGTCCCAACTGCAAAGCCGTTGTATTCATCAATGAATGAAACCCCTAATAAATCATTAGTTGTTCCACTTATTTGTGTAAGCCAGTCATCCCCACCATTCGTTGTTCTAATAATTATTCCAGTTCCACCAACTGCAGTTCCATTGAGTGAATCCGTGAAGTCTAATCCATAAAGAGCTTGACTGTTTCCACTATTTTGCTGATACCACTGTGCAGATATACTAATCGAAAGAATAAAAACCAGGAGAGATATTTTAAGGGTTCGCATTTTACGCTCCATTAAATGTTAAACTCAATGGAAACTTAAAAAATTATTTTGAGAAATGCGAGAGGTATTATTTAAGTTGTAGCTCAGTCCGCCTCAGGCGGATCCAGTCCTGAGATTTTGTAATTTCCTACGCACAACTGCAATTTGCTCAGTTCAAGAGAACTGAGCTAAGGTATTTTTTTATCCTCCGAATCAAAAAAAATCTTTATATTTGGCTTCAATTTTTTAAGAAAAAACTACATTAATGCAGAAAGTATTCATCAATAAACTAAAAGACTACGTTGGTCAGGAAGTTACGCTTCACGGCTGGCTTTTCAACAAGCGTTCAAGCGGAAAAATCAGGTTTGTAATTTTAAGAGACGGAACCGGTTATGTTCAGTGTGTTTACTTCAAAGGAAATGTTTCGGAAGAAATTTTTGAATTGGCTGATAAGATTGGACAGGAATCTTCCATAATCGTAACAGGAAGAGTTAAAGAAGATGCGCGACAGGTTGGCGGAGTTGAAATTGATGCAACCGGTTTGACAGTTATCCAGGATGCAAAAGATTATCCAATCACTCCAAAAGAACACGGACCGGAATTCTTACTCGATAATCGTCATCTCTGGCTTCGTTCAAAAAGACAGGTTGCGATAATGAGAATTCGTCATCGCATAATAAAAGCTATCAGAGATTTTTTTGATGAACGCGATTTCGTTTTGATGGATCCGCCGATACTCACTCCAAATGCTGTTGAAGGAACATCAACATTATTTGAAACTCCGTACTTCGATCTTGGAAATGCTTATTTAACTCAGTCGGGACAGCTTTACGCAGAAGCCGGGGCAATGGCTCACGGGAAAGTTTATACTTTCGGTCCAACATTCAGAGCCGAGAAATCAAAAACAAGAAGACACTTAACCGAATTCTGGATGTGTGAACCTGAAGTTGCGTATGCAGATTTAAATGACGATATGGATTTAGCAGAATCAATGCTTGAGTACATTGTTCAAACAGTTTTGAAGGAAAGAGCGGAAGAGTTAAAAATTCTTGAACGTGATACAACAAAGTTGGAAAAAGTTGTTCGTCCGTTTCCAAGAATCAGTTATGATGAGGCAGTTGAAATTCTCCACAAGAACGGAGTAAAGTTTGAGTGGGGAAATGACTTCGGTGCACCGGATGAAACAGTAATTGTCCAGCAGTTCGACAAGCCGGTAATGGTTCATCGTTATCCTGCAGAAGTAAAAGCATTTTATATGAAACGCGATCCGGAAAATCCGAAAGTCGCACTTGCAGTTGATGTTCTTGCACCTGAAGGTTACGGTGAAATAATTGGTGGAAGCCAAAGAGAAGATAGTCTTGATGAACTGATTGCAAGAATTAAAGAGCACAATCTTCCTCAGGAAGTCTTCGAATGGTATCTTGATCTAAGAAGATATGGAACTGTTCCTCACGCTGGATTCGGAATCGGTCTCGAACGAACTGTAAGCTGGATTTGCGGACTCGACCATTTAAGGGAAGCGATTCCGTTCCCGAGGATGATTTACCGTAATACGCCGTGACTGGTGTGTAAGTAGTTGGTAGTTAGTAGTAAGTAGTTGGAGAACCTGGAGTTTTGATTTGAAAAAGATTTTCACTTCGATTAAATTAACGGCACAACAAAATTTAAAATCTGCAGAACAAGCTGAAAAACGATAAAAAACATATTCCCTCATACATCAACCATCTTCCATTGAGGGCACGATGACTTTAGAGGTATTGCTTTTCATAATCTTCGCTTCTATCTGTGCTGTCTCAGCAGTATTGATGGTTACCAGGCCAAACCCGATTATTTCAGCACTGTTCCTGGTTATAAATTTTTGTTCACTTGCCGGATTGTATCTTACATTAAATGCTCAATTTATTGCTGTTGCACAGGTTATTGTTTATGCCGGCGCGATTATGGTATTCTTTCTCTTTGTAATTATGCTTCTTAATCCTGAAAGAGAAAAAAGATTTTTTGAGCAGAAAAAAAAGCTCAGAATATTTGTAATTGCCGTTGTTGCTTTAGTCCTGTTGCAGGTTATCTATATAATCTTTCTCTCGAGCCCGTCTGAAAAAATTTCATCCGATGCTGCCCGAAGTATTGAAACGGGAACGATTGAAAATATCGGAAGGGAAATGTTCACCAATTACATTTTGCCATTTGAAGCTGCTGGTTATTTACTTCTTGCAGCAACGATTGGCGCATTAGTTTTAGCAAAAAAGAAATTCGAATAAGCTATGTCAATACCGATAGAATATTATTTAATACTTAGCGCTTTTATGTTCACAGTCGGAATAGTTGGTGTGCTGACGCGCAGAAATGCAATCGTTGTGTTTATGTGCATTGAATTGATGCTCAACTCAGCTAATCTTACATTGATTACTTTTTCGTCGTATTTAGGTGATGTCGGCGGACAGCTTTTTGTATTCTTTGTGATGGCGGTTGCAGCTGCTGAAGCAGCAGTCGGGTTGGCTATCATCATCGCTATTTATAGAAATAAACTTACAGTTAATATTGATCAGATAAATATTCTCAAATGGTAAACCGTTTCAGATGATTGAATTAATATATCTCACAGTTCTCTTTCCGTTACTCGGATTTCTTTTTAATGGACTCCTTGGTTCAAAGATAAAAAATGAAAAGTTGATTGGAATTGTTGGAAGCGGTGCAATTGGATTATCGTTCATTGTTGCTGTTGGTGCTTTCTTTGAAACACTTGCTCTTCCTGTCGAACAGCGATTAAATATTGTCACTTTGTTTCAGTGGATAGCTGTCGGCGGATTGAACATCAGTTTTTCCTACCAGGTTGATCAACTTTCACTTGTAATGTCTTTAATTGTAACCGGTGTTGGATTTATAATTCACGTTTACTCGATCGGTTATATGCATGGCGATAAAAGTTTTTGGAGATTCTTCGCATATCTGAATCTTTTCATCTTCGCAATGATGAATCTTGTACTCGCTGATAATTTTCTTCTTTTGTTTCTTGGATGGGAAGGTGTTGGTCTCTGTTCTTATTTACTTATTGGATTTTGGTATGACAGAAAATTTGAAAAAAGCACAACATCTGCTGCCGGATTAAAAGCATTCATTGTCAATAGGATCGGTGATTTTGGATTCCTTCTCGGAATGTTTTTAATCTATTCAACTTTTGGAACTTTGATTTTTACCGATGTATTTGCCAGAGCAGTTTCTTTCAATGTACCTGAACACATCTTTGTTCTCATCGCAATATTTTTATTTATTGGAGCTACAGGGAAATCTGCTCAGATTCCACTGCTTGTTTGGCTGCCGGATGCAATGGCTGGTCCAACTCCGGTTTCAGCATTGATCCATGCTGCAACGATGGTTACCGCCGGTGTTTACATGGTTGCGAGATGCAGTATTATTTATGCATCAGCTCCTGCAGCGATGATGGTTGTAGCTGTAATCGGTGTGTTCACAGCTTTCTTTGCTGCTACAATCGGTCTTGTTCAAAATGATATTAAAAAAGTTCTTGCATATTCAACTGTAAGTCAGCTTGGATATATGTTCCTTGCTTTGGGTGCTGGTGCGTTTTCAGCAGGAATATTTCACGTGATGACTCACGCTTTCTTTAAAGCACTTCTCTTTCTTGGTGCAGGATCAGTTATTCATTCAATGCACGAACAGCAGGATATCAGGCATTACGGCGGATTAAAAAAATATATGCCTTTGACTTATGGAACTTTTTTAGTCGCTGCTGTTGCCATTTCGGGAATTCCACCTTTATCAGGATTTTTTAGTAAAGATGAAATTCTCTGGTACTCATACGCCAATCTTGGAATTATTTTCTGGATTATCGGTGTTATTACAGCAGTGATGACTGCATTTTATATGTTCAGACTTTATTTTATGACATTCGAAGGAAACGAAAAATTCGATCATCATAAAGTTCATCCTCACGAATCTCCGAAGGTAATGACCTATCCTCTTGTTGTTCTTGCTGTTTTGTCTGCAATCGGTGGATTCATCGGAGTTCCGGAAATTTTTTCAGGTGAACACGGAAATCTTTTTCACAGCTGGTTAGCTCCTGTCTTCAAAACAGCTGAAATAAAGTTAATGGATTTTGGTAGTCACTCACATTTTGAAGAATTGCTGTTGATGATTATTTCAATTGTTGCAGCCGTGAGTGCAATTTTGTATGCACGATTTGTTTATTTGAAGAAACCGGAAGTTGCAGATAAAACTGCTTCGAAGTTCAAAGGTGCTTATAATGTCCTTTTGAACAAATATTTTCTGGACGAAGCTTATGAAGTTTCAATAGTTAATCCGATTGTGAAGGGCTCCGAGAATATTCTCTGGAAGATTGCGGATAATAAAATTATAGATGGACTTATAAACTATCTTGCGAAACTCATTGAAGGTATTTCCGGTGTAATCAAAAAAATTCAAAACGGTGTTGCTCAGTCCTATGCTCTTGTAATGGTTCTAGGAATCTTAATCGCTCTATTCTGGATAATTTTAAGCTACTAGTAAATGGAACAATCATTATTATTGACATATCTTCTCGCAGTTCCGGTAATCGGTTCAATATTAATTCTTTTTATCAATAAAGAAAAAGCTCAGCTGATTAAATACACCGGACTGGCAATTTCACTCGTGGCTTTTGTAATTTCGTTAATCATTTACTTTGATTTTGATAATCAAACCGACGCATTTCAGTTTGTACATAAATTTAACTGGATAACCGATCTCAATATCAGCTATCACGTTGGAATAGATGGCTTATCCATGCTGTTAATTCTTCTGACAACTTTCCTGACTCCGCTTACACTCATTTCAAGCTGGAGCAGTATAAAAAATAAAGTAAAAGAATTTACATTCTTTATGCTTTTCCTTGAATTAGGAATGCTAGGTGTTTTTGCTTCACTTGATATGTTTTTGTTTTACGTATTCTGGGAAGCAATGCTTATTCCGATGTATTTCATTATCGGAATCTGGGGCGGTGAAAGAAGAATTTATGCTTCAATAAAGTTTTTTATTTACACTATGGCTGGCAGCTTGCTGATGCTGGTCGCTATTATCTGGCTTGTAGTTTATTCAGCAGAAATGCTCGGTGGATTTACAACAAATCTTCTTGATCTTTATAAAACTGGTCCAACTATCGATATAACAGTTCAGGGATTACTGTTCCTTGCATTTGCATTAAGCTTTGCAATTAAAGTTCCGTTGTTTCCATTTCACACCTGGTTACCCGATGCACACGTTGAAGCACCAACTGCAGGCAGTGTTATTCTTGCTGGTGTTCTGCTGAAGATGGGTACGTATGGATTTTTACGATTCAATCTTCCGCTTTTTCCTCAGGCAGCACTTGATTATGCAGGATTGATTTCTGTTCTTGCAGTGATCGGAATTATATATGGTGCGCTCGTTGCGATGGTTCAGACTGATATGAAAAAGTTGGTTGCATATTCATCAGTCTCTCATTTAGGATTTGTAATGCTTGGAATATTCGCACTGAATCAGGAAGCGGTTCAAGGGGCAGTTATTCAAATGATTAATCACGGATTATCGACAGGAGCTCTCTTCCTTTTAGTTGGAATGATTTACGAAAGAACTCACACAAGAAAAATTGCTGACTATGGTGGTATCGCAAAACTTGTTCCCTGGTTTTCATTTGCATTTTTATTTACATCACTTTCATCGATTGGATTACCGGGACTAAATGGTTTTGTTGGTGAGTTTTTAATTTTAACAGGAGCTTTCAAATCAACAGTGTTGAACAGCTGGTGGTTCGCAATCTTTTCTGCCACAGGTGTAATTTTCGCTGCGGTTTATTTGTTGTGGATGTATAAGAAAGTCGTTTTTGGTGAAGTGACTAATTCAAATTTAAATTCATTGACCGATTTAAACTTCCGTGAAAAACTTGTGCTCATTCCTATTTTCCTTTTTATTGTGTGGATTGGAATATATCCGAGCACTTTCTTAAAAGTATCTGAAAAATCTTCTGAAAAAGTCATAGAACAAGTTATTAATCCTGATAAACTAACGTTAGAATAATTCAGGTATGATTAATAAGAAGTTCTTCCACTTAATCATACTGACACTCGTACTCACTTCATTTACTTGTGATATTAATGGCGTTGAAAAAAACATAAGCGATACAACAACCATAGTTGAAGGTTCTGCATTGAGTCATTCGGAAGCTCATAATTTGCCCGATGTGTTTATGGTGATTCCTTTTGTAGTACTTCTGCTGATGATTGCAACCGGGCCGCTTTTCTATCATCATTTCTGGGAAAAATACTATCCGCTGATTTCTATCATTCTTGGACTAATAACAGTACTGTACTACTTAATTTTTCTGCAAGATACTCACAGTCTTCTCCACACAGCAGCTGAGTATCTTTCCTTTATAGCATTGCTTAGTTCACTATTCGTTGCATCGGGCGGAATTCTGATTAACGTAGACAAAAAAGCCACACCATGGTTAAATGCTGGTATTTTACTATTCGGTTCTGTTATCGCAAATATTATCGGAACTACCGGTGCATCGATGCTTCTTATCAGACCATTCATAAAAATCAATAAGGACAGGATAAAACCCTATCATATAATATTTTTTATTTTCCTGGTAAGTAATATTGGAGGATGTCTAACGCCCATTGGTGATCCTCCGTTGTTCCTTGGATTTCTTAGAGGTGTCAGGTTCTTTCTGGTGATTACAGAAGTATGGTATATATGGCTTCCAACAATTCTGCTGATCACAGCAATTTTTGTTCTTATTGATTCACGAAATAAATCAACTAGCGAGACTGAAGTTAATTACAGCGGTAAAATAGAATTCAAAGGGATGAAAAATGTATTCTACCTGATGATCATAGTAGCTTCTGTTTTTGTTGATCCTGCGGTAATGAGTTGGGTACCGAAACTTAGTCCTCTGCCTATAGGAATTCGCGAGATAATTATGTTTTCTATGGTTTTCATCGCATACAAAACAGCTGATGAGTACGTGCTTAAATCAAACGAATTTAATTTTGAACCAATCAAAGAAGTTGCATATTTATTTGTGGGAATATTCGCCACTATGATTCCTGCATTACAATTAATTTCATACGAAGCTAATGTTCTTGGCGAAAAATTAACTCCAGGAATATTTTATTGGGCGACTGGTTTACTATCAGCTTTTCTTGATAATGCACCGACATACTTAAACTTTCTTAGTGCTGCGATGGGTAAATTTGGAATGGATGTTAATCTACCTTCTGAAGTCTTAAAGTTTGAAAGACTGCATCCGATTTATATTTCTGCCATTTCAGTTGCAGCGGTATTTTTTGGTGCAATGACTTACATTGGCAATGGACCAAACTTTATGGTAAAATCGATTAGTGAAAGATCGGGAATCAAAATGCCAAGCTTCTTCGGTTATCTAATAAAATATTCATTCCCGATTTTAATTCCGATATTTACAATAGTTTGGTTAGTTTTTTATTTTGGCGAGGTATAATTTGAAATCACTTGATGAAATATTGAAAAATGAAATAAATGGTTTGTATTATGGTAACAGAATTCTCGTGCCTTTTCATTTCACCATTCTTAAGATTGTGATTGAAAATGATAATATTTATGATTTTAGTATCAGGGAAAAGGGTGCTTTCATTAACCAGACCACAGATTATACAGAGATTTATTTTGTTGATTATCCTGATCTTGAAACAAGTATATCAAAATATGAAAATATAAAAATGGTAGTTGTTGAGAAAGGAAAAGATATTTTTGATTTTAAAACTCACAGGAAAATTGCCATTAAACCAGAAGGCAATCACATTCTCTCAATTAAAGAACTTGATGAAAACACAATCTTCATAGAGTAAAAATTATGATAAGCTTACAAGATTTTTTTAACATAATGCCGCTCGTAATCATCGGGAGCGGAATTGTTCTTTCGATAGTTTTCGAACTTTATTTGAAATCCGGGAAGAAAATCCTGCCATGGTTTTCAATACTTCTGTTTATTACTGCTGCATTTTATTCATTATTAACAGTGCAGAATCAGTCTATAATTTTTCAGGGAATGTTATCTACCGGCGGTATCACAAACGTATTCTATTTTATTTTTAACATCGGAGCAGCTCTGGTGTGTTTTCTGTCAGTTGATTACACAAAAAAATATGGAATCAATTACAGTGAGTATTATATCCTGATTCAAAGTTCGGTTTTAGGTATGATGTTTATGGCAGGCGCCAAGAGTTTATTTATGATTTTCCTTGGCCTCGAGATCATGTCAGTATGTTTTTATGTGCTTGCAGGTGTAAACAGGAAAAAAGAAAAAGCAATTGAGGCTTCACTCAAATATTTTTTACTTGGTGCTTTTGCTACCGGATTTTTAGTTTACGGAATAGCTCTGATATACGGTTCAGCACATACAACATCCATTGAATCTATAACAGCAGGCTTTCCGGAGTATTCATCTGATATTCTATTTCTATTAGGCATCCTTCTTTTTCTAATCGGATTTTCATTTAAGATCGCTGCATTTCCTTTTCATATGTGGGTGCCTGATGTTTATGAAGGTGCGCCGACAACCGTTACCGGGTTATTTTCAACCATCGGAAAAGCGGCTGCATTCGCCGCAATCATTGCAACTCTCACAGCATTATTTTCAGGACAAAACTCAAGTCTGTTTCTACCATATTTAGCTGTGTTATCCGTTTTCTCAATGTTGTTTGGAAGCATCGTTGCTATAGCACAAACCAATATTAAAAGAATGCTTGCTTATTCTTCAATTTCACATGCGGGTTATATTTTGATTGGTTTAGCTGCAGGAACTCCATCGGGAGTTGCGGGGGTAGTTTTCTATCTCGCAGTTTATACTTTTATGAATTTAGCTGCGTTTGGAATTATTTCTCTCATCGAAGGTGAAGGCGATACAAATCTCAATATTAATTCTTATTCCGGTTTAGGTACGAAGAATCCGGTACTTGCTGCATTGCTCGCGATAATTATGTTTTCACTTGCTGGACTTCCACCATTGGCCGGATTTTTTGCAAAGTATTATGTATTCGTTGCAGCAATCAAATCAGATTTAACCTGGCTGGCGATTCTCGGAATTATTTCAAGTGTAATCAGTGTTTACTTTTATTTGAGAATTGTTGTCCTTATGTATTTCAGAGAAGCTGAAGGTGAAATCGCACACTCTAAAAGTAAGACTGGATTATTTGGAGTGGCAGTGTCAGTATTGCTTGTTATTTTATTCGGTATTATGCCCGGTTCATTACTGGATCTGATCACAGCATATCTTTAAGTTGAATTGTTCGATCAGATAATCTCTTTAATAGAATTTTAATTTGTTATGATTCCTCTTTATTCCACAAAACAAATCCGGCAAATCGATGATATTGCCATCAAACAATTGGGTATTCCCGGAATTGTTTTAATGGAAAATGCTTCCCGTGAAATTTTCCAGAATATTATTGATAGAACCTCACATCTGAATTTTTCTGAGATCGGATTCTTATGTGGAAAAGGAAATAACGGAGGTGATGGATTTGCTGCAGCGAGACATTTTTCCAATGCTGGTTTTGAGGTTGTTGTCATCTATCTTGGTAATGAAAATGAAATGTCGGAGGATTGCAGATTTAATTTTAATGTTTTGAAAAAATTATCACAATCAAATAAACGAATTGTTTTAAAGAAATATACTTCAAGTTCAACTCTTAAATCACTCAAAGATTGCAGCGTAGTTTGCGATGCATTATTAGGCAGTGGAATAACAGGATCTCTTCGAGAACCATATTCGTCAATCATAAATTATGTTAATAAACTCAAAACCATTCGTGTTGCAATTGATATTCCAACCGGTTTAAATGCTGATACTGGTTTTACAGAGAATTCATTTAATGCAGACTTAACAATAACTCTTGGTCAATTGAAGAAAGGTTTGTTCTTTAATGATGGATATGTTTATTCCGGCGAAGTTGAAAAGGGCGGAATTGGAATTCCCGATTCATTGTATAATAAATCCATTCCCACAGAATTTTTAATCGAACCGGAAGACGCCATGGCTGGTTTACCTGTAAAAGCTAAAAACCTGCACAAATATTCTGCGGGAAAAGTTTTGACCATTGCCGGTTCAGGTTCATTGCCGGGTGCTGCTGTTTTAACTTCAACATCTGCATTGAAAATAGGCGCCGGCGCATCAATACTTTGTTTTCCAAAATCTGTCAGGGAACTTGTTCACAGAAAACTTGGTGAAGTTGTTGTGAAGACATATGATGATTTAGAGAAAGAATATTTAAGTGAAAGTAACATTGAAGAACTTGATGGAAAAATTCGTTGGGCAGATATTATTGCAATAGGTCCGGGTCTTGGCAGGGAAAAAGAAACTCAGAATGCTGTCCTCCACGTTTTGAAAAAATATAGATACAAAAAATTTATAATCGATGCTGATGCAGTTTTTGCACTTGGAAATGGTCGGTACAAAAAAAACAATCTTAAAGGTTGTGTAATCACACCTCACCACGCTGAGTTTGCAGCACTGATTGGTATTTCAATTTCTGAACTGAAAAAAGATATTCTGAAGTATGGCAAATCTTTTACACTTCGTACTGGTGCATATCTTGTATTAAAAGGCGCACCAACAATAATTTTTAATCCAGCTGGTGAAGCGTTAATCAATACCACCGGAAATCCTGCGCTTGCAAAATTTGGAACAGGTGATGTTTTAACAGGATTTATAGCAGGATTATTGGCTCAGCAAAAAGATGCTGAGAAAGCAGTCATCACTGCTGTTTATATTCATAGTCTTGCAGCCGATATACTAGCACATAATAGAACAAAGCTGGATATTCTAGCTACAGATATTCAGAATTATGTACCGCAAACAATAAAATTCCTGGAAAATTCTATTGTTTGAATATCTAAATAAGAAAAAAGCATTATTGGTATACACACCGTTAATTGTTTACTGGCTAATTCTTTTTACAGCAACCAGCCTTCCCGTTGAAAAGCTACCAAGCATGGGATTATCAGACAAAGTAAATCACTTAATGGCATATTTTGTTCTTGCTGTGCTGGTTAACCTGACTTTACTATTCCAGCGAAAGTCCGAATTTCTTTTTAAGTATGCGGCAATAGCAACATTGTTAATAAGTTCATTTTACGGAATTGCAGATGAACTTCATCAGATGCTGATCCCCGGCAGATCTGCAGAAGTGCTTGATTGGGTAGCGGATGCTCTTGGTGCTATACTTGGCATTTTATTAGTTTATTTTCTAAAAAACAGATTTAATTATCAACCGGATTATTCTAGGGATAAAAGTTTATCAAACATGGAACTTTCTTGAAAAATATTTGTAAAAGGGGTAGAAACTAAGTTGACAAACCAAATATCATTTAGTAATTTTTCATCAGTTAAATGCTTTTTATAGGAGAGCTGAAATGAAACTAAAAAACCCGATTGCTGATTTAAGACTTAAATATAAGCGTGCTTTTGAAATAAGTCTTATCATAGCTCTTGTAATAATGATTGCTGCTTTTAAATTCTTTCCAGAATTAAAAGGCGGCGAAGTTAAACTTGAAGGTCCTCAGGAACTGTTTACTGTGGAAGATATTCAACAGACCAAACAGGAAAACAGACCTCCGCCACCACCTAAACCTCCAATTCCAATTGAAGCACCAAGTGATGATGTTCTTGAAGATATCGAAATAGGAGATACTGAAATAGATCTCGAAGCAGAAATGGAAGCTCCACCTCCTCCTCCAAAAGAAGAGAAAAAAGTTGAAGAAGAACCAACTTACTTCGTTGCTGTTGAAGAAATGCCAGAACCAATCGGCGGAATAAAAGCAATCCAGGAAAAAATTGTTTATCCTGAAATTGCTAAAAGAGCCGGTGTTGAAGGAAAAGTTTATGTTCTTGCATTTGTTGATGAATCAGGAACAGTTACAAAGGCTCAGGTATTAAAAGGAATAGGCGCTGGATGTGATGAAGCAGCTTTGGATGCTGTGCAAAAAACAAAATTCAAACCAGGTAAGCAAAGAGGTAAACCTGTAAAAGTGCAGGTTTCAATCCCGATCATATTTAAGCTTCAATAAAATTTAAGGCGTCTAATGGACGCCTTTTTTATATCCCATAATCAATCATTAAAAGTATTTGCTGCAATGGAACAATTAAATACCAGTAAATCTGTTTGAAATATATTGTCCTCTCATTAGCTTTCAGCGTGTGTTTACTTTCATTTATATCATTTTTAACTCTTAACTTTGTGAAAAAATTTTCCGGATCAACTCACTGATAAGTTCACTCTGAAAAAAAACTATGGCCAAAGGTTCTGAAAAAAACTTTAATGTGACTACAACTGTTTTACTTGCACTTCAACTTTGTGGCTTGTATCTGATTAAGTATAATAACCAGGATTTTCCAATCACTTATTTCTCTCTGTTCAAAACAGGTAATCTGATTAATTTCTTAATGTATCTGGGAATTATATCCGGATTATTTATTTCGAGTAAGCAAGGAATTTCGATTGTATCGAGAAAGCAAATCACTTTATTTTTAATTGTTAGCTATTTGTTATTATTAATGGCTTTTATCTCGACGAAAGTTAAAATTATTTCCTCATCTGTATATTTTTACGATCAACCGGGCGATAAAGTACTAACAGGTTTTCTATTTCTCTTATTTTTCTTTTCATTGCTTTATTATCTGGTATTTATCTGGAGCAGGGTTTTCAGTAAAAAAAAATCTTCATTTATTTCAGTACTAACCAGATCCATTTTAATTCTGCTGCTCTTCCTGGTGTTTATCCTAGTCTATATTGATAATATGAGTTATACATCTGGTAGGTGGGCATTGAAAAAAAGTAATGAAAATATTGCTATCGTTTTAGGCGCTGCAGTCTGGAGCGGAAATATTCCAAGTCCTACTTTATCATCAAGAGTTGATAAAGCTTTGTATCTTTTGAATGCAGGATTTGCAGGAAAAATCGTTTTAACAGGCGGTAAAGCTCCTGGTGAAATGAGTGAATCCGAAGTAGCATTCGAGTACGCACGCGCAAAAGGAATCGACACATCAAAAGTAGTAATTGAAAATGTTACTTCTTCAACCAGCGACCAGATTAAATGGATTTTAAATGAGCTGAATGCTGGTAACTCTTCAAATGTGATTATCGTTTCTGATGCTTACCATCTACCACGAGCAATTGAAATTAGCAAGTTCTTCAATCTTGATATTAAAGTTGCAGAATCTATTCATAAGCAGGAATTTAAAGATAAGATTTTTACAAAGGTCAGGGAATGCATCGCAGTTTTTAACTTTTGGAATTTTGCATTGTAATAAACTGTACTGATCTTTGTAACAGAATTAAAGTTGAATATTAAAATTTTATTGTTCTTAAAATGACCAACAAATCGAAACGAAGAATTGTCAGAGAAAAGGTTCTGCAGATTTTGTATGCATATGAGATGAATAAAGATTCTCTCCAACCACTCTCAACAGAAATACTCATTGATATTTCAGAGACCGCGGATAAAAAGTTTGCACAGAGCCTGGTCAGGAAAGTGATTGATAATGTTGCAGATCTTGATGAGAGGATAATACAGCGAGTCACAAACTGGGAAATGAACCGAATCGCATTGATTGATAAAATTCTTCTGCGAATGGGAATTTGTGAGCTGTTATTTTTCCCTGATATTCCACCAAAAGTTTCTATTAACGAATCAATTGAGATTGCAAAAGATTTCAGTACATCAGGTAGTGCAAAATTTATAAACGGAATTCTCGATGCTGTTCTTGCCGAAGAAAAGAAATCAGGCAAACTTAACAAGACTGGCAGGGGACTTGTCGAAGAATCAATCTCACCTTCAAGGCAGTAACGGATGAAAGAAAAGGGAAGAGTATTTGTCTGGACTCTCTTCGATTTTGCCAACACATCTTTTTCAATAATTGTTGTTACGTTTCTTTATGCTGTCTACTTCAAGAAAACAGTCGCAGGTAATGAAGCGATTGGGGATTTGTACTGGAGTATAAGTACAAGCATTGCAATGGTGATCACCGCGATAATATCTCCGGTGCTTGGTGCAATCGCTGATTATAG
Organism: bacterium; assembly: GCA_016716565.1. Taxonomy (NCBI): domain Bacteria; species bacterium. Next base: position 380,642 of record JADJWC010000003.1, read on the forward strand.
TGCAGGTAAAAAAAGATTTCTACTTTTCTTTACCTCACTCTGTATTGTTGGAACAGCCTCACTTTATTTTATCGGACCGGGACAAATTTTCTGGGGAATATTTTTATTTGTACTTGCTAATGTAGGTTTCGAAGCAGGACTTGTTTTCTACGATGCATTCCTTCCGGAAATAACCACACCGAAAAATTATGGAAGAGTGAGCGGTTACGGTTTTGGGATGGGATATCTTGGTTCACTGGCAACACTGGCAATTGTTTTCCCTTTCATTGAAGCATCAATGATCAAAGAAACATTTCCTATTGCAGCAGCTTTCTTTTTGATTTTTTCTCTACCGCTGTTTTTCTTTTTGAAGGAGACAAGAAATAAAGCTGACAAAAATCAATCGTTCATTTCAATTGGATTTGGAAGAGTCTGGTCGACATTAACACACTTAAAATATTACAAGAACCTGGCAATCTTCCTTCTCGCATACTTCTTCTACATTGAAGGAGTGAATACTGTTATTTTCTTTTCAGGAAATTATGCAAGCACTACACTTGGATTTTCCGAAATGGAATTGCTAATCTTTTTTATTGTTGTTCAAACGACTGCGATTGTTGGTTCAGTACTGCTTGGAATAGTTGCAGATAAGATCGGGCAGAAAAAAACTATTGTTATAACATTATTTATATGGCTGCTTACAGTTGCTCTTGCCTACTTCATTTATGATAAAACAGGATTTTATGTTGTTGGATTACTTGCTGGCGCAGCTATGGGTTCATCTCAATCAACGAGCAGAAGTCTGATGAGCAAATTAACTCCGCCCGAAAAGAAAACTGAGTTCTTCGGATTTTATTCTTTCTTCGGAAAAAGCTCTGCAGTTGTTGGACCATTGGTATTTGGATTGGTCAGCTTTATATCAGGTGATCAAAGGATTGCAATTATATCGATAGCGTTTTTCTTTATAATCGGATTGCTGATTTTAACGAAAGTAAAAGATCCAAAGATCATCACGTAGGTAAAATTTTATAAACCGCTTTACCCGCAGACTTCTCAACATTCCACTCAAAATTAATTTTCTTTTCCTCGGTTCGTACTTTGCAAACATCGTAGCCGCAGAATTTGCATAACTCTGGGACGCAGTAGTCAAAATGAATTTTTATTTGTGAGTTAGGAAAATCTTTCTCTAACTCTTCATCAATTATCTTTTCTTCTTTGTGAGATTGCTCGATTGTGAAGTAATAGGGAAGTATCAAATGGAAATCGATGAAAGTTCTGTCACCCGATTGCCAGTAGCGCAGCTCGTGAATATCAATCCAGTAATCTTTTTTCATGGAGATAAGTTTATCTGAGATTTTTTTTAGCATCTCAGGATTAGTTTCAAGCATCAATCCGCCAACAGATTCTCTTATAAGTTTGTAGCCCGTAAAAACAATATTCAACGCAACTATTATTGCAAGAATCGGATCTAACAAAACATAACCTGTGATCATAACTAGAATTACTCCAACCAGTACACCGATGCTGGTGTAAGCATCAGTCAATACGTGCTTGCCATCAGCAACAAGAGTTATCGAGTTTGTTTTCTTTCCGGTTCTGATCAGATAAAAACCTAGTCCAAGATTAACAACTCCGGCAGCACTTATAAATATTACGCCGACACTTAATGATTCCAGAGTTGGTCCAGCGATAATATCCCCAATTGCTGTAAATATTATCACTCCTGCAGCAAGTAAAATCAGAAAGCCTTCAACTCCTGCTGAGAAATATTCTACATTACCGTGCCCGTAGAGGTGAGTTTTATCTGCAGGTTTGGAACTTAAAATTATGCTGAACAATGCCATTCCTGTTGCAGCAACATGAACAACAGATTCAGCCGCATCTGAAAAAATTGCTACCGAACCCGTAATAAAATACGCAGTCATCTTAGTGATGAACATTCCGATACCAACCGCAAGTGAAATGTATGCAGCTTTTTTACGAAGATTTATTTGTTCTGTTTTGTTCATTAGATAAAATCTAATTTGGTGAGTTTATTACCTGCATCCTTCAGCACATTATCTGACTTGGCAAAACAAACTCTATTTTGAGATCTGCTCACTCTGTCCTCATAAAATGGTGATAAAGGAATAACTGCTACTCCAATTTCTTTTGTAAGATATTCTGAAAATTCCTTATCAGGCTTGTTTGAAATTGTTGAGTAATCAAGAATCTGGAAATATGTCCCGTAACAATTTTTGATTCTGAACTTAGAACTTTTAATTGCATCAATACAGACATTCCGTTTATGCTCATAAAATTTACCGAGTGAAAGATATCTCTCTTCCTGTTTCATAAATTCTGCATATGCATATTGTATTGGTGTGTTTACAGAAAATACTACGAACTGATGCATCTTCCTGAACTCATTTGTCAGAAACTCAGGTGCAGCACAATAACCCATTTTCCAGCCCGTTGTGTGATAAGTTTTTCCGAATGAAGAAATAACGAATGTTCGTTTTGCTAATTCATCAGAACTTGCTAGACTGATGTGCCTTTTATTATCATATGTGATATGCTCATAAACTTCATCACTTATGATCAGAATTTCGGTCCCACTCGTAATCTTCTCGAGTTCCTTAATATCATCTTCATTCAAAAGACTTCCGGTTGGATTATGAGGTGAGTTGATAATAATTGCTTTTGTCCGTTGAGTGATTTTTTTACGGACTAATTCCCAATTGTATGAGTAATCCTCAGGGTTGAGCGGAACGTAAACAGGAATACCACCGTTCGAAAGTATATCCGGGACATAACTATCATAAGCAGGTTCGAATACAATTACTTCGTCACCAGCTTTAATGATTGAAGTTATTGCTGTAAATAGAGCCTGAGTTGCACCTGCCGTAATTGTTATTTCTTTTTCAAAATCATAATGTCTGAGGTAAAGATTTTTAATTTTTTCTGAAATAATTTTTCGGAGTGATTGAACTCCCTGCATCGGTGCGTACTGATTAAATCCTTTTTTCTGGAAATGATGAACGAGTTCAATTAACTCATCATCACAGTTCCAATCGGGGAAGCCTTGTGCGAGATTAACAGCATTATGTTCGACTGCCATTCGTGACATCACAGTAAAAATACTTGTTCCCCATTCAGGGAGTTTTTGAACAATTTTCATCAATTTAATTTGAGATAATAAATTGTTGATCTGCAGGTCTCATTTCGTCATAAATTCTTTTCAATTCATCATAAGCGAACCGGCTGCCACGCTGTGCTGCCATCTTAAAATAATTTACAGCTTCAGATTTTGACTGTGCTATTCCAAGTCCTTGATTATAGCACATTCCAGTCGTAACCATTGCGAACAGGGAACCTTCTTCGGCAGCTTTTTTAATTTTATTGAAATCTTCTGTCCTGTTATAACTGCTGAATTCATCCAGAAGTCTCGATGCAGCCAATCTTATCTCTGCTTCTCTGCTTCCGAGTCTGGCTGCATTTTGCCAGAGTGACAATCCAGTATCAGTATCATATCTTCCAAATCTGTTTGAATAATAGTTTAATCCCGATTCAACCATTGCTGGCAAGTATATCGCATCAACTGATTTATCAAGTAAATTCAAGGCATCAGCAATCGTGATTCTTCTGTCGAACCCTATTGCAGTTAATCCATACCATAAAAATTTTGCAATAACATTACCGTTTTCACTTTCCCGCTGAACTGTCTGTTGAAAATTTTCTTTTTGGGATAACTGCCAGAGCAAATAAGTACCGGTTGGTGAATCATTCCGCAGTGCTCTATAATAATGAACTGCTGCATCGACAAGATTTTTATCAAAATATAATCCTTGCTCGTACATTCTCCCGAGAATAGTTTGAGCTTCGGGACTACCAGATTCGGCTAGCTTCTGTAATTTCTCAATATTGCCCGGTGTGCTTAATTCTTCCAGAGATTTTGAATTATCGGCTAACATTGATTTGGAAAGACTATCGTTGCCAATTATTTCCAGCTGCTCAATCAAAAGACTATCGGTAATTGTCATAGCAGAATCAGTTATTGTCTCGAAGTCTATAAAAACCAAACCAAGATTGGAGGTTAGATTTTCTGATGGATCAGGAATAGGATTTTTGTCTTCAAGCTTACCGGATGAACTGATTAAAGAATCAACCACCTTCTTTGAAACTTTCGGTTCAAGTTTGGCTACTATCTCCTGAGCGGGTTCATAATCTTCATCTGCAGCTTTTTTAATCCAGTAATATGCGAGGTTGTAATCCCGCTGAACAGTAAGATTATCTGTATATAAAACTCCAACAACATATTGTGACTGAACCATACCATCGTTAGCAGCGCTCTCGAAAAGTTTGAAGGCCGCATAAGGATCCCAAGTAACACCGATACCATTTATCAGCATGATAGCATAATTATATTTTGCAGAAGTGAGATTTTGGTCCGCAGCCTTTTTAATCCAGTAAACTGCCTGGGCAGTATCAGCAGGAACTCCTTCACCGAGCAGAAATCTTAATCCCAGTTCGTGCTGTGCGAGTGGATCACCAGCGTTGGCTTCCTGAGTCAGTCGGAACTTTTGCCAGATTTGATATGCCAGATCGGGTCTATAAAAATAAGGTGAATGCTGTTGAGGTCTTTTATTCTTGAAGGCAAGACTTTGTGTAGTATCCTGAGCAGAAGAAAGTAAACTGAACGCAAAAACAAATATAAAAATCAACCAATATTTTCTTTTCAAAAATTGCCTTGTAAAATCTTAAGATTATTAAATCAAATATAGTTTAAATATTTAAGGCGGTTCAAGTAAAATAGTGGGTTGGTGCAGGAGGTATTTGCTATTTGACTTTTTTAACGGCTCTGTCTTTTTGAAAGTAAGCTTTCATAGGTTTCAGATAGTGATCCTTCCAGCCCTTTTCGTATTTTTTTTCGTCTCCCACAGGAAGTTGAGTATGTATTATAGTCAACTTCGTGCTGTTATTATGCTTTTCGAACAGTATTTCGACCTTTGAATCAGTAGCACCGTCGGGAAAGTCTGATGTTCTCCAATTTTGTACAATCCTTCCGTATGGCTGGAGTATAAGGTTTGTGCCTGTTATGTAGCCATTTGCAATGGAGAAATGAGATCCATTTCTTGGTTCTATATGGGACTTTGTTCCCGTAAAGGCGGAATGGATTTTACTGTTAAGCCACGAATCATATAGTCTCTTGGCACTAACGGGGAATATAGCTGATAATTTAATACCGGGTTCCAATTAATAAATCTTTTTTTTATAAGAATAATAAAATTTATATCTAATGGCAAATCTAAATGCAATTAATATTAAATTTTTTTTCTTGGATAAACTGGAGGATTATTCTTCACTTAATTTTATAGGACATTAAATTGGTAATAAATCGACCTTAGTCTATATTTGAAAGCAAAAAAAAAATAAATGTCCCGCGGAAAAAAAGTAAAATTCATATTCATAACAGGTGGTGTTGTATCTTCATTAGGTAAAGGAATAACTGCCTCCTCACTTGGACTTCTCCTCAAACAAAGAGGATTTAGCGTTACTATCCAGAAATTTGATCCGTATATAAATGTTGATCCCGGAACGATGAGTCCGTTCCAGCATGGTGAAGTTTATGTAACAGACGACGGCGCTGAGACAGATCTTGACCTTGGTCACTATGAAAGATTTTTAGATGTCAGTATGACTCGCGCTAATAATACAACTACAGGTCAGATTTATCACGAAGTTATCACTAAAGAAAGAAGAGGGGATTATCTTGGTGCTACTGTTCAGGTTATACCTCATATAACAGACGAAATTAAAAGAAAGCTTGTTCGACTTAGTGAACTTGGTGAGTATGAAGTGATAATTACTGAAATTGGCGGAACAGTAGGTGATATTGAAAGTCTGCCATTCATCGAAGCGATGAGACAGCACATGCTTGAGTTCGGAAGAGCTAACTCGATGGTTATCCACGTAACGCTTGTACCTTATATTGCTTCTGCTGGAGAAGTGAAGACAAAACCGACTCAGCACAGCGTTAAAAATTTATTGGAGCTTGGTATTCAGCCGGATGTTCTTATCTGCAGATCAGAAAAAAAATTAGCCCGCGATATCAGGGAAAAGATTGCTTTGTTCTGTAACGTTGATTCGAAAGCTGTTATTTCGGCTTATGATGTCCACTCGATTTATGAAGTGCCCCTCGTTCTTCACAAAGAAAAATTAGATACATTGGTTGCAAACCGTCTCCATCTTCCTGAAAGAAAAATTAAGCTCGATGAATGGGAAAATTTTGTTGATGGAATCAGAAACCCCACCCGCGAAGTTGAAATAGCAGTTTGCGGGAAATACATTACTCATCTCGACGCTTACAAGAGCATAATGGAAGCTTTTATTCATGCGGGTGCTGCTAACCAGATCAAAGTGAAAATGAAACCAGTAAACGCAGAGGATTGTGAGTCCGGTAGTTTTGAAGAGCTTTTGAAGGGAGTATCAGGTGTGCTTGTTCCCGGAGGATTTGGTGAAAGAGGTATCGAAGGAAAAATTAAAGCGATTGAATTCGCACGAGAAAATAAAATTCCTTTCTTTGGTATTTGTCTCGGGCTTCAATGTGCAGTTGTTGAGTTTGCTAGAAATGTTTGCGGAATGAAAAATGCCAACAGCTCTGAGTTTAAAAAAACTAAGTACAACGTAATTGATTTAATGCCCGGGCAAAAAGATATTAAAGAAATGGGCGCTACGATGAGACTTGGTGCTTATCCTTGTGTGATTCAGGATAAAACAAAAGCATACGACGCTTATAAAACGAATTACATTTCAGAAAGACATCGTCATCGGTATGAAGTTAACAATAAGTTTCGTAAGAAATTAACTGAAAATGGACTTGTAATCAGCGGAGTTTCCCCGGATAAAGAATTAGTTGAAATGATTGAATTGAAAGATCATCCATGGTTTGTTGCTTGTCAATTCCATCCGGAATTAAAATCAAGAGCCACTAATGCTCATCCGTTATTCCGGGAATTTGTTCGTGCAGCAATGGAATATTCAATCGCTAATAACGGTAGCTGAAATATCTGATTATTGACAAGTAAATTATTATTAAATCCCCGGTTAAAATGTTGGCCCGTAGCTTCATCAAGGTAATCCTGATCTTATTCTTATCATTCTCTGACTGCACTTTTGTATCTGCACAGGCGGATATCAAATCAAAAATATCATCCGGGCTTGAAGCATTATACAATTTCAATTTCAAGTCCTCTGATAAAACTTTCAACAGCATAATTGATAAGTATCCGGATCATCCTGCCGGTTATCATTACAAATCAATAAGCTATTTATGGTTTTATCTCGATAGTAGAGAAGAAAGCAACTTAGATAGATTCATCGAACTTACTGATTCTGCAATTGAAAAAGCTGAATTAAAATTGGAGAGTGATTCATCAGATCTTCTCAGCTTATACATCATCGGCTCTGTTTTCGGGAATAGAACATTTGCATATACAAGAGAAGAAAATTATTTTGATGCAGTTCTGGCTGCAAGGAAGTTTCATCTCTATTTTGATGAACTTTTAAAGCGTGACAGCCTGTACTACGATGCATATATGGGAAAGGGACTTTTTAACTTTGCTATTTCACAGGCGCCACAGACTTGGTCGTGGGCAATAAATTTAGCTGGTATGACCGGTGACAAAAAGAAAGGCTTGAACTATCTTGAAACTGCGATAAAAAAAGGAAAATATTCAAAAGTAGAAGCTAAATTTTATCTGTCGCAAATCTATTCGGAATTTTTATTAAAATATCCCCAGTCTAAAAGGTTGTTGAATGAATTGATTTTAAGATATCCCAAAAATTTATTATTTCGTTTTGCGCTTGCAAATCTGCAGGTTAAAACTTTAGAATATAATAGCGCTGTTAGAAATTATAAAACGATTCATTCATCAAAGGATACAAATTTTGTTCAATTAAGAAATTATTCAGGAATGGCACTTGGGGATATACTATATTCAAAAGGTGAATATGAAGAATCGAGAAAATATCATATAAATTTTTTAGAGCAATCCATTGATAATCACTTTAAAAGTGTTGCAGCTCTTAAGATAGGGTTGAGTCATTTGATTGAAGGAGATTCGCTTTCAGCAATCCTTTATTTTGATAAAACTAATCAGGGAAATATGGATGTTGATGACGATGCATATGCAAAAATGAAGGGGGAACAGTATCTGAACCAACTTCCATCATCAAGCGAATTAAAATTGATAAGAATTAAGAACATGATCGATGCCGGTAAATTGAATGCTGCAATCGACTCACTTGAAAAATTTATTGAGCTCCCGGTTTCGGATACGCTTCGTGCAGATGCAATTCTAAGTTTCAGTAATGCACTTTATCTTCAGGGAAAATTTAAGCGATCACTCGAGTATGCTGTTGCAGTTTTTAATTTTGATGAATGCGAACTTTGGGTAAAGCCTTTTGCTTGTTACTACGCGGCGAGAGCCAGTAAGGAACTAAAAAACTTTGTTGATGCAGAATTTTTTATTGGCTATGCCGGCAATTTTAAAAATTATTTTTTTGAAAATAAGCTTCAGGATAAATTAAGTTATCTCTCATTCTTACTTGATGAAAATAAGAATTGATAAATGCTTTTATTTGATAAATTAAATCACTTTAAGTAGTTTTGGCCAAATAATTTAACAGGAATGTGTTAGCACTTGCGGTCTTTGTTTCGGGTCGGGGTTCAAATCTAAAAGCTATACTCGATTCACCAGCACTTAAGGACATAATCGAAGTAAAAGCTGTAGTTGGTGATAAACTGTACTGTCCCGCATTCGATATAGCAAAAAATTTTTCAATCCCGGTTTTTAGTGTTGGAAAGAAAGAAGGATTTTTTTCTTTCGATGATCTTGAAACAAATCTGAAAAGTTTAAAAGTTGAGCTGATTGTCCTTGCAGGATTTCTGAAATTGATTCCGGAAACATTTGTCAGAGCTTTTCGAAATAAGATCATCAATATTCATCCGGCTCTTCTTCCTTTATTTGGCGGTGCCGGAATGTACGGAATGAATGTTCACCGAGCAGTTTTTGAATCTTCAGCCCAGGTATCAGGTGCAACCGTTCATTTTGTGGACGAAACTTACGACACCGGAAGAATTATTGCCCAGCGGTGTGTAGATATTTCAGATGTTACATCACCCGAACAAATAGCCGAACGTGTCCTAAGCGTAGAACATCAACTCTTGCCATATGTGCTTGAGAAAATTGCCCTTGGCAAAGTCTTTGTTGAGAATAATAGGGTACGGGTCGGGACGTAATTTTTATTCATTCAAACCTCAAATGATGCATTGAAAAAATTAGCTCTAATCAGCGTTTTTGATAAAACAGGAATCGCAGACTTCGCAGCCGGTTTAGTAGAAAATGGCTTCGAATTAATAGCTACCGGTAATACATTCAAACTTCTTTCCGATAAAGGTATTTCTGTAACTGAAATAAAAGATGTGACCGGATTCCCCGAAATATTTCACGGCAGGGTGAAAACTCTTCACCCAAAAATAAGCGGCGGAATTTTGATGAGAAGAGATAATCCATCTGACAAAAAAGAAGCTGAAGAGAACAATATTTTTCCCATCGAAGTAGTTTGCGTTAATCTTTATCCTTTCAAAGAAGTTTCAAAAAATCCGGATGCTGATCTCGATACTCTCATCGAAAATATTGACATCGGTGGACCAACTATGATTCGGGCCGCTGCAAAAAATAATAAGTATGTTTCAATATTAACTGATCCAAACCAATACCAGCCATTCATCGCAGAATTGAAAACCGGAAATATAAGTGAGGATACAAGAAAGAAGTTAGCCATTGCAGCATTTGCACACACAGCCGATTATGATTCACATATTGTGAACTCTCTGCAATATAAAATGAAAATATCATCAAACTTATTTAGCAGAAGTTATAAACTTGCATCTTCACTTCGATACGGAGAAAATCCACACCAGAAAGCGGAAGTATACGGAGAGTTTTATGATCACTTTGAGTTTCTTCACGGCAAAGAACTTTCCTACAACAACATTCTTGATCTTGTATCCGCAGTCGAGTTAGTCGAATCTCTTGGTAAAAATGCTTGCACAATAATCAAGCATAATAATCCTGCTGGTGCGGCAATTGGTAATGATTCATTTGATGCTTACGTTAAAGCATTAAAGTGCGATCCCGTTTCTTCTTTTGGAGGAATTGTTGCTTTCACTTCTATTGTTGATGAAAAGCTTGCTGAGAAATTAAACGAGATTTTTCTTGAAGTTGTTTGCGCTCCTGAATATACCGATGGAGCGATTTCAATTTTAAAAAAGAAAAAAGACAGAAGACTTCTCAAACAAAAAGAATCTATATTGACTGAGACCACAACTTTCCGTTCGATACCAGGTGGAGCTATTGTTCAGGATGCCGATCTTCTCGAACTCGATGAAACAAAATTAAAGTCCGTAACAGATAAAAAGCCTTCAGCAGAGGAACTGGAAGATTTAAAGTTCGCATGGAAAATTGCCAAGTACACAAAATCAAATGCAATTGTATTTGTGAAAGATAAAGCAACGCTTGGTGTTGGTGCAGGACAGATGTCAAGGATTGATTCAGCAAAAATTGCGAAGATGAAAGCTGAAGAGCACGGACTTGATTTGCATGGCTCAGTAGCTGCATCCGATGCATTTTTTCCGTTTGCTGATGGACTAATCGAAATTGTTAATTGCGGAGCTGTTTCCGTAATTCAGCCGGGAGGTTCGGTACGTGATCAGGAAGTAATTGATGCTGCCAACCAGAGAAATATCTCAATGGTTTTTACAGGAATAAGGCACTTTAAACATTAAGAGGATTTATGGGATTATTTGACTTTTTTTCAACTGACATTGCAATCGATCTTGGAACTGCCAACACGCTGATCTATGTAAAAGGAAAAGGCATCGTACTCAACGAACCTTCGATTGTAGCATTCGATAAAAGTTCAAAGAGGATTATTGCACTTGGAAACAAAGCCAAAGAAATGCAGGGAAGAGAACATAAGGAAATAAAAGTTACTCGTCCGATGAGAGATGGTGTAATTGCAGACTTCGAAATTGCTGAAGGAATGATTCGTGCATTCATAAAAAGAGTTAAAGCAGGTGCATTGAGCAGCCGTCGTATTGTTGTTGCAGTTCCGAGTGGAGTTACAGAAGTCGAGAAACGTGCAGTAAGAGATAGTGCCGAACACGCTGGTGCAAAAGAAGTTCACCTTGTTGCGGAACCGATGGCAGCAGCGATAGGAATCGGAATTGACGTGCACGCACCTGTCGGAAATATGATAATTGACATCGGTGGTGGAACTACCGAGATTGCGGTTATCGCATTATCAGGCATAGTAAATGAAGAATCAATTCGTATCGCCGGCGATGAGATGAATTATGCTATTATGCAATTCTTTAAAAGAAATCATAACATACTTATCGGCGAAAGAACAGCCGAAGCAATTAAATGTGAAGTAGGTTCAGCAGTTCCTTTGAAAGAGGAAATAACAATTCAGGTGAAAGGTCGCGACCTTGTTGGTGGTATTCCAAAGACAACAGAAGTTAGTTCAGTCGAAATTCGTGAAGCATTAAATGAAGCAATTACACAGATTGTAAATACTGTGCGTCAAACATTGGAACGAACACCTCCGGAACTTTCAGCAGATATTCTTGATCGGGGAGTGATGCTAACAGGCGGTGGAGCTTTGTTGAAAGGTCTCGATGAACGAATTAAAATGGAAACCAATTTGCCGGTTCACGTTGCTGAAGATCCATTGACGGCTGTTGCAAGAGGTGCCGGAAAAGTTATCGAAAATCTCAATGAATATTCAAAGGTTCTTATTCGTAACAGAAGATATTAATGTTCAAGCTATTCTCATATGTTTGGAATCAATTCAGGGAATATCTGGTTTTAGTTTTACTGGTTATTATAAGTCTCTCACTACTCACACAAAATAATAATCCGCAGGTTCAAAAAGTACGGGCACTTGCTTTTGCGAGTTTTGCTTCTGTTACGTCCGTATTTTATGATGTATTTAACATAACTCAGCTCAAAAAAGAAAATCTTGCATTAAGAGAATTGAATGCTCAGTTGATGCTTCAGCTAAGTATTTTGAGAGAAGAAGGGATATTGAACAGTGAGCTGAAAAGGATGCTAGAAATGAAAGATAGTACGTCGCTGCCGCTGACACCTGCGAGCATCGTTTCAAAATCACTATCAGTAACACAAAACACAATCACTATTAATGCCGGAAGCAACGAAGGCATTAAACCAGGGATGCCAGTTATCAGTTACCGCGGGCTTGTTGGAATTGTACAATCATGCTCAGAAAGTTTTTCTATAGTACGAACGATTAAAAATGTTGATCTCAAGCTCACCGTAAAAAATGAAAAGAACAGGTTAAATGGAATTATGAAATGGGATGGCGAAAAATTAATAATTGTTGATGTTCCCAGAACATTTGATTTTGATGTTGGTGATAGAATAGTAACATCGGAAGTCAGCTCAATTATTCCTGTACCAATCCCTGTTGGAATAATATCAAAAATCGAAGAAGATAAAACAGGACTTCTGAATCTTATCCATATAAAACCTTTTGAAGAAGTGTTGAGTGTTGAAAACGTATTCATACTGATGCTTGTAGAAAATTTAGAAAAAAATAATCTTGAACTTAATTTTTACAACAGGCAATGAAGCTGAAATATTTTATACCACCGTTAATTTTCATTCCGGTTGTAATAATACAATTGACAATTATTCCATTTGTTGCAGTTGAAGAAGTAATCCCGAATTTACTGGTAATAGCAGTGGTTTATTTCTCAATTGCGAATGGACAGATATTCGGAACAATAAACGGTGCTGCATTTGGATTGGTTTACGATCTGATTTCAGGAAATCTTGCTGGAAGTAATATGCTTTCATTGACTGTTGCCGGGTTTATTGCCGGATATTTTTCAGGTGAAACAAAACGTGAAAAATATCTTTACACTTATTCATTCTCGTTGGTCGTGGCAATATGCGCACTGATTAATTCAGTTATTTTTTCTTTTTTCTCGGTGATAGATTTCAACACAAACTTTGTTCAAGCGTTATTTAATCACGCATTATTGCCTTCAATTTATACATCGATAGTAAGTATTTTAGTAGTAATTGTACCTTATAGAAGAGCTTTCGATTGAAGACAGAAAACTTTGGATCACTGAAACGCAAAACAATTATCTTCACGGTTATTATCGCTACAATGATAATACTTGCCGGAAGATTATTTCAAATGCAGATTCTTCATAGAATTGGAGTACGATAAAAAATCTACAGATAACAGCATTAAAAGTATCGAGCTTCAGCCGCTCCGTGGTATTTTCTACGACAGAAATTATAAAGTTCTTGTAAGCAATGTTCCTGCATACACAATCCGGATAACCCCTGCATTTTATGATACTACCCTTAACACTATTCTTGAAGCTGTTATAGGTACCGAGCCTGGCTACGTAAATAACTTGTTAAAGAAAAATAAAATTTATTCGAAATTTCTTCCTGTAAAAGTAAGACGAGGTGTGGATTTTAAAGTGATAGCCTGGTATGAAGAGAATTCTGAACACTTAACAGGAGTGGATTATATTATTGAAATGCAGCGTTATTATCCAGCACAGCTATTAGCATCCCATACTTTTGGTTACACCAAAGAAATTTCTCCAGAACAGCTGGCTAAAGAAAAAGAACTTTATAATCCGGGTGACTACGTTGGACACAATGGTATAGAGAAGACCTACGAAAAAATAATCAGCGGAACGAAAGGTTACAGATATGTTCTCGTTGATTCAAGACAAAGACAGATCGGAAGATTTCAGGATGGAAAAGATGATCTACTCCCAATTAAAGGAAAAGATCTTGTATTAGGAATTGAAGCCTCAGCACAAAAAGTTGCTGAGGAGCAGTTCAAAGGAAAGAGAGGAGCTCTCGTTGCAATCGAACCTACAACCGGTGAAATTTTAGCGATGGTCAGCTCACCTGATTATGATTTGAACAGGTTTTCATATTATACTCCAAAAACTTTTTTGGACAGTATTTACAGTGATCCATTTACACCATTATTCAACCGCGCAACAATGTCAATCCATCCGCCGGGTTCCACTTTTAAGATGCTTGCAGCACTTGCAGCACTTGATATGGGTGTAATTGATGAATCAACTTCAATGACTTGTGGTGGTGGTTTTACTTTCGGAAGGTTTTTTAAATGTCATGGAAATCATGGAACTGTAAATGTTGTTACCGCCATTGAAAAATCTTGTAATTCATTCTTCTACAGACTTATCTATAAAATCGGTATTGATAAGTGGAAAGAATATGCATCAAAGTTCGGATTTGGAAGTATGACAGGAATTGACCTTACTGAAGAAGTCCCAGGTCTAATTCCCAATGAACAATACTATATAAAAAGATATGGAGAAAATTGGCCAAAAAGTATAATGGCAAGTCTCGGTATCGGACAAGGAGAGGTAAGTGTAACCCCATTGCAATTAGCTGTCTATGCTAGTCTGATTGCTAATAATGGAAAATCAAAAATTCCGCATGTCGTAAAAGGCTATCTGGATGATAAAACAGAAAAACTTGTTTCACTCGAATTTAAAGAAATAAGTACCGGTGTAAGTCAGTCAGCTTTAGATATTGTAAAGAAGGGAATGTACTTAGTCGTGAATGGTCACGGGACAGCGACTCACATTAAGTTACCGGATATTGAAATTTGTGGTAAAACAGGAACAGCTCAGAATCCTCACGGACAAGATCATGCCTGGTTTGTTGGTTTTGCACCGTACGAAAATCCTAAAATTGCAATCGCAGTACTCGTTGAAAATATTGGTTTTGGAGGAACTCATGCGGCACCAATTGCAAAAAATGTAATACAGGCATATATGAACAGTTTCAAGGGAGAAGGAAAAACATTTGAGAACGAAATCGCTTCAGCAAAGATTAATTGAGGAATAATCTTAAGTGAGAATTGACTATAACATAAAAGATAAATTTGATTTCGGACTCTTTTTACCTGCGTTAATTCTTTTTGGTTTTGGATTGTTGGCAATTTACAGCTCCACAGTCAATAATACTTTTGCTCAGGAAAATTTTCAGAAGCAGGTTGTATGGGGAATTGTATCTTTCATAATTTTTTCATCACTTATTCACTCCCAACAAATGTTTATAAATCTTTAGCGATTCCAGCTTATATAGTTGCTTTGCTTCTGCTTGTAGCAGTTCTTGGAATGGGGAGGCAGATATCAGGATCAAAAAGCTGGCTTGTAATCGGAGCAATAGGTTTTCAGCCTTCAGAGCTGGCAAAAATTGCAACGATCATGGCAATAGCAGCTTATCTAAGCAGGAATAATTCTAACATTGATTCCTTTAAAGATATACTTTTTACTCTGGCAATTGGATTTACTCCTGTTCTTTTGATTCTTATGGAACCGGATATGGGTACATCCATTGTCTTTATGGGTGTAATTCTTATGATGTTTTTCTGGAAGGGAATAAGTACGTTTTCATTATTTGTTGTATTATCACCAGCATTTGTCGCGATTGCTTCTATCTTTGGTACGATTTATTTTATCGTTGCGATGCTTCTGGTTATTGCATTACTGATAACATTCAAAAGGAATTTATTTTTTAGTGCATCTATCTTTGCAATTGGTTTAGCCAGTGGTTTCTTCGCTGATTATGTTTATCATGCTTTGAGTCCGCATCAGCAAAGACGAATTCAATCATTTTTAGATCCAAATGCTGATCCACTTGGCTCGGGTTACAATACCATTCAGGCCAAAGTTGCGATTGGTTCAGGCGGTCTTACTGGTAAAGGATTCTTAGCAGGTAATCAAACACAGCTTCAATTTATTCCTGAGCAATGGACAGATTTTGCTTTCTGTGTTATCGGTGAAGAGTTTGGATTTATCGGAAGTATTTTCGTGATCAGTATTTTTTTAGTTCTTTTTCTTAGAATTTTGAAGCTCACACATAATACGAAGGATGAATTTCTCAGTTTAGTTTCAGTCGGTATTCTTTCAGTTTATTTAATCCACTTCATAATTAACCTTGGAATGGTGGTTGGAATTCTTCCTGTAATCGGGATACCGTTACCTTTTATTAGTTATGGCGGAAGTTCACTGCTTGTGAATATGTTCATGCTGGGAATACTTGCAAATCTCTATCGTACAAGAAAAAATTATACCTGATATCAAATGAATGCTTATCAAAAACTTAAATCAGCAAATGACGAAGGAAAATATATTTGTATCGGACTCGATACTGATTCCCGGAAGCTACCAAATCTTTTAGCCTCACATAAAAATCCGGTAATTGAATTCAACAGAAGAATAATTGAATCGACGAAAAATGCGGCTGCAGCATATAAATTGAACCTCGCTTTTTATGAGAGTGAAGGAAAATCCGGAATTGAAAGCCTGGAGGAAACTTTGTCATTCATTCCTCAGCACATTTTAACAATTGCTGATGGAAAAAGAGGGGACATTGGGAACACATCTAACTTGTACGCAAGATCTATCTTCGAACATTTCAATTTTGATTCCTCAACCCTGAATCCTTATATGGGTGAGGATTCTCTCCATCCGTTTCTCTCGTACTCTGATAAATTTAATTTTATCCTTGCATTAACTTCAAATCCTGGCTCAATGGATTTTCAAAAATCCATGCTTTTATCTGGTGATTATCTTTTTCAGGAAGTAATCAAAAAGATCCATAACTGGAATAAAAATTTAAATTGCGGCCTCGTCTTTGGTGCCACTCAACTTAATGAGTTACATGAAAATCTAAACTTAATTGATAATCTGCCTTTATTAATTCCCGGAGTTGGTGCGCAGGGTGGAAGTCTTGCTGATGTTGCTGAGTTGTTATTTAAAGAGAGAAAGCATTATTTCCTTGTGAACGTAAGCAGGGGAATCATCCACAAAAGTTTTGGCGAAGATTTCGACGAAGCGGCAAAATCAGAACTGAAACAGATGAATCTGGTTGTGTCAGAAAAAAAAACGAATAACGCTTAAATAAGACCTAATATTCAATTTATCAACAAGAAATTTTTTGGTAGAATATTCTACCCAAAAAAAATCCTCTTTTAGTATTTTCTTTATATCAAAAAGAAAATATCTTTAGACCGGAAATGCTAAGTATCATCTATACTGATAAATTTTATTCAAAATGAGCATCAGCGAAAAATTAGTGCATGAAATCTGGAAAGAGGGAAATTTTGTTAGAGAACTTACTCTGGATAGTGCTCAAAAAATTGAGATAATTGATCCGGGTACGCACAATAAAGATTTAGCCGGTCCGGATTTTCTGAATGCTCGGATTAAATTTGGCAACATCACATACCTAGGTGATATAGAAATAGACACGTTTCACTCCGATTGGAAAACTCACGGTCATTCCTTCGATAAGAAATATAATAAAGTCATATTACATATAGTCATTTCCAAAGAAAAACATCAACCGTTTGTTTATAGCAAAGATGGCAGGAAAATAAGTTCCTTATGTTTACTGGATTTTGTTGAATCGAATATTCACAAATCGTTAGTTGATGCAGTTCAGTCCGAAAAAGAAAACAGAAAATTCCGGATGCCGTGCGAGGGTAGGAATGATTCGATTCATAAAAAGGAAAAGCTTGATTTCTTAGTCGAACTTGGCGTTGACAGATTCAACAGAAAATCACGACGGTTTCTAGACCGGTTAAAAGAAATGCTCTATCTGAAGGAAATGAATATTAGAGAACCAATATTGAAATATGATTTTGGCGAGGATTACTTTAATAAAAAATATTCACCCTCAGATTTTACTGATATTCATCTTTGGGAACAACTTGTATATGAAATGATTTTTGAAGCTCTCGGTTATTCAAGAAATAAAGAAATTATGCTGCGGATGGCAAAAGCTGTTAACATTTCTTTTCTAAATAATTTCCGGACAGCAGAGAATTTTGAAGTGATCGTTGAAAGTTCACTGTTCAATGTTAGCGGACTCATTCCTCAAAAAGTTACTTTTAAGGAAGATTCAACAGCAGAGTATATCAGAAATTTAATCGAGGTATGGAATTCAGTTCGTGAAAAGTATGATGGGGCAATTTTTAAAAAAGCAGACTGGAACTTTTTCAAAAGCCGTCCGCAGAATTTTCCTACCATAAGATTATGCGGCGGTGGACTTCTGATTTCTCATTTTCTGATAAATGATGTCTTTAAATCCCTGATAAATTATTTTACTGATGAGAGAACTGTAAAAGAAGCGAATGTTGTACTGAGAAATTATCTGATTACAGATGCAAAAAGGATACTGGTCAACTCATTTCAATTTTGACAAATTGTCCAGTGAAAAACTAAATTATTTTATTGGTGTTTCGAGAGCCGATGAAATAATAATCAATGTACTGTTTCCGATTTTGAGTTTATACTTTGAAATATTCGGCAAAAAAGAATCTGAGAGAAAAGTAAAAGAACTGTATATGAACTATACTCAATACGGTTCGAACATGGTTGTAGATCAAGTTGAATCGACGCTCGGGTTGAGTAAAGCTTCAAGAAGGAGTATAAATTACCAGGCAATGATAGAACTCTTCAGAAACTATTGTGTTAAGGAAAGATGTCTTGATTGTAAAATCGGGCAGAAAATTTTTAACTGAAATAATTAATTCTCACTTGTCAGGTTTTTAATCTGATCACGAATTTTTGCAGCTCTCTCATATTCCTCGCCCTCAATTGCTTCTCTTAATTGATTCTGTAATGCCGCAAGTTTTGCTTCTTTTGTAGGTGGCTTCTTCGATTCTGCTGAGTTTGGAATTGGAGTTAATGGAGATGTCTCCTCAACTTCATCTGTCGGTACGAAAGCTGCGGCATCCATAACATTTTCTGCGACATAGATAGCTGATTGTGATCGGACCGCCAGAGCAATCGCATCGCTTGGTCGTGCGTCAATTTCCTGTGTAAATCCTGAAACTTCTAGAATTATTTTTGCAAAAAAAGTATTATCTCTCAGTTCATCAATAATTACTTCCAGGACGGATGCCCCAAGACTATCGGTTAACTGCTTTAATAAGTCGTGCGTAAGAGGTCTCGGTGGTTTTATTCCTTCAATTTCAAGTGCGATAGCCTGAGCCTCGAAAGCACCGATTATAATTGGTAGCCTTCTCTTGCCCTCAATTTCCTTAAGAAGTATGGCATAAGCTCCACCTGTTGCAGGACTTGAAGAGAGGTTTAATATTTCACAGGCTATCTTTTGCAAATAGGCACTCTTTGATTATTGTTTAACTTTTTTAATTTCACTCGTCAATGCCGGAATGATTTCAAATAAATCACCGGTAATTCCATAATCGGCAACATTGAAAATAGGTGCATCTTTATCTTTATTTATTGCAACAATATATTTGGATGAAGACATTCCCGCAAGGTGTTGTATCGCACCTGATATTCCACAAGCAACATAAAGAGAAGGGGAAACAGTCTTACCTGTTTGACCAACTTGTTCATTGTGAGGCCGCCATCCAGCATCTACAACTGCACGAGATGCACCGACAGCTCCACCAAGAGCTTCGGCAAGTTCTTCGATAAGATGGAAATTTTCCGGACCTTTCATACCTCTTCCGCCGGAAACAATTATATCTGCTTCTGCAACATCAAGCTTGCCTTCAGACTTTTTGAATGCTGTCACTTTACACTTCAAATTCACGTCAGATAATTCCTTAACAATTATTTCAGCTTTTGCAGTTTCATCAATTACCTGGGCTTTAAAAACATTTGGTCTTATTGTAATAACTTTTTTATCACCTAAAAGTTTTACATCGATAAGTGCTTTACCTGCATAAGCCGGTCTGGTAAAAAATAATTCAGCTCCGGTTAAGTTTATTTTTATACAATCGACCAGACAAGCAGCGTTCAGTTGAACACTTAACCGGGGTGCAAGGTCTTTACCTAATGTAGTATTGGCCAGAATCAGGATATCATAATCGAATTCTTTTGCCAGGTTTGTTATCGCTTCGGAATATCCTGACGAAGAATAGTCTGCCAGCGCGACGTTTTTTAAATGATAAACTTTTTGGATCCCATATTTGGAGATGTCATCAATATTTGCGATTGAATCTCCAACCACAACTGCTTCAGCAGAAGTTTCTAAATCTTTAGCAAGGTTTGCAGCTGTGCTTACGGCTTCAAACCCTGATCTTTTAATTATTCCTTCACGTTGTTCGAGTATTGCTAAAATTTTATTCGGCATTCGATTTATTCCTTAAATTACTTTTGCTTCTTCTTTTAATAACCTGATCAGTTCTGGTACTGCAGATGCATCACTGCCAACTATCCTGCCGGGCTGTTTGCCAGCGGGAAGTTTCATACCAACAACTTCACTTGTTTGTGTATAAGTAACTGCAGGTTTTTCTTCTATTGTTTTTTTCTTCGCAGCCATTATTCCTTTTAATGAAGCATATCTTGGTTCATTAAGCCCTTTCTGGCAGGTAATTATAACTGGTAATGAAGTCTCGACAACTTCACGTCCTCCTTCAATTTCACGCTCAGCAATTACTTTATCACCATCAATATCCAGCTTAACACAAACGGCAACACAATTATAACCAAGCAGCTCTGCAGTCAATTGACCTACGATTGAATTATCATAATCGACTGATTGCTTACCCATAAAAACCAATTGCGCACCTTGAGCTTTAATTTCATCAGCCAGCGCTTTGGCTATCCCAATCGAATCCCGATGATTATCATCTTTCAAAAGAATTCCACTGTCCGCGCCCATCGCTAATGCTTTTCTGATTGTTTCTTTACTGCTCTCAGTTCCTAATGTTACAACGATAACTTCACCTGATCCGGACTTTTCTTTTATTTTTAAGGCTTCTTCAACTGCATATTCGTCATAAGGATTTATAATATAAGTGACTCCGCTGGGGTCGATCGTTTTACCATCACTTCCGACTTTTATTCTTGTGGCTGTATCGGGGACGTGACTAACACAAGCAACAATTTTCATTTGATCTCCATTTTATTACATTATTTTATAGTCAAAATATATAGATGACCTGCTATAAAAACAATTAATTTTCTCAATTGAAATTCTATTAGAACAATATCCTTCTTTAATTTATTCCATCTAATAATTATTTTCACAGTATGGAAAATCCAGTTAAGCAATCGCCAGAGTTAGAGATAATTGAAGAAGAAAAATCGGACGTCAGTTTAGGAAGCAGGGTAATACTTTTTAATGATGATTGGCATACTTTTGAGGAAGTTATTTCTCAAATCATTAAAGCTACAAACTGTTCTTTTATTGAGGCGCGTGATAAAACTTTTGAAGTTCACATAAATGGAAAGGCTGTTGTTTTTTCAGGCGAACTGGCAGATTGCTTGCGAGTATCAGCTATTCTTGAAGAGATACTTCTCCACACTCAAATTGAAACCTGACAATATCTTTATCTATATTTTCTAATTAAACTTCTTAGTCTGCTCTTCTTTGGGTCCGTACAACTCCTTATAAGATAAAATAATTGAGAGTGATCAGTAATCGGGTAAGGATATCTTATACTTTCCGGCGGCATTGGTTTATCGTAGTCGAATGAGAATATCTCCTGGTTGCTTAAATTATAGTATCGAACTTTCAGAATACCATATTTAACAGTTGTTAAATTTATCGTATAAAGAGTTTTTACTCTGAACACTTCTCCATCGATACCTTCATAAGTTTTAGGAGGCTGATTTGTTTGAAGTATCCAGATATTAAATCTATCACCATTAATTGTATCCAACGACGCTGCATCAAACCAGAATTTTGAACCGTCATCAGCATTAATAACTTTCCAGACGTGTTTATCATCCTGTTGTGACATAAGTGATATGTAAGCAAAAAGAATAATCAATATAGTTTTTAGCATAAGCCGGAATTCCCTTTAAATCTTTTCGAAAAGATAATTAAATCAGTTATCATCAAAAAAGAACAAATTGAGTAACATCTTGTTGCTGAGAATTCAATTTGCCTTGTGAAATCTACCAGATAGTGCTCTCGTTGATAGCAGGGGCTCCAAAATTTTATCCTTATTCTAATTAAGATTAAATATTGATAGAGAGTTTTCATTTCTAATGAATGAGAAGAAATAATTGTCTTTTCCCAATAATTGGAATGTATCACTAAAAAAATGGAAATATTTTAACTTCATTTCAGTTAAAATTGGTGTGATTGTTGTCAATATCTCGGCATAGCCTCCTTAGTACAAAGGAGAGCCTGATTGTAACAACTTATAATTTTGGTGCTCTCCTTTGTTTTTTTTAAGACATTGTTTAAATAAGTATTGTAAAAAAAAATCATTATCCAGGAGGGATCATGTTTATCAGAATCCTTGTTGCACTCATCAGCTTACCAATCATAATTATCTCTGCTCAAACAGAACAACGCGGTTTTATCGGCACAAGTGCTTGTGGAATGTGTCATAAGACAGAGAAGCAGGGTAGCCAATTATCAATCTGGCAAAACACTAAACATGCTCAGGCATATTTGACTCTTCAATCAGAAAAAGCAGACCAGATAGCAAAAGAAAAAGGTTTTACAACGAAAGCAGTTGAAACACCTGAATGTTTGAAATGTCACGCATCAGGCTATAATGTTGATGCGAAGTTTATCGGTGAAAAATTCAAAGTTGAAGACGGTGTTCAATGCGAAACATGCCATGGCGCAGGAGCAGATTATAAAAGTAAAAAGGTTATGGAAAACCGTGCTGAAGCCATTGCAAATGGTATGATCGTCCACGAAAATTTAGAAAGCTTTTGTATCGGATGTCATAATGCTGAAAGCCCCACTTATGTTGAATTCAAGTTGGAAGAGATGTGGGATAAAATTAAGCATCCGGTTCCGACTGAATAAAGAATAAAGTAATTGCATAAACAGCTATACTAGTGTATGAAAAAAATTTTACTGTTACTTTTAGCAGGTGGGATGCTGTATACAGTCATCCCACAAAGCCTTAACGGCAGATTCTCAAGTTCAATTTACACCTTCGAACGCTTCGACACAGCGGGCTCTTCAACTACTAACGCAAGAACTTACCAAATGCTTTCGTTCAATTTCGGAAAAGAAAACATGTGGCTGCGTTCGAACTTAAATCTTGAGTATGACCTTTCAAATCCACAGCAAAGTGATCCAAGATTCAGAGTTTATAATCTATATGCTGATTTCAGTAATATTTTTGATGTAGCGTCTCTGAAGTTAGGAAGACAGCCGCTTTTTAATTCGATTGCCGGCGGTGTTTTTGATGGAGCAACGCTTGGATTGAATTATAAAGGATACAAACTGTCAGGATATTACGGTGGTAATGTGCCTGCATATCAAAAGCTTGAACTCGTAGAAAATTGGAGTGAAAATTATCTGCTTGGTGGTGAATTTACTATTCTAGCTCTGATGGACTGGAGATTCAGTGCTAAGTATATCAACAAGAATTTTTTAAGCCAATCATATACTGCAGTCAGATTAGATCCGGAACTCAATCCGATCAATGTTCTAATTGAGAATGAATCCAATCAGTATCAATTCCTGTCAGGTGAAGTTTCTTACTTCAAACAAAATTTTGGCAGTGGAAACATCAGATATGACTATGATTTGAATTTCAATACTTCTTCAAGATTTGAAATTTCAGGAAGATACAATCAGATAAAGAATCTGGGTGTTAGCCTTTATTATAATTACCGTGAGCCGAAAATAAGATACAACTCGATCTTCTCGGTATTTGATTACGGCAATACCTGGGAAATTGAAGGCGGAGTTGATTACTTAATCGATAATAAATATACTGTTATCGGAAAATTTGCTAACGTGACTTATAAGGATGAAAGATCACAACGACTTACTCTCGGACTATCATCACCCTATGGAACTATCACAGCCAGAAAGAATTTTGGTTACGCTGGTGAGATGGATGCAATTTCTTTATACACTGCTTTTTCTCAACTAGAAGGATTGTTAACTCCTTCTTTGGGATTTTCATATACCAGATATAAACTATCAGCGGATGATCCGTCAAATGAATTAGTTTCTGTTCTGGCTGGTGCAAATGTTCGGCCATTCAGAACTTTGTCTTTCGATATTCAGGGCCAGTATCTGGATAACAAAATTTATCAAAATGATTGGCGCTTATTCTTTAAGCTTAACTTCTGGTTTAATACAATTTTTAATTGAGAATTATGATTAAGAATTTATACATAACAATCTTTGCCATCAGCGGCACACTACTTCTTTTAGTTGCTTTTTCAGGCGAGCAATCTGAACCCTTAAAAAGCAATAAAGATCTGATTAAATTTTCTCACTCTCTGCACAGTGAATTAGTTGAATGTGGTGATTGTCATTCTTCGGTTGCCGAAAGCATTTCTTTAAATGACCGGCTTCTGCCAAATCACGATAACTGCGTTGACTGTCACGAAGTAGATAACGACGATGAATGCAGTACTTGCCATATTGATGACAACTATGAGCCACTGATTCAGAAAAAATCCGAGTTAATGTACAATCACAAGATTCACGCTGTCCAGGGAATTCAATGCCTCGATTGCCATAAAGGCTTGGATAAAGTGGATTATAGTTTTGAGAGTGCCGAAGTGAATCCACCAATGGAAATGTGTTCAGGATGTCATAATGAAGTTAAGATTGCATCCAATGCATGTGAATCCTGTCATATCTCAACTAATTATTTAAAACCGCAAAATCACAGAACTGTTGACTTTGAAAGATCACATAAATTCCTTGCATGGGAATTGAATGCGAACTGTATGATGTGTCATGATAATACCACCTGTCAGGATTGCCACGTTGCGACAACCGGAATAACAGAAATGAATTTACCGGATGATTTTTATGCACCATATTATCCAAGTAATTCTGTTGATGGTGCGAAACAACAAGCTATATTAAAGGTGCATGGAGATTTTGGCTATAGATTCTCCCACGGAATTGATGCAAAAGGAAAGACAAATGAATGTCAGTCCTGTCATCAGATAGAAACCTTCTGCGCGAGTTGTCACCAGTCTGAAAACGCAGATTTTGCTATGGGAGGAATTGTTCCATCGTCGCATCTTTCTCCAACATTCAAAACTATTGGTGTTGGTACGGTGGTGGTGATCATGCAAGATTGGCAAGAAGAGATATTGAAAGATGCGTATCTTGTCACGATGTACAGGAGCTGATCCGACTTGTATAACCTGTCATCTCGATAGCGATGGAATCAAAGGCACAAATCCAAAGACCCACGTGACCAATTTTATGAGAGACGAAAGAGGTGATTGGCACGATACACAAGGATCAATGTGTTATAATTGCCATACAAGTGCATCACCAATGTCTCAGCAAACTTCCGGTTTCTGTAATTATTGTCATGGTATGTAATGAAAAATTTGGAAAATAGTATGAGCAAAATTTTACTAACATATTTAACATTCTTTTCAGCTTTAATTTTATTAGCAGCCTGCAGTGAACTCAATACTGATATTCCTTCAGTTCCAAAAATCAGTACGCACGGTGATAGTCTTTATTCTCCAACATCGCCTGATTTTCATCCCAAAACAATTGCTGGCTCACCCAATGGAATGTATGATTGCCAGGAATGTCACGCGGCTGATTTTTCAGGAGGCGTGGCTAAGGTTGGATGTAATACAACTGAATGTCATCCAACGATTAATGTTCACGTTGATGGTATTAACGATCCCTCAAGTGATAATTTTCATGGTAAATACATCCGAAATATTCAATGGGATATGAACCAATGTAAAAGCTGTCATGGAGACAACTATGATGGTGGAAGTTTCAAAAACTCCGATGGCAGTTCATTATCACCAACTTGTTTGGATTGCCATACTTATGTTAGCGGACCGGAAAATTGCACAACGTGTCATGGAAGTCCCGGTTCAAATGCACCACCCACAGACATAAATGGTAATAGCTCTACAAGTGAAAGAGGAGTTGGTGCTCATCAGATACATCTTAATGGTGGAGACGTAGGAAGAAACTTAACCTGCACGGAATGTCATAACGTTCCCGGCAGTGTGTATACACCTGGACATGTTGATTCCGATTTGCCCGCAGAAGTGTTGATGAATAATAGAAGAGCAAATACTACTACTAATGATGATGCTTCACCGGGAGTTCCAATTGATCCAAATCAACAAGTATATATTCCTAATCCAGCATATAATGCAGGTAGTCTTACTTGTGCAAACACTTATTGTCATGGCTATTTCAAGAATGGAAATTTAGATAACCAACCGGTTTGGAACGATCCATCTACATCTCAGTGTGGTAGCTGTCATGGTGGAGGTCCGGGTAATCCATTGCCAAAAACACAGGCACAAGGTGGCAGTCATCCGAATGCTACAAATTGTACTAATTGTCATGGCGGAGTTGTTGATCAAAATCGGAATATTATAAATCCAGAAAAGCACATTGATGGTTTGCTGAATCTTTTTGGAAGTGATATTGAATTCTAGCTCTATAATAGTTAATATAAATAATTAATCAGGAGTACTTATATGAAAAAACTAAGCAGCCTATTAAGATTACTCGTAGCAGGAATCTTTCTAGTAGGTATGTTTGCAGCCTGCGAAGGACCTGAAGGCCCGATGGGACCAAAAGGTGACAAAGGCGATAAAGGAGATCCGGGAGACCCAGGTCCAGGATCTGTAGTTAACTGGGAAGGATTCAAAGAAGGCATCGTTTGTGCACAATGCCATAACCCCGATTATGATACATTGTATTATGTATGGGGTATCAGAACACAGTGGTTAGATTCCAAACATTCTAACGGTGGTGCATACTTTGAAAACAGCAGCTCTTGTGCACCTTGTCATACGACCGAAGGATTTGTACAAGCATCACTTGGTCAGACTGTAACTGGTCAACCAATTTCTTCTCCAATCGGATGTTTTGCATGTCACTCACCACACTCACGTGCAGACTTTTCTCTCCGAACTGTTGAGCCAGTTACTATGTTAGCTGGCGTGGTTGGTGAAGCTGATCCGGTATTCGATTATGGAAAAGGCAACCTCTGTGCTAATTGCCATAAACCACGTTCTATAAATCCAAAACCAGATCCAACGAAAACTGCTGCAACTGATACAATCACCATTACATCAAGCCGTTGGTATCAGCACTATGGTGTTCAAGGTCCAATGTTGGCAGGAACTAATGGATTTGAGTTCCAGGGTTACACCTATACAAATTCATTCCATACTACTGCTCAGGCAATTAAAGATGATGGATGTAGTATCTGTCATATGGCGCTTGAGGAAAGAAATCCAGCCGGTGGTCATACAATGAAGCTGGAATCTGAAGAGGGTGAATTGGTAGCTGGTTGCGAAACAACTGGTTGTCATGGAGCTGGAATGGAATTAGACTATGAAGGTACACAAACCGAAGTACACACTTTATTGGATAGTCTGCATACACTTCTGCTTGATCGTAACTGGATAACAGCTTCTGGTTCAATCAATGCAAGTTCAAGTAATCCATTAAAGATTGCTCCAGCATTTCATTCGGGTGCGTTGTATAATTACTTCTTTGTTGAACACGATTTAAGTTTCGGTGGTCATAACTTCAAGTACACACGTGATCTGCTCGAATCTTCGATAGAAGTATTAACCGCTGAATAATTTACCTGTTCTAATAGTTAATAAAAAAGCCGCTTTAATAGCGGCTTTTTTTTTACTGCCTCTAATATTTCAATTCGGCTCAAGCAGTATTAGTCCTCATAAATGTGCTCAGTAATGATACTTATTCTCCATCAGTACGAATGTATGATACGATTGGCTTGAAGTGATATCTTATCGTAGAATTGGCGACAAATATTTCACATGGTTCGAATAATGTTGACTCATAAATAAACATCCCGTTATTTAAAAAGTCATTTTAATTCAGATATACATCAATTATTAAAAAAAAATGGTTCGGATGCTGGTATAATAATTGGCCTAAAAGAAGATCAAAATTGTGGGGTAATATGCTAATTATTATTTATACAATCATACTTGTTGTGCTCGCTTTCTCATTGTACCAGAAATTAAAAATAATGAGGTGAGAAGTTCAGATGGAGTGTAGTATTTTGAGGGATGGGGCACATAGTGCCCTTTTTTATTTTCAGTGAGGAATTGACCATATCTGTTACTCAACTTTAGTAAATCCGGAATTGTCAATTCACCAATATTGGTGCTTAGAAGAAGAACAGCGAATACATTACGGCTGAAGATGAAATGGGGGCTTTTAAATACAAGCTGCAAGATTATATCAAGTAAAAGATTTAAAGCATACCACTAGATCTCTAAAAAAAATTATTGCTAACAATAAATGGTGAAACTGTTGAATGGTGCTATTGCACTAGCAAATGGAGAATTAAATATAGCAGATAAAATTTACATTCATTTCCTAAGTATTTTATTCCTCGCTTAATCTTTTGCGCTCGTTTAATATTTGAAAGATATCAGCTAGTTCCTTTTTATGTCCCGATCTTATTTTTATAGCTGTAAAAATAATTGTGCAAATCAAAATAATAGATAGAATGAAAAGTATTTTCATTTAGCCGCTCATTAAATTAAATTGTAAATGTTGGGCGATTGGAAGTCAATTTTACTTAAAATTTTTATTCAGAATTAATTTGTAAAGGCAACTGGACAATTTTGACGGGTTCTTTCCTGCTTGCTAAACTATGATAATTATTATTAGAAACCGAACCGTAATTATTATTATTAAAAGCTTCCAATGCCTCGGAGATCGAATGGTAGACCTTGAAAACAGATGCTATTTCCTTATAGATAAAACTTCTTAGCAAAAGCGATTTGCTTACTACCAGTACCATTGCACATCCACGCTGTTTTAACATCTTATACGCAAATACTAAAGCCCCAAAAAATGTGCTGTCAATGTAGTTGCAGGTGCTCAGATCAACAATTATTTTATTGAAGTTAATATCATTGAGAAGGTTATCTTTTATCTCCTCTGCCTCATTTATTGTGGCCCGGACCAGATCAACTCTCTCAATGGCCGCACCATTCCTTAAAATCCGATGAATTGAGTTCATAGTTCTACCTTATAGTTAATAAAGAATTATTCAGAATTCTCATTCATTTTCAGATTATATTTTTTCAACTGCTGTGCCAATAAACAATTGTTGATTTTACCGTCAAAATATTCGGATTAATTTTCATTCTCCTAGAAATCAGAATACAAAAAAAACGAGTCGCCAACTCGCTTTTACTAATAATTTCATTTTTAAAAGAATTCAATATTTAAAACCCACAAAGATTTTTATTTCAAAAGAATCATCTTCTTTGTGTTTACAAATTCACCAGCCTGCAACTGATAGAAATAAACTCCGCTTGGTAGATTCTTGATTCCGAACAAGCCGGAATGACTACTCGTACCGAACTCAACTTCATAACTTCATGGTATTTTGTATTCATCAAAAATGGTGGATTTTAACGAGTCATATGTAGCGCTTTACCAAAATTGTCGTCGGGTGATTTTATCCTCAAGAATCTAGCGAAATTTTAAAAGCTGCAAGCAATTATTACTGTCTTCTCCTGAAATTGTTTACAATATCACCGTTAAATATGTCATTGAACAATCGTGAAGCGAATTTATAAAATTGAAAATGGGTTAAAAACAAACAAGTGAAAGTTATTGTTTTTGGCATTGGTATTGTGAAATTATGCTGATCTATTTATTAACATTTCTAGCTATAGTATAGGAGTCTATTAGATGAGTACAGGGCAGTCTATGTTGAGTTTGGGAGCAATATTGCTTCTAGCCTTTATTTCATTGAACTTTAATTCGACACTACTTCAAACAACCACGGTCGAAACCGAGAATAAAGTATATCTTACTGCATTTTCTCTTGGTGATGATCTGATTGAAGAAATTAAACAAAAAGCCTTTGATGAACGGACAATAGATTTTCAGGCAATTAATGAAAATCAGCTTACTCTTCCTTGTGGTCCTGAAATAGGTGAAGTATGGCCAAATTTTGATGATATGGATGATTATAATAATTATTCGAAGCCTGTTAGTCTTCCACATGTAGAGGATTATACAGTTACTTCAAAGGTAAATTATGTTAATTCTTCCGGTCAGAATATTCTTGTGCAGAGTTTCTTTAAAAAGGTTACTATTACCGTAACGAGCAAGTATTTAAGTAGTCCGCTTCAAATGAATTTTATTTTTTCATTACATTCAAAAAACTAAAAAAATTATGGGTACATTATTAGATTTTGTTGGTTCAGCTTTCATCGGCGGTATATTATTTCTCCTGGTTATTAAGATGAATCTGTTTATGTCGAATGCAAGCTTTGCTTCGGATAATGAGTTAAAGCTCCAGCAAAACGCAAAGACACTTGCAGAGATTTTGAATAATGACTTTAGAAAAGTAGGTTACAAATATGACTCAACTGCAATCCTAACCGCCCAAAAAGACCGTTTTAAATTTCTGGGAGATTTAGAGCGTCCGGGTCAAAGTGGCTTTGGTGTTATCGATACCGTAGAGTATTTTGTTTGGGATTCTACTTATGCATCCGGGACATCGAATCAAAGTGATATAATACTTGTACGCGTTGTTAATAATACTGATTCAATAACAGGATCGTCATTGGGATTGGTAAAGATAAATTTTTTATATCTTGATAGTCTTAGCCAGCCAACAGCCAACTTATCGAGAATTAAATACATAAAGACTGAAATGTGGGTTCAGCCTACAGAACCAATCGATAATTTTGTAACCGGACAAAATGATTCTGTCTTTACTTACTGGGAATTTACAATTAATCCAAGGAATATATAACATGGGTAAAAGCTCTTTAATAATCGTACTTGGTCTGTCAGCAATTATTGCATTCTTCATATTAAAAATGAATGCTAATTCTAAAGCGCATTTAGATACAACAGTTAATATGTTTGAACAGACACAGGCTCGTTTGATTGCCAATACAGGAGTAGAAATATATCTTGAAAAGCTTTACGCAAATCCTGCATTAATAAATACTACCAGTTCAACACAAAATTTATTCAATGGGACATACACTGTTAATTTAGCCGGAACACTTCCTAATGTAAGGGTTACTTCTACTGCAACATTTCAGGGAGTCACGCATGTATCGGTTGCTGATGCCTGGTTAGAGCCAATAAATCTGCCTAATTTGCCTGGAGGCATTTCTATTAGTGCTAATGCGGTGGTAAATGCCACAGAGATAGGTGATATGGGAGTGAGTGGACTTAATCATGATACCTCCGGTGTGGTAAAAGGAGATGGTAAACCTGCTGTGTGGGCAGTAGGTGTAGAAGACGCTGCACAGAAAGACGCAATATTAAAGGGTCTAAAAAAACCTGAGAATCTGAAAGGCCTGATAAATGCGAGTACAGGAGAGACAGGTTATCCTAGTGTTGGTGTTCACAACCTTGGGATTCAGTGGAGCGAAATTTATCAATATCTTGCTAATTCAGCTGATCAAACTTTCATCGCGGACATTCCGAAGGGAGCTAATTTAGGTACACTATCCTCTCCTAAAATTACATTGGTTAATGCAAATGCTAATCCTAGTAAATCAATAATGATAAATGGTGGGGAGGGTGCTGGTATTCTTGTTGTTAATGGAAATGTGAAGTTTGCAGGTAACTTTAGTTACAAGGGAATAATACTTTGTTATAAGAATACAGATATAACATTTGAGTCAACCGGTACGAATCAGGTTTTAGGGGGTGTAATTATCGCAGGTCAAAATGTAGGTTTTAAGCTCACCGGGACAATGAATGTAAAATATAGTCTAGATGTTATCAATAAACTTAAAACCAACTTAAAGGCTGATGGTTTCACAATATTGGCTTGGTATGAGTAAAGAACAGTTGGCTTAACTTTTATTTGAAAACAGCGGAGTCAATAAATCACTTTAATTTTGGACTAATGATAATTAAACCTATTACAAAATTGATTACAATTCCACGATCATAAAATTGTTTTTCAATAGACCCTTTGCGAGATATTATTTTATAAAAAAATTTTTTTACAGCAAATAATTTGTTTTGACATTTTACGTTATGTCTGAATTAATCGACTCTACTATTATCGATTAGTCTTACTGAAAAGAAAAAATCATTATCCTTTCATCTTTTCCAAGTTTTCTATAGATGCTCACTGAGTGTACAACGTTAATTTTGATATGTAGCTACGGTAAATCTTAAATTAAAAGAGATCAGTCTGGTACTTGGACTTAATGTTTACATAGCATCAGTAATTTTTATGGAATACATAAAAACTGTAATTGTCGGAGAGATTCTAATTGCTAAGATTTGAAAATTTTCATTTCGTAAAAGTCAAAACCAGATTGAAAGTGAAATCTAAAAATAAAATATCAGCGGAGAGGGAGAGATTCGAACTCTCGGTCCCGCGTAAGCGGGACAACGGTTTTCGAGACCGCCCCGTTCAACCACTCCGGCACCTCTCCTGAGAATTTAGATACTTTCCTTAATAACTTTAAATATCTTAACACTAAACTTAATTATTAAAATCGTTAAAGTTGAACCAAGAGTATTTGCTAATAGATCATATTTATTGAAAGTTCTCGAAGGGAGTAAAATCTGGTTAAATTCTATTAAGAAACCTATAGAGAAAGCAAAGATAAATGCAAATGATGCCGGATGTTCTTTTAAAAGCCAGAATCGATTCTGAAACTTCAATGCAAAATAAAGAATGAATGTAAGAATGGCATAAGCACCTAAGTGTTGCAACTTATCGAGATAAGCTAATTTTTTTCGAAGCAAACTGAGGTAGTGTACTCAAAATAAATAGTATAATAGTATAACTTACTAAAGATGTATTGATAAAGAATTTATGATATTTCTTTTGGAATTTGTTCAATAAATTATTACTCCATTAGGTTTATATTGAAATATTTCTCAAGCTGTTAAAAAAATACTTATTAAGTAAATAGCCATATTTGAGTGCTTTGAAATTATGCAATTTCATTTTTGATGACAATCCACTTTATTGTCAATAAAAAATTTACCTGATATGCTTCTTTCGCAGGTATTCAATATATTTGTAACCCAATTTCGGAAAGATGCAGGAGTGGTTTAACTGGCACGCCTGGAGAGCGTGTGTACGGGAAACCGTACCGAGGGTTCGAATCCCTCTCTTTCCGCTTTTTCAATCCATATATATACCATTATGTATTTCGTTTATGTTCTCTGGAGTGACAAACTTCAAAAGAGATATATAGGTTCAAGCATAAATATTCAGGAAAGATTAGTTAAGCATAATGCAGGACTAAGTACTTTTACTAGTCGAGGTATCCCTCGGATTTTAATTCATTCAGAAGAATTTGATACTAAAGCATAAGCATTAAAAAGAGAGAAATTTCTTAAGTCGGGTGTTGGAAGAGACTGGCTTGACAAAAAATACTCAAAATACTCGAGGCGAAGTACATAAATGCAGGAGTGTCCGCCTATGGCGGATGGCACGCCTGGAGAGCGTGTGTACGGGAAACCGTACCGAGGGTTCGAATCCCTCTCTTTCCGCTAAAGTAAAATCCATATGCTGCAAATTTAAAAACGGTAAAAAACCGGTTCTCACTTCATAATTATTCCAATTTATTAATCATAAGAATTCACCGCTGATCAATAATCAATTTTATTGCCTCATCTTTTATAATATGTTTCAAGCAAAGATTTGAGAAGTCATAATTAAGATAAGTTCCCCCCAAGACAGCAGATAAACATGCTACCCTGGAAGAGTCCCGAAGTAATTCGGGACTTTTCTTTTTATTCCTTTTGATAATCCTCACAATATTTCTTTCTCGTTTCAGTAACTTTACCGGCAAAATTTTAAGTCAATGGGTCATCTTAAAAAACATATTATAAGCACATTCCAGCTTGCATATCCGGTTATAATAGGTCAGCTTGGAATAATTATGATGGGTGTTGTCGATAGCCTTATGGTAGGGAAGCTAGGTGCGGCTCCTCTTGCCGCTGCTTCCTTAGGTAATGGCACTGCATTTATTATAATAATAATCGGTATCGGTCTATCATATGCTGTAACACCGCTGGTTGCAATTGCGGTTGGTGCTGGAAAATTTGAAGAATGTGGTATATACTTCAGGCAATCGCTTCTTGTAAACAGCATTGCTTCAATAATCATTGCATTATTTATTTACTTTGCTTCAGACCTTCTCCAATATCTCAATCAACCAAAAGAAGTGCAAAAGCAGGCAGTTTCTTATATGAGAATTATCGGACTGAGTTCAATTCCACTTTTACTATTCCAATCCTACAAACAGTTTATAGAAGGTTTATCTGTTATGCGTCCTGCAATGATCATCACGTTGCTGGCAAATCTCGTTAATATTTTTGCCAACTGGGTGATGATTTATGGCAATCTTGGATTTCCTGCTCTCGGACTTGATGGTGCAGGATGGGCAACCTTTGCATCAAGATTATTTATGTCTCTGGCTTTAATGGGTTTTGTAATGAACAATAAATATTTCAAACAATTTGATGTTTCCTTCCATTACAGAAGCATTAACTGGCCCGTTATTAAAAAAATTCTTTCACTTGGATTACCCAGCGGCTTCCAGTATTTCTTTGAGGTTGGTGCATTTTCATTTGCTGTTGTTATGGTTGGCTGGCTTGGAACAAATCAGCAAGCAGCTCACCAGATTGCAATCAGTCTTGCCTCTATTTCATTTATGGCAGTTTTAGGAATTTCAGTAGCAGGTTCAATTAGAGTAGGGAATTTTGTTGGAAAGAAAGATATCGGAGAAACCCGACGGGCAGGTTTTACTGCTTCAATGCTTGGTGCCTCGATTATGCTTGTGTCAGGTTTAATCTTCATCATATTCAGAAACTTTCTTCCAACTTTGTATGTAAATGACGAAGTTGTAATTTCATATGCTTCATCACTGTTAATCATTGCTGCACTTTTTCAACTTTCGGATGGAATTCAAGCGGTTGGTATCGGTATTCTTCGCGGGTTGACTGATGTTAAAATCCCGACTGCAATAACATTCATTGCGTACTGGATTGTTGGACTTCCTGTAGGTTATCTTCTTGGATTCAATTTTGAACTTGGTGTTCAGGGTGTCTGGATAGGTCTGCTGATGGGTCTAACTACTTCAGCAATTTTACTAACGCTTCGATTCAATTCACGAAGCAAATACATTATTACTGTTTAATCAGTAAAAATATTGGTTATGAATTTCCGTTCGACTTCCTCAAAATAAATATTGCTGACTGACAGATTTTCCATTCTTTTATTGAATACTTCTTTCGGATCTTCTCGTGCAGGTTTGAATCTATTAGTAGCGGATGATTTAGATTTTGTGGCAACAACAAAAAATGGTTTTCTGTACTCTTTGCACAATAAGGCTAATGATTTACTCCCAACTTTATTTATAACGTTTCCGTTTTTCAGTGTAGAATCTGCACCAATTATCGCTGCATCAACTTTTAAAATATAAACACTCATCATAGCATCAGTTATCAATTCTGTTCTAATGCCCGACTTAGCTAGCGATTCTGCCATCAGTCTGCCTTCAAACTTTGGTCGTGATTCACAAACAACAATTTTAATCCCTTTATTTTTTTGATGCCATAGTTTCAGTATCTCAATTACAGTCCCACTCCTTGATAGCGTAATTATTTTGTTAAGATTTCTTAATTGTGGATAGATCTTCTTAAAAATTATTTCAAACTCATATTTTTGATGGTATGAATGGATTTCTAAGAATTTTAATAAGTTCTTCTCTGATCCCGTCGCTGATTTCAACTTTTTCAGATAAAAATTCACTGCTTCAAAGTGACCGAGTTTCACTTTTATTAATAGAATGCACCGTAATATTTCTATTTTATTGTTTTGAAGAGAAAGAAAGTAATCGTTTAATAAATGAACAAGTTCGGAAGAGCCAAGAGTTTTGTTGTTAAGTATTTGATCAAGTTTGTGTGATTTTTCTTTATTCATCAATCGAATCCTGAACAACTATTCGTCTGAGATTAAAACTGCGTGATGATTTTTTCGAAACAGCTTTATTTGAACTTACTGCATTGAACAATTCGGCCTTAGAACTATAATCTTTTAAATAAAATATTCTGACCTTATTTCTGTTTTTAGTCAACCAGTTCAGCGAAATTTTCATCTTCTCCAGATCTTCTTCAGTTGGATTTATGTCAATTCTGTTTGTATGAGAATAATAATCATCTATTGCATTTTCAAAAATATCTTTTCCCGATGCAGAATCTTTTCTTATGAAATATTTTCCTTCAAGCAACAAAATATGATCTTTGTTAATTCCTTCAGTAACATCAAAAAGCACATTCGCTTTATTGATCGGTTCGGATAGCAGGGAAGACTTGTGTGTTTGCGATAGCATCAAGTCTATTACTTGCTTCGTCTCAGCAGCTTTTTCGAATTTCTCTTTAGCTGCATAGTCTTTCATTTTATTAAGCATACGGTTAAGTGCTGATTGATTTCCGCCCGAAAGAAACTCATAAACTCGTTCAAGTTCTTCAAAATATTCCTGCTCGTGTGATTTTACACAAGGAGCGGTGCATCTTTCAATATCAGCGAGGAAACATTTTCTTCCTTTTTTGAATTCCTTCTCATCGCACTCTCTCAATGCAAATGTTTTGTCAATAATATCCATCACTACCTCAGCTTTTCTTCGCGATATAAACAACCCGAAATAATCATTGCCGTCAAAATCAAATTTTGTTGTGATTTCTGCTTTTGGATATGCATGAGTTTTATTTATTCTGATGAAATATTTGTTGCCATATTTCTTGAGTTGTCGGTTATGTCGGGGATTTATGAGCTTGATGCTTTCAGCTTCTAAAAGCAATGCAGTCAGTTCAGAATTGGTTATTTCGGTCTTAATTTTAGCTGCCTGTTTAACAATTTTCTTCTGTTTACCAATCGTTGTTGGCGAAAAATAACTCCGAACTCTGTCCTTTAAAGATTTTGCTTTACCGATATAAATGATTTCATTTTTTTTATTCAGGAAATAATAAACTCCCGGTGCATCTGGAAGTGTGTAAAGCGAGTCGTGAACATCTTTTGGCAATTTGATCTGTAAGTTCGAAGCAACCGTGGAAGATTCAAATTCTAGTAGTTGCTGTAATGTTTTTATTCCTTTTTCTTTAGATAACTTTTTTATCAGCTTGATCAGAATTTTTGCAGTAGCTTCAGCATCAGATAATGCACGGTGTGAATCTTTGTTCACAATTCCTAGATGTTCCGAAACCGATGCCAGCGATTTACTTTTAAGTGACGGAAAAACTTTCCTCGATAATTTTAATGTGCATACATTCAGATTGCTTAATGGTTCAAAACCGTTTCTAATAAACTCATATCGTAAAAAACCTTCATCAAAACTTAAATTGTGTCCGCCTATAATTGAGTTGCCTATCAATTCCTCAATCTCTTCTGCTGTATCATAAAAACCCGGTGAATATTCGACATCACTATTCGCAATACCGGTAAACTGAGTTATGAAATAAGGTATGTCACATCCCGGATTAATTAGAGTTGAATATCTGTCGACTATTTTTAGGTTTTTAATTTTTACAATCCCAATTTCAATTATGCGGTTGTTTCTTGCAGAGAGACCTGTAGTTTCAACATCAAGCACACTGAATTCTGTGTCTTTAAGAAGTGTTGATGGAAGTTCTGATGTAATCATATCCGAAATCTATTACTTGTGAATTAGACTATCAAAATAATATTTTTGATATAGGATAAAACATCAATTAATTTTCTAATAAGAATTAAAATTATCATGATGAAGTTAATTTTAATCCTCCATTGAAAACCTATTTCTGCAGATTGGTGAACAATGGAAGTGATCGAATAACGTTTTTATTTTTAGGCGGTTAGATGTCAAAAACAATTAGTGCTTTAATTCTATTTTTGATACTGTCTGGAATTATCCGACCTCAAACAGTTTTAATAGGAACAGGTCTAGGACCGGACTTATTAATATTTGAAAAAGAAACTTCTGTCGGGATGAACTTTAATCTTTCTGTTAATTTCCCGCTAAGTAGTAATATTGAGATGGAATTCAGACCAGGCATTGCTTTTAACTCAGAGGACTTTAATGGTTTTGAACTAAGCTCCAATTTAAAATATTTCCCATTCAAATCAGGTGTTAATTTAATTGTTGGTCTAAAATTACATGCAAATTCAGGAGGAAGTGGTACATCACATTTCGTTAGAAATGATTTGTTCGTATTACCTTTACTTGGAATAGGATACAAGACTATGCTGCAGAAGACTTTCATAACATTTGACATTACATTTCAAAAACCATTTCCGAATGGAGTATATTATTATCATTCCTACATCGAAAATAAAGATTATTATTCGACCAATTTTGATGCTGTTATTAGTTTTAATATTGGTTTTGCCTGGAGATTGTAACAATCGTCATTATTCTAGATCAAGACATATTAATACGAGATTATAATAAGCGTATATTGATTCTCTAAGTCTCTCAAAATTCATCATTTCTATAAATTGTTGTCAATACTTCTCTGTAAACTTTCACTGTTTATAGCTATATTTTGCACTAAAAATTCACACTTATATGCCCACAATCAATATTCTTTTCATTGGTGACATTGTTGGAAAGCCCGGAATGGATCTCGTTCAAACCTGGCTTCCCGGAATGATCCAGAAATACAAAGCTGACCTTGTAATTGCTAACGGAGAAAATGCCTCAGAAGGTAAAGGCTGTACAGATAAAGAAGGAAACCAGCTTTTAGATCTTGGAGTTCACGTTCTTACAGGTGGAAATCATACTTGGGATAAACATCAATCTCAGGATTATTTAAGGAAAGAACCAAGAGCATTACGTCCGTTAAATTATCCCAAAGGAACTTACGGAAATGGTTATTATGTCGCTGATACCAAAAAAGGAAAAGTAGCAGTTCTGAATCTTCAGGGAAGAACTTTTATGGCTTCAATTGATTGTCCATTTCGTTCTGCTGATTGGATTTTACCGAAAATTGAAAGTGAAACAAAAGTTATAATCGTTGACTTCCACGCTGAAGCAACTGCAGAGAAGATTGCAATGTCACACTATCTTGATGGACGTGTAAGTGCTTTGCTTGGCACTCACACACACATTCAGACTGCAGATGAACGAATTATGCCAAAAGGAACTGGTTTTATTACGGATGTAGGAATGTCTGGTCCATACGAGTCTGTGGTTGGAATGAAAGTTCAGGCTGCAGTAAACAGGTTTTTGTATCAGACTCCACAAAAGTATGAGGCTGCAACGAATGATGTTCATCTTTGCGGAGTGTTTTTAAAAGTAGATTCTGATTCAGGAAAAACAATTCATATAGAAAGAATATTATTCCCGGATTTTGTTAAGGCAATTGAAAAATGACAATCATCGATGGTAAAAAAATAGCTCAGGAAATAAGAGCTGAATTAAAAACTGAAATTGATAAGTTAAAATCAACAGGAAAGGATGTTCCCGGATTGGTTGCAATACTAGTAGGTGATAATCCTGCTTCAGAAAGTTATGTGAGAGGCAAAGCAAAAGCTTGTGAAGAAATCGGAATGAGAGCTGTTACGGAAAGACATCCGTCAGATATGAAAGAAGCAGCTTTACTTGAATTGATTGAATTGTACAATCAAAATATTTTATTTAATGGAATTCTCGTTCAGCTTCCGCTTCCAAAACATATCGATGAAGATAAAGTCATTGAAGCAATTTCACCCAAAAAAGATGTTGACGGATTTCATCCGATAAGCGTTGGAAATTTAGTGATAGGAAAACCAGCATTCAGATCCTGTACACCAGCAGGAATTCAGGAATTGCTGATCAGATATAAAATTGAAACTAAAGGCAAACACGTAGTTGTACTCGGAAGAAGTAATATTGTCGGAAAACCAATTGAAAATATCTTACTTCAGAAAAAAGAATTCGCTAATTCGATTGTTACCATTTGCCATTCTGCAGCACCTGATGTTTCATATTATACAAAACAAGCTGATATTTTAATTGCTGCAATGGGATCTCCCGAATTTGTAAAAGGAAATATGGTTAAAGATGGAGTTGTTGTAATCGATGTAGGAATAAATCGTGTTGAGGACAAATCAGCGACTAAAGGATATAAACTTGTCGGTGATGTGGATTTTAAGGAAGTATCAAAAAAAACTTCATATATCACACCGGTTCCCGGCGGAGTTGGGCCAATGACGATTGCAATGTTATTAAAAAATACTTATGAAGGCTTCATAAAGTATGGAGAATAAAATGAATCATAAAATTTCAGATGAAGATGTATCTCAGGAATTTCTTGAGAAAGTATTAAAAGATTATTACTGCTACGGCGATTCCTGCAAAGGCTGGGAAACAAATGTTATAACCCAACCACAAACAGTAAAAAATATTGTTGATGTTGGTGCATCACGAATTGCTGCAGGAAAGGGAGTTGGCAATTCTATAAAAGATAAGAACATTGCTTCTAAAATTGATCATACATTACTTAAGCCGGATGCTACTCCAAAAGAAATAACTGAGCTCTGCGAAGAAGCAAAAAAATATCACTTTGCCTCTGTATGTATAAATCCGGGATATGTTTCTTTATGCTCCTCATTACTAAGTGGAACTGATGTAAGAGTTTGCACAGTAGTTGGATTTCCGCTTGGGTCGAATACAACTGAAGTAAAGAAATTTGAAACTGTACAGGCAATCGCAAATGGGGCGACAGAAATCGATATGGTTATCAATGTCGGTAGATTAAAAGCCGGTGATAACGATTATGTTGAAAACGATGTAATGCAGGTCGTGCAATCCGCAAAAAAGAATGGTGCTCTTGTAAAAGTAATTATAGAGGCCGCTTTATTGACTGATGAGGAAAAAGTAAAAGCATGTCTGATCTGTAAAAAAGCAGGCGCTGATTTTGTGAAAACCTCGACAGGATTTAGTAAAGGTGGAGCTACAGTTGGTGACGTAGCGTTGATGAAATATGTTGTTGGAAGTTCCATTGGTGTTAAAGCAGCAGGTGGAATCCGATCGAAAGAGGATGCTGAAGCAATGATCGCATCAGGAGCTGATAGAATTGGTGCAAGTGCGAGTGTTAAAATTGTTTCGGGCGAAAAAAGTGAATCAAATTATTAATGTCCGGCTGAAGTGGTTCTTGATATTTTAGTAACAAAAACAAACGATGGTTTCACTGCCGAAATTCCTTCCTTATCAGGATGTGAAAGCTGGGCGCACGATGAAGATACTGTTCTCTCGAAGATACTTGAATTAGCTGCCTTCTACCTCAAAACCGACATTAAAAAATTAAAAGTAGACAAAGCAAGAAAAGTTAAAAACCATTCCGTTTACAAATTAGTGTTCAATAAAAGTGTCTGATTCATATTTCAGAACTGAAAAACGAATTGAAAAAATTAAGTGGGTAGTTTTAAAAAGACAACCTTCTCTGCACGTTGTATTCGAAAACATCCACGATCCTCATAATGTTAGTGCAATCTTCAGAACCTGTGATGCAGCAGGCATCCCGAAAGTTTCTCTCCTTTATAACATAGAAAAATTTCCAAAGATAGGAAAGAAATCTTCAGCATCTGCATACAAGTGGATTGAAAGGGAAAAGTTTAAAACTGTTGAAGAATGTTATCAGAAGCTTCGGGAAGAAAATTTTATTGTCTATGCTTCGTCATTGAATTCTGATTCAAAGTCACTTTACGAACTCGATTTTACTAAAAAGACTGCTGTCGTTTTCGGAAACGAGCACCGTGGACTTTCAAAGGAAGCAGAAGAACTGTCCGATGAAAGATTTTTTATCCCAATGTATGGAATGGTCCAAAGCTTAAATGTATCTGTCTCCGCTGCGATTTGCATTTATGAAGCACTCAGACAACGAACTCTTAACGGACTTTATGATAAAAGCGAGATGAGTTCGAAAGAATTAAAAGCAATGATAGAAGAATGGTCAAAAAAGTAACTTGTGTTTATGATTCAATCAGTTGAGAAAATTAACAAAGTAAGTGGAAGCTTGAGTTTTCGCGGCGATAAATCAATATCACACAGAGCTTTACTTATTTCCTCGCTTGCTGATGGACAATCTGTTATCAGAAATCTTTCCAACAGTGATGATGTTAGATCAACAATCAATTGTCTCCGGGAACTCGGAATTCATATTGAAGTAGATAATAATGTAGCAATTGTTTTTGGAAGAGGATTTAAGGGATATCAAAAACCTGCTAAACCAATGGATGCGGGAAATTCGGGAACTACTGCGAGATTATTAACTGGCATTCTTGCTGCTCAAAACTTTGAATCAATAATCATTGGCGATGAATCACTTTCATCAAGACCGATGAAGCGAGTGATTGAACCATTGACACAAATGAACGCTAAGATAGAGAATCATGATGGAAAGCTTCCTTTAAGAATATTTTCAACAGATAACTTAAATTCATTAAAATATGAAATGCCTGTTGCTAGTGCGCAAGTGAAAAGTGCAATTCTACTAGCTGGATTACATTTAGATGATACAACCACTGTGATTGAATCGACTCAGACAAGAAATCACACTGAGAATTTATTAAATCTCGAAGTTTCAAAAAAGAATCAGAAGATTGTTTCAAAAGTGTCTAAGAATAATTATCCGGAACCTAAAGAGTATTTTATTCCAGGTGACATATCATCGGCAATGTTTTTTATCGTTTTGACTTTGCTCTCGAATAATTCTGAAATGACCATAAAGAATCTTTCATTGAATCCAACCCGGACTGAATGTTTAAATATTTTGAAGAGAATGGGTGCTAAAATTGAAATAGAAGAAAAAGGTACTTCAAACAAAGAGATCTTTGGCGATATTATTGTGCAGTCAAGCCATCTAAAGAATATCGAAATCTCAAGTGAATTAATTCCATCGATCATTGATGAAATTCCGATTCTAACTATTGCAGGACTTTTTGCTGAAGGGAATTTTGTTTTAAGGGGTGCATCTGAATTAAGAATTAAAGAATCAGACAGAATAAAAGCTATTTGTTGTAACTTATTAAAACTCGGGTTGATCGTTGAAGAATTTTTTGATGGTTTTAATGTTAGTGGTAAGCTTCAGAAACCATCAGAACCTTTTGAAGGTTTTGGTGATCACAGAATTGCAATGGCGTTTGCAATTCTTTCGTC
This sequence comes from bacterium, assembly GCA_016716565.1. Taxonomy (NCBI): domain Bacteria; species bacterium. The sequence goes on from JADJWC010000003.1 coordinate 423,822, forward strand.
ATTACTCGAGAGTGGGGGAGAAGTAAATGGATTTGAATATGTCTCGGTCTCAAACCCGAAATTTCTTTCGCAACTCAGTTCGATAACAAGTTAAAACCTGATTACCTGATGCTCGAATTTATTTATTTGTAATTCTTCAAAAACTCTTTTTACAAAATCTTCGCCATACTTGTTTACGAAATAAATAAAGTTGATTTTCTCTCCTGCAGATTAGAATTTGGAAAGAGATGAACCGCGGCTCGGTCAATTTGCCGTAAAGTTACTTCATATTTTTTCTGCTGAGCTTTTTCAGCTTTTGATTTTAACTCGGAGACTGTGCTTAGTATTTTATCCCTGTAACGGTTGCTCGAGTCTGCAATCGTTTTATCAAGATCCAGCAGCTTTTCCTTTAACTGATCAAATGACGATTCAATTTGATTGGAAATTCCATCAAACATTTCATCAACAGAACTTTCTTCAACTGAGTTTATAATTCTTTTCTTAACATTCTCCACATCAATGAAGATTTCATTTATTTCAACTGAATACTTCTCTAGTGAGTTTGCAATGGAGTTTTCAAGGACAGTTACAGAAGATCGTGGATAAATTATAGGCTCTGTAATATTGTATAATTCATACAATGATTTAATTTGTGCAAAGTAAGATATCTCACTTGGTCCTGCTATATAAAATGCAGTAGGGAGTAAATAATCCTGGCAGATCGGACGCAGTAAGACATTCGGACTGAATTTATCCGGTTCATTTTCAAGAAGCTCAAGCAATTGTTCCTGTGAAAAACTTTTGCGCTTTCGTCTCAATCTGTATTCATTATCAACCGGTTCAATAGAATGACGTCCATTATCAACGCTCAAAAATAGGTTTACTGGTTTCACTTTTACTTGGGCATGATAAAGTTCTTCAAGTGTTGCACTTACGTGCACCAGCTTTTCTGTGTGAATTCGAAAATCAGTTATTTCTTTTTGAAGATCGGCTTGAGCAGTTTTTTAACCTCATCATCCTGGGGATCGAATATCACCAATCCGTATTCATCAAAGTATTTAAATATTAATTCTTTGAAAGCTGATTTGAATGTCTTACCTTCTTTATAAAATCCTTTAAGCTGTTCGAAGATTACTGGTTTAAACTCAGTCTCCTTTAATACGCCGTTAAGTTTTTCAAAGAAATCATTTATTGAACTATCGAGAGTTATTAACCCGACACTCTGTTTTAAATCATCTTCTTCAATCTCTTCTTTGTAACCAATCGTTGAAAGTGAATTTGCATCATCAATTAATTTAACAGCTCTGACTTCGTTGAAATCATGATCGTCACCTTCTAACCAGAAAACAGGGACAAAATTGTAGTCGTCGTATCTCTCAGATAGATAGCTGCTTAATTTTATTGCTGTCATTATTTTATAGAATGTATATAGAGGGCCGCCCAAAATTCCAAGCTGTTGTCCGGTTACAATTGCAAGCGTCTTTTTATCGGAAAGCTTTTTTATGTTCTGTTGAGAAAGTTTGAAGGGTTGTCACTTGAGAATATTGGATGTAACATATTACCCATATCAGTGAAAGATTTCGCCTGTTATCGATTATTGTCTTAAATAATTTTAAATAATTTTCCTTATTTCGAAAGTCATCAGCATAGAAATCAGCAACGTTTTCAAACTCGTACAGGTAATCAAGAAAAAGATTTTGATGTCCCGGTATATCGCTAAAATTAATGTACATTTATTCCTCGGTAAATGAATTGGCGAGTTTATTGTTCGAAAGATAATGTTTTAACAGCTATTTTAAAAAGGATAATCTTTCAGGTTAAAATGCAATTGACTATTTTTGTTCCAGAATTAACAAATTAGTTCGGATACTTGGAAATAAATTTAGTCAAATATTTTACTGTTAAAAAAGCTTTTAATGCTATTAAGATAATTAGTTCTTTTCATCTTTCGAGAATATTCCGTAAGCCAATCGTTTGGGGAATGCCCATCTCATATTCCATTGAACCAACCAATCACTGTAATTTAAAATGTCCGGAATGTCCTTCAGGATTAGGAACATTAACTCGACCATTGGGCTTACTAAAAACAGAGGATTTTAAAAATTATTGATGAAATCAGTGATACTGGTTTTTACATTCAGCTTTACTTTCAGGGTGAACCTTACATAAATAAAAAGCTTCCCGAGATGATAAAATATGCTCAAGATAAAAATGTATATGTCTCCATCAGTACTAACGGACATTTTGTTAATAAGAATAACGTCGATCTGGTTATTGATAATGCACCGGACAAACTAATATTTTCTGTTGATGGACTTGATGAAGAAAGTTACCAAAAATATAGAGTTGGTGGAACTTTCGAGCAAGCGGATAAAGGATTAAGATCATTAATCCGAAGAAAATGAACGTGGATTAAAAAACCTTTATTGAATTTCAATTTATTGTGATGAAGCAAAATGAGCACCAGATGGATGAGGTCAGAAAGTACTGCAAAGAGGTTGGTGTAGATAAGCTTGTGTTTAAGACAATGCAAATATCCTCATACGAGAATGCGGTTAAATTTCTTCCAACAAATAAAAATTTAGAAGATATCTAGTGGAAAACAATTCCTTCAGAATTAAAAACGAAATTAAAAATCACTGCTTCGCTTTGTGGAGAACATCAGTGATTACCTGGGATGGCAGAGTAGTTCCTTGCTGTTTTGACAAAGATGCCGAAAATGAAATAGGAATTGTAAATGGGAAGTCATTCTCTGAGGTTTGGAATTCTGATAAATATTACGAATTCAGAACTAAAATTCTTTCGGACCGGAAATCGGAACCAATGTGCACAAACTGTACCGAAGGATTAAAAGTTAATATATTTGAAATAGAGCAATAAAATATTTTGATGGAAAAGAATTTAACAGGAATCCAAAAGCATCGGCTGATTAACAAAACAACTTTGGTAATTGCTGCTAAGTTAATAATCGCAGCCGGATTGCTATCTTATCTTATAAGTTCTGTTGATTACAATCAAATTATCCTAGCAATAAGTGAAGCAAACATTGCCATTATCGGGTTTGTCATCCTTTTAGGTGTACTCAATATTTATCTTCAATACACTAAATGGAGAATAACCTGCGTTGAAGTGCTTGGAGTAAATGATAATTGAAAATATTCAGATCACTTTTTTTGGTTTTTCAGCAGGGATAATCACTCCATTAAGAATCGGTGAATATTTTGGAAGAGGAATTGAATTCAAAGATAAATCAATTGTCCAGGTAACAGTTGCAACACTTATAGATAAATTTTTTCCTTTATTGATGGTTGCATCGCTCGGTTCATTTCGAGTTTGCTTTTATTTATTTCTATTACAATGTGTCCATTTATATAGTTTTATCACTTTTCATTCTGATCTTTACATTTTTCTATTTGCTAATTATTCTGCTGCTTAGTAATAAATTTTGGAATAGTATTTTATTTTCAAAACTTAATTCATCACAAGCTGAAACCTTTTCTTGATAAGTTAAGAATTTTTGAAAATCTGGATAAAAATATTTTTAAAATGCTTTTCATATCCTTTTTATTTTATTTCTGTTTCTTAATTCAATATGCGCTTTTAGTGTCGCATTTTCAAATCATTTTGATTTTGTTCACTACCTCTGGGCAGCCAACCTGATAATGTTTACTAAAACAATTATTCCCTCCAATTTCTTTTGGAGAACTTGGAATACGGAGGGTGCTTCAGTTTTTTTTTATTACTCAAATGGGTGAAACTGCTTCTATTGGTTTTAATGCGTCCATTTTTCTTTTCATAATTAATCTGCTTATTCCAGCTTTAATTGGCGTTGGAATGTTCTTAAGAAAAAATGATAATTGATTCTTCGTTTACATTTTTCTACTTTTATATTTCTATTATTTCTATTCATTATCTCCTTTTTCTACAGAGAATATTCAGAGGATTGGAAATTTAAAATCTGGCAGTAAACGAAAAAATTCCTCATGAATTCATATCAATCATAATTCCATTCCGAAATGAAGAAGAAAATATTTTGGCAAGTCTTAAGTCTATAGAATCTCAGTTGTATCCAATTGAAAAGTTTGAAGTTATTTATGTAAATGATTCGTCGGAAGATAATTCTCTCGAATTACTAAAAAAATATTAAAAAGCAATAATATCGGAGTATTATCAGTTCCTGAGGATCTTTTCAAAGAATGCTCACAAGAAAAGAGCAATCAGATATGGTATTGAAAATGCAAAAGGAGATAATCGTTACAACTGATGCAGATTGTATTCACGATGAAGAATGGCTGAATTCATTAATGCAATCATTTGATCCCGTAACCGGTTTTGTTTCAGGTCCGGTTGAGTTTGAGAGATGATAAGAGGTTGTTCGCAGAATTTCAGAAACTTGAATTTGCAGGATTGGTACTTTGCGGCGCAGGATTGATAGGAGCAGGTCATCCAACTATCTGTAATGCAGCAAATATTGCATACAGAAAAAAAGTATTTGACGAAGTCGGCGGCTTTAATGATAATATGGATTTATCATCGGGTGATGATGAACTTCTTATGCAAAAAATAGCAAGAGATACTGACTTTAAAGTGAAATTCTGCATCAATAAAAAAGCCATTGTTAAAACTTCAGCTAATCAAAGTATTGGAGATTTTTATCAGCAGAGAAAACGATGGGCGAGCAAAGGATTATTTTACAGCGATAAAAGTCTTGTTCTCAAACTAATTTTAATTTATGCATTTTATATTGGATTAGTTGCACAAATAATTCTTGGTATTTGGCTTAATAAAATATTTTTGTTTTCATTTTTGATTTCACTTTTTCTGAAAATCATTTTTGAATTCAGAATTCTTTATAAGGGAAAAGAAATTCTTTTGAACAATCTTAAGTTAAATTATTTATTAATTGTAGAAATATTTCAAATCCCTTACAATCATTACCGGATTAGTCGGTGCATTTGGCAACTACTTGTGGAAATCAAGAAAGGTCAAGAGATGAGATTTTAGCATACATAGCATACATTCTGTCTAATTAAATAGACACAAAACCTTCCAAATAGCTTGAAATCAAATAAAATTAGGTTTTCACTATTGGCACCTTCATTGGACTATTTGTACCGTAAACATAACACGGAGGTGTAAAATGAAACGGATCATAATTCTTGCAGTAGTTCTTTTTGTTGCAGTAACTTTTAATGCAGAAGCAAAAAGACATAATCACGGGGTGGGTGGATACTTCTACACAGAACTGTCTCCTTATGGGAGCTGGATTGAAGTAGATTACGGTGTAGTGGTTTGGAGACCAACTATCATTCGTGTTAACTGGATGCCGTATCAAATGGGTAGATGGGTTTGGACCTACGACGGTTGGTACTGGGATTCGTATGAACCTTTCGGTTTCATCACTTATCATTATGGAAGATGGTATTACGATGATTATTACGGATGGCTCTGGTATCCTGACTACGAGTGGGCTCCTGCATGGGTTGAATGGAGATATGACAACGATTACATCGGTTGGGCTCCTTTACATCCTTATGCATCTTTTTCGATCTCAATCGGAATATTCTGGAGTAATACATACTACTCACCATATCACCATTGGCATTTTGTGACGTATAATAATTTCTGTGATCCGTATGTATATAACTATTATGTTGGACCAGATTATAAATATAGAATATACAGCGGAACAAAATATCGTCACGACTATGGTTATAGAAATGGCCGGATTCAAAACAGAGGAATTGATGTAAATTACATCAGTACACGATCTGGTCAGAAAATAAAACAGCGAGATATAATCAGAACAAATGATTCCAGAGAATTGAAAAGAGATGGATATGGAAAGCGTGATGAAATCAGGACTCTTGATCTAAACAGGATGAACTGGTAAGGAATGATTTAGGTCGTATGGAAATCAAAAGAGAAAACAGACGTACATCTCTTGATGTCGAAAAGGTTCAGATTGGCAGAAGAGAGAATATCAATACCGGTAGAACTGAAAATAAAACCATCGAAAGAAATGTTGATACACGGAAAAAAGATCAGGAAAGAAGAGATATAAAAACAGGTGTTGATAAAATTTTCGAAAAGAACAGAACTGATTCTAACCGGAATACTGAAATCAAAACAAACCGTACGAGAGAAACTGTTGAAAAAAGAAACAATGAAACAATTAGAAATGAATAAGATTTCAATACGAGAAAAGAAAACCAGGTTAAAAACATAACTCGTGTAAAAAACAAATCTTTGAATCAGAACCGAACAAGAACAGAATTGAGGCAAAGGAAGTGAGAACAAGAGCACAAATCAAATGCAGACGAAAGATGTTAAACGTGAGAATACAAAAGTCAAGCAGACACCAGGATCAGGAATAAAAATGAAGTCAAGAAGAAAGTAGAAAGAACAGAAATAATAACCAGCAGACCCGAAAGCAATGATACGAAGTTCGAAACAGACAGGTCAACTGAAAACAACAATTCAAGGGATAAAAACAGAAGATAACGCAAAGCATCTGACGCTCTCCACGAAAGCGGTATCAGTAATGGTACCGCTTTTTTATTTATATTAACATTAAAAATCAATCACAATAAAAATTTAAATAAGGTAATAAAAGTAATAACTTATTTTACATCCTTGGATCGTTTTTGTTGCCAACGCGCTTCTCGCTGAATTTATCGGTGTGAAAATATTTTCACTGGAAAAATTGCTTTGGTATTCCACCGATTAATCTTTCCTTTTTTGGAGAAAGCAATTTGTCTTTCAATCTAACTGCTGGAGTTTTGCTCTGGCCAATTGTATTTATTATGACTGATATAATCAATGAATATTCCGGACGAAAAGGTGTTCGGATTTATGTCATTTACCGCGGCAACGTTAATTGCTTATGCATTTCTAATGGTCTACTTTGCAATGGGACTGCGTCCCGCTGATTTCTGGATCAACGGAAACTGATTATGGCTGTAATCAATATGGATCTGGCGTTCAACACTATTTTCGGACAGGGCTTATGGATAATAGCCGGTTCGTTAACCGCTTTCTGATTGGACAATTAGTCGATGTCTACGTTTTCCATTTTTTAAGGTCATTCACCGGCAGTTCAAAAATCTGGTTGCGGGCTACGGGTTCAACATTAGTTTCTCAATTCATTGACAGCTTTGTTGTTCTTTTTATTGCTTTTTATGTTGGAGCTGGATGGGATTTTACTCTAATAATGGCAATTGGTATTGTCAATTATATTTATAAATTTCTCGTAGCAGTAGTGCTCACACCGCTTTTATACCTCATTCATTTTATAATTGATATATATCTTGGCAAAGAACTTTCTGAAAGGCTGATAGAAGAGGCTGCAGCTTCAAGCCGAATGAATTAATTGCTAATTATTAAGTTTTATTGATTAAAAAAGACCGTATTACTTAGGCTTATTCAGAATTTTGAAGTAATTTTGTGATGTAATTTTATGCAAATTTTACATCATCATTCAAATCAAATTCTCATTCCGGATAGAGGAATTTTGTACAAATTTGATAATATCCATTCTTATGTTAAACAATAATTTATCTTAGTGAAATAAAAAATTACCAGGAGTTAAAATGAAAATAAGTAAAGAAGAAGCACTACAATACCACTCGATAGAAAGAAAAGGCAAAATAGAAGTTATCGCCTCAAAACCTTGTTTAACGTCACGTGATCTTTCGCTTGCCTACACACCTGGCGTTGCGGAACCCTGCCGTGAGATTCATAAAAATGTTGAAGATGTTTATAAGTACACGGCTAAGGGAAATCTTGTTGCTGTCGTATCTAATGGCACGGCTGTGCTTGGCCTTGGTGACATCGGAGCTGAAGCAGGAAAGCCGGTGATGGAAGGAAAGGGAGTTCTCTTTAAAAGATTTGCAGACATTGATGTTTTTGATATTGAACTTGCTTCGCACGATTCGAAAGAAATAATCAGAGCTGTACAGATGCTCGAACCAACCTTTGGAGGAATTAATCTTGAGGATATTAAAGCTCCTGAGTGTTTCGAGATAGAAGAAGAATTAAAAGCAACAATGAAGATTCCCGTTTTTCATGATGACCAGCATGGTACAGCTATAATCTCCTGCGCTGCACTTATTAATGCAGTTGAAGTGGCAGGCAAAAAATTAGATAAGATAAAAATTGTTGTCAGTGGTGCTGGTGCTTCAGCAATTTCCTGCTGCAAGCATTATATAATGGCAGGTGCAAAAAGAGAAAATATTTGGATGTTCGATACTAAAGGCTGCGTTACCAAAGACAGAAAAGACCTTAATAAGTATAAAGAATTGTTTGCGCAGACCAAAGGATTTGCATCTTTAGCTGATGCAATGGTAGGAGCAGATGTATTTATTGGCTTATCAACCGGTGGTGTAGTTAGTAAGGATATGGTAAAATCAATGGGCAAAAATCCGATCATTTTTGCGATGGCAAATCCTGATCCTGAAATAATGTATGATGAAGCCGTATCTGTCAGAGAAGATTTAATTATGGCTACCGGCAGAAGTGACTTTCCGAATCAGGTAAATAATGTCCTCGGATTTCCGTTTATCTTCAGAGGTGCTTTAGATGTAAGGGCAGTTGCAATAAATGACGAAATGAAAATGGCCGCCACGCTGGCATTGGCAAGACTTGCAAAAGAAAAAGTACCTGAGATGGTTATTAGAGCATATGGTGGAGAGGATTTTTCCTTCGGTAAAGAATATATTATTCCAAAACCTTTTGACCCAAGAGTTCTTTGGTACGTTGCACCTGCTGTTGCAAAAGCTGCTATTGAAACCGGAGTTGCGAAAATCAAAGAATTGGATTGGCAGCAGTACGAAGAAAAACTTAAAGAGAGACTTGGACTGTCAAAAGAATTAATTCGTGTGATGATTCATAAAGCTCAAAAGCGTCCACTCAAAGTTGTTTATCCTGAAGGTGAAGAAGAAAAAATAATCAGGGCCGCTCACGTTGTATATAACGATAATATGGCTTTTCCTGTTCTGCTTGGTAATGAAAAGATTATAAAAGAAGAAATTGAAAAACTTGGTTTCGATCAAAAAGAATTCCAGATATTTGATCCTGAAGCAAGTGAAAAAAGAAACGAGTACGCTGAAGCATTTTTCAAAAAGCGCTCACGAAAAGGGGCAACCTTAAAGGACACTAAAAACCTTATGAAGAAACCGAATTATTTTGGTTCAATGATGGTTGAGTTAGGTGAAGCTGATGCACTTATAAGCGGGTTAACTACGAGCTATCCCAATACTATCAGACCTGCTCTTCATTGTGTCGGTATGAAAGAAGGACTTAAAGTTGTTTCGGGGTTGTATATAATTTTTGCAAAACAGGATGTTTACTTCTTTGCTGATACAACTGTAAATGTTAATCCGAATGCTGAGCAGCTTGCTGAAATTGCTATATCGACAGCCGATACAGTAAAAACTTTCGATGTTGTGCCGAAAATAGCAATGCTATCTTTCAGTAATTTTGGCAGCGCACCATATCCTGAATCAATAAAAGTAAAACACGCTACTGAAATAGTTAAGAAACTCCGACCTGACTTGATGATTGATGGTGAAATGCAGGCTGATACCGCGATAGTTCCGGAAATAATCGAAAAAGAATTTTCCTTCAGTTCATTAAAAGGAAAACCAAATATTCTCATCTTCCCGGATCTGAATTCAGGGAACATCGCCTATAAGCTTATGGCAAGGATTGGCCAGGCCTCAGTCGTTGGACCAATTTTGATGGGTATGAAAAAACCTATCCATGTATTACAGCGTGGCGCAACTGTTGATGATATCATCAATATGACTGCAATTGCTGTTGCCGAAGCTGGTGCAAAGAAAAAATAAATTATTAAGGGTGAAGGGAGGAGTTGAATTTCTTCCTTTCACCCAAAATTGACTTTTTCCGCTGGTTGATGTTATTTTGCATTTAACCGATTAGTCCTTTAATTTCTTCCCACTTCTTAAAATTTTTACTTAAAATATTTACAAATTTTTTATATGAAAGAAATTAGAATGCTCGCCGCAATTATGTTTACCGATATGGTGGGCTATACTGCACTCATGCAGGAGAATGAGCGGCAGGCAAAAATTTTAAGAGACAAGCATCGTGCAGTCCTTGAAAGACTGATATTAGAGCATCGTGGACAGATACTCCAGTATTATGGTGACGGGACTTTATCCATATTTGGAAGTGCAATTGAAGCAGCTATTTGTGCCGCAAAAATCCAGAAAGAACTTCAGACTGAACCAAAAGTTCCGCTCCGCATTGGTATTCACGCTGGTGATGTTGTTTATGATGATGAAGGTGTTTATGGTGACGGAGTTAACATTGCTTCAAGAATAGAAAATATGGCGGTACCTGGTAGTGTTTTAGTCTCAGATAAAATAAACGATGAACTGAAAAATCAAACTGAAGTTTCATCCGTTTTTCTCGGAAGGTTTGAACTTAAAAATGTTAAGTATCCTGTAAAAATTTACGCAATAAATTGTGATGGATTAGTTATTCCAACTCATGATCAGATTGAAGGTAAATCAGCGATTTCTGAGAACTCCATCGCTGTTCTACCATTCATCAATCTCAGCGCAGATAAAGATAATGAATATTTCAGCGATGGTATGACAGAGGAACTTCTCAATGCACTTGCTAAAGTAGATGGTCTTCTGGTTACTTCACGTACATCCTCATTTGCATTTAAAGGAAAGAATTCGGATATACGAGAAATCGGCAAAACGCTCGGTGTTAAAACTGTTCTTGAAGGAAGCGTGCGAAAATACGGTAACCGAGTACGTGTCACGGCACAGCTGATTAATTCAGAAAATGGTTATCACAAATGGTCAGAAACTTTTGACAGAGACCTGAAAGACATATTTGAAGTTCAGGATGAAATTGCAAATTCGATTGTTGATCAACTAAAAAAGACAATAAATATCCATAAGCCCGTAAAGCATCTTGTCAATGTTCCCACTGAAAACATTGAAGCATATAATCTTTATTTAAAGGGATTATTTTATTGGAATAAATGGGCTCCTGAATTTGTTCTTAAAGCAGTAAATTGTTTTGAAGATGCAATAAAAATGTCTCCCGACTTTGCTTTAGCTTATTCAAGATTATCAGCGTGTTATGTTTATTTCGGGGCAGTTGGCTTTATGCCAACTCAAACAGCATATCCTAAAGCGAAAGAATATGCTCTTAAGTCGTACGAGCTGGATAGTAATTCTGTATTTGCCCATATTTCACTTGGGATGATAAAATACTTCAATGATTGGGATTGGGAAGGTGCTGAAAAATGTTTTTTGAAAGTCTTTGAGAAGAATCCAAACTCCGCTGAAACACATCAGTATTATGCGATGTTATTGACTACTCTCGGTTATCATAAAAAAGCTTTAAAGGAAGCTGAACTTGCTCATCAGATAGATCCATTAAATCCACCAATCAGTTACATATTATCATTTGTTTATTTTAATAACAACCAGACCGAACAGGCGATTGCACAACAGAACAAAACAATTGAGCTTGATCCCGATTTTGGTGATTCCTGGAATAGTATGGCCTGGATGTATTTAAGATCGAACAATTATGATAAAGCAATAGAGATATTCAATAAAATATTGGATAATCCAACTAATATTTTGAAAGCAGAATCCGGACTTAGTTACGCGTACGCTAAGCTTGGACAAACAGAGAGGGCGATTGAATTCATACATAAAGCGGAAAAAGAACAGCTTAAAAGTCCAACTTTGGAACTCGAGTTGGCAATTGTATATACAGGATTAGGTGAATTGGATAAAGCAATTGATTCGCTTCACAGAGCGATTGATAAACGCTTGGGAGGACTTAATTTTATTAATGGTAAATTCTGGAAAGAACTACAAGAACATCCGCGCTTCAAAGAAATTCTGAAACGAATGAATTTACCGATGGAGTAGCTCTCTCCTATCTGATCGTAAGAATATTTGCTTCTAAATTTTCACTATCGATTTATTACACCGATTATAATATTTAAAATTATTCTGATTTCTTTGATAAAGAACTTCAACAATAAATTCCTAATATCAATACTCTTATTCTTACTAATTGAGAATTGTTTCTCACAAGACACAACAAGTTTTTTTAGCGGGACTGAAATTGTTGTTGCAGGAGATTATGATGCAAGCGGTTTTACTAGATTTTTTGCCGGAGATCATTGGAGAAATCTCTGGATCAGTCCAATAAAGGTACCAGTTCTTGATCTTAAAAAATTTGCAGGTGGATTAGCTCCTTATGAAAAAGGCGGAGGACTTCAGACCAAATCTCTGAAATTTATTGGCAACGATGGTAAGGAATACAGATTCCGTTCAATTGATAAAGATGTTACGAGAAGCCTGCCACCGGATTTCAAAGAATCAGTCGTTGCTGAAGCAATGCAGGATCAGATAAGTGTTACAATGCCTGCTTCCTCCGTAATAACTTCATTGCTGATGGATTCCATCGGAATTCTAAATGCAAAAACTGCAATTTGTATTATGCCTGATGATGAACTATTAGGTGAGTTCAGAGAAGAATTTGCCGGAGTATTAGGCACGATTGAAGAAAATCCAGAAGATTATAAAAATGAATCCTTAAATTTTGCTGGTGCAGATAAAATTATAAACACTTTTAAGTTATACGGTGAACTTCAGGAAGATAATGATGAAAAAGTTGATGCCGTTGAATTTCTAAAAGCCCGTTTGTTTGATGTATTTATTGGTGATCGTGATAGACACGCTGGTCAATGGAATTGGGCTGGCTACAAGAATGGTAAAAAAAGAATCTGGAAACCAATTCCCAAAGACAGAGATTTTGCATTTCCACTTTACGATGGACTATTTCCAACTGTAATGACAGTTGCAATTACTTCTATGGTTCATTTTGATTATGATATGCCGGCTATGCTTGATATGACGTGGGAAGGAAGACATTTAGATAGAAGACTTTTAAGTTCACTGGATAAACCTATTTGGGATTCTGTTGCAGTTTATATGCAGAGTAAATTCACCGACGAAACTATCGAACAAGCAGTCAGTCAAATGCCTAAAGAATATTACCAAATTGAAGGCGAGCATTTAATTGCAAAACTTAAATCGAGGCGAGATCAGTTAAAAAGTGCTTCAGATGAATATTATAATTGGGTTTCAAAATATGTGGATGTTTACTGCAGCGATAAAGATGAATATGCTGAAATAAAAAGAGTAAATGATACATTTACAGAAGTAACCATTTTCAAGCGCGACAAAGAAACCGGCAATAAAAAAGAATCAATTGTGTATAATCGGCTTCTCGAAAACTCTGTCACGGATGAACTGAGACTTCATATGTTTGGCGGAGATGATTTTGTTATCGTTACAGGAGAAGTTCAAGAAGGGATGAGAATTATTATTGAAGGTGGAGATGGCAAAGATGAGCTAATTGACAGTTCAAATGTTCAGGGTTATTTTTTATCTATTACTCCACTTCAAACAACCAAAACGATGACTGAATTTTATGACTCAGGTAAGAAGACAATATTCATTGAAGGTGAAGGAACATATACAAATGATGAAGAATATATTTTACCTGAAGATCCGCAGCAAAGATACGAACCGGTGATTGAAGATAGGTTCAGAGATTACAACGTATTAGTACCATTTGAGTATAACACGGACGATGGTTTTATTCTTGGACTCGGTGGTAGAATAAACTATTATGATTTCAGAAAATTACCATTCGCTCATCGATATGAACTTACAGGTTCTTATGCTGCAATATCCAAGAGAGCTGAATTTATTTTTCTCGGAGATTTTAATGATATGTTTGATGGATTGAATGTTAAAATCCCTGCAAAGTTTACTGGTCTTGAGATAACTCGATTCTACGGCTTCGGAAATGAAACCGTCAGGAATGACAGTTTAGTCAAAGCAGAATACTACAATGTAAATCAGAGATATTTTAGCGCAGGGTTTTATCTGAAAATTCCGGTACTAAAAGATTTGACAGTACACACAGGACTTTTATTTGAACTTTCTACGGTTTTAAGACAAGAAGATCATCTGATTAATGAACTGCAGCCTTACGGTTTAGGTACTCTCGATTTTTTTGCAGTCTCGACATTACTCAGATATGACAACAGGGACGACAAAGAACTTCCGTTTACCGGATACTATTTTGATATTTACGGCGATATTTATCCTCCGACATTTAACAACAAAGATTTTTTCGGCAAAATAACTCTGGATGGCAGAACTTATTTAACTCCCAAATATTTTAATGATTTAACACTTGCATTGAGAGCGTATAGTGAAATTGTTTGGGGTGATTATCCTTTTTATAAGGGAGCATCGGTCGGAGGGAAAAAAACATTGCGTGGATTCAGCCGTGACAGATACGTTGGTGATTTTGCTGTTCTTGGTTCAGCAGAGCTGAGATATTATTTAACTAAAGTTTATTTTTTAATCCCATTTCAATTAGGAATTAATCTGTTCACAGATACCGGGCGTGTTTTTTATGATGACGAAAAATCTTTCAAATGGCACACTTCATTTGGCGGAGGATTCTGGTTCAGCATAAATGATCGTGCAATAAATTTTTCTTTGAATATTGCAAAGTCTCCGGAAACGCTAAGATTTTATATTACTGCTGGACAAATGTTTTAGTGCTGGATATTATGACTCTATTCTTGAACGTGTTGAACCTTGCCGAATTCTGTTATGGCGAAAATAGTTAGTAAAATGATCATAAGATTGGAAGTAAATAATTAGGAATGAAAAAAAATAATTTTTTGTTAAAAGTTATTTGCCTAATCACAGTTTGTGTAGTTAATACATTTTTAGTTGCACAGGATTCAATCTCTGGACAAAGTCAAAGTGATGTAGTCTATAAAATAATCTTAATCGGAGATGCTGGTGAACCGGCAAAAGATATCAATGAACCCGTTCTTCAGGCATTAAAAACTGAAGCATCAATTAATCCCGATAGTACTCTGGTTATTTTTCTTGGAGACAATATTTATCCAAATGGACTTCCAGCCGAAGATGATCCGGACAGGCAAGAATATGAAAGGCGGATTAATGAACAGATTAATACAGTTGTTAAATCCGGTGCTAAGGGTGTCCTCATTCCGGGAAATCACGATTGGGGGCAGGATTATGGGGATTCCTGGGAAAGAATAACTAGACAAGCTGAATATGTAAACGATAAAGAAATTGATAACGTAACTTTCTTACCAATTGACGGATGTCCCGGTCCGGAAGTCTTTAGTTTTGGAGAAAAGATTCGTGTAATTATATTGGATTCACAATGGTGGTTTCAGGATGAACACTTGCGTTATGCACCAATTGATAAACTATGCTCAAGCTGTACGGAATCAGAGATAACAAATAAATTGGATAGTTTGTTTTTTATTTTTCAGGATAAATTTGTTGTGGTTGCTTCTCATCATCCATTAAGTACGCACGGACCGCATGGTAGTTATTTTACGTGGCAGGACCATATTTTCCCGCTCACTAATGTGAATGAATATTTTTGGCTTCCACTGCCAATCATTGGCTCATTATATCCGTTGATCCGGGGTAGTGGAGTCTCCAGACAGGATATTGCCAGCGATTATTATCAAAATTTTAAAATCAAAATTGAAACAGTTTTATCCAAATATTCAGGAATAGTATATGCTTCAGGTCATGAACATGCTTTGCAAATATTAGAAGGGGTAAATGATAATATTTACATTGTAAGTGGTGCCGGAATTTGGGGTCACGTTGAAAAAGCACTTGGTGAAGGAGATGATACGTTTTTTGCAGGAAGATTCGAAGGCTTTGTTACTCTCAGTATTTTAAAAGATAATCGCATTCAATTAAACGTGATAAGAGTAATTAATGAAAATGGCGACTCCGAAAACGTTTTTACCATGTGGGTTAAGGAATGATAATTTTCAATTCATTATTTATATTTGTTTGTAATTGATACCAGGTAATATGAAACTATTTCAATCCTTTTTGATCTTACTAATCGGCTATTCAATTGTATATCCGCAATCTGATACAATACCCGGATACATTACTGTAATCCCAAACGAAAGATATGCTGCGAACGGATTGCACGAATTATTTTTTGGTAGACACTGGCGTGATGTCTGGACAACTCCAGTTAAAGTTGAAATACTTGACCTCGAAAATTTTTCAGGTGGAATTGTTCCAACTGAACGCGGCGGAGGAATGCAGACAAAATCACTAAGGTTCGTTAGTAAGGATAATAAAATCTGGAAGTTCAGATCTATTGATAAAGATCCTTCAAAAGTTTTACCTGAGGCTTTGCAGGAATCAATAGCAGAGCATATCCTCAAGGATCAGATTAGCTCCGCAAATCCTTATGCAGCTTTGGTGGTTTCTCCAATCTTGAAGTCCTTAAATATACTTGAAGCTGAACCGAAATTAGTTTTTCTTCCTGATGACGAAAGATTGGGAGAATTTCGTGAAGAGTTCGGTGGTATTCTTGGTTTTATAGAAGAACATCCATCTGAAGGAGAGAATGATTTGCCCGGTTTCGAAAATGCACTTGATGTTAAAGGTACTTACAAGTTATTTGATCATCTTGCTGAAAAAAGAAGTCAAAAAATTGATGCTGAAGAATTTCTCAAAGCCAGACTTATTGATATTCTGCTCGGTGACTGGGACAGACATATGGACCAGTGGCGGTGGGCTAAATATGAAGAAATCATTGATGGTAAATCGAAAGATATCTGGAAACCGATTCCACGTGACAGGGATCAGGTATTCTCAAAGTATGATGGACTTTTTCCTTCAATTGCAGATTATATTGTTCCGCAGATAACCCATTTTAGCGAAGATTATCCTCAAATGGAAGACCTTACCTGGAACGGAAGATTTCTCGACAGAAGAGTGCTGACTGAACTTGATAAACAAAAATGGGATTCGGTCACCGTTGCTGTTCAGGTACAAGTTACGGACGAGCTTATTGATAGTTCTTTAAAGATGCTGCCGCCCGAAGTTCACGATATCTGTGCTTCAGAAATTTCATACAACCTGAAATCAAGGCGAGATAGTCTTCAATGGGCATCTGATCAGTTATATGGACTTGTTAATAAATATGCTGATGTATTCTGCAGCAATGAAGATGATTATGTGGAATTGAACCGATTAGATGATAAATCAACAGTTGTAACAATTTATCGCAGAGATAAATCTACTAGTAATGCGAAAGGTGATCCATTATTTCATAAAGTATTTGATAATAAAATTACCAAAGATTTGAGAATTCATTTAGATGATGGTGATGATAAAACTTACATTTTTGGTGAGTGTTCAGAAGCGCCCGTAATTAGAGTCATCGGTGGCAAAGGCAGGGACGAATTTATTGATGAATCAATTGTTTATGGATATTTTCTTTCTATAACACCTTTTACTGCATCACAAGGAAAAACTTATTTTTATGATAGTGGTAAACATACTTCTGTTGTATTAGGACCTGGGACAACATTCGACGATTCATTTTGGCCGGAACCTGAAGATGATTTCGAGAAATATGAACCTCAGCAAAGAGATCGTGGTCATGATTGGCTGCCTGTTCCCATAATCGGACTTGATACTGATTACGGTTTAACAATTGGCGGAGGTATACAATTAAATCAGTTTAGCTTCAGAGCAGTTCCAAAGGATTATATGCAGCAAGTTACTTTTAGTTATGCAACTCGCTTTGGAAATTTTGCCGCTGCGTATGAGGGCGATTTTTATTCAGTTGTCAGAGATGGAAGATTAAATTTGCTTGTTGCAGCTACCGAGCAATTTGTTACCCGCTACTTCGGTTATGGAAATGAAACCACTTACGATGATGAACTCGAAATAAATAATTACTACGAAACTAATCAAAAACTAATAACTTTTTTCCCTACTATTCATTATGGTTTTACAGAACGGCTCACAGGAAGTTTTGGAGTATCATTCATTCACACTAATACTTCATTGAAAAATGATACACTGCTAACAGGATTTAAATATGGAGATTATGGATTAGGTACACAGAATCCTTTCGGTATTCATTTAGCAGTGGAAGTTGATGAAAAAGATCATCAGGAATATCCGACCGCCGGTTACTGGATGAACTTTTACGGGAAAATTTTCCCGGGAGTATTTGATATTCCAGAATCTTTTTACCAGGCTGGGTTTGATCTGCGAACATATTTAACGCCGTCATTCACTTCATTTGCGACATTTGCACTGAGAGCCGGCGGGAGTAAAATGTTAGGCAAATATCCATTCTATGCCGGTGCTACGGTTGGTGGAGAAAATAATTTAAGAGGTTATAACCATAAAAGATTTTCAGGTGATGCTGCACTTTTTGGACAGGCTGAACTCAGACTTTTCGTTACACAAATAAATATAATTTTGAAGAGCAGGACAGGCATAAATCTATTTGCTGAAACGGGAAGAGTTTTTACAGAGAATGATACTTCTGATAAGTGGCACCTATCTTATGGAGTTGGAATTTTGGTTTCCTATCTTAATTCATTGATCATTGGATCAACTTACATTGCTTTCTCGCAGGAAAGAACCACTTTTCATTTAGGGTTGGGAATGGCGTTTTGAGATGGAATAAAATCGTAACTTCATCTCAGCATTTCATAAATCTCATATTGACTTCTGATCTGACCTTCCTGTGTCTTCAATCTATATTCATTACTCTGGTTTCGATCAATTATTCTTGCCTTTTGATTATCATTCCATTGCAGATCAATCATTTTCTGTAGTTGTTTTTGTATGGCTTTATCATAAACAGGGAAAGCGACCTCAACTCTGCGGCTTAAGTTTCTTTTCATCCAATCTGAGGAGGCAAGAAAATATTTTTTATCACCATTATTGTGGAATATGTAAATCCTGGAATGCTCAAGAAATCTGTCAACAATACTAATAGCTTCAATGTTCTCGCTCAATCCTTTTACACCTGGTAAAAGACAACAAATGCCGCGGATAATTAATTTTATTTTTACTCCAGCCTGCGAAGCTTCGTAAAGCTTTTTAATCATCTTTCGGTCTTCGAGACTGTTCAGCTTTAAGATTATCTCTGCGGTTTTTCCTTCGCTTGCATTTTTAATTTCATCGTCAATCAGTAGGAACAAAGTCTTTCTTAAATTAAAAGGTGCAACAAGCAAGTGATTAAACTTTTCCTTTTCACTTTTTCTTTCAAGAAAATTAAAAACCTTTTTTATCTCTTTGCCAAAATCCTGATTAGCAGTTAACAGACCATAGTCTGCGTAAATTCTAGCAGTCTTTTCGTTGAAGTTTCCAGTCGCGAGATAACAGTAAAACCTGGATTTACTTTTTTCTGTTCTTTCGACAAGACATAGTTTTGAGTGTACTTTTAATCCCGGAAAGCTGAAATAAACCTTCACACCAGCTTTCTGCATAGCATCTGCAGAAGCGAAATTTGTTTCTTCATCGAACCTTGCTTTCACTTCAACGAATGCAGTGACATCTTTACCGTTTTCAGCTGCTTTAATAAGTGAACGGATAACGAGTGAATCATCAGCAATTCTATAAAGAGTAATTTTAATCGATTTAACAGAAACATCCTCTGCTGCAGCTTCAACGAATTTCAGCACATAACCATACGATTGATATGGAAAGCTCAAGAGGATATCTTTCTGGGAGATGATATCGAATACTGAAATCACACCATCAAGCTCTTTACATGTCTGAGGAGGCATTGGTTCATATTCAAGATGCGGTTTATTGAACTTCGGAAAGTTGAAAAAGTCATTGAAGTTATGGTATCTTCCGCCCGGTATGAGATCGTCATTATTAAGTTTTAAGGCTTGCCGCAAGAATTTTAGAAAATCATCCGGCATTTCTTTATCAAACAGAAATCTTGAAGGAACGCCTGTCTTTCTTTTTGATAATCCTTTTTTGATTTTAAGAAGCAGATCTCCAGTAAATTCATCATCAATATAAAGCTCGGCGTCCCGTGTAAGTTTAACAGAATAAACACAATCAATTTGATAACCGGGAAAGAGTGCTGGCAAATTAATTCTTAAAACATCATCAAGAAATATCACAAAATGTTTTGCGTCATCTGATGGAAGAGTTACAAACCTGCCGAGCTTTTCTGTTGGAATTTCAGCGATAGCATATTTGAATCTTTCTGGTCTGGTTCTTCCTAATGGTTTCGACTTCTTCTTACTTTTTAATTTTACAGCCAGATAAATTGCACGGTTATGAAGAAAAGTAGATATCCTGTTTTTATCAAGAAGTGTCGGCTGAACATAAGGTAGAACCTGATCTAAAAAGTATGTGCTTATAAAATTTCTTTGATTTTCACTAATATTTTTTTCATCAACAAGAAAAATATTCTGTTCATTTAGTCCTTGTATTATTTCTTCCTTGTATATTCTGCCGAACTCTTCCTGCTGAAGCTGGACTAAGTCTTTAATTTTTTTTAGAAGAATTCTCGGCTGGAAGGGAAGTCCTTCCCGTGATTTTTCCTTAAGATTTAAAAGACTTCTTAATGAAGTAACTCTAACTCTGAAATATTCATCCAGATTGGAGGAATATATCGCGAGAAATTTTAGTCTTTCATACAATGGGACCGAGCGATCTTTCGCTTCCTGTAAAACTCTGTGATTAAATGAAAGCCAGCTCAGCTCACGATTATAAAAAATATTTTCTTTCATAGATAAAAATTTAGTCGAGGTATAATTTTGGATATTCAAAGAAAATTTGTTTAAAGGAATTCTTTCCGATTTCACTCCACTTTTTTTCAGATCGCAATGCGACTATCCCGCAAGTTGGAATATTATCAAGGTATTGGTCAGAGATGTGATTATTTAATAGTGTAAGTCCGGGATTGTGTCCGAAGATCATAAGCGATTCAAATTTTTCATCAATATATTTTATTAATCCGAGAATTGCATTTGACGATGCTTCATACAAATTTTCATCAAATAGAATTTTCTTATCGGCATACCCAATTTTATCAGCGATTTCAATAGCAGTTTTTTTCGTTCGCTTAGCAGGACTGCAAATAATTAAATCCGGTTTAACTTTTTTATCCCGTAACACTTCACCCATAAATGGTGCATCGCGTTTACCACGTTTATTTAGTGGACGATCAAAATCAGGGAGACTTTGATCACCCCAGAATGATTTTGCATGTCTTGCAAGGTAAAGAGTTTTCATTATGCTTTTAGTCACATTTTATTAGTAAAGTAAAATTAGTTAATTGGATAGAAGAAATTGGCTATACAATATTAAATAATTGTGATGATTATCACCATACTAAATCAAAATAGAATCTAACTTTTACTCGAAATAATAGAATATTTAACAATCAAATGGTGAAAGACATAACGATAAATACATCTACTTTGCAATTAAACGACAATTCAAGGGTAGTAAAATGAATAATGGAATTCTCAGCAAAGTAAAAGAGTTTATAGGAAGAACATTCCGTTATAAAGGTTCTTCGGATGCTTATTATCATAACTTTACTCATACAGCGGAAGTAGCCAAAGTAGCTGAAGAAATTGCTGATGCAATGGGAGTTAATGAAAATGATAAAGAAGCATTGTTGATAGCAGCATGGTTTCATGATATCGGTCATACTGAAAAATGTGAAGGACACGAAGATATTGGGATTGCGATGGCTACTAAATTCCTCCAGGAAAATAATTATCCATCAGAAGGAATTGACAAAGTTATTTCATTGATAGATGCTACCAGGATGCCCAGGAATCCCAAAAATATTCTTGAAGAAATAATTTGCGATGCAGATCTTCATCATTTGGGAACCGATAAGTTTGATGTAAAAGGAGAGCTGTTCAAAAATGAACTGGAAGCATTGAACTGCTGTCAAATATCTGATGAAGAATGGCTCACCAACAATCTTAAATTCTTCGTGCAGCATCAATTCTATACTGAATATGCAAAACAACGATTCGAAACTCAAAAAAATATTAACTATATTAAGATCGAGAAGAAATTAAAAAAGGTGCAGAAGAGAATGGAAGAAGAAAAGAATTCCGTTTTTGAAGAATCAAAAAAGGATAAGAAGAAGGATAAAGAAAAAGATAAAGAGAAAGATGCCGGACGTTCAATTGAAAC
Organism: bacterium; assembly: GCA_016716565.1. NCBI lineage: Bacteria > bacterium. The sequence continues at coordinate 445,907 of JADJWC010000003.1, forward strand.
GATGTTCCGCAACACAGTCCGAACACATGTCGATTTCAGCTCGATGGCAGATACAAAAGCCAACATTATGATAAGTGTTAACACACTCGTTCTCACGATTATAGTTAGCATAATGGTTAGGAAACTTGATACAAACCCTCATTTGATTATTCCAACAGCAATGCTGACTCTTACAAGTCTTGTCACTCTTGTTTATGCAATTCTGGTAACTCGTCCAAAAGTAACACGTGGATTGTTCACGGAGGATGATATAAAGGAGAAAAAAGTCAACCTTCTCTTCTTCGGCAATTTCCATAAAATGTCACTGAATGATTTTAAGTGGGCAATGAAAGAAATGATGAAGGATAAAGAATTCCTGTATGATAATATGATAATGGATTTCTATTACCTTGGGCAGGTCTTGGGACAAAAGTACCAGAAACTGCGGATTTGTTACACTTTTTTTATGTATGGATTAATAATTTCAGTTCTTGCTTTCGCAATCGCTTTTATTCTGTACCCAGGTACCGACCTTGGTCCGCTAATTGAATAGCTAAAAATATAGCTTAAAGTTCTCTCTGAATTTTCGCATCCTCAATTAGAACTGGGAAAAAATACCCCGCACCGAAATCTTTATCGACAGAAACTTTTCCTTCAGCTACAATAATATCGCCAACTGAAACTTCATCATCCGATGTGATTACAAGGTCAAAATCTTTTTCGGTACCAGTGCCATCCTGAATATGTATCCAGTTTCTCTTCATTATCTGCTTGTTAAATTTTACAACTTTACCTTTGACTTTAACAGTCTGTCCACCCAGTGAAGTTTTATCGGCAAAAATTTGCTGAACTGTTTTGCCATCTTTAAGCGGTTCGATTTTAATAGTCTGTTTTTCAACAGAAGTAACTCCCGAATGAATATTTTTCATCTCCTGCGGAGTTGGTGATTTTCTTGCATCTTCTACAAATAAAATTTCGTCGAATGATTTGTTGATATTTTCACTCTTAAAATCATACATTACCATATAACGCGAAAAGTAAACAGTTTCACCAATTTCAACTTCCATTGTTGGAACTGCAATCCAGAAATCTTCTTTATTTTCCGATACCTGAAGATATGTATAGCCTTTGGCGGAAATTTTATCAATAACTTTAGCAATGTGGGGTTCGCTCTTCATCGCTTCCTGTTCAGTTAATTCCCTCTTTTCTTCACTTTCACAACCTGAGAATATTAGAATTGAGATTAAGACTAAAGTTGAGATCAATTTCATTTTATTTCCTAAAGATTTGTTAATATTTACTGCAAATATACCTATTAATGCGGAGAAAATTTCTAACAGATCCAGCAACAGTCAGTAAACGATTAAAAATTTTTTCAATCATTTAATTTTAATATTTGTTATCTTTTTGTTAGTAAAAAATTAATTTTTATTCGGGCATGATGGATCTTAAAATCTTCATATTTATCTTTCTGATAATTCCCCATCAGATAGCTGTCGGTCAGAACTTTTGGGAACGCATAGATAGTCCCACGGATAATTTTTTAAGAACACTTCATTTTGCTGACAGCCTTCGTGGCTGGGTTGGTGGTGATTCCGGTTCAATATTTTATACAAGTGACGGAGGCAATAACTGGGTTCAGCAGCAGACTAATACAAACAGTAAAATTATGAGATTGTTTTTTCTTGATGATAACAGAGCCTGGGCATTAGCATGGGTAGATGCGAGTGAAAAAAACAATTCTTTCTTTGGGACTGAAATTTTAACTACTACAGATGGTGGTGAAAACTGGTCAGTGGAACAGTTCAGAGAGGAAAATGTTTTTCTCAGGGGAATATTTTTCCTCGATACATTGCGAGGCTTTGCAGGCGGTGAACCGAGTAAATTTCTTCAAACGACAGATGGCGGATTAAATTGGGAACCTGCTCATATTGATACCGGTACATTTTCATTTTTTCCGGTTATTGATTTTAAATTCTATAGTGATCTCTATGGATATGCCTGTGGCGGAAGGTTTGATATTGCAGGCGTAATCTGGCGAACTACAAATTCCGGAGAAAACTGGACACCTATCGATTCTGCATCTGCACCAGCTGATCAGGTTTACGATATACATTTTTTTGATTCAGTTCACGTGATGGGAATTGGCGGCGATCCGGATTTATTTGGTGTTGGTATTCTGCATTCAACAAACGCAGGCAACTCATGGAGCTATTTTGAAATCGGAGTTTTTGGACAGGCACATGCCATGTCGTTCCGAACTGAGTATGAAGGATGGGCAGTTGTCCCGACTTCTGAAAATTTCGTTGCAACGTATGATTATGGCCAAACCTGGACAAGATATACCACAACTGACAGTTCAAGATTATATGATATTGTTTTTACTGATTCGCTTACAGGTTATGCAGTCGGTGAAGAAGGTGTGATTCTGAAATACAAATACCAAAAAGCCAGATAATGTTGATGATCAATATTTAGTTGTAAATGATTTTGCTCTTTTGCAGAACTATCCTAATCCATTCAATCCTTCAACTACGATAAGCTATATTTTAAATGAACCGGGTTATGTAAAATTGAAAATATTTGATGCACTCGGTAAAAATATAATTACACTTGTAGATGAATTTAAACAAAGTGGTAATTATAAAATAGAATGGAGCGCTGATAATGAAGCCAGCGGTACATACTTCATTCAGTTGAATGTAAATGGTAAACTGATGACCCAAAAGATGATGCTTCTAAAATAATTATCTGATTAGAATCAGCTTCTTCGTATCTGTAAAAGAACCAGCTGTCAATTGGTAGAAATAGATTCCGCTGGATAATTTGCCAGAATTTAAATTTACCTTATGCGATCCTGCAGATAATTCTTGATTAACAATCGTAACTACTTCGTTTCCTAAAATATCGAATACTTTTAAAGAAGCATTGGACGAAATTGCAAGTTCAAATTTTATTAATGTTTCTGATGTAAATGGATTTGGATAATTTTGTTCCAAATTAAAAGTATATGAAACTGAATCTGTACTTAGCAAAGTAGTCGCTTCAATCAGATTACTATAAGATGATACCGTATCATCATTAAATGCTTGTATTCGATAGGTATATGTTGTGTTCGGCATTAAATTCATATCTAAATATGTAGTTGTATTTTCTCCTGTGCTATCAATTTTTATGAATGAATTTCCACTTGAAATTGAACCTGATTTCCGTTCAACTATAAATCCAAATTCGTTATCTGAGTTATCACTCCAAGTTAGTGTTATAGAGAAAGTATCAGCAACCGCACTTAAATTGGATGGTGGAGCTAATATTAGAGCACTAGAGTCAATATAAATTGATGTCGTCCAGATCTGATAGACGCCGGTCCTGTTATCCATCCAAAACGGCCAGAGTTTGTTGTTTGCAGAAGTGAGGCAGATATTATCACCCTGGTAACCTTGCCCTAATCCGCCAATTGGAATCGGCTTGAAATTTTTGTCGCTGATTTCAAATTCTTTCCAGGTAGTTCCGCCGTCTTCGGAGCGAGCTAAAAATACTCCCGTTGAATCAGAAGTTGTATTTCTGTCATCATAAAAAATTACATTTAGTCCGCCTGTTTTATCTACGTGAACAGCAGGGAAGTATTGGATTTTTCCGTTATTGACCGGATCCTGATTTACTCTGATTCCGGCTGACCATGTTTGTCCGCCGTCAGTTGAACGATTTAAGATTACATCCGGATCACTTCCAGCAGGTGCTAAGTTTTTCTGAGTCGTGATGATATAAATCCATCCATTTCTTGGACCACCAGTTGTATCGATTGCAATATTAGGTAAACCATTCACTCTGATATTTGCTTTTTGAGTTAAGATTCCATTTATTCCATTCATATCAAATGCATTCTCAGTTACCTGCCAATTAGTTCCACCATTAGTAGTAAATGCAAATCCAACAAAGTCTTCAGTAAACGGAGAAATTGAAGTTACTCCAGCCCAGCAAACAAAAACCTTTGCGTCCGGTCCCATCGCTATATCACCTCCGGCGCTTCGTTGCAGTGGATTGTTAATTTGAGCAGGGGATGACCAGGTAACTCCACCATCATCCGTATATGCAAAATTAATTGGAAAAGGAGGTGCAAATTTTACCCAAGCAGCATAGCTTCTTCCAAAATAAGTACTCGACGGATGAACATCTGATGTCATTGTAGCTCTTTCCAGATCATCATTTGTTATAGTTTTCTGATTAGACCAGGTTATACCATTGTCTGTCGAATAATGAGAATATAATCCAGGGGAGAAGCCACGTCTTGTTAAGATGAAAGTTCCATGCTTGTTTATTGTAATTCCAGGATCGCCGCCGTGAAGAGTTATTGGGGCTCCTTTACACGTATCGGAACCATACCAATTTGTTCCGCCATTTGTAGTAACGTAAATACCTTCACTTATAAAAAATGGATTAAATACAATTGTATTGGCAGATGCAAATATTATATCAGGATTTACAGGATGGTTGACAGAAAATACTTCTGTTTGCGATACATTACTTGGATAAATTCTAAAATTTTCTCCAATTGATAGCGAGGTTTGCTTTTCTATTTCCTGGGCAAGAATGCAGGTTGAGAACAAAATAAAACTGAACAAATGAGAGTAATAGTGCATTATCGTTTACCGTTCTAATTTTTATTTCAAAGATAACAATTATGAAGAAGAATTGTAAGAGAATTCAATGGAATATGTGGATAATAGGATGAAGGAAAGAAAAGAATCAGGAAAAAAAAGGGCTGCTGTTAAATTTTGACAGCCCGAATGAATCAAAAGTTTATTCCTTCACGGGAGGATATTGAGCAAGAATTTTTGCTACAGCTTCATCAATGAAAGCCTGTCTTCCTTCAGGTGTTCCCTGATCCTGTAAAGCAGCAGTACCAATTCCGCGCCACACAAGTTCATCTTTTACATTATCAACAAAATCTATAACTAAAGAACCTTGTGTATAGTATGAAACATCAATGTTTCTTCCATACGGATATGGTCCCCACCATCCGCCATAACCATAACCATAATCTGTGACGTTCATTTTTTCGGTGGTACCGCCATGTGCAAATATTATCAGCGATGCACTGGCAGAGTCGGTAGAAGTTAATCCTTTCGTCTGCATCTCATTATTTATCGCTTCCAGGATTCTTTTCTTTGCAAGCGGCCTGGTTTCGAGTTCACTGTTCTTTATGACACCATCATAAATGCTGAATGTGCTGTACGAAGTAAAATCCGTATCCGGATTATAGTCACTCGTAGTTGAAATCGAGGAACAGGCTGCAAACACTAACAGAATGAGTGCAGCGAATAAATATTTAATCATAGATTCTCCATTTTTATTTTTGAATGATTATTTAGAATATAAAAATAATTTTATCAAGGTTTCTTTAACGGGAAAAACCAATTTACACCAACACCTATTGAAAATATTTTACTGCTTCCGAGGTAGGTCCCATCTGTTGTTGGAACATCTGAATACTCAGAATCATTTATCCAATGATATCTCAGGTTTGCATCAATCGAAAGTTCTTCATTTAATGGAAACAGAACTCCTCCGCCAGCGGCGAATCCACCTTCAAATCTGTACTCTGACTGATCGACTGGCGTTGATACTCCAGCCAGAGTGTACGTACCTGTAATATCTGTTTTATAAGTATAAAGTCCCAATTCAACCATTGCATACATTCTCATTCCTGGTCCGGGAGATATAAGACGTAAACTTAATAATGCTGGAATAGTACTAACACCACCAGAAACGTCAATTGTTCCTTGCTCACCACCGCTCGTAAAATCTCCATTAAATTTACTTTCATTGATACTCGATCTCAAAAAACCTGTCACAAAAGCTAATCTGAAATTTTCTTCAATGTCATAGTAGAAACCGACAAGTGCACCAAATCCAGGACTATAATCATCGGCATATTTTCCCAATGGGATTAATAAATTACCTGTTAATTCAGTTCCGTAACCAGCCTGCGCAAATGTATTATAGATAAACCCTGTACAGCAGAGTATAAGTAGTAAGAACTTTTTCATTTTATCTCCTTTTTAATGAGTGAGTTAGTCGACTATAATTCTAATTCCAATTTTTCTCTTGCAAGAAAACAGTCTTTAAATCTTGCCTGACATTTCTTTTCGATTTTTTTTAGGAACACATCATCATGATCTGGGTCGTGATGGGTGAGTGCCAGCATTTTGACATTAGCTTTTTCAGCAACTTCAATTGCCTGTGAGAAACTGCTGTGTCCCCAGCCTTTCTTCCTTTTAAGCTCTTCATCTGTGAATTGAGCATCATGAATCAGCAGATCAGCATCAGCAGCAAATTCAATTACTTTTTCATCGAGTGTTTTACCATGTTCAATATCAGTGCAGAAAACAAGTACTTTCCCATCCATCTCAATCCGGTATCCATATGCTCCACCGGGATGTTTATGTTTATTTGATCTGACTAAAACAGGTTTAGGCGATTTGGCTTGAGTACTAAAAACTCTTTCTGTTTCTTTAAGCAGAATAAATTTTATTTTCGCACCCATCTTTTGCAAACTAATTGGAAAAAATTCTTTCTGCATTTGTGCTTTGAATATGTCCTTGAGACAGGTTATTCTTTGTCCCCAGCCGAGAGCGAGAATATTAATTTTTTGTTTTTTGTTAAATGCAGGAGCGAAAAAAGGAAATCCCTGGATATGGTCCCAATGAAAGTGGGTGAAAGCAATAAAAATTTCACCTTGTTTGTGTCCGCTTTCAAGGAAGTCTTTTCCTAATTCACGAATACCTGTTCCCGCGTCAAGTATCGCAATATTATTCGAATCTTTATCTCGTACCTGGATACATGTTGTATTTCCACCGAACTCCTGGAAGTCAGTATGGCAGACGGGTACCGAACCACGAGTTCCATAAAACTTGACAAACATTATTTAAAGTAGCCTTCACTTTTAAGTTTGCGCACAAGCTCATCCGAAAAAGAATTTATCACATCAGATGCTTTATCCGGTTCAACAGTTTCTGAAACTCCACTCCAGATTAATTTTTTGTCTGTGGTTTCATAAACATTTGTTTCTAGGACAACTACTACATTTTGAGAAAGGTATCCAGAGCTATTCGCATATGAAATTCCCGCATAGTAATAACCATAAAAACCATAGTAAGAGTTATACGGAATCGTGTACAGATATCCGGCTTTATAATCTCGGTTAGCATCCACAGCAACCAGTCTGGACACCACAACTGCCTCTACATCAAGCTCTTTAAAATATTTTTCAAAAGCTGTTGAGTCAATTGCAACATCGTATGGCATATGATCCATTGAAGGAGTTGCGTAGATTCCACCATCATTAAAAGCTTTTGCCATTCCATCTTCAAAATTTCTTCTGAGTAGCGGTTTTTCTTTATTTACAATTCCAAGCACAAGAACTTTTTCTATATTTCCTTTTTGATATGAATCATTCTGCCACTCTCCAATTATTTCAGTCTTTGTTGATGAACAGGATATAAATAGTGTAGTAAAAAACACCAGTAAAATTAAAATCCGCAAAATATTTTTCATTAGAATTCCTAATTGATTCAATTTAATATTTAATTAATATATTGGATATCCGACTCGAACCGGGGGATAGTAACCAGCTCCATACGGTCCACCCCAGGCTCCGGGAACATACACACCAACGCCAACACTAACCTGGCCAGTTCCGCAGCCACTTAAAGAAAATAGAATAAATATTACAATTGCAGCAAGCAAAACTATTAGTTTATTTCTCATTCTTTAACCTCATTAAATTCTCCTTTTTCCAATGGCCATTTTTGAACTGTGAAAACAGCTCCGGAAGGATCAGCAATAATAGCAGCATTGTTACCGGCAATTCCTTCTGTTCCGAGATATACTGTTCCACCAAGCTGTTCAACTCTTTTCACTATTGCAGAAGGATCTTTCACAGCAATGTACGGCATCCAGTGGGGTTTAACATTTTCAAATGGGATTTTGATAATACCAGCGCGTGGTCTGTTTTCTTTTTCTAGCACGATGTACTGATTTTCTGCCCGGGTGTCAAATGTCTTATGATTATATCCAATTAAATCTGTATAAAACTTTACTGACTTGTCAACATCATTCGTCCATAGCTCTGTCCAAAACCATTGATTGTAAATTGGATCTTGATCTATTGGATCGCCGCTACTTGATTTGACGAAAGCGAAAACCGCATTCTGAGAATCAAACACAAATGAAACCATGCCTCTGTTGGGCAGTTCGAAAGGATCTCTGTATATCTTACCACCAATAGATTTTATAAAGTTGACACTCTGATTGATATCAGCGACTGAAAGATAACTGATCCATTGAGAATATCTGTGCTTTTGTTCGACGTCTCTTAAACGGAACATCCCGGCGATCGGTTTACCGTTATGCAGCACAACAGTATAATCATTATCCGTTTCGCCAATGTCAAGATAAGTCCATCCAAATAACTCAGCATAGAAATTTTTTACTGATGGAATGTCGTCCGTCATTAAATCACGCCAAATAAATTTTCCAGGGTGTGATTCACCTGTGGGAGTTGTATTTATTGGCGGGACAATTGGTAAATCCTGCGAGCATCCAATGATTAATAGAAGGGAGATGATAATAAGAAAATAAGTTCTAAATATTTCCATTTAATGATTATACTATTCTAAATTGTTAAGTTATTTTTTGCTTATAATTTATTGAACTCTTATCAATTTAATAATACGGCAGATAAATCAATAACAACAAATTATAACTCAAATCCAAGTAAAACTTTTATCTGCGAGTATTCGAAATCCGATTGACGACTAACCATTTCGTTATCATCTCCCGGTGTTATATTAATCGTATTCTCAAGCGTTTGTGAACCAAATGAATATACTACTCCCACCGTAACTTCTGATTTTAAAAAATTAAATGTGGAACCACCGGCGATATGTATCAAGTCCCAGGCTGAGTAAGGTGCAAGATTTGTGGTTGTGTTTTCCATATGGGCTGAAAAGTCGGTTGTAACACTCAAAGAAAATATCAGACTGTCGCTTGCGAAGTAATCAAATCCGGCACCGAAGTTTACAATACTTTTAGCTTCGTGTGTTAGATCATTAGTCAAAGTTTCTCCAGAGCTTTGGGATAAGTATGATTCAGTATCGAGCACATAAAATTTGCTGATTGCATCGTACCATTCAGCACTTAAGTGAAGTATTACTTTACCAAAATTATAAGAACCTCCGATACCTGCTGCCCAGGAAGATTTAAATTGTGATTCAACCTCTTCCTGGTAATTGCTTTCAAATCGATTAGTATCTATTCCAGAAATAAACAAATGAGTACCAACTGAGCCTGTGCCGAAAATATTAACACTTGGAGTGGTAGCTGTTATTCCGATAGTTAATGGTTTAAGGTTTAAGCCTAATCCTACTTTTGCTAATGCACGACAATTGTTATATCGATAGTTATTAATATTTGAGTATGATGCAATATCCCCGTCTGATAGTAATGCTTGAAGAATATTAATAGAAGTTGCTTTATGACTTCGGTAAGAAATATATCCTGTAACTCCAACACCCACTATTTGGCTGAGTTTAGTTGAGTAAGTAATGCCACCCCATACGTCACTAAATTTTTTCTCTGAGTTAATTCCCCCGGCAAAACTTTCTTTACCAGGTGACGACTCAATTACTTCAAGTGAATCAATAACCCTGGCTGCAAATTCCGAATTAGAGTTTTGTCTGGTTAATATTGAAAAAGCTAGACGATCATCCCCAAGAAAATTGAATGCGAGATCGAATGCAACAAAGTTTGGAGAAGGAACGATTGAAGAATATTCAAGATCTTTTCCTTCTGCTGCTCCATCTTTAATTGTGTAATTATCTAGTTGATAGACCTGTGCACTTAAAATAAATTTTACATCAGGGAACAGAGCAATGGCCCCGGGATTATAAAATGTTGCACTTAGATCTGACACACTTCCAATTACCGCACCACCCAGCAAGGTAGATCTTGTTCCATATTGAATGTTCCAGTAATTATTTTCCTGAGCAAGCATGTTTTTGTTAATAGCTGATAGCAACCCAAAAGTAACCAGTAGATAAATCAAAATATTTTTCATCTCGTTCTCCTAAAATTCGTATTTGAGTGAAGTATCAATACTATAGTCATACTGTGAAGCAGTTAAAGATTGGAGTTCACTGTCGTATTCAAGATAAAAAGTAAGATCCCAGTAAAAATCGATGAACATTTCCCAGCTTAACTGGGCATTGTAATTAAACCTGAACCTGCCTAAGTCAGTAAAACTTGGTAAGATGTTAACATATGTAAGCAAGCTTGCCTTTGGATGATCATATTTGAAAAACTGGTATTGTGCATTAATCAGACCTTCCAGGTTATAAGTTGGATTACTCTGATCTGCTTTCAATTCCCGGTTAAATGATAGTCCTGCCAGACCATAAAGCCATTGATTACCCGACTGGATTAAATTGTTTCCAATGCCACCGCCGAGCGATGCTCTAAGTTTGACTCCAAGTTCCGTGTTGGATTCAATTGACGCAAGTCCAGCTGCGAACCAATTATAATCAAGATTATGCTGGTAGGTAAAGGATAAATCCTGTTTTCTGGAAGTAGGATCACTTTCTGTTGTTGTAATAATTGAATTTAAAGTTAGTTCAGAGTAATTAATTTTTGTTCTGTATTTTGCATTACCGCCAAGGCTGAGTTGACCAACCTGGCTTGCCTTTGTGAAACTGAAACCAAATTTGATATAACCATCGAGTATATCCCAGAAAGATTCCTTTATTCTATTAATTCTAACAACATATTTCATAAAAAGATTATGCTCCAGTGTAACACCCTTAACGATCATCATCCCTTCATCGTCGGAGGGACTAATTGAACCAAAAAAGACTCTCCCATCAGTTACCTCTACTTCAAAAAAATTCTCTGTTTGAATGCTTTTAATTTTATCCCATTGTATGCTTACAGTTTCCATATTATCTGTTTTGTAATTGAGAATGCCTACTCTTAAACTTTTAACTTCACCGGTTATTTTATCGCCATTATTTAAGATTACTACATCTGTTTTTTGAGCAAAAGAAGAGGCACTTATTAAAAGAGATATTATTAAAATGATAAAAAAATTGGAATATGCTATTGATGTCAATTGCATGGGTGTTTCTATTTAGCTATTCCGTCTTTTCAGGACCAAGTAGAATTGCAAGCCACCGGGTTTCATCAGAACTATCAAGAGCTATTTTTATGGCGATAGTGAGTGGAACCGAAAGCAGCATACCAATCGGCCCAAGAATCCATCCCCAAAAAATAAGAGATAAGAATACAACAAGAGTGGAAAGTCCCAAACCTTTACCCATAAATTTTGGTTCAAGAATATTCCCCATAATTGTATTAATGACAATATAGCCGAGCAATACTATCAATGCTTTGCCGAATCCAATCTGGATTATGGTCAAAAGCACAGGTGGAATTAACGCAATTATGGAACCGATATTAGGAATGAAGTTGAGCGCAAAAGCAAGCACAGCCCAGAGCAGGGGATAATCAACTCCAACTATTATCAGTAGAATATAGACGAGTAAACCAGTCCCTAAACTGATAAATGTTTTAATAGCGATATATTTATTTATGTTATGAGTAACATCCTTGATTCTTGAAAGAGAATTTTCCGGATCGCTGGACATTTTTTTGATTTTTATTGGAAGGCTAACTTCTTCGAGCATGATGAAAATCACTGTAAGCAGAATAAGAAACCCGTTTGTGAATAGATTACTCACCTGGTTAAAAGTATCTCCCACAATTTGAAATATTACAGCCGGATTAAATGCATTTGTAATCTCGAAATCGGACTCGATGAATCCTTTTTCTATCAGCCAGGTTATGATTGCCTGTGTCTGGCTCTGCAGTTTTTCTTCATAAAGAGGTAATCTTGTTGAAAAGTCAGTTACAGATGTACCGATTAGCAGTCCGATCAAAAAAATGAAACCTAAAAAGATGAGAATTATCAGAACGAGAGCAATGCCTCTCGGAATTTTTTTCTCTTGCAGCCAGATAAATGGAGGCAGTGCAATAATGGATATAAATAAAGACAGAAGGAATGGAACCACAATTGATTCGGCTGCTTTCATGCCGGCAACAATGATTACAAAGCTGGCAAGAATCACCATTACCTGAAAACTTTTTCCTGTTTTATTGATTGGCCCAGTCATGCTTTATTGAATTTGAATATTAATTGCCAAATGCGTAACCCAATCCAATTGTATATTCAAAACCAGTATTCATTGCATCGTCGTCATAAAAATTAGATTGATAATTTACACCTGCATCAACACTGATGTTTTCTATAACATTTATCGTAAACCCTAAACCGACCTGCCAGGCAAACTTAACAAGATTCTCTGCTTCATTCTCTCCAACAATATCACCATTCGTAAAAACTAAATTTAAACCGGTCATAAACTGGACAAATGGCATAAACATATTGTCAACAAAATAATATCTTCCACCTGCTTCGATAGGAATCATTGTCAGATAAGCATCTTCATTCATCATATCATCATTAAGTTTATTGCTGATGATGCCAGTTCGCATCATAAGATAATTATGATCAGGAAAAGCGATTCCATAACCAAGGTAACCACCTGAAGCATTTGACCAGACATTTCCAAAATTTCCGATATTCCTGATGTACAATCCTTCAACGAATATTCTGTTTTTAAGATAATTATCGGATTGTGCCGAACCGGAAAATAATGCAGCGGCTGAAATTAAAATTATTATTGTTAAAATTATTTTTTTCATATTGAAATTCCTTTAAAAGAAATTCTGTTTATTCTCAAATAATTATAAGTCAAGTATAGCAGTTCTGAAAAATATTCTTCCAACAGGATGAGTTTTGAAAACATCGCTGGCTTCTCTGCTGTATTCGACGCCGTTGATAATACCTTCATAAGAATCATAATAACTGTTTCTCCAGTAAACTCCTGTGCTGAATCCGATTGAGAAATATTTTGTAATTGGATATTGTGCCTCCAGTATCAGGAAGTGAATGTGATGTTTGGAATTATCAGGCTGCGATTGTGTCCAAAGCCAGGCACCGTAGTACATCACACTAACATAATTCCAGATGCCATTTTGAACAGCAGCATAAAGTCTAGTTCCAACACCCGGTCCAAAGTCATTTGCTCTGCCTTCAACGTCAATGTAGTAATCGTTTGGAGTAGCTGCCATCATCATTCCATTTATTCCTACACGCGTTATGATATTAGTTTTTTCCCCAATGGGAAAAACAGAAGACAGGTGAGGGAATATCTGAGTTGAACCGAATAAAAAGCCCTTGTATGTGGTATCATTTTCTGAAATTTCTTCTTTTATTAGATCATTAAAATTGAAATCGAGACTAACATCAAAGCGGTGCTTGTTGTTTTCCAATTCCCAGCCAAATAAAAATCCTGTACTATTCATTGTCGTCAAATGAGGTTTATTAGAAGCGATTGCAAATTCAAATCCGAAAAAATCAAATGGTTTTTTTACTTTGAAACGATTTCCGTAAGCTATATTCAATGTAAAGAGTCCTTCGACCTCTTTAGAAGTATAATGTTCATCTCCATCTTTATCCATTGATCTTGAGCCACCATCGAATGTAATTAGAAAATTTTTTGGTCTGCTCCATTCCGGGTTATCAAAACTTTGTCCCATCTCTCCGGAAATTGCTCTGTTAAATCCTCTCACAGGATTGAGTAACGATCCCCAGATCTCTGACCAGACTCTTTCTGAACCAGTTGCTCGATTATCTGTAACCATAGATGATAATCTGTAAAGTATTTCTCCAAGGTTAGCACCTCCAACGCCCGTGTATATCCAGTCATTGAATGAAGGTCGGAAAGTTTCACCAAAGAATTCCCACACAGCACTACCTGTAAGAGAAAAGGCAGATGATCCCCAGAAATCATATCCGTTTGTTCTTCCGGCATTAAAAAATAAAGCGCCGTGATATGGATGTGAAAAGTTGTTTGTCAGGAAATTATCTCCATCGTACTCAAATCCGTTTTGCAGGTTGCTCCACCAGGTTTTTGAAGAAACATTAGCCCAATTATCTTCGGGATCTTCCCATGTTCTGAACCACTTAGCGAGTGCCCACGGGATAAACTCAAGAATAGCTACTTCACCGACTCCAACCCAAAAATGCTTTTCGGATTCCCATGGTATAAAGTCTCCGTTATTTAAATTGTTCGGGAGATTAACTGAACCCCATTTGTTAACTGATTCTGACTTATGTACCAAACTTTTCTGGTATTTAGAATCCCCATTATTATTTAAATAATAGCTGGTCAAATACAATGATTCATTTGTTTCTGATTCTGCTTCACCCCTCTTGTTGAATTTGCTATCCTGCGCAATGTTACTAGAGGACAAGAGGAAGGTAAGCAGGAGCAAATATCGGGTTGATAGTTTAAAACCGTGCGAATGTATCATATAAATGTGCTCTCACTTAGAAAAATTTATAGCAATGAGATGTTAAAATAATTAACGCGAAATAATTAGTTCTTATTTCCAAAAAATTAAAATAAAATAATTTTACTTGTCAGATTTATCTGGTGGAAACTGAGCTAATATTTTATTTACTGCATTATTAATATTTTCAGTCCTTTCCTCAACAGTTGGGGATTGTTCCATCGCACCCGAACCGATTCCACGCCAAACTAACTTTTGCTCTGCCATATCGATGATGTCAATAACTAATGTTCCTTCATCGTACTGAGTTACATCAACTCCACCTGTACCATACATTCCGGGTCTGCCCCAGTAACCATAACCATATCCGTATCCATAAGATTGAATATTCGTTTTGGTTTTTGAGCTAAACATTAGTGCAATTCCGAAATCTGCCTTGTCTGCAACTGTATAACCCTTTGCATCCAATTCATTCTTTATTGCAGCACCTAATTTATCAGCACCTGAGGCTGATCGATTCCAGCTTCTGAGGAAAGAGGTATGAAACCATAAGTTTTCAGTTTTGAAAAATCATATTCAGGATCATAGTCCTGATTTACTGAAATGCTTGAACATCCTGTACAAATCAAAGTAGCAATTAAAAGAATCAAAAATGAAAAGATGTTTTTAAACGAATACATAGTTAACTCCTTAAGAAATTTATTAATTAAATATTACTTACCATTTGAGAAAATCATATACAAATAAAAACTGCAAGGCTACAGTCTGATCCTGAAGCTTTGAGAAATATGAATAAAGTAACTCTCCACCAATTGCCATTGACTCATTCAAAGGATATGTATATGAAATTCCTGTATGTGCACCAATGCTTAATTGATGGCTGCTGATTTCCTCGCCGAATGATTCTCCCGAATTATAAAGTAAGTAAACGCCTGATCCGGCGCTCAATTTGATATTGGGTAAAATCTTCATGGAAAAAATTATGAACACCGGTATTGTATACATGGATGCTGATAGATCTGTTGTATCAAATTCAGTTACATAACCATCGTAATTAAATGAATACAGATATTGATAACCAGTCTCAAGTCCGATGCTTAATAAGTATTCCGGATTCCACATAACACGAACTGTTCCGGAGAAACCGTTTTTATTTAGATCTTCATAATCCATTGTTGTAAAGTATCTTGAATAACCAACTCCTATTTCAGTTGAAAGAGAATATGTAGTATCATTCAACTGCGGGAAAACCATACAGGAAAGTATTGTCACGAGCATTAATATTTTTAATAAGTTCATAGTGATTCTCTACTCTTGAATATAATGGAAGTATGAAACAATGGTGGGATAGTTTGTAAGAATGCCATCAAACTGACCTTCGTTAATAAATTGTTCGATATAATTTTCGTCATCCAGTGTCCAGGTAAAAACTTTTCTTCCTTCTGACTGCATTTGCTGAACGGTTGAAGTTTGAGTCCCCTGAGTCCATCTTGGAGCCCAAATCATTGAGTTCGCCTCTCTAACCTGATCAATTGATAATTCACATAGTGATGGCACATCTTGATAGTTGGGCTGAGCAAGAAATCCTTCATAAATATCATCCGCAGGAATACCAAGATATATTTTCAGATCTCTTCCCATTAATAATGCACGCTCATTAATTTCGGTAAGGAGAGCAATTGACGCAGGAATAACATCAACATCTTTTGTGTCAAGCCAGACTGTTTCAATATTCGTTTCCTCCAGTGTAAATTCAAGAGCTTCACGGAGAGAAGGAATCCTTTCTCCATTTCTAAGAGTAATTAGAGTTCTGAGCTGTGCCCAGGTAAAATCTTCAATATTTCCCCAGATTAAACTTTTCTGGCAAAGGCGAAGATTAATATCACCGTCATGATAAATGAATGGCACACCATCTTTCGAAAGTCTCGCATCAATTTCAATTCCTGTAGTGCCAAATCTTTCGGCAATGCTAATCATTTCGATTGAATTTTCTGATACACCAAGATAGTCTGAATTTCTTCCGCCGCCACGATGGGCCAGAATATTGAAATTTCCTTGCTTTACTTTCTGACTAAAAGGTCTTTTGTATTTTAGCGTTAATGGATTAGCAGCTAATTCATTTCCAACACCATACTCACCCACAAATTTTATTGTGCTATCGGGAGTATTAGATAGGATATTGCTTCCTCCTTCATCCGCAGGAATATAAAATGTTGCTGCACCGGTTTCCAGATTCGTAGAATATCTCCAATATCCAAAAAAGAAGATAACTGAATCAAGATAGCCGCTTTCAAGCACAAGGTAACCACCATTCTTTTTTGCGAAGATGGATAATCTGTCCCTGTTCCATTTAACCACAACCTGATCACCAAGCAGATCGGTTCCTGTAGTTACTTCATATACACCTTCCATAATTGGCTTCACATTGTCAGGAAGGGGATAGGTTTGATCAAGAAAGCCGCTCGCATCAACTACAGGTGTAATTACTTCCACTTCATTATTACACGAGTAGATAAATAAAAAGCTTGTAAGTAGAATAAATATTTTTTTCATATCTGATATTCTCAAAAAATAAATGTAAAAGTTGCTTCAGGGATATAGAACGATCTGTCAAATGTTGAGAACGCAGCCCACATCGGGTAATAAAATTTTAGGAATGTGGATCTCACACCAAGAACAACATAATTATCTTTCCAGAATGGCTGCTCAAGATAAATTCCGATAGTCCATCCATTGAAAAAATCCAGATCGTTTTCGATTTCTGATTCGCCATTTTTTGATTGCTCTGCAAGATTAAAGACGAGTTCTGATTTTACAGATAGAGTAAACTTTTCAAATTGGTATCCTGCACTGATGTTCGGATACAACGCCCATCCGTTAAACTTGGTATCGAAACCAAATTGCTCAAGCTTTCCGAAATAGTATGACAAATCAGTTCCAACAGAAAAACCGATACGATCAATTTCATAGTTCCATTTGGGACCTAACATAAAGTTGAATGTCACTATGTTGGTCTCAACACTTCCTTCAGCTAAAAAGTTTTCAGGTAAACCATATTTTATTCGGTAAGAAAAAAGCGGTGCTCTGAAAACGTCATCAGTTTCTACAACATCTTCGGGAAGTTTCGCCAGTGCCAACCCCAAAGAACTTACAATCTGACCTGATTGATAAGTGTGCGGATAGAAAAAAGTATTCTCGTTAAAATTTAGTTGCTGAGCAGAGGTAGCTGAGGCGAAGTAAAAAAAAGATATAAAAGTTATTAGTGTTAGTAAAGTTATTTTCATTAAGATACCTAATTATTTTTTTTGCCCGATTTAAATTAGCACTTTAAATCAACAGATAGTAAAACAAAAAAACCGGTTGAAATTTATTCCAACCGGTTAATATTTTTCAGTCTTATTTACCGCCCGGCTTTTTTGCCAGGGGAAGATTTGAGTTAATGCTCAAATCTACCAGCAGCTGTATTTCGTATTCAAGCTGCATATACTTGGCTGCTACAATTGGACCTAAAGCTTCCGCAAATTTTTTGTGATATTTTTTATTCAGATCTAATCTGTCATCCTGAAAATCAAAAGCATTTTCAATAAGTTCTTTTGCTTTTTCGTCACTCATTACATCGTAATTTGCTGCGAAGTCTTTGATGTTCGCTATACGTTTTTCAGATAATTTATCGAGATCAAATTCAAATTCTTTATAGATAGGCCAGAAGGCTGCTGACTGAGTTTCATCGAATTGCATGACCTCAGTAATGATGGCTTTTTTATCTGTCTTTAAATCAGATTTAAGAAGCTCGATATAGCTGTCCATATCCTGAGCAATTACGCTTGTGAATGCCAACAGGAATGATATTAAAATTAATTTTTTCATTATTAACCTTTCTGAAATATTTTATTCAACAAATTCTATGGTTCCCAAATAAAGCCAACGTTTATAGCCCAGTAAGAATTATTTATATCGTTACCGATAGCATCTTGACCGGAAAAATACATATTGTACTTTCCATTAATCAATAAACCAAAATCTCGTTCAACAGGAATTGCAACACCGACTTCCGGTGCAACACCCCATTGCCATTGATCATTATTCCATAAGAAAATTCCAACAGCTTTTTCCTGAAGCATGATTGATCCGCCCGCATTCAAACCGATATATGGTCTTAATTGTTTTCTTTCACCAAAGTAGTAATGGATATTTGCCATAATAGGGAATGAATTAATAGTATTGTCTTGCGTTCCGTAAATGGCTCCCGGAGGATCAGTGTTGAGTTCAGTAAGTCCGGTTACTCTCTCATACATAGTATTCCAGCCGAAATACAATCCGACAGATAAATTCTTTTGAAGCATATAGCGATAATCTAATCCCATTCCCCACCAGCCGATATCTCCGATAATGTCTTTGGTATCGCCTGATGGAACAGAAACAGAATAGGTAAGAGCTCCATACCATTGCTCTCTTTGTGCGTAGCTGCTGCTGAACAGCAAAATTGTTAAAGCAAATACTGTAAGTAATTGCCAAAATTTTTTATGATTATTCATCTTGTTATCCTTATAAATTTTAATTTCAATTATTAATTGATGATATAATTTCTTTATATCGCTGGTTATTTACCTGTGCCCAGATACGGTGATTGACTAAATGCCTGCTCTATACCTGCGTTTACGCGTGATAGCGTGCCAGCATTAGAATCACCAAGCAATCCGTTCATTGCTGCAACCCACAGACCCGTTCTTGCTTCAGTAGCATCATTATCGAGCATTGCAATGAGTAATGTTCCGGTATCGTAAGTGTAGTAAACAGGGTAACACCACCCGTAATAAGGATACCACCAACCATACCACCAGTCATAGTAACATCCGCCAGAAACCCAGCTTGTGGTTGTTATAACTGAAAAAACAATAACATCTGCAGCAGCAGGTGTTGCCGCTTCAGTAAAGCCATAACCTTCCAGTTCATCCTTTACTTTGTCTATGATATTCTGATCATTTGCACCGACATCTACAATAGGATTGCCCTCATCATCCAGCCTGTAAATAGTATCGGGCATTGCATAAGTAAGCTTTGTGGAAAAATCAGCTTCTTTATCGTAGAATGTTGCTACGATATCTGTATCACTGTAAGTTAATTCATCGCCCGGATAACATGATTGCAATACAACTATTGCAGCGGCGATAAATATGATTAAGCTCAATGTAGTTTTTCTCATTGATTTTACCTTTCTGTTTATATGTTTGTTAATTCTAATGAAATAGTCTCTTAATAATGAAGGCTCAAAGTTTAAAGTAATTGTCTTTGTTAATTTATCTTTTTTTTGCTTATAAATTAAAATCTATAAAAGTAGCTGAAAATAGGTACTTAGTCCTATTAAAAAGCCCAAACTCAGAGATAAAGTTTGGGCTGTTCATAGTAACTGAAGACTTAGTTAAATTTTTGCCGGAGCAATATTAATGATTACCTTGTGAATCTTTCCAGTGAATTTGTTATCTCTTTCCTTGTAATCGTTGGATACATTCGTTTCACTATCTATACCAACATCAGCACCTTCATCACCCGAAAATGCGAACGGCTGAGTTTTAGGAACATATCCCTCTGCAACTTTATTTCCATCGATGTACAAAATTGATTTACCTCCTAAACCGGGCTTGGGGCCGTCGGAAATAAATTCATATTTGATCGAATGTTTTCCTATTGGGATGGAAGTCGAGGATGAAATATTAGTGCGCTCCAGTCCGAAGAAGTTATATTCGTGATGAACTTTACCATTTTTCATATAAATTACCCATCCGCCGAATCGACCACCCTGAGAGATGATCACACCACTTTCATTATTCTTTTTCAATTCAACTTCTGCGGTAATAGTATATGATTTATTTTTAATATTAATGAAAGCATTTTCCATCATACCAGTCATTCCTTCATAGACGGTCAATGAAGTTCGTTTGCCCATCAGATCAGGTCTTCCGGCAATTGAAGGATCGAATCTTTCTGATCTCCGGTCGTCAATTGGCAAAACGTGATATTTTTCAGCTTCTTTCATAAATAAATCCTGAAGCTCTTTCAATTTTTCGGGATTTTGTGATGCTAAATTATTTGCCTGGCTGAAATCTTCGTCTATGTTATAAAGTTCCCAAACATCATCAGAAAATTTTGGAAGTTGAGCCAGCAGCCATGGAATCGAATGACGTGCAGCCGCAACCCATCCTTCGTGATAGATTGCCCTATTGCCGAACATTTCAAAATATTGAGTTGTCCTTTTGTCTTTTGCTGTTGCATCTTCAAATGTGTACATCATCGAAACTCCATCCATTGGATACTGCTCAACTCCATTTACAATTTTTGGTTCGGGAAGTTTACAGGCTTCCAGCACAGTTGGCGCAATATCGATTACATGATGAAACTGCGAGCGAATTTCATTTTTGGATTTTATTCCCTCCGGCCAGTGAACTACCATTCCGTTTCTTGTTCCGCCGAAATGAGATGCTACCTGTTTTGTCCATTGGAAAGGAGTGTTGCCGGCATGGGCCCAGCCAACAGCAAAATGCGGATAAGTCTCAGGGCTTCCCCAATCATCATAGTGGTTCATCATCTGGGAAGCTTGACCAACAATTCCATTTAACGCCATCATTTCGTTATAGGTTCCTTCTGGTCCGCCTTCTGCACTTGATCCGTTATCACCAACAATATAAAAGAAAATAGTGTTATCCATCTCTCCCATCTCTTCAAGTGCTTGAACTAATCTGCCAACGTTGTAATCTGTATGTTCACCAAATCCAGCAAAGACTTCCATTTGTCTTGCAAACAATCTTTTCTGATCAGCACTTAAATCATCCCATGCCTGAATTTCTTTTGGTCGTTCTGTAAGACGAGTATCCTGGGGGATTATTCCCAAAGCTTTTTGACGTGAAAAAGTTTCTTCCCTTAACTTATCCCAGCCCTGGTCGAATTTTCCTTTATACTTATCCGCCCATTCTTTGGGAACGTGATGCGGTGCGTGAGTAGCGCCCGGTGCAAAGTAAACATAAAACGGTTTATCTGGAGTTAACGATTGTTGTGCCTGCATAAATTGGATTGCCTGATCAGTCATGTCTTCTGTGAAATGATAGTTAGGATCCTCAGGAGTTTCAATTCTAATAGTACCATTAAAAATTGCCGGTGCCCATTGATTAGTTTCACCACCGATGAATCCATAAAATTTATCGAAGCCTGAACGGGTTGGCCATCTATCATATGGACCGGAAACAGAAACTTCCCAAGGAGCTGTTTCATGATATTTGCCGAATGCAGCAGTGCTGAATCCGTTCTGTCTTAAAATTTCCGCCAGCGGTGTAACGCTGTTCGGACGAACACCGGTATTTCCAGGAAATCCTGTCGCCAATTCCATTATGGCACCTGCATTATTTACATGATGATTGCGTCCGGTTAATAGAGCAACTCGAGTCGGCGAGCATAACGCCGTTGTATGAAACCTGTTGTAACGCAAACCATTGCTTGCAAGTCTGTCAAGCGTCGGCATATTGATTGGACCTCCAAATGCACTTGAGTGACCGAATCCGATGTCATCGATTAAAACAATTACAACATTCGGTGCACCTTCAGGCGCTTTAACTTCGAACCTCTCAGGTGGAGTTGCATCCCTTGCATCAAGTTCTTTGTAAGTCGGTGGAGTTGGTTCTTTGATTGGAAGAATTGTTCTGTCAAGTTCACCACTAGTTGTTTGTCTATCAGTACCTTCCTGACAACCAAAAAAAAATGCGAAAAGCAGAAGTAGTGGGATTAATGCAAATATTTTTTTCATACGGTTTCCTTCTAAATAGTCTGTGATTTTCCAGAGAAGAAGTGTTAAAAATTATTTAATTGACACCTGATTAATATATTCAATTAATTGTTGTGCAAATGAAAAGGTAGATAACATAAACATTTGCAGGAAGAGCAGCTTAAGAAAATATTTTTTCTGCATTGAATTACGCTTTATAATATATTTTAAGAATAAACTGGATAAACTTACCAAAAAACCAATTAAATGTAGTCGCTATTGATGCACAAATAAATAGTTACTTTGTCCTATGTTGATAAACCTCTCTGATTAGTTGAATTACTTAATAACTAATGGCGCCTTCAACGGAATTTCCGCGAGTGTGCCGGCCGGAACCTGAATATGATTTTTACCAGCACTTAAAAGTGCTAATCCACCTGCTATCGCAGCACCTTCACCTGCACCACCAAATGCAGCACCGATAAGAGCACCAGCACCTACAGTCTTTGCTGTATTTCCTTTTCCGCCTTCAACTCCAATCGGATCAGTAACTATTGGGGTCAGTTGTCCGTTCACCATAATATCGGTGAATTGAAAAGTAAGCTTTGATCCGCCCAAAACTCTACCACCACGGCACTCAATTATTTTTCCGTAAACAGGTGAACCTTTCGGTGAAATTACTTTACCATTATAAATAAAATCGACTTCCAGGATTGATTTGAATGTCGATCCAGCCGGGTTTTTGGCAGTGTTAATTGGTTCATTAACATTCACCATAAGTTTGGTTCCTTCGGGAATTGTTAAACTGCTTATCGGTTCAGTGGTAGTAGTAATTTGTGCTGCAGATGAATCTGTTTGAGCTACAGAAACCGATTGCAGATTGCATACAACAAAGGTGAAAATAAAAGCAAAGATTAATTTTAATGACATGAATACCTCTTTAATATTTTAATTACACATTCCCGATTTTTTAATCAACGGTCACCAAAATTGATTACCGTTGATTACTTTAATTATTGAGACTTAACTACTTTTTTCGCTCGATGGTCACGTATTCAATTTTTCCGTTGAACTTAGCCGAAGCTCCGTAATCTGCTACATGGGTACCGTCATCAACACCAATATCCGCCAAATCATCAACAGAGAAAATACCGGGTTGTGTTTTTTCAATTCTCTTTTCTACAACTTTTTTATCATTTACTAAGATGGTACCAATACCACCTTTACCCATTCCGCCACCATCGTACTTAAAGTCGTAAACCAATTTGTAGTTCCCTGGTTTCAATGCTTCAGGTGCGATTATATGTGATGATTCCAACCCAAGGTAATTATATGAAAATGCCGGTTTCCCGTTTTTCATGTAGAAAGACAGACCACCAAATCTTCCGCCCTGGCATACAATTACACCGTTTCCATTTGCATTTACTGCGACTTCTGCAGTGATCGTATACGCTGTATTTCTTAGGTCAATGAAGATATCAACGCCCATTCCTTTCATACCTTCGCCATATGTAATAATATTTCTATTGCCCATAACAGTTGGTCTGCCCATGAGTTCAGCATTGGTTCTTTCGAGCAGGCGATCATCAATCGGCAGCACATGATATTTTTCAGCCTCTTTCATGAACAACGCTTGCATGTCTTTCAGCTTATCTGGATTTTGTGAAGCCAAATCATTAGCAAGACTGAAATCTTCATTTGTATTATATAACTCCCATTTATCTTCCTGCAGGGTATTGAGAGGTTTCTGTAACCATGCTGGTCTGTGAATTGTGCGAGCATACCAGCCATCCTGATACACGCTCCTGTTGCCAAACATTTCAAAGTACTGGACTTTATGTTTTTCTTCCGAACTGGCATCATTAAATGTATAAGCCAAACTTGTACCCTCAATCGGATCCTGTTCTATACCATTTACCATTTTTGGTGCAGGTATTTTTGTAACCTCATAAATGGTTGGAGCAATATCAATTACATGACCAAACTGTGAGCGCAATTCTCCCTTTGCTTTGATACCTTCCGGCCATTGAATAATCATTCCGTTTCTTGTACCTCCAAAATCTGAAGCAACCTGTTTGGTATAGGAGAAAGGTGCATCCATTGCAACTGCCCATCCTGCTGCAAAGTGCGGATAAGTGCTTGGTCCACCCCATTCGTCGTAATGCTTTAACATATCCGGAACTGTTTCGGGAACCGCATTGAAGTAAGTCATTTCACTAAACATACCGTTCATCTGGCCTTCGGCGCTTGCACCATTATCACCGGCAATAAATATTATTACCGTATTATCCATTACACCCAATTTTTCAATTGCTGATATGAGTCTTCCGACTTCGTAATCAGTCTGTTCGGCAAATGCGGCATACACTTCCATCTGGCGGGTAAATAATTTCTTTTCATCGGCTGAAAGTTTTTCCCAGTCTTTAATATCTTTTGGTTTTGGTGCAAGCTTTGTGTTTTCAGGAACTATGCCCAGTTTTATCTGACGTTCTAATGTCAGTTCACGAATCTTGTCCCAGCCCTCATCAAATTTCCCTTTGTATTTTTCAATCCACTCTTTTGGAACATGATGCGGTGCATGGGTTGCGCCTGGTGCAAAGTACATAAAGAAAGGCTTATCGGGAGATAAAGCCTGCTGGTAACGAACCCATGAAATAGCTTGGTTGGTCATGTCGGTGGTAAAGTGATAATTCGGATCTTCCGGAGTTTCAACCAATGTTACTCCGTCATAAATGAGTGGTGCCCATTGATTGGTCTCACCGCCAATGAAGCCATAAAATTTCTCAAAGCCTGAACGTGTTGGCCAACGGTCCTGAGGACCTGAATTTGATATTTCCCATGGTGGTGTTTCATGATACTTACCGAATGCTGCAGTATTGTATCCGTTTTGGCGAAGCACTTCAGCCACTGGTGTAATTGTTTGCGGTCTCACTCCGGTATTTCCAGGAAAGGTTGTAGCAGCTTCAGTAATAGCACCCATATTATTGCTGTGATGATTATACCCGGTAAGTAAAGCCACACGGGTAGGCGAGCAAAGCGCAGTAGTATGAAAACGGTTATACATTAAACCGTTTTTACTAAGTTTATCCATAGTTGGTGTGGTAACAGGTCCGCCAAAAGCTTCGGATACTCCAAAACCCATGTCATCTATTAATATAATTACCACATTGGGTGCACCTTCCGGAGCTTTCACTTCAAATCTTGGAGGAGCAGTGGCATTGCGTGCATCAAGTTCGGTATATGTTTGACGAGTTGGTTCTTTAATTGGAAGAACCGTTCTATCCAACTTACCCGATGAAGTTGTTTTTTCGGTTCCTTCCTGACAGCCAAGAGCTAATAAAATGAAAATTAGCAGGCTAAAGGCTAATAGAGTTTTAGACATAAGTGTTGTTCCTCCTTCATTAAATATGAGTAGATGTATAAATAGTTTAAAGAATATATATTATTATTTATAATATCAAGTTAAGCTATTTTTCCGCAAAAAAGTTTACAAACAATAAATACGCTTCGGAAAAGTTAATTGTTTTTAATGATTACTTTATCAGATTCATTTTTATAGTCTTTACAAATTTACCAGCATTCATCTTAACTAAATAGATACCACTTGCTAATCCAGAAGCATCGAATTGAAGTGTATGCAAACCTGCATTATAAACTTCGTTAGCTAATGTAGAAACTTCCTGACCAAGTGAATTATATAATGTAAGACTTACAAATTCACTTTTCGGGATGGTAAAATTAATTTGTGTAGATGGATTAAAAGGATTCGGATAATTTTGATTCAAAATATATCCATCTGGATTATTTATATCATCATCAACAGAAGTCGAACTTGAAATCTTAACTACAAATCCTCCACCGAATGGAAAATTGTTATTAATCATTTCACCACCAATAACATTTCCATCTGCCGAAATACCCCGTGCATATAAAAACATCCAGTCTGATATTCCTGTAACACCTAGTGAATCCTGTAAAAATGTGCCTAGCAGTACTGAATTAGTCCAACCTGATTGCCAGATAAATGCAAATGGTGAGAAGAAATCTTCAACATGTCCAACTATCACATCATTGTTTGAAACATCTGCACTGTAACCTCTTGCCCAAAGCAATGAGTCTGTAATCATCTGCATTCCGTTTAAGACTGTATATCGAAATGCATAACCTGGTGAAAATCCAGCGGAGGAAGTACCAACCAAGATATTTCCATCAGGACTAATTCCATTGCATTCTCCCGCAGGCCAGCTTGGATCAAAACCTCCCATAAAATGTGGTGCAGGATCCCAATAATATGGTTCCCGATCCGGCTGTCCGGAAGAATCAGCACTCCAGCCAACTATAATTGAACCATCGTTTGAAGCATCATCAGCACGTCCATTCTGTCCATTGATTTGTCCCAGCAGGTGAATAGTAGTATCAGGTAGATTCCAATAGCAAGCTTCAACTTTGTAATTTGGTCTTGCAGCCATTCCAGTCATCAAAGTTCCGGAGGCATTTATGGAATAAGCATATGTATAAAAGTTCGGATCGAATGGCTCGACTCCGTGAATTCCGCCAACTTTATTCCATTGACCGCTTGAATAAAAACCAGCTACCCATGTAGGTTCTCCGTTGGAAAGTGTGTTCGGGTCTAAAAATTTTCCAGCTACAATTCCATCATTTGAAACACCATTTGCTTCAGTATTCTGTCCAAGCAAAACTTTGCCTCCTGCTTCCGTCCACAGGAATGATTCGCCGGCATTGAAATCAAAACCACATGCATAAATACCATTATCCGAAATGCCATTTACGCTTCCTTGTATTTCAAATACCTGAACGGTGTTTTGTGAATAAATTACTTGTGAAAAAATTAGCAGAATGAGAACATATTTCATTTTTATTCCTTTAATTAGTTAATAATAAGTTCAAAGTTTTTACTATTTATATTTATTAAGAAGCTGATGAATAATGTTGAGTCCAAAATTCTCCGGCTTTAATTCTATAGTGAGAATATTAGTTATATTGTAAAAGTTGATGAAAATTTGGTTTGTAAGAATATTTTAATCGAATATGAATAATTTATAATTATCGATTATTAACTTTTGACAGTGGTGTCAAAAAATAGTTGTGATATAGAACTGATAAGTATTAAAGAGCAAATACAATTTATTTCAGTTGATTTGCAATAAGCTTGGTTGTTACCTCGCGGATTTCGATTATTAACTTAATTATCGAATCATAATCCAGCGTTTCCACGGTTATTCTGTTATAAAAGGAATCCCTGAGCAAAGAGTAAACAGCCATCCTGAAATCCTTATCCCCTGATATTCCAAAATCCTTGGACCATAAATCAAGCGTCGCATTATCAACAATATTATTCCCCTGATTGTAAGTGAGCAGGTATTTCGGATTGTTCCGATTTTTCACTAATTGTTTATGGAACAATACTGTAGTTTTATTCTTTGCAATTAAGCTAATAAAATCGGGTATATAATTAGCGCAGTGTTCAAAAACTTTTTCTTTAATTTGATTTGCTAGGTTAATATGCCAGGATAAAAGATCATCGATGAATAAATCAAAATCGCCAAAATAATAATAGAAAGTAGTCCTTGCTGCGCCGACATCTTTAGCAATTTTATCTATGCTCAGATTTTCAGGACCATATAAAGCAAAATGCTCGTAACCCGTTTCTATCCACTTTCTTGCTTTTTCATCCATTGATTAATTATTCAGTCGTTGTGATAAATAATTTAAAAGTTTTTCAATTTCAGGATTGCCTGGAAACTTTTCGTTAAGTTCTTCAGCATACTTCATTGCTCTGGTTAAATCTCCAGCTTTAATATAAAAATCTGCTAAAGCATAAATTATATCGAATTGATTAGGAGAAATGGAATTGGCTTTAAGCAGGGAAGACTCAGCCTTCTTTTGATTGTTTAGATATTGATAAATCAATCCGAGATTATAATAAATTCTTGGATTAACATCAGCTTTAAAAGTTGCTTTCTCAAGAACTTGTGCCGCTTCACTATACCTTTTCTGTTCAGCATACAGTAATCCAAGATAATATTCGCCCTGAGTGTATTCGGAATGATTTTTAATCAGATCAAGAAATAAATTTTCTGCTTCTTTCAACTTCCCCTGGTTGTAGTAAAGCAGTGCAAGGTTTGATTTTGCAGGATACAAATCATTATCCAGCTTTATCGCATCTAAATAAAATTTTTCTGCTTTAGCATAGTCACCTTTGTTGGAATAATAATTCCCAAGGTTGTATTTACCGGAAGGGAAGTCAGCTGTGTATTTTAGTGTTTGAAGATACTCGTCAAGCACCTCATTCAGCTTTTTGAATTGTTCATCAGTAAAAAACTCTTTGCCAACAACAGAAAGTTTTGATGCAGCAGCAATTCGTACCATCCTTATCGGGTCATTCAGCAATGGAAAAATCGTATTTATTAATTTCTGTGCATCATTTGTATTAAAGGCATCGATAGCTCTTTCACGAACCAAAGGCTCAATGTTATAGAGCATTTCTACAACCACCGAGTCAGCCAGAGGATTATTGTAAGCAGATAAATAACTAATTGCAGTCGCTCTTACCATTTCAGGATAAAGATCATTCTTAATTAATCTGATAAGGCTGGTGTGTATTTTTTTATCCAATCTTCCGACCACTGAAAACTTTTATCGGCGTGACAATCGTTGCAGGCATTCGGAACGTTATACTTAATTGAAAGATCCGGTCTTGGAATTCTGAAGCTGTGATCTCTTCTGAAATCAATTCCCATATAATAGTTCCCCGGCATATGACAGGTTTTGCAGAGAGCTCCTTCACCAACCGGAGTCATTTCACCAAATTTATTTTTAACAGGTTCACCTTTTTCATTAGCGTATTTGTGAAAGTGATGCTGAAAAGTGTCATACTCTTCCAGTCGGTGACACTGAGTGCAAAGAGCATTCCCCTCGAACTTGAATTTTATACTATGAGAATCGTGACAATCACTGCACTTTACATCATGCATATACATTTTACTTTGTGTGAACGATGCAAACACATAAACCTCATCAAGTATCTGTCCGTCAGCATAATAGAGCGGGGGAGAAATATTTTGCGGACGATGAAGATTATAATATTCAGCATCACTATGTTCATTCGGACCAAAAGAAGTTCTTCTTGAATGACATGGTGCACAAGCTTCAATATATTGTTTAGAAGTTGTTTCGCTTGTCTTCAATACTAATCCCATATTCCCATCATAATCACGGGAACCTTCAGGAAGTTTTGCCCAGTCGAGATGATCAGAACCGGGACCGTGACAGGCTTCACAGTTTACATTTATATCTGACCAGGTTGTGTTGAAAGAATCTTTTTCCAAATCATAATTTTTCTGCAGATTTGTTGAATGACATTCTGCACACATCCCATTCCAGTTCTGTGATTGATTTGTCCAGTGGAACCAGCTTTCAGGTTTCAACTCCTCTTCGGAATAAACCATTCCCGCCATATCAAACCATCTG
This sequence comes from bacterium, assembly GCA_016716565.1. Lineage (NCBI taxonomy): Bacteria > bacterium. The sequence goes on from JADJWC010000003.1 coordinate 475,599, forward strand.
TTTTTTTCTGAGTCCCAGGCAATCGGCAGGCATTGATATTTTCCATTTTCAAATGGAATTAAATATTGTTGAAGAGGTATGACTCCAAATGTATGAGTGATTTGAAACTCACTCATCTTTCCACCGATACCTTCAGTGTGCGTAAAAAACTTTCCGTCGCGTTTGTAGAATTTGTGTGTCTTGCCTCTGAATTCAACTTCTACATTATTAAAATCGCCAAGTACAGTTGAATCGTTTGCGATCATCATTGCTCTGTCGTGATCAGAACCTTTCCAGAGTTCATATTCTCTTTGATGACAGCTTATACATTCTTTTCCGCCGACAAACTGTGCTTTTTTTTGATACGATTGTGTAGAAGGAGAGTGAAGAATAAGTGATAAAGGAATCATCAATACGATAATTCCTGTAGCAATAATTCCGGTTAGCTTCCACTTACTTATCATAATAGTTAAACGTACACGACTTGATCTTTACTGAACCGGTTTCTGCTTAGCTTTGTTCCGATGTCAACCATAACTCTTCCACTCTGGATTGTGACAGGGAAGTAATCTAAAGCTGATGGTGCAGGTGGATTCTGGACATTCCCATTAATTTCAAATGCAGAAGCATGGCAGGGACAGATAAATCTTTTTTTATCTTCTTCCCAGTTAATTGAGCAGCCTAAATGAGTACATCTTAAGGACAAAGCCAGAAAACCGCCATCTTCTAATCTAACCAGATAAAATCTTCCTCCTCTGAAAATTGTAACCGAATTTGATTGAAAAGAATTGATATCGCCTGCATCGAATAGTTGTTTTGGTTTTTCATTTTCCTTCTCATCTTTGCCGGTGAAAAGAAATCCGAAGAAGACAGCAGTGAACTCAACTACAGCAACAATCCCTAATCCTTTCCAGAGTTTATTCAGAAACTCACGCCTGCTTTGTACAGGATCTTTGGGCTGAGTTTGTTCAGAAACTTTCGTATCAGTTTGCCTTATTTTTTTCTTTTCTTTTTTTTGCTTCATTATTTACAGATTCCACGGAAATGTTAATGCCATATCAACACCACGAAAAAATATTCCAATTAAAGTAAGGAAGATGAACGAAGTTGCTATAAATACAAACATGGTTTGTACAACTTCAAGATAAGATAAGTTAAATTTCTTTGTTACAAATTTATAGAATGACCATATTATCAACATGATGATTAGAAGAGGAATTATTCCATTGCTTATGAAAGGGTTTAATTGAGGTAAAAGAATTTCAAAGTCGGGAACGAATTCATTTATAATTATAAGTATCAAAGTTATTATTGAAGAACTAATTGCTGTAAACTTAGCTGCTTGTTTTGCATTTTCAGAATGAAACCAGTAACCGCTTGGTTCTTCCTTATAGTTAATAAATGGCAGTGCTGTTAGTAAAAAAATAATTGTCAGCGGAATCAGAAATGCAGCGACAAACGGATGAAAGTGTAAAAGCAATTCCTGTACGCCAGCAAAATACCACGGAGCTTTGGTCGGATTAAGACTAACATCAGGATTCGCTTTTGCAAGTAAAGGTGCATTTAGAAAAACAGAAAAAACAAGCACAATTGCTATCAGCGCTAAAGCAACAATGAATTCCTTGTAAACTAAATTCGGATATGTTGGTACAATTTCATTTACTTCATTTGATTTAGGAAGATAAACTCCACCGGCTTTTCTGACACGCCAGAAATGATAAGCCATCAGAAGAAGTAAAAGAATCGGAAGCACTGCGGTGTGAAAATTGTAAAAGATAATTAATGTATTTGCATTTACTTCGTCACCTGATAAAACAAATTGCCTGATACCTTCACCGATAACAGGAAAGTAATTTAACAGACTTGTTCCGACTGTTACTGCCCAGTATGCTAATTGATCCCATGGAAGCAAGTAACCTGTGAAGTTTGAAAAGATAATTAAAACGAAAAGTGCTAATCCAATAATCCAGTTGACTTTTCTTGAAGACTGAAATCCCCCAGTAAAAAAAACTCTGAGCAGATGAAGGAAAGCGATCATTACAAGAAACACTCCGCACCAATGATGAATATTTCTAATTAGTTGACCGAAGAGTACATTGTTTTGCAGATGTAAAATTGAGTCGTAAGCTTTTTGCGGGAAAGGTTCATAATAAAAGCGGAGCATTATTCCTGTGACAAACTGAATCACGATGAGCAGTGCTGCCATTCCACCCAAACCGAAAGTGCGATTGAATTCTATAGCATCTTTCTTAATTGATTGCGGATGCAGATGAAGAAGTATACCTGCGAATCTTTTGGGTTTGATGTTTTCAGAAGTTGGCACTAAATAATTGCGGAAAATAATTTTGAAAAATTTACACTGATAACTTACTGAAATAGAACAAACTATTTAATCTGGAAAAATTTTATGCAAATTGGTTTTATGTCGACAATCAGTCAGTCTTTTTCAATCGAATAATTAAATCTCTCAACTTTATCTAATTAATTAAAAAAAGCGTTGAAATACTTCAACGCCTTTATACAATAACTCAATATTTTTAATTCTGCGGTTTTGACTGCATACTTTCCAGTACTTTATCAATACCTAAAGACGATCCCATTACTGGTGGGAAATCTTTAAAAGTCGCAAGAAACTTTCCTGTAATTGTCTGTGCCGGAACGAACAACCACATATTATCCCCATACCATCTTGTATACAGAGCAGATTTCCATGAAACCTCAAAAGGATCAGCTCGTAAATTTATGACTAATGGCCAGGATGGAGTTTTACGAAATCCTTCATTGATTGAGCCTTCCATATAGGAAAAATGAAGTTTCCAGTTTTCGTATCTGATGGCATTTAAATTTCCACCAGCATCAAAATAAAAAATTTCTTTTCTTGGATCTTCTTTTACTTCACCTTTCCAGAATTGCATCTGGTTGTATCCATCTAAGTGTACTTTAAAAGTTTTTGCTCCAGCCTGATAACCGGAAAGTAGTCTTTCTTTTATGTCTGGAACACCGGCTGCCGCTAGTAATGTTGGCATCATATCTTCGTGAGAATAAATATTGTTGTCAATTGTTCCGGGTTTAATAACCCCGAGCCAGCGGATCACACACGGAACTCTGAATCCACCTTCCCAGGTAGACCCTTTCTCGCCTGCAAACGGTGTTGTTCCGCCATCAGGCCAGGTGAATTTTTCCGCACCATTATCAGTTGAATACATAATAATAGTATTGTCAATTATTCCAAGGTCTTCAAGTTTTTTAAGAACTACACCAATTGCTTTATCGTGTTCTACCATTCCATCAGGATAAAGTCCAATTCCTGTTACACCATCACTTTCAGGTTTTAGATGAGTCCAGACGTGCATACGAGTCGCACTCAACCAAACAAAAAATGGCTTTCCATCTTTATGAGCTTTTTCTATAAATGCGATTGCAGCGTTTGTAAACTCTTCATCGGCTGTTTCCATTCTTTTTCTGGTCATCGGTCCTGTGTCTTCAATTCTTCCATCAGAATATGAATGTAAAACTCCACGCGGTCCATATTTTTTGTGAAATTCAGGATCGTCAGGATAGTAATATGTTTCAGGTTCTTCTTCTGCGTTTAAGTGATATAGATTTCCATAAAACTCATCAAACCCGTGATTTGTTGGTAACATTTCATCTCTGTCCCCAAGATGGTTTTTCCCAAATTGACCTGAAGTATAACCAAGTGGTTTTAGTAGTTCCGCTATAGTTGGCTGATTATCCTTGATACCTTGTTCTGAGCCTGGCATACCAATGGTTAACAAACCAGTCCTGAAAGGATGCTGACCAAGAATAAAGGCTGCTCTACCGGCAGTACAGGATTGCTGTGCATACCAGTCGGTAAACATAGCACCTTCCTTAGCAATCCGGTCAATATTGGGTGTCTGATAACCCATCATTCCATGGCTGTAAGCACTTACATTTGACCAGCCAATATCATCACCCCAGATAACTAGAATGTTAGGTTTCTCCTGTGCAAACAAAGTTAGACTTGCACAGAAGAAAATTATTAACAAATAATTTTTGAGCATTATGATGCCTCCTTAATATGATTATGAATTGAGTTAATTATTGAAAACTTGGTTATAAAAAAAACAGAGCTGTTAAAACTACTTTGATCAGAAGCGAACCGAAACTAAAATTCTGAGGAAAGGAGGCATCCCTGATTTTAACAATGAAATTGTAATACAGACGATTTTCTTCTTAAAAATAAGACTATGTGATGATTATTTCAATTTTGAAATGGTATTAAAGATAGTTGAAGATTATCTATAAATGACTATTTGTAAGTAGCGTCCAACAACTTAATATTTTTGATAATATCTAAGGATAAGATTAGATTGTTAAATATATTCAATAAGAATATTCATTTTTGTTTAATTACATACTCATGAATAGTAAGAAAGAAAAAAAGTCACGCTTTTACAAGCTGATTAGAATTTTGGTCTATGTTGCATTTGCACTGGTGATCATTTATAGTATAGCAGGATTCTTTATCGTTCCTATGATCGTTAAAAGTGAAGCGGTTGATTATATAAAAGAGGAATTCAAACGCGATGTTGAAATCGAATCTGTTTCCTTCAATCCATTCTCCTTTACACTTTCAGTTGAGGGGTTTAAATTATTTGAGAAAGACAAAGAGGGGACGTTTTTGTCTTTTAAAGAATTCTTCATAAACATCAGTTTACTTCCATTACTGAGTAAGGAGGTTAACTTTGAAGAAATAAGATTAACCGAACCGGATGGAAATATTATCCGTTATAATGAAGAAGAATTTAACTTTTCGGATCTAATGAAGACATCAACTGAGCAGAATGTTGATTCTATAAAAACTGAAGACAATGTAGAACCTTGGGAGATTTTCATTCAGAAATTTGAATTGCAGAGACTTCATTTACTAATCACAGACAGAGCAGTAAGTCCTCCCGGAGAAACAAGGGTTGACAGCTTCAGTGTGGTCGTTACAAACCTAAGATTCAATTCATCAGATACATCTGATTTTTATTTGACATCAAATCTCAGACACGGCGGAAGCTTTTCTCTTAGCGGCAATTTCTCAATGACTCCACTAAAAGCAGATTTAAATTTTACTCTAAACCAAGCCAACTTGAAACCTTTAGCTCCATACCTGGCACAATTTACATATTTACGATTGGACGATGGGTTACTATCAATTGACGGAAACATCAAAATTGATGAACCTGATCCATCAGAAAAAATGGATATTTCTTTTACGACTAATACGAGCATCACAAATTTTGTTCTTTATGATACCAAACACGATGAAAGATTTCTTGAATGGAAAGAACTAAAAATTTCGGATATCAAGGGGAAGCTTAATCCAATGCAGGTTTCGATTAGCGAAGTGAATCTGCAAAATCTTTATACAAGAATTGCTATCGCTGAAGATAAAAGCATAAATTTGATTGAAGTGCTGAAAGAATCTCCGGTGCAAGTTGATTCCGGACAAACCTCTGATACACTTTTTATTAAATCTACTGATACTGAAAACGAGCAGATAGACTTTAAATATGACATTAGCAGTATAAAAATTGAAAACAGTGAAATGTATTTTTCTGATTTCAGTTTGCCCTTAAAATTTGCATCTAAAATACATCAACTGAATGGTTCGATAGATGGCTTCTCCAGTGAAAATCCGCTTGGAGCAGAAATAAAAATGGAAGGAACTGTTGATGAATATGGATACGCAAAAATTAATGGCAGAATGGATCCGTTTGATCCGATTGCATATTCAAACATAAAAATGAATTTCCACAATATTGAATTAACCAATCTCACTCCCTACACAGTAGAGTTTCTCGGATACGAGGTTGAAAGCGGAAAACTCTCTTTAGATATTGCATACAAGATCGACAAGGGCATGCTTACTTCATATAATAAAATATTTCTGAACAAATTCACTTTGGGTGATGAGTACGAAGGGCAGGAGGGATTAGGGCTTCCAATAAAACTGGCAATTGCACTACTAAAAGATGCTGATGGGAATATCGACCTGGATCTGGAAGTTGAAGGAGATTTAAATGATCCCGAAACTGATACCGGTGCATTAATCTGGTGGGCTGTTAAAAGAGTGCTTTCTACAATTGTTACGGCACCATTTCGTTTTCTAGGAGGTTTGCTCGGTATTGGCGGTGAAGAACTCGAGTCAGTTGATTTTGAAGTTGGCAAATCTGAATTACAAAATCACCAGTTCGAGAAAATGATAAACTTGTCAAAAATTATGGCTGAACGTCCAGGAATTGTGCTAGAGATTTATGGCGCGGTAGATACAATAACAGATGCACGGGCACTGCGTGAAGCAAAATTTGATAGCATTTATAATCAAAAATTAATGGGTGGAGGAAGTGATTCAACTTTAAAAAGGACGAATACCGACTACACCAAAGGACAGCAGATTCTTGAAGAGATGTTCGTCAAGGCTTACAACGATTCATTATTAAATCTTGTTAAAGTAAAACATTCTATTGATTCAGTTGAGTCCGGCGACCTGAGAAATTACCTTGAAGAACTTAAAGAGAAAATTGTTTCCGTTCAGCATGTCACTGAAATTGAATTCCAGATGCTGGCTACAGAAAGAGCTGAAGTTGTTAGAAATCATATGATGACAGTTCATCAGATACCCGCAGAAAGAATCGCAATCAAAGAAAATGAAATCTTTGAAGATGAAGATCGTAATTGGGTGAGATGCAGACTCGGAATAGGTTCTTTGGAATGAATCAAAAAAATCAGTTGCTTCTGGCAAACTCAACGTAAAAAGTCAATCCTTCAACTGCCTGATAATAATCACCAGCCAGAATATCACGGTCGGGAAGATAATTTAATGTGTAAGTTGAACCAGGATAATTAACATCTCTCAACTCAACAATAATTTTTATGTTACCGGAAATATGTTGCCAACTCGCTTTACCAACATTAATCGGATAGGGATTAAAGTATTTGGCGTCAAGAGTATTATCCTCATTCACTTTGGAAATTTGTAGTCGGTAATCTGAATCAGTCCTTAACCAATTACCGATAAGAATAGAGTTGTCTGTGTTTTTTGTTTTTAGTGATTTTTCTTTAGAAGATTGTTGGCACGAGGTAATTGTTATACAAATGAATATAATTAGTAAAATAAATTTGAAAGTGTGTTTAATTTTTTGCATTATTAAAATTTATTCTTTCCTAAAGCAGCTGAGTCACTCCAAAAAACAAATTAAAGTTGTTGTAGATTGCTTTACTTGTACCGCGTCTGTCAAATAAAACTAAATCATCAGGCTTGACCACTCCGGTTGGGAAATTAAATATCTGTGGAAAATCAGACCTTTGTCCGTGGCTATACTCAAATCCAACCCCAATCATTGTATCATCAAGAGTTGTTGAAGCGCCGAGTGTAAAATGATAAATGTCAAAATCCGTAAATCCAACAAACAAACCCTTAATATCTTTATAATTAGCATTACTGAAATCCGTTCTAATAGCTGCATAACCAGTAATTTTTTCATTCATTTTATGTTCAAAAGCTATACCCGCGTTAAAAATACTTTTCATTGAATCATACACTTTTAAAAGTTCCGCACTATCTCTTGGTCTGACAATAGCAGGATTATTCAGAATAAAATTACCGCTTTCCGGCTGCATCACAGCATAAGTAGAAATTGGAGCAAACCATTCTGCAGCAAAATGAATCAATGATTCATCTGATATTTTATATTCCATACCTGCTGCAATCGAAAAGGGAGTTTTATAGTGGACAGGCAAACCTTCCTGCCTGTCTGATGCAAGAATATCAATAGGGTTACCGGTTGTGGAATCTACAATAACGTTGTTCGAAGTGAGGCTCATATGATCAGTTCCACCGCTTGCCAATTTTATTGCTAGACTTGGGGTCGTGATTGTTGCACCTAATTTCAGGTCTTCCCATTCTACTGATATTCCAAACTTTCCGGAAAATCTGACTGCCCAATAGTCAATATCAATAAAGATGTCCGAAGTGGCTGATCGCTGATTAGAAGTATCATAGGCTGTATAAGATTCATATCGCTGCTTCGTTTGATCACGATAAGCACCTAATAAAGTAAATCCGATCCCAACATTGTCTGCAATCTTTTTTGAATAGCCAAATCCTACGCTTACTTCAGAGAGTAATGCATCAAGTTTTCCCTGGTTAATCAGATATTCATTACCTTCAAAATTATTTATTAGTCCAGGCTGAATTCTTGTTGGAATAACATCAGAATAACCCTCATATCTTTCAGATACCCTAACGTATGAATAGCCGTTGGCATAAATCATATAACTGAACCGGTTGAGAGAATCACCAATAAAAGGCAAAGGTCCGGCTAAAGAAGCAGGGTATAAAGAAACTCTTGTATATCTGGAATCAATTCCGGGTCCGCCGCCATTAATGAATGAAAAATCTTTAATTCCATACATATTAAAATTTACACTCATGCTTTTTTTACTTACAAAACTTAATGCCCCGGGATTGTAAAATGTTGCGCTGTAATCTCTAACTCCGCCAACAGCAATTCCGCCAAGCAATGCTGTTCTTCCACCAACTGCCTGATCCCAGAAATGACGGTCTTGTGCATTAGCAAATAAATTTAAAATAAATATTAATGCGATTATCTTTTTCATTAGGAAATAACTTTATAGAATTTTTATTTATAAACTATTTTCCAAGTCGAACGAAAATTCCTCCGGTAAAATCAGCTTGCAATAAAGTTGCCCAACTACTAACTCCTGCGCTGCATCCACCGCTGCCGCACCACATGCCCACACTATTAAAGTTAAGGGGAAGTAACATTCTTGCCTGCAATCGCAGTCCAACTCTGTCTGAAATATAAAACTTTCCACCGCCGCCAAAAGTAATCGAAAATCTCCACTCCTCACTAAAGTTTGAGTCAACCGGACTGAAAAGTGTTGCGCCTAAACTAAATGAAGTAAATGGAAATGCTTTCTGTGCTTTTGTTTGACGAAATTCATAAACAGCACCGGCCTGAAAATAATGGATGCCGACATCAAACAGAGGTTCGGTAAGTCCGTTGTATCTTTTTAATTCCATTGGAGTCTGCTGACCAATCCAGAATACCTCTGCTTGTACACCTCTTTCGACTTCGAAAGAAATACCTGCACCATAATTTGGATTGCTGTATATGTTCAATTGTCCTTGTGTTACCTGAACATCCGAAGCGACTTCGTAACCGCCAAAACCAAAAATTTCAGCTTGTGCAAAAGTGCTTGAAGAAACTGAAATTATAAATAAGCCGATGAAAAAAATACTTTTGTAATTTAGTGAAATCATTGAACCCTCATTTGTTAATTTTTTAGAATAACGATTGTTAATATAAATTTAATTTTTTTATGATTATTCATAAATGGGTACTTAGTCCCAAATCTAAGTACTCAGACATTCTCCGGGTCTGTTGGAATTAATTCTCAGATGGTGGTTAATCAGTGGTGAATCAACTTTGATTCGATTTGCCCGCTATATAATAAATGGTGTGCTTTTAACTAAATACGGTTGTCGAAGTTTTTTTACCTAAAAGATTTGCCAGTTCCGATAATTCTTTCATGAGCTTTTCGAATGAAGGTATATCAAGTGATTGTTGGCCATCCGAATATGAGGAAACCGGATCAGGGTGAACTTCAATCATTAATCCATCGGCACCAGCAGCAATAGCGGCTTTGCTTGCTGCAGGTACAAGACTACTTTTACCTGTGCTGTGAGATGGATCGACGATAACAGGAAGGTGTGTTAGTTCCTTTAAAGCCGGAACAGCAAGAATATCCAAAGTATTCCGGGTGTAGTTTTCAAAGGTTCTTATTCCTCGTTCACAAAGAATTACTTTTTCATTTCCAACTGATAAGATATACTCAGCTGCTAACAGAAATTCTTCGAGAGTAGCGCTCATATTTCTTTTAAGAATAACCGGCTTGTTCGTTTTTCCGACGGCTTTAAGTAATTCATAATTATCCATATTTCTTGAGCCAATTCTTAAAATGTCAGCTTCACTAGCCAGAGCATCGAGATGTTCTGTGCTTAATATTTCAGTTTCAAGCAGGAGATTCGTTTCAGCGTGAAGCTTCTTTAAAAGTTCAACTCCATCAATTCCATAACCTTGGTAAGTATATGGAGAGGTTCTGGGTTTAAATAGCGAACAGCGGAATGCTTTTGCACCTGCATACTCAACAGCTTTTGCAGTTTTTATGGCAATCTCTTCACTTTCGAGAGCACAAGGACCTGCAATGACAGTGAAGTGGCCTTCTCCAAAAAAAACTGAGCCTTCTTCTATAATTGTATTATGCTCTTTATTAATTTTCTGAACTTTTGTTTCTGCTAATCTTTTCATTAATAATTGATATTTCTTCAAATTCAACTAACAAAAATATAAAATACTTACATTAAGAACACATCTGATTAATAATTAGTTCTTTATACAAGCAGTTATACAGGGCAAAAACAGTGTGCGAATAAAGTAAGTGATTAGAGACACAAAACATCACAGCTGCTTAAACAAACTGACCATTTCTATTGCCGAAAGAGCTGCATCCCATCCCTTGTTACCAGCTTTTGTTCCAGCTCTTTCCAACGCTTGCTCAATATTATCAGTGGTTAGTACACCGAAAATAACCGGCAGATTTGATTCAAGTCCAACCTGAGCAACTCCTTTGGAAACTTCAGCGGCGATATAATCGAAATGAGGTGTTCCGCCGCGAATAACAGCACCTAGACAAATTACTGCATCATGCTTTTTTGAGTGAGCCATCTTTTTTGCAGCTAATGGAATTTCGTACGAGCCAGGTACCCACGCAATTGTTATATCCTCTTCCTTGCAATCATGTCTGATAAGACAATCCTTTGCACCGGAAAGCAGCTGTGAAGAAATCAATTCGTTAAATCTGCTTACTACTATTCCGAATTTCTTTCCTTTAGCGTTAAGTTTTCCTTCGATAATATTTGCCATTTTATCCTCTAAGTATTATTTAAATTTTATTCTGAATGAAGAAGATGACCTAATCTGTCACGTTTTGTTTTCAAATATTTTTCATTTACCGGGTTCGGTGGAATCTCAAGCGGTATTCTTTCGACAATTTCCAGATCATAGCCTTTCAAACCGATTACTTTTTTGGGATTGTTTGTCAACAGCCTGATTTTTTTCAATCCAAGGTCTTTGAGAATTTGCGCACCGGTTCCATAATCTCTCAAATCAGCTTTAAAGCCGAGTGCTTCATTTGCTTCGACAGTATCTTTGCCTTGTTCCTGGAGATGATAGGCGAGTAGCTTGTTGACCAGTCCAATTCCTCTTCCTTCCTGACGCATATAAAGAACAACACCTTTTCCTTCTCTCTCAACCATGCTCATTGCAGCAATTAATTGTTCGCCGCAATCACAGCGTCTTGAACCGAAAATATCTCCCGTTAAACATTCTGAATGGACTCTCACAAGCACAGGTTCACCGGTATTTATATCTCCTTTTACAAGTGCCATCGGGTTATCGAGAGAATCAAGCGTATTTTCATAAAGATGAAGCTTGAAAGAACCATATCTAGTAGGAAGATCAACAACAACTTTTTTCTGAATGAAATGTTCTCTCGCCATCCTGTATTCTATGAGATCAGCAATGGTGATAATTTTCAAATTATGCTTCTTTGCAAACTCCATCAGCTTCGGAACACGAGCCATTGTTCCGTCTTCTGCAAGAATTTCACAAAGAACTCCGACAGGATTTAGTCCTGCTAATTTTACAAGGTCAACTACAGCTTCGGTATGACCGGCACGTTTTAATACTCCACCTTTTTTTGCAATTAAAGGGAAAATATGTCCCGGCCGTCCGAAATCTTCAGGATTAACTTTAATATCTGCAGCACGATTTATTGTTATGGCTCTATCGTGTGTAGATATACCCGTTGTTGTTCCGTGCTTATAATCGATTGAAACTGAGAAGGGAGTACCGTGCAGTGCAGTATTGTTTTGAACCATCAAATCGAGTTCAAGTTCTTTTGCTTTTTCTTCGGTGATCGGCAAACAAAGAATTCCACGACCTTCTTTAGTAATAAAGTTAACGTCCTTTGGTTTGCATAATTCGGCAGCCATCACCAGATCGCCTTCATTCTCTCTATCAGGATCATCAACAACTATCAGCATTTTTCCTGCTTTGATATCTTCGATTCCCTCTTCAATAGTGTTGAAAACAAATTCGTTATTACTCTTCATTTTTCCTTTCATTTAATAGCCAAGCTGCTTTAACCAGCTTTCTGTTATGCTTGAATTTAGTTTAGCATCATTCCCAATTAATAATTTCTCAACGTACTTGGCTAAAATATCAATTTCAATATTTACTTCATCATTCACTTTTTTGTTTTTAAAGTTTGTATTCTGCCACGTATGTGGAATAACAGAGATTGCAATTTCATTTTTGTTCAATTCCGCAATGGTTAGACTTATACCATTTATAGCAATAGAACCTTCTTTGATTAAATACCTTTCCAGTTCCTGAGGAATTACAACTTTTACAAGATAATTTTCACCAAGCTTTTTAATTTCTGTAATGCTTCCGATGCCATTCACATGTCCTTGAACTAAATGACCACCAAGTCTATCACTCATCTTTAAAGATCTCTCAAGATTCACAAATGAATCGGCTTTTAGATTTTTAAATGTAGTTTTTTCCAGGGTTGCACCAACAGCATCTGCATAAAAAAATGGAATTTCTATATTTGTGGCTGTGAGGCAAACTCCATCGATGGAAACAGAATCATTGACTGTGAGATCTTCAATTATTTTACTCGATTTTATTTTAATTGAATAACCTCCCTGGATTGGGCTAATTCTCTCTATTTTGCCTATTTCCTCAACTATTCCGGTAAACATAAAGCAAAGTTAATTATTTTCAGTCGAAAACTAATCAGCGAATTTCCTGCCAAAAACTATCCTTATATCATTACCCAGTTTTGAAATTTCTTTGGTTTCAAGTGCTTTAGATTTACCCGATTCAAAAGCATTAATTCCGCGACTTAAAATTTTCGGACTTTGAAGTATTACAATCTCATCAAAAAGATTTTGATCTAAAAATTGTGTGAAAATCTTTTGTCCACCTTCCACAAGTAGGGAAGTAATTTTATTCTCAGCCAGACTTTTTAAAACTTGAATCAGTCTAATTTCTTTATTAGCTGATGATCGAATTTTAAATACTTTAGCTCCCAATTGTTCCAGCTGAAAAATTTTTTTTGAACTTGATGTTGACGAAGTGAAGATCCACGTTTTTTCAGGATCGGAAGAGTTAAAAATCTTTGATTTTACAGGAATACTCAGTTTTCCATCAATTACAACTCTGACCGGATTTCTTCCTTTAATTTCTCTTAATGTAAGAAGGGGATTATCAACTTTGATCGTATTTGCACCAACCAAAACCGCATCATACTCACCTCTTAGTTTGTGAACATATTTAATAGATTCTTTTCCTGTTAGCCAGGTTTGCTTGTTTTTTGATTCACTGATTTTCCCATCGATTGACTGCGCAATTTTTAAAGTGATGTATGGAATATTTTCAGACACATATTTGAAATAAAATTTATTTAAATCTTTACCTTCGTCTTCTGCAATCCCGGTGATGACTTCTATTCCTGCATCTTGTAATTGCTTGATGCCTTTCCCATTTACATTTTTATTAGGATCGAGATTGCTGATTACAACTTTTTTAATTTTTTTATTGATTACCAACGGAACACAGGGAGGAGTTTGCTTATTAGTGTGACAGCAAGGTTCGAGGTTACAATAAAGTGTTGAGCCAGCGATATCTTCAGTTGCATTTTGAATCGCATTTACTTCTGCATGAGCTATTCCGTACTTTTTATGCCAACCCTTTCCGATCACTTTACCGTTTTTTACAAGTACAGCACCGACAAGTGGATTCGGACTCACACTTCCTTGTGCTTTCCGGGCAAGACTAAAACACTTTTTTAAATAATATTTATCGTTCATGAGAAAATAAATCGAAAAGAATTTTATTGGAGCAAAATTTTAGCCTAAAAAATAATCCACCGATAAAAATAATAAAAGCTTCCATAAGGAAGCTTAAATTGCGGAGAGAGAGAGATTCGAACTCTCGGTACCAGTTTACCCAGTACGACGGTTTAGCAAACCGTTGCCTTCAGCCACTCGGCCATCTCTCCGAATCGTAATTCGCAGTGCAAAAATACTACTTTCAAGTTAATATTGAAACTTTTGCACTCATCTCATTTCTTGATTTTTTTAATCACAAAAACAATCAGAAATATAAGCAATGCCGCTACAACTGCTGTTGGACCGCTTGATATATCATACACAAATGCTACATAGATGGCAATCGGCGGAATGATTGATCCAATCAGAACCGAATAAATAAAAACACTTGTAATCCGCTTTGCCAGTAATAATGCAGTAGAAGCCGGAAGGATTAAAAATGCAAATGTGAAAACATCACCGACAAACCTCGTTGTCAATGAGATTCCGACTCCAACTATGAGATAAAAAATTAATAACCACAACCTGTCGTTTATTCCATGTGCAGAAGCAGTATCTGCATCGAATGTAACAAACTTGAGCTGCTTACTGAAAAGAGAGAAAATGAAAAAGATCATAATTAAAAGTATCAGCAGTGTAAAAAACTCATTCGCACCAATGAAGAGAATGTCACCTTTTAATATTGATTCTATTTCAGCAACTTCCGCAATAGGACTTTTTTGAATGAATATGATTCTTAATGCGATCGCTGCTACAAAAATTATCCCTAACAAACTATCCTGAGTTATGAACTTTTGACGACTACTCTGTGAAAAAATGATTACTGCAATTACAGCAAACAGTAATGAAAAAAATGTATGCTCAAAATGATGTAAGAAGGAATCGTCAATTACTTCGATACTAAATGCAGAAGCTAGCATTTGTTCAAGATTTAATAAGTGAAGAAATGAAAATGCAACGCCAGCAATAGCTGCCTGAGTTAATGCGGCTCCAAGGAAAACTACTCTCTGTGAAACAACAAAGACACCAAGGAAACTACAAATTATTCCTGCTGCAATACTTCCGAGTAATGCATAAGGGAATAGTTCAAAAAGAATATTGATTGTATCCAAATTATTTATTCACCATGCCTTGAAGAAATATAAAACTCTCCGTTTATTTTTTTCACCCGGATATCCGCTGAGTACGTCTGTGCAAGATTTTTTTCTGAAAGCATTTCCTCGATTGACCCACTTTGAAATTTACCGCTTTCAAACAGCATTAATTTTTTTACGAGGTTAGCAACATCACTCAATAGATGACTGACAAGAAGCACAGTAAGATTTCTATTTAAATGTAGATCCGATATTAAATTGAGTAAAGAGTAATGTGAAGGAGTATCCATTCCGTTCGTCGGTTCATCGAGAATCAAAACATCAGGTCGAACTGCAAGCGCTCGGGCAATTAGTGTTCTCTGTCGTTGTCCGCCGCTCAGACTGTTATAGTTATTATTTTTTAACTGAGCAATACCAACTTTTTCCATACACTCTTCAACTTTTTCTTCATCAGATTTCGATGGCTTCCTGAGCAGACCCATAAGTGAATATCTTCCCATCATAACAACGTCGTGCACTGTATAGGGCAACAATGGCTGAACAGTATCCCGCTGCGGAACATAACCAAATATTATATCTTTTTTCTCAATCACTCCTGACAGCGGTTTTATGTTTCCAAGTAATGTCTTTAAAAAAGTTGTTTTGCCGGAACCATTAGGTCCAACCAATCCAATGAAATCATTCTTCTCTATTTCAATATTAATATTTCTATGAATTACCTTTGTTCCGTAACCAATAGAAACGTCATCAAATTTTATTAGCGTACTATTTTTATCCATTTGCCGTCATTTGATTAATGATGTAATCCATCATTTCAATGTATGAGTTAACATTCTCTATTCCATAAACTTGTGTCGGAACTTTGATTACTTTCGCTCCGTTTGCTTTTGCAATTTGGTTTGGCGCATTGTCACTGTAAAAAACATCAGTCACTATCAACTTAATATCTTTTTGTTGAATTATCCGGATGATCTCAGCATTGTGTGACGGTGTTGGAGGAATACCCGGTTTTGGTTCAACATATCCTGCGATTTTTATTCCAAACCTGTCAGTAAAATATATCCATGAAGAATGGAAGAAAATCATTTCCTTTTGCTTTAACTGAGCCATTTTATTTTGCCATTCCGCTACTTTCTTATCCAGCTTTGACAGATAATTATCAAGATTTTTTTTGAAGTATGATCCATCGTTTGGTGATTGCTCTACTAATTCCTCATAAATTTTCTTTGCCATCAATTTTGCGTTCTCTGGATCAAGCCAGTAATGTGGATTCCCTTGCGGATGAACGTCTCCTTGACTGGCATCGATCTTTGTTGTGGGAATTTCTTTTGGAGCAATCGCATCAGACAAATAAACAATTTTAAGTGAAGAATTTCTGGAACCATCAACTAATTGGGGAGCCCACATTTCAAGCTGTAAACCAATTTGAAAAAATATATCAGCTTTTCTGAGTTTCATCATGTAGCTTGGGAGAATTTCAAGAAAGTGTACATCCTGATCCCCCCGTGAAATGTAATCAACTTCTACTTTATCCCCGCCGACATTTTTTACCAGATCATAAATAACAGTTGTTGTTGTTACAACTTTAATTTGTGCAAAGCTGCTGATTGAGAATATTAACAGAATTAGAATTATCTTATTAAACATTTTATTGCCTTTCAAAATTTAAAATGGATGAGCTTTATGGGGACCCAAAGAGAAAATTAATTGAAGATTGATAGTTGTTTCACTATCACTCTGAGTTCCATCAGCGTAGTTGAAAGAAAGATTCTGAACACCTAATCTGAGTGCGAGAGTTTCTTCAAATGGGTAGTAACCGAACCATCCCTCAATGCCTGAAGTTTTATTTTTATCATCGTTTGCAAGTGTGTTGTAATACAATTCATCGCCAATTATTCCATAAGTGAAATCATATTTTGCACCGACACTGAATATTTTATTAAACTGATAATCAACGTAAATGAAAGCTCCGAAGGTGTTAATGTCTTCCTGAAAATCTAAGCCAAGATCATTTGTCCGGAGAACATTGCGATTATTCCACAATGCTTCACCTTGAATTGTCAGGGCAGTGTAAGAGTTGGGTCTGTATTTGTATTTGAAATCAACTCCACCGTATAAATAATTTAAAGATTTATTCTCAGGAAGTGCTGTTGAGTCTTCAGATGTATAAAAATCTGCTTTTGAATAAACTCCATAAGATCCGCTTAATCCAAATTCAAGATTGCTGAAATCACCCAAAGGAAAAAATGATCCAAGTCGTCCAACAAAAATTGGACTGTTTCCTCTTTCTAATTCAAAATGATCTTCTTCTTCGCCTTCGTGATCTTCTTCATGTTCATGATCATGTTCATTTACTAATGCATCGCCTTTGAAGATTCCCAAATCAAGAGTTGTATAAATATCTCCTGTTGGGAGAATAATACTGAAATCAGCACCAACATCATTAAATCCTTCTTCACCAAAATAAATCTGCTGATATAATGGTCTGTAAATAAACGACCAGGCGTGAGGATGAATTGTATTAATTTTTCCAAATCCTAATAAATATTTTCCAGCTTTTATTTGAATATCCAGCGGTAATCCCCGGACAATCTGCGCATAAATCTCTTCACCGTGGAATTCTCCATCATGAAAAGCAACATTGAAAGTTGCGCGGGCGTAAGGATTTAGATAACCGTCAACAAATAATTCGAACTCCGGAAGATCAAAATTTAATTTTCCATACTCCGGTGTATCTTTAATAAAGTTTGTAAATGTGTTAAATGTGCCTATCGCACTTATATCCGGGTTTATCGAAGTTTGTGCTGACGCAATAGTAAACCCAAAAACAATCAGAACTGAGAAGATCAGATTCTGCATAAAATTTCTCCTTTAGGTTAATAAACTTAATGAATCTTTTTACGACAAAAGAAAACGAGAGATAAAATTCGAGAGCTTAGCAGAAAAAAGGAGGTGCTCTTAGCTGATTTGTTGAATTGAATAATTTAGTTATTAGTGAATGTTCTAAACTGAGATCCGTGTATGAATGAAAGTTCAGGTGAAAATCGCAAACAGATGTTATGTAGATAGTATATGTGTGAAGTGAATTAAAATTTTGATGGATGAAACATCCAAACCCGGAATTACCAGCTTTGTGTTGTGAGGTTGAATCGCTATTGAAATTAAAAACTGCAGTACTTTTAAAATCAAAATTGTGATAATGAAAAATATTTATGGAAAAAATGAACAGGTAGCAAAGCAGAATTATACTTGCAGCAGAAGAACGGTATTTAATTATGGAGTTTTTCACAATACGGTAGGCAAGTTTTGACAAATTTGGTTAATTATCAAGTTAATATTTTCAACAGAACTTTAACCTTAGCAGGAATGTTTTAATTGTATATCAAAGTGTGTTTTGATAGATTTGATAAATAAATTTTTATTCCTAAAATCATTAAGTATGAAGAATTTTAAAGGCGTAGATTATTATAATATTGAGTCCCTTCTATCTCCGGAAGAGATAATGATTCGGGATACTGTTCGCGAATTTGTATCAGATGAAGTAATTCCAATAATAGAAAAGCATAACAGAGAATCCACATTTCCAATGCATCTTGTGTCGAAAATGGCTGAATTGGGATTATATGGAAATACACTTCCTCAAAAATATGGTTGTGCAGAACTTAATTATGTTTCATATGGTTTGATTGCACAAGAACTTGAAAGAGGAGATAGCGGAATAAGAAGTTTCGTTTCAGTTCAAAGCTCATTAGTAATGTACCCAATCTTCAAGTTTGGAAGTGAAGAACAGAAAGATAAATGGCTGCCACTTTTAGCGAGTGGAAAAGCAATTGGCTGTTTTGGTTTAACAGAACCAGATTATGGTTCTAATCCTTCAGGGATGGTTACTAAAGCTGAAAAAGTCGATGGCGGTTATGTTCTGAATGGAGCAAAGATGTGGATTACAAATGGAACACTCGCTGATGTTGCCGTAGTATGGGTAAAATTGAATGGAGTTGTACGAGGATTTTTAGTTGAAAAGGGAATGAAAGGATTTACCGCACCAGAGATGAAAGGTAAACATTCTCTCCGGGCATCAGTAACTTCAGAATTAATTTTTGATAATGTTTTCCTGCCTGTAACGAATCTTCTTCCAAAAACTGAAGGATTAAAAAACGCATTAATGTGTTTAAATCAGGCGAGATATGGTATTGCCTGGGGAGTTGTCGGTGCGATGATGGCTTGTTATGACTCATCTCTGAATTATGCAAAGAGCAGGAAACAATTTAGCAAGCCGATAGCAGGTTATCAGATGACACAGGAAAAACTTGTTTATATGTTAACTGAAATTACCAAAGCTCAGTTACTTAATTTGCAGCTCGGAAGACTGATGGATAAAGGCGAAGCAAAACATGTTCACGTTTCAATGGCGAAGAGAAACAACTGCGAAAAAGCACTTGAGATTGCAAGGATAGCTCGAGAAATTCATGGTGCAAACGGAATTCTCGATGAATACCCGATAATGCGGCATTCAGCAAACTTAGAGTCCGTTAAAACATATGAAGGCACCCACGAAATGCATACACTTATTCTTGGCGAAGACATAACAGGAATCCCAGCATTTGATTAACTAACAGGAATCACTATGAATGATAAATTCAAAATAGAAGAAGCTCTTACTTTTGATGATGTTTTATTGGTTCCTGCAAAATCATCCGTCCTTCCTCGGGAAGTTGATGTTACTACATATCTTACTCCTGAAATAAAACTTAATATTCCGATTATTTCAGCCGCGATGGATACCGTTACTGAATCAAATCTGGCGATTGCTTTAGCAAGAGAAGGTGGTATAGGGATTCTCCATAAAAACATGAGTATCGAAAGACAATGTGAAGAAGTTGATAAAGTTAAAAGATCAGAAAGTGGGATGATAAAGGATCCGGTTACTCTCTCGCCCGATAAGACAATTAGAGAAGCGTTGGAGTTGATGAAAAAGTACAGTGTTTCAGGCATACCCATAGTTGATAATTCAAAGAAACTAGTCGGCATTCTCACGAACAGAGATTTGCGCTTTGAACCGAATGAAAAGCTGAAAGTCTCACAGTTGATGACAAAGGAAAACCTTGTCACTGCTCCATTAGGAACTACTTTAGAGAAAGCGGAAAAAATTCTTCAAAGGTATAAAATCGAAAAGTTGCCGGTGGTTGATAAAAGAGGAATTCTAAAAGGATTAATTACCTTTAAAGATATTATGAAGAAGAAGAAGCACCCAAATGCTTGCAAAGATGAACATGGTAGATTAAGAGTGGGAGCAGCAGTGGGTGTTACCAAAGATACCTTTGAAAGAATTCATGCATTAAGTTTAGCAGGTGCTGATACAATAATAATCGATACAGCCCATGGTCATTCAGCTGGAGTAATTAAAACTATTAAGGAAGCAAGGGAAAAATTCAGATATATTCAGTTAATAGCTGGTAATATAGGAACTTACGAAGCATCACTTGATTTAATAAATTGTAAAGTAGATGCCATAAAAGTTGGAATTGGTCCTGGCTCGATTTGTACGACAAGAGTAATAGCCGGAGTTGGAGTACCTCAGATTTCAGCAGTAATGAATTCGTACCGTGCAGCAAAAAAATATGGAATTCCAGTGATTGCAGATGGTGGAATTAAACAGACTGGTGATGTGGCAAAAGCATTGGCTGCGGGAGCACACAGTGTAATGATTGGAAGTCTCTTTGCAGGTGTTGAAGAAAGTCCGGGGGAAACAATTTTATATGAAGGAAGAAGCTTCAAATCATACAGAGGAATGGGCAGTCTCGGTGCAATGAAAGAGGGAAGTAAAGACAGATATTTTCAAGATGTTGAAGATGATATAGCCAAATTAGTACCGGAAGGTGTTGAAGGAAGAGTTCCTTACAAAGGTCCATTAGAAAATACTATTTATCAGTTAGTTGGTGGACTAAGAGCAGCAATGGGATATTGCGGAGTTAAAAATATTGAGGCTCTAAGAAAGAATGCTACCTTTGTTAAAATAACTTCTGCAGGTTTAAAGGAAAGTCATCCACACGATGTAATAATTACCAAGGAAGCTCCTAATTATCAGGTTAAATCATAGGCTTCTATAAAGGGCGATTTATAATAATGCATAAAGTTCTTGTTATTGCTTACTATTTCCCTCCAATGGGTTTAAGTGGCGTACAACGCACACTTAAATTTCTAAAGTATTTGAAAAATTATGGCTGGGAACCGACGGTAGTTACAACTGCTGAAGTTGCATATTTTGCTCATGATAATTCACTTCAAAAAGAATTGGATGAAACCGGGATCAGGGTAATCAGAGTTTCTGGTGCTGATCCAAATTCACTATTATCAAAAAAAGGAACCGTAAAACTTCCCAGTGAGTTTGTTCGTAAAACATTCAACAGACTCAGCCAGATATTTTTTATTCCTGATAATAAACTTTCTTGGTCTAAAATAGCTTACAAAAAAAGCGTAGAACTTTTATCGAATGAACATTTTGACTGTATATTTATTTCAGGACCACCTTTCAGTCAATTTGATGTTTTCAGTGAAATTAAAAAAACTCACAACATTCCTTTAATTCTTGATTACCGAGATCTTTGGGTTGATAGCTATTTTTCTTTTTACCCAACTCCATTTCATAGAATTGCACATAAGAAAAAAGAATACCGGGCACTTAAAGCAGCAGATATAATTATTGCAACTAATAGGAAGCTAAAAGAAAATCTAATCAATAATTACAAATTCTTAACATTTAACGATGTTACAATTGTTTCCCACGGTTATGATCAGGAAGATTTTGATAACATCTCTCCTCAACCCAAACCCCAGAATAAAATGGTTCTCATGTATTCTGGAATATTCTTAGTCTACAGCACGCCCGAATATTTTCTAAAAGCATTTAAGCAACTCTCAATTGAAAGAACTGATATCGCCTCCAACATTGAACTTCATTTCGTAGGATTTTTAAGGAAGGAAAATCAAAAGTTGATTCGCAAATTAAATCTTCAGTCCTTTGTTAAAGATCATGGATATGTCAATCATGCAGAATCAATTGCAAAATTAAAATCTGCTGATATTTTATGGTTCATGGTAGGTAAAAGAAAAAATATTGATACAATTCTTCCCGGGAAAGTATACGAATATATAGGTTCAAAGAAGCCAATTATCGCATGTGTGCCTGAAGGTGCAGCGAAAATAGCAGCCACTGAATACAAAGCCGCTTTTATTACGGAGCCTGATAATATTGAACAGATCAAGGATACGATAATACATGTTTATAATCTGTATAAGGAAGGGAAATTACCAACTCCCGATGAAAAGTATGTGGAATCATTCAGACGTGATTTGTTAACCGAGCAGCTTGCAAAACAAATGAACAAAGTACTCAGAGTGTAAATGAATGTAGCTATAATTGGTTCCGGTGGAAGAGAGCATGCGCTTGCACTTAAAATTAGAGAAAGTTCTCAATTAACAAATTTATATATCATTCCCGGTAATCCTGGAACGAAATTTCTTGGTGATAATATACAGATTGATATCTCCGATCATTCAAAGATTATCGAGTTCTGTAAACAAATAAACATTGATCTTGTAGTTATTGGTCCTGAACAGCCTTTAGTTGAAGGTCTTGCAAACATATTGAGAGAAAATAAAATAAATGTTTTCGGTCCGAATAAAGAAGCCGCTCTGATAGAATCTTCAAAACATTTCGCTAAAAAAGTAATGAAAGATGCTGGAGTTCCTACTGCAAAATATCTTCCATTCACTTCCAATATGTTCGAACCAGCAAAAGAGTATATAAGAACAAAGAAATATCCCTGTGTAATTAAAGTTGATGGCTTAGCTGCTGGCAAAGGTGTTTTTGTCTGTCAGAACTCGCAGGAAGCAGAGGAAGCTCTTAACCTGATTTTCATGATAATGTATTTAAAGAATCAGGAGAGAAAGTTCTTGTCGAGGAATTTTTAACAGGGGAAGAAGTATCTGTGTTTGCCATTTGCGATGGCAATGATTTTGTTTGTTTGCCAGCATCCCAGGATCATAAAAGAATTGGAGATAATGACTCTGGAAAAAACACTGGCGGAATGGGTGCTTATGCGCCGGCACCTATTGTGACACCCAAAATGTTTGAAGAAATAAAAAACAGAATTTTGTATCCCGTAGTAAAAAATCTTAATAAAAGAAATGCAAGTTTCATTGGATGTCTTTATGCCGGTTTGATAATTACAGAAGTAGGACCAAAAGTAATCGAGTTCAACTGCAGGTTTGGAGATCCTGAAACACAAGTCGTTCTGCCGGTAATTAAAGGTGACTTTCTTCAATTACTTTATACAGCTGCGCTTGGCCAAATCGATAAAGCAGCAGTTGAATATAATGGTGGTTCATCGGTTTGTGTTGTTGCCGCTTCAAAAGGTTATCCGGATTCATACGACAAGGGATTTGAAATAACCGGACTTGATGAATTACGAGCTGACATTATTGTTTATCATGCAGGCACAAAAGAAGTTAATGGAAAAATTATTACTAATGGGGGAAGGGTGCTTGGTGTTACATCAGTATTACCAGATTTTAATTTAACTTTGGCAAAAGATCTTGCCTACAAGGCACTTGAGGGTATTCAATTTAAAAACATTTATTATCGCAAAGACATTTCAGATAAAGCGTTCAAATAATATTTCAATCATATCTGTCTTTCTCTTCTAAAATTTTATTAATACATTTCTTTATAAAATAACTTTCATAATTTCAGATGATTCCGCTTCACGTGCATTCAAATAATACTTTTTTGGAAGGAACTATTTCTGTCGATAAGCTTATTCAAAGAGCATCTGATTTCGGATTATCGTCGATTGCTCTAACAGATAAGAATTCAATGCACGGCACAATCCAATTTTACAAACTTGCAAAAGGAAAAAAGATCAATCCAATTATCGGAAGTTTGATTGATACTCCTAAGAACCCAAAGGAGTATATAATTCTTCTTGCAAAAAACAGCAGAGGATATTCTGAATTATGCCAAATTATTACTTCAAGGAAATTGAATGATGACTTTAATATTAATAGTCTGTTGCTGAAAAAGCTGGATAACTTTTTTATTCTTACTCCATCAATTGAAATTGTTAAAGACATTCAACCCACAGAAAACATTTTCATCGAACTGATTGCTGCTAAAAGTGAAAAAAGAAATAACAGGATGCGATACCAGTTTGCCGAAGAGAAGGGATTCAATATAGTTGCAGCAAATCCAATTTACTTTCTAAATAAGGATGATTATCTGCTTCATAAAGTACTTACTGCAATCAGATTGAGAAAAAATATTGACAATCTTCAAAGTGAAGATATTGCAGATGAGGATTTTTATTTCAAAGATCCAAAACTTATTGAAAGTGAGTGGAGAAATATTCCGCTGGCATTACAAAACTCTGAGATGATTGCAAAAGATTGTAATGTCGATTTAAAATTAAACGACTACAAGTTTCCGGTTTATTCCACTCCTGAAAATATTTCAGCTGATACAATATTATGGAACGAATCCTTTAAAGGTATCGAAAAAAGATTTAATCACATTACTGATGTAGCAAGAAAAAGAACTGAGATGGAACTATCCGTTATAATTGAAATGGGATTTTCAAATTATTTCTTGATTGTATGGGATATTGTGAATGAAGCTAAGAAAAGGGGAATGATGACTATAGGAAGAGGTTCAGCGGCGAATAGTCTCGTCGCGTATTGTCTTGGAATCACACAAATTGATCCGCTTGAACACAATCTTTACTTCGAAAGATTTTTAAACAAAGCCAGAAGTTCTCCGCCTGATTTTGATATTGACTTTTCTTGGAAGGAACGTGATGAAATCATAAAGTATATTTTTGAAAAATATGGATACGAAAGAGTTGCTATGATTTCAACAACGGTGACTTTTAGAGCAAGGTCAGCATTCAGAGAAGTAGCAAAGGCTTTTGGTTTTACTAATGAAGAGATATCAAAGTTTAGCAGGAAAATTCCGTGGACAGATGCGGCAAACCTTCCTCATCTTGCAGAGCTTTTTCCTGAATCAAAAAAATTGAACTTCAAACAGGAACCGTGGAAAACTATTGTAAATATTGCCTCACAGATTGCAAGATATCCAAGACATATTTCAATTCATCCCGGTGGGATAGTAATCACTCCAACAAAAATAACCGACTACGTTGCACTTGAGTACGCAAAAAACAAAGGTCTCGGGCTAATCGTTACACAACCCGATATGTATTCAATTGAAGATTTGGGATTGATTAAGATTGATATACTTAGTCAGAGATCACTTGGCGTGTTAAGAGATACAATGGAAAGTATCAAAAATTAAGAATGAATATTTACTGTTTTGATAGAGAAAGAAAATTAGAATCGAATTTAATTAATATCAGTCCAAGTATCAGCAAACCAACATTTTCTAAAATTTTTACTAAACCCACTTTAGCGCCATCAACAGTTCCGAAACAACCGCAGTCAATATCTAATCCTCTTGCAACACTAATTATAATCGCAATGATAAATACTAAAAGCAAACTGCTAAGAATAGCAGAATTCTCTTTTACCGAAACTCCAAAAATCAGAAGGACACCAGCAACCAATTCAATCCACGGAAAAGCAATCGCAAAAGTTTATTGTAAAATCCGGCAGCAGTTTATAATTATATATCGATTGAGAAAACAAGTTGAATCTGTTACTTTTAGTTATGGCAGCCAAAACAAAAATAAAACCAAGGAAAATTCTTATACAGAGCAGTAGATATTTATTTTCTAAAAATTTATTTACCATAATTATTCAGAAGATTTTTCAGTAGGGTAATTTGCTTCGAGCCATTCATTCCAGCCACCAAAGAAAACATAAACCTGTTTGTAACCTTGTTCAAAAAGCAAATTCCCGAGGAGAATACTCAAGTCACATTCAGTACCCGCACAATAAATTACCATCGGTTTTTCTTTGGACAGAAGCTCAAACTTTTGTTTATGATTATCTAAATCGTCAAATGGAATATTTATGGAATTTGTGATATGTCCTGCGATAAAATCTGCTTCATCTCTAGCATCGACAAACTTAACGCCTTTTGTGTAGAGTTTATAAGCCTGTTCGAGTGTTATGGCCTGAGGTTCTGTAAATGCTACGATCTCTTTAATTTCTTCAGTGGTTTTTTCTTTTTCTTCCGTAACGGGATTGTTTTCTGATTTAGCTATTTCTTCTTTTTGTTTTGCTTCAACCACTTGCTTTTCAATTTCAGTTAGTAATAAAGCTGAAGAATCTGTTTTAACGGAAATTGTATCTTCAAGTGAATTGTTGAAAAGAGAATCAGGTGCCCATTTTAATTCTATCTTTTCACGTACCAAAGAGATTCCTTTTGGATTAAAATAATTGACTATTAATCCCAGAAAAACGCTTGTTAAAATTATTCCAGATATTTTACTAACGCTAAGTTTCAGACCTTCTCCTAAAATAAAACCCTCCTCAAGAGGGTTTGAATGAGTACCGAAGGCCGGACTCGAACCGGCACCTGGTGTAAGCCAGACTGGATTTTGAGTCCAGCGCGTCTACCAATTCCGCCACTTCGGCATTAACTAATTCTTCTTAGGAACTCTTTTCCTAAACCAAACTTAAAATATTTTTCTCTTGAACGTGCATCTTTTCTTGGTAGTTGAAACTCCTTATAAATCAACTCAATAGGTCGATTAGGTCTAGTCGTTTTTTCCCGACCATCATTATGTCTTTTCAAATACCCAAGCAAGTCAAGGTTCATTCCGACATAAATGTAGTTTTTCCATTTACTTCTCATTGCATATACTGTGTACATACTTTTATGTTCAGCGTGCCTGCCTGCGGTAGGCAGGTCTACCAATCTACCTGTCGGTAGACAGGTTTCGCCACTTCGGCAAAATACTTTTTCTAAGAACTAAAATGAACCCGGCAAAATTAAAGAACTTCATCCGATATGGCAATTCCAAAACGTCAAATTATGCGTGGAATCATGTAAAATATATTCAACGTGGAAATTTCTCCTGCAAAAGTGACTCTTTATTGCTTCCAATTCTAATTCTATTACACATTTGTACAGATTAAATTGCTTTTATTGGATAAGAATTAAAACAATTTTTTTCTTCGAGTTAAAATTGTCGCTGCGTCAGTTCTGGCATTATTGTTGGCATCTAATATGAAAATATATCCATAAACAACAGGAGGTATAAAAAGTGAACAAACATCTACAGCAAAAACAAATTTTTGATTCATTCTTCAGTGATGAAGATCTGCCGCTTTTCTCGGATGAAGAACCTTGTCTTGATCCTGAATGCGTTGACAATGAACAGATATATGAAATCATTGATAACAACGGCTACGGAGATATCAGTATGAACGAACTCGAGCTGGATGATTATGATGATTTTATGGAATTATAATTTATAAATTAATTAGGAGTGAGGGATTACAAATGAAAACTTTCATCGGAAAAGAAGGTTATTATGACATTGAGGATAATGGCAACGTAATCCAGAGAATGGTTGATGGATTAGGTAAGCTAACCGGAATCATAAAAGAATATAAAGATATAAATAAGATTCCTAATCCATTCGACAGAGATGCCATCAATAACTTATTGAAAATTCTTAACCTTTATAAATTTGTCGGTCGCAGTTAACTTTTAATTTAGGAACGAAAGAAGAGATCTGTACTGAAACAAATCTGATTATCAGGAAAGAAACCTGGTCTATTTTTTCCCTGCCTGTTCAATTTTTACCCACGAATCTTTTAGTGTAACAATCCTGTTAAATACTGGCGAACCTTTTTTGCTGTATTTGGAATCAACGCAAAAGTACCCTGTTCTCTCAAATTGGAATTTATCACCAGCATCTGCGGATTGCAAAGATGGCTCAAGCTTACAACCACGTAAAATTTCAAGTGAATTCGGATTTAGAAAATCCGTAAACTCTTTTCCATCTTCTCCTTCGGGATCGGCTACTGAAAATAATCTGTCATATAATCGGACTTCAGCATCAAATGCATGTTTCGCTGAAACCCAATGGATTGTTCCTTTTGCTTTTTTCTGACTTGTTCCTGATCCGCTTTTTGTGTCAGGGAAATAAGTGCAACGTAGTTCGATAACTTTACCTGTAGTAGAGTCTTTAATTACTTCATCACACTTAATTATGTAAGCATATCTCAGACGCACTTCACTTCCAGGAAATAACCTGTGAAATTTTGGTGGCGGAACTTCTTTGAAATCATCTCTATCAATAAATATCTCCCTTGAAAAAGGAATTTTCCGTGTTCCCATTGAAGGATCTTCGGGATTGTTAACTGCATCGAGTTCCTCAGATTGATCTTCCGGGTAATTTGTGATGATAACTTTCAAGGGGTTTAGAACGGCCATTACTCTTTTGGAATGAAGATTTAAATCCTCGCGAACACTGAACTCAAGAAGTGAAACATCGATTGTATTTTCACGTTTGGCAATTCCCACACGGTCAGAAAAGTTTCTGATTGATTCTGGAGTGTAGCCTCTTCTTCTCAATCCTGAAATGGTTGGCATTCTGGGATCATCCCATCCGTCAACATATTTACCTTCAACCAGCGCGAGAAGTTTCCGTTTACTCATAATAGTATAACTCAGATTCAATCTAGCAAATTCAATCTGACGTGGCGGATAAATTTCAAGTTCCTCGATGAACCAGTCATAAAGAGGTCGGTGGTTTTCAAACTCAAGTGTGCAGAGTGAATGAGTGATTCGCTCAATGGAATCGGACTGACCGTGTGCCCAATCATACATTGGGTAAATGCACCATTTATTTCCTGTCCGATGATGTGATTTATGAAGAATCCTGTACATCACCGGATCACGCATATTCAAATTTGGTGATGACATATCAATTTTCGCACGAAGAACATATTCACCTTCTTTGAATTCTCCATTCTTCATTCTTTCGAATAGATTAAGATTCTCTTCTACAGTTCTGCTGCGGTAAGGACTTTCTTTACCTGCTTCGGTCGGTGTTCCTCTTAATTCTCTTATCTGATCAGCATTCAGTGAATCAACATAAGCTTTTCCTTTTTTAATGAGTTTTATTGCATATTCATACAACTGTTCAAAATAATCCGATGCATAATACTCACGGTCTTCCCAATCAAATCCGAGCCAGCGAATATCTTCTTTAATAGAATCAACATATTCTTGTTCTTCCTTAGTAGGATTCGTATCGTCAAAACGTAAGTTACATTTTCCTTTATAATCGATTGCTAAACCAAAATTCAGGCAAATAGACTTTGCGTGACCGATATGCAGATAACCGTTTGGTTCAGGAGGGAAGCGGGTGTTTATTTCTTTGTGCTTTCCTGAATTCAGATCTTCGTCAATAATTTCTCTGATAAAGTTTGAAGGTTTTTTAACTTCGTTTTTATTTTCTTCTTGATTCATAAAAGGATTAGAATTAGTTAGCTCAATTTCTGTAATGCTGTATTTATTCTTTTTAGTGTTTCTTCTTTGCCAAGCGTTGCGACGATATCATAAACTCCGGGGCCTTCACCAACTCCTGATACTGCAATCCTTAGCGGATGAACGAATTTGCCTTTGCTGATATTCAACTGGGTTGCCAATTCATCCAGAGCTTTTTCAAAATCTTCCTTAACAGGATTGTTAAGCAATTCAAATTTCTCTTTCAGCTTTCCGAGTAATTCTGCCGAATCTTCTTTCCATCTTTTCTTCAGATTCTGTTCTTCATAAACTTCAGGTGCAGTGAAAAGTATGTACTTTTTGTTAAGTATTCTTTTACAAATGAAACTCTTTCTTTCATTGCAGATATTATTTTAAGCAGGTAATCATCACTGTAAACATTGTCTTTAAATTCAGACTTTGCAATTTCTGATTTTAAATTAGCAGTACTTTGTAATCGGGTTTTTTGCGAAGATGTTCAAAATTAAGCCAGTTTAATTTTTCCAGATTAAAAACTGCTCCGGCTTTGTGAACTCTTTCAAGTGAAAATTTTTCAATCAACTCATTCATTTCATAAAATTCTTTGTCGTCACCGTAATTCCATCCCAGTAGTGCAACGAAATTAATCAACGCTTCTTTTAGATAGCCTTTATCTCTGTAATCTTCAACTGCAACATCGCCCTGTCTTTTACTCAATTTTGATTTATCAGGGTTCAGCAGAAGAGGGAGGTGTGCGAAAACCGGCTTTTCCCAGCCGAAATAATCATACAAAATAATATGCTTTGGTGTTGAAGACAGCCATTCTTCTCCCCTGATAACATGAGTGATTTTCATCAAATGATCATCAACTACATTTGCAAGATGATATGTTGGGTAGCCATCACTTTTTAGAAGAACCTGATCATCAATGTTCTCAGTATCAAATTCAACAGTTTCTCTAATAACATCATTGAAGGTAATTTTCTGATTCGGCTGGATATTCAATCTTATTACGAAAGGTATCGCAGAATTTAACTTCTCTTCGATTTCTTCTTTTGAAAGATGAAGACAATGTTTATCATATTTAGCCTGTGGGAGTTTCTGCTTCTGCTGTTCTTCTCTCAGTTGTTCAAGTCTCTCAGGTGTGCAGAAACAATAATAAGCTTTTTCTTCGGACACAAGCTTTTCGACAAGTTCTTTATAAATGTTCAGCCGCTCTGATTGCATATACGGACCGAAGCTTCCTCCAAAGCCTGGTCCTTCATCAAAATTAATTCCAGCCCAGTTTAATGTATCGATCAGGTTTTCTACAGCACCTTCAACAAATCTTTTCCTGTCAGTATCTTCAATTCTTAGTATCAATTTGCCATTCTGATTTTTTGCAAAAAGATAATTGTATAATGCTGTCCTCAATCCGCCGATATGCAGATAACCAGTTGGGCTTGGAGCGAATCGTACTCTCGGAGTTTTATTTATCGTCATACTTTAAATTAAACTAAAAATTTAAATGTAAAGATAACGAAGTAAATGCTTAAATAATTAAGAGGAGAGAAGCGTGGATTATTTTGCAACCAATTTTTTCTCTGTATAGTATTTTACTTTTTGAATGAATTCGTGGCTGTCAATTGGTTTTGGAATGTAATCAGTTGCACCGGCATCAAGACATTTTTCTCTATCTCCTTTCATTGCAAAAGCTGTCAGTGCAACAATAGGTGTGTCTTTATATTCATTCAGTTCCCTGATTTTTCTAGTTGCTTCAAATCCATTCATTACAGGCATCTGCATATCCATTAAAATAAGATCGTAGTGTTGTTGTTTGACTGCATCCAGTGCTTCCTGTCCGTTCTCAACAACAACTATTGAGTCGAAATCATTTTTCTTTAATAAACGGGTTACAATAATTTGTGAGTGTTTATAGTCTTCAACCAAAAGAATTTTTACAGTATCTTTTTTCTCCTTGACCTCTTCCTGCGATGATGGTTCTTCATAACGATTAATCATCTGGTTGATTGTCTGCTGAAGATCCTCGATACTCGTGCTGCTTTTCCTGAGCAGATTTTCAAAAAGACCATCAATTCGCCTGATATCTTCTTCAAAATTTTCTTTACCGGTGTAAATGATAATTGGAAGATTTTAAATGTCTCCAAGAGATTTAATTTTTTCAATAAGAGCAATTCCATCAATTTCAGGCATATCAAGATCGATTATTGCTAAATCTAGATGGATGTTTTGTATCGCATCAAGTACGCGCGTTGAATCTGAAAATGCAATTGCTTTAAATCCATTTCGTTCAACCGCTTCTTTAAGCAAGTTAAGACTTGGAATATCATCATCAACCAGAAGGATATTTGAATCCTTCCTTAAACGGTAGTTTGTCAATACTTCGATGAGATATTTGTAATTAATCGGCTTTACAAAGTACTCAACCGCACCCATCAGAAAAGCTTTCTGCTGTTCTGCTTCCACGGAACAAACAATTACCGGTGTTGATTTAGCATTACTGGTTTCCCGTATTTTGTGAAGCAGCTCTAAACCGTTTGCATCCGGTAAAACGATATCCATTAATATCGCGAGGTATTGCTCTTTCTGAATTACTTTCAGAGTTTGTTCAGCGGAGTTAACGATGGTTGGTTCATATCCCCATTTGTGAAGATAATTTGAAAGAAGTTTAGATGTTGCGTAATCGTCTTCAACAACGAGTACTTTATTCGTAAAATCAGGTTTTGGCAGGCTGCTTATCTGCTGTTCTATTATTGAAATTTCTTCTACAGGAATTGTTAAGTTGAAGGTGGTTCCTTTACCGATAGTGCTGGTAACATTCAGTTCACCATTCAAAAAGTCGACATATCTTTTTACAAGTGTTAAGCCCAGACCAGTAGTATTCCCAATTGTAGTTATGTACTGATCAGTCAATGCAAAAGGATTGAAAAGATCTTTCATCTTGTCGGAAGGTATACCCACACCTGTATCAGAAATTCTGATTGTCAGCCTGTCCTTTTCTGGTGAAAAAACAGCAACACTTATTTTTCCTCTTTCGGTTAAGCGAAGTGAATTTGTTATCAGGTTCGTGATAATATAATGAAGTTTCTGCGAGTTGCATTTTACGGATTTCGGCAATCCTTTATCGATGTTTGATATTATCTCAATTCTGTTTCGAAAATTTTTATCTTCAAATCCTTTAAGGATATCACTGAAGAAATTAACTATATTTATTTCGGTGTATTCCTCAACACCCTTAAAGCTTTCTATCTTTACCAGGTCGATCAGGTCATTCAGGAGAGAAAGCAGTTCGTATGCATTTTCCTTAAGTGTTGAAAGATATTCATGCTGTGCCTGAGATAAATTTTCCTCGTTAAGCAACGAAGCAAATCCTAAAATACTATTTATAGGTGTTCTTATTTCAGGACCTACCGTAGAGATTATCTCGCTAATAGAATAACTTAATCCGCCTTTTTTACCCATCCAGATACGCAGAAGATTTCTTATTGTATTACCTACAATGATAAGGTTATCCTTCTCAACATTTGTAAATTCACTCTTCTTTGCAATTTTAAGAATAACTCTTTCATCATCTGCAACGGGTATGTATAAGCATCCTTCAACAACCACTAAATCCGTTGCTTTGAATTCGCATTTCGGATTCATTTCAAAAGTTACTTCGTTTGAGGGATTAAGGAGTGATTCACAATTCTTACAAAATAATTCCGAGCCATCTACCAGTGATTTTCTTGCTGATGTTGACTTACCTAAAAGCTCAAAAGTTTTATCTTTAACTTTTGCTAGTACTACAGCTTCAAATTCAAATTCATTTACGAGATAATCGCAGAGATTATCAGGAAATTCCTTGGCTGTGGATAGTGCGTAGAGAACTAAATCATTGTATTTCGAGATGAAATCTATTTTTGAACTAAGCATCTATGTTCTGTCTTTTCTGTTTTAATGGTTCCCGCATTTGGGTTGAGAAGCCAAATAATGACTTCTTCTTCCCCTAACAATTACAATTATTTATTTATGTTAAATACCGTCTAATTTGTCGCTGTAAATATATTAAATAAGTTGAAAAATAGAACAAGTTTCGAAATTAAATTATTGTTCTGAGCGGAAGTGGAACAGCATAATCATAGGTTTACATCAAGCTGCACCGATACAGAGTTATCCAGATTGCCCTGTATTAAATTGTCTCCGGAACCGAGAGATCTTTCAGCCGGCTTGTAAGTTTCAGAGTATTTAGCAGAAATAGTAAATATTTTGTGAGGTCTGAAGCGTATTAACAGATACCATCTTATTCCTTCATCATAAAGCGGAACGTTTGTCAAAACGCCAGTAAGGTTATTTTCATACTCGTAAATAGCTGAATCGAAAGAATCTGTTCTGAAGAAAATAATCCTTCCGTAAACATTTAAATTGACAGATGGCGAATATCTCACATCCTGGAAGATCAAGTAACCATTTTCGTTCTCTCCGGTTGCAGCTATCCTGAATGTGTTGTATTCAAATCTTCCTCTCAATCTGATTGTGTTTGAAATTGAATAGATTAGTTCACCGCGGAAAACCTGTCTTAAGCGTTTGACAACATTTTTTGTATTATCTACTGCTTCAGTAAGATCTTTATTTTCATATTTGTATCGTCCTCTTATTTCAAATTTGTTAATCGGCTTTGAAAGGAAATCCACGAGATATTCATCCCCCTGTGTTGGAGTTGGATTAAAGAAAGTTGCATATGGAAATTTGAACTGGTCATAATAAAAATTCAAAAGTCCGATTGGAGTTCTCCATTTAAATCCCGCGTATATTCCAACTTCGTTTTGTGTCGCTCCGCTTCTTTCACCGAAAGCATAACCATGGAGACTGTAAAAATTCCTCGGATAATTTCTAAAAGAAGTAATAAAAGTAAAATTGTTGGTTATTAGAAACTGCATCATATTGATTGAAGCAACTGATATTCCATTATATGAAAATTCCCCTGAAAAATTGAATCGATTCAGAAGTAAATTATATGATACCGCAGTGTAGTTGAGTTTATCACCTGAAATATCATATACAGAAGATGGTTGAAATTCGTTGCTTATTTGTGATTGATAATAAATCATTCCAAGATTGAGAGTAT
Source organism: bacterium (assembly GCA_016716565.1). Lineage (NCBI taxonomy): Bacteria > bacterium. The sequence goes on from JADJWC010000003.1 coordinate 510,236, forward strand.
TTTCATACCGGTAATCAATTCTACCTCCCATCATCTTTTCGTTTGCAGAATTTCGTTTAAGTATTTCATTGGTAGTTCTGTGAAGACCATCCACAGGAGTTGAAGTTATTTTACCCGTTGTGCTGTCAATATTAGCATCAAAATCATTGTTCGAATAAAACCCCGTGAAAACAAAATTCCCAAATCTGAATGCCGCCGCCGCTCCACGGAAAAAATTATTTTCGGTTGAACTGGTGTATGGTCTGATGTTACGATCTCGTCTTTTAACAGGAACAATTGCATCTGCTCCTTTGGAATAAGCATAAGGACTCCAGAACGTTAATCCCTGTCCGAACTCCAGTTGATAATCGAGTATAACAGCTTTCTCGAGGAAATCAAAATCATTTACTGCTATGTGAAAGGAAGAAAACTCATTGAAATCCATTTCACCGGCATCTTTATCAGCAAGATAACCAGCCTGGAACTGATTGTTATACTTAACAAGCAGTCTGTTGTATGTTTTTGGTTTTGTGCCTATGTATTTATTTTCTGAGAATCCTTTATTCATTTGGAGTGAGTTTATCAATCTGCTTCTTAAAAGAATATTTGATTGTGCAGAAATAGTCTCGAATGTTCCTGGTGGTTCAGGCTGTTCGATTGTGGGTTTCTCGACATACAGGAAAGGAGTGACTTTTTGAACAAGTGTGTTATCCAGATTCTCAACTGCATAAAGTTCATTAACAGAGAAAAAATTTCCGAACTTTTTCCGGTGTTCGACAATCAATTTTGCTGCATTGATTTCCATAATTGGTATTGATAAAAGTTCGTTCACACTTGCGGTATTCAGGTTAACAGGATTAAGCATCAGTAATTCAAGCTGTTCATACAAATCGGAATTATCAATTTCTCCAACAGGTTCTTGAAGAATGTCTTCCAGTATTTCTTCTGTCCTGAGATATGAAGAATCGGTTTGAGAAAAGGTTTCAGCGGAGACCCATATCACAAAAATGATCGATGAAAAAAATATGTGATTAGTATTCTTCAACTGTTTCTCAAATACGATTTTACTTTGAGTTGAGATAATTTCTTATTGCAGAAGAACGGCTTCCTTCTTTACCAAAGTTGATGATGATTCCTGCCTGATGAGACAAACCGAGATCCTGGTGAGTGAAAAAAGCGTAGTCAAGACTGAACATAGAATAATTGATTCCGACGCCGGCGGTAAATCTCGATGGTTCATTCGATGTTCCTGCGCGAAGAGATAAATACTCTATGATATCGTATTCAATTCCGAATTTTACAGAAGGATTATACCTGATATCTTTTTCCAGTGCAAAGTTCAATGAAAAATCATTTATGATATCATAACTTAATCCTGTTACAAGCACCATCGGAATCTGGTCATCTATATTTGCAATTGTTGCTCTGTTAAGATTATCAACAGAAAATCCCCAGCGAAGTTGATCGAGAATGTAAACCAATCCGCCGACATTTACATAAAACGCGCCTGTGCTACCATAATTCTGTATTGAGTAATTGTGATAATTAACTGTGATTCCAGCGAACAGAATATTTTCGTAATTATAAGAATATCCCAGAGCGACTCTGGATTCGCGGTAAAGATCAAAACCGTACGTCATACCACCGATACTTAATGAACCAAAATTAAGTGGTTCATTGTATGCGATGTATCCGTTTGAAAGCTCACTCAATCCGAATGGAGCGGGTGAGTAGTAAATGCCGACTTCTCTCCAATCAAATTGTGAGAGACCGGCAGGATTGCCAAAAATTGAGAATACATCATTAGCTAATGCAACATCGGAGTTAGCCATTGAAATTTGCCTGGCACCTGGTGCGTATTGTGCAAAGGTTGATATGGTGACTGCACTTAACAGCCAAAGGGTAAAAAGTAATCTCATTGTGTGTGAATTTTAATTTGTTGAGACAGTATAACTAAATTTATATATTAAACCCATTCGATGACAAAAATATTATTTAAGTCTTTCAAAAGGAAATATCCATCGTGTTAAAACCACAGATTTCTAAGAGGAATTAATGAAAAATACAATTTTAATGGTATTCTTATTTGTATCCGTTTTATCTGCACAGGAATTGAACTGTACAGTGGAAGTAAATTTTGAAAGCTTACCAGTTAATAACCGTGAACTGTTATCAGATTTTAAAGGTGTTATTGAAAATTATTTGAATACTACCCGATTTACCAACGATGACTGGGCTCAGAAAATAGATTGCACATTCAGTATTTTCTTCACTGGAGCCAGCAGTGATGTTGATTATTCTGCTCAGATCGTAATTGTGAGTCAACGACCGATCTACAACTCTCCAAAAAATTCACCAATGCTGACCATTAATGATGGACAATGGACTTTCAAATACCAACGCGGACAAGCATTGTATGCGAACCAATCTACATTCGATCCACTTTCGAGCTTCCTTGATTTTTATGCATTCATTATTATCGGGATGGATATGGATACATTCGAAAATTTTGGTGGTACAGTTTACTTTAAACGTGCACTCGACATCGCAAATCTTGCGGCAACAAGCAGCTCGAATACCGGATGGCTCCCGAGCAGTGCAGTTTACAACAGGATTGGATTGGTAGGTGATATTTTAAATGAAAAATATGCTGCATTCAGAAGCTCAGTTTTCGATTATCATCAATATGGATTGGATAGCTATGCAAAAAATCCGAAGCTTGCACAGGAGTATATAGCTCAGCTTGTTAATAATTTATGGGATATGTATCAGAAAACCGGCAGCATTAATAGCGTCTACGTAAGAACTTTTTTTGATGCAAAGAACGGAGAGATAGTTGATTACCTGCGATCATATCCCGATCCGGAAATTTTCAACAAACTAAAAAAAATAGACCCGCCGCACTCAGCAAAGTACGATTCGGCTATGCCGTAAAAAACTTTTATAATTGCGTAGAAAAAATCAACACCTAACACTTCGCTGATTACAAAGAGCACGTGATTGAGCTTCTACAAAAAGTCACAACCGACAGCGTTGAAACGATGAAAATTATCAGGGAAAAGAGAAGGTAAAAGAACTGTTGAAACTGAACTCAATAGCAAGGAAAAATCACATAAGTGGAAATGTTGTCAAATTAAAATGTTTACTTTGAAATCAATAAATCCCTCAGTTATTCAGCACAAATTCAGACAAATAAGGAAATAGTATTATTTTCGCAAACAAATAACTATTTGAATACGCACAATTAAAATGAAAACAAATATTAATTCAAAACTAATTCTCACATCAGTAGTTTTAATATCGTCCTTATTTACCGGCTGGGGTTACATTGGTCACAGAATTATTAATTACAACACGATTCTTTCTGCTCTTCCTCAAATGGAATTCTTCGATACCTGGGCTGATTCTATCAGAGCACACGGCTCTGATGCAGATTACAGAAAATCCTGGGATCCGGATGAAGCTCCAAAGCATTATATCGACATTGATAATTACCCTGAATTTATTCTAACTGGTACTATACCTCAGGATTTTGACTCGCTTGTTACCTTGCATGGTTATTCATTTGTAATGGAGCAGGGAATACTTCCGTGGGCAATAATCAAAACTGCTGACTCACTTCAAACATTATTTGAACTGAATGATATGCACACAGCAATGCTGATTGCTGCAGATCTCGGTCATTACATAGGCGATGCTCATATGCCTTTACACATAACGAGAAATTATAACGGACAGTATACTAATCAATATGGTGTTCATTCAAGATATGAATCGAATTTAATTCAGACTTTCCAATCGCAGATAGTATATAGTGGAGATACACTTCAATATATAGAGAACCTACCTGATTTTGTGTTTGAGATGATTTATAACAATTATCAATATGTTGACTCAGTACTTTATGCTGATTCAGTTGCTGAAGCTTATGCCGGTAATCATAATAGTACGACTTACTACAATAAATTCTGGGAACTTGCGAAAGGATTCACCATAGGTTTATTTCAAAAAGCATCATACAAATTAACGTGTGTAATTTATACAGCCTGGCAGAATGCTGGAAACACTACGAATATTTCCGGCAATGAAAATCATCTGCCATCGGGATTTATTTTATCGCAGAACTATCCTAACCCGTTTAATCCGTCAACAAAAATAAAATATTCAATCTCAAGTGTCATTGCGAACGAAGTGAAGCAATCTCAAATTGTTTCTCTGAGAGTTTATGATGTATTGGGTAACGAAATAGAAACTCTTGTCGACGAAGAAAAATCCGCAGGCACTTATGAAATAACTTGGTATGCAGAAGGATTACCAAGTGGAGTATATTTTTATAGACTTCAGACTGGAAGCTTTATTGAGACTAAAAAGATGCTTCTACTCAAATAGTATTTTAAAGAATCATTTTTGCGGGAGTGAAAAGATTTTCTTTTTATGAGCCAAAAATCCGACCAGCTTTCTCTATTCAAAATTTATTTTAAAATCCAGCCAATCCGAATTCTATAACGCTTATTACTAATTAACTGTTCTTCACTTTAATAATCTCTGCGGCAATGCTTATAGCAATTTCTTCCGGTGTTTCGGCTTCTATTTCAAGTCCGATTGGTGTATGCACTTTTTTCAGAAGTTCACTATCTACGCCTTCGCCCGTCAATGCATCAAATATACTTTTTATTTTTCTTTGACTTCCCATCATTCCAATGTATTTGACATTTTTATTTATAACAGATTTTAAAGTATCCTTATCACCTGCGTGCATTGGGGTAACAATTGTAACGAAAGATCTTTCACTTTCAATAATCTTACTTCCGATTTCTTCATATTTACAAATTATGATTTCATCCGCAAACTTGTTTTGCTCAATTGTATAAACATTTTCGCGATGATCAAATACGATTACGTAAAAGCCAAGTGATTTCATAACTCGTGAGACTGCAAGACCAACATGTCCGCTGCCTGCGATGTAGGTAATTAATGGTAACCCTAAATTTTCAATGTAATTCCAATCTTCATCATTGTTGTAATGAAAAAAAATTGGATGGATATTTTCAGTTTGCTGATATTCAATTTTAACTGGCATAACTGAAAGTTTTCCATTTTGCTTTTGACTTATAGATGAAAGTATGTTTTCAATTGTCTGGACAAGTGAGTTATCAATAACACTGAAAATTATTGTCTGATAACCACCGCAAATCAATCCAGATTTTTCAAAATTGGTTTTATCTGAATGATGAAGTTTTTTAATCAGCCGAGTTTCTTTGCCAAAGAGAAGATCAAGTGAATAATCAATCATATCTTTTTCCATTATACCGCCGCCAATAGTGCCGATCATTTCTGCATCTTCAGTCACTGCCATCTTAAATCCCTGTTTCCCGGGAGATGAATTTGATGATTCCGCAACTATCATCAGTATAATTTTTTTAGCAGAGTTGATTTGCTTTAATATAAAATTCCAGAAATATGTTTCATTCATAAAAAATGTCGATGGTTTAACAAATTCAAGTGGTTATTGGGCCATCAATTTTACTATAAAGATTCATCAATACTTTTTCGGGTGTAATCGGAGCATTGATCTCAAATTCATTCTTAGGTCTGAATGCCTTCATCGCATTTAATATTGCAAAGTATGCACCAATGCCATACATCAATGGCGGTTCCCCGATTGCTTTTGAATTAAAAGGTCCATAATGATTTTCTGAATCTTCTAAAAAAACAACTTCTATTTCTTTCGGTGAAGAATAAATATCAGGGACTTTATAAGTAGAAAGACTATTAGACAATAATTTTCCTTCGTTAGAATGGACAACTTCTTCGACAGTCAACCAGCCTATTCCCTGAACAATACCTCCTTCTGCTTGTCCAAGATCAATGACAGGATTTAAACTCTTTCCAAAGTCGTGAACAACTTTTACTGAATCAATGGTGTAAGTTCCGCGCAAGCAATCAAGTGTAACTGTAGTTATTCCTGTTCCATAAACATGATATGCAAACGGTTTGCCTTTATTCGTCCCTCTATCAAAATAAATATTAGGAGTTGCGTAATATGCTTGCGAAGACAAACTTATTCTTTTTTGATAAGCTATTTTGACAAGATCATTCCATAATAATTTTGATTTTATTCCTTGATGAAATATTACTTCATCCTTCAATTCCAACTCGCTTGCTTCTGCTGCTTTTAACTCTTCCGTTGCAACTTTGAGCAGTCTTTCCAGAATATTTTTACTCGCAAGAATTGCAGCATTCCCATTTAAATCTGCGCCGCTGCTTGCTGCAGTTGCTGAAGTGTTTGCTATTCTAGTTGTATTTGTAGTTTCAATTCTTATTTTATCTTTGGAAACAGACAAAGTATTTGCGACTGCAATTTTGATTTTTTCATTTACACCTTGTCCCATTTCAACAGCTGCCGTGCTTACTCCGATACTTCCATCTGTGTAAACATGAACTAATGCACTTGCCTGATTCAGAAAAGTGTTTGTGAAAGAAATACCAAAACAAATCGGCATTACAGCAATGCCTTTTTTAAATTGATAATTTTTCTTGTTAAAGTCTTCTACTTCTTTCTTTAATTTTTTAAAATCATATTTTTCTTCAGCATTTGTCCAGCATTTCTCCGCATAACATTTATCTGCCTTTTGTCCATAATAAAATGAATCGCCTTCTTTAAGAAGATTCTTTTTTTGAATTTCTTGAGCATCGACTCCCATTATCTCTGCGGCTTTATGAATTGCAGCTTCAATTACAAATTTTCCCTGCGGACCGCCAAAACCTCTGAAAGCAGTATTTGGTGGAAGATTTGTTTTGCAGCTAATACCTGTTGTCTTTACGTTTGGAATAAAATAACTGTTCGTGGCATGGAATAATGTTCTATCAAGAATTGCAGGAGAAAGATCCGCTACTGCACCTGCATTTTGATAATAAGTTGCTTCATATGCTAATATTTTCCCATCAGATGTTAAACCGATTTTATAATCTGATGAATAAGGATGACGCTTTCCTGTCATTCTGATGTCATCCATTCGGTTTAGAACGAGCTTTACAGGTTTATTTAATTTATGTGCAGCAAGTGCACTCATTACAGCCCAGTGTGTTGCCTGATCTTCTTTACCACCGAATGCACCACCTAATCGTAAAACATCAACTTCGATATTATTCATATCAACTGCAAGAATTCTTGCGACAGTCCTTTGTACTGTTGTTGGACTTTGAGTTGCAGAAAATATTTTTATCTTTCCACCTTCCTGAGGAACAGAAACTGAGCCTTGTGTTTCTAAATAGAGATGTTCCTGCCCTCCCGTTTCAACTTTTCCTTCAACAATGATATCACAATTGCTCCACGCTTCATCAACATTGCCAAAAGAAAATATTCTAGGCGGCATTATCAGCTGACCTTTTGCGTAGGCTTCACGAGGGTCAAAAATTGCGGTCAAAGGATCGTAATCAATCTTAATTTTCTTGACTGCTTTTTGTGCTGTCACAATTGAGTCTGCGACTACAATTCCAATTGGTTCACTTACAAATTGAACTTCATCCTCTGAAAAAAGAGTTTCATCAGGTATAATTCCACCAACCTGGTTAACACCGGGAATATCTTTTGCAGTAAAAAAAGCTTTTACTCCAGAGATTGATTTTGCTTCATCGATATTAATATTTAGAATTTTTCCATGAGCAATTGTTGAATCAAAAACAGCAGCGTATAGTGTTCCTGCGGGAACAATTAAGTCATCAATAAACTGCGACTCACCACGAACATGTTTTTCTATATCTGTGTTTCTCATATCAGAGCTTCAACATTTATTAGTTTCGGAAATAATTCTATAAAGTGAGCTTTAAATAATTGATTTAATAATAATCTCTTATAATCTTCACTCCCTCTTATATCGCTGATTGGTGAAATTTCTGATTGAATGATTGAAAGTGCTTTAACTAAAATATTATTTTCAATTTCTTTTCCGATCAAGAACTTAGATGTCTCTTCTAAATAGAAAGGAATCGGTGCAACTCCACCTGCGGAGAGATGTACTTCTTTTATAGTTTCGTTTACTACTTCTAGATATATTGCAGAATTTACACTCGCTATATCAAGATGTACGCTTTGAAACTTTTTCAAAATTGAAATGTGAATTTTCTGAGGAAAGATTGAACTCAATGAATTCTAAATATTCATCATCCGATTTATCTAATTTTTTATAACCTTTATAAAAATCTTTCAATAGAATATTTCTCTGCTTCGATCCGTTGTTCAAAATAACAGATGAATTTAAAGCAAGAAAGAAAACTGTCATATCACCAATTGGTGAAGCATTAATAATATTTCCTCCAATTGTTGCGCTATTTCTGATTGGCAAAGAAGCCATCAAATTCATAAAACTTTCAAGCCTGGGAAAATGTTTCTGAAAAACAGAGGAGTTTTTAATCATTTCAAAAGATGTTCCAGCACCCACACGACAAACATTATCATTAAAATTTATGTAAGAAAGATTTTTATCTTTTATAAAAGTGATTTGTTTTTCTAAAAGTTCATCGGGTTTCTGAACGAATAGATCTGTTCCGCCAGCTACAAAATATTTAGCGACTTTATTGTATCCGTTTGAATCATCGCTTTTTAGTCTTCTCAGTCTTTCAGGAATTTCTGTGAAATAATCTGGAAGAATGTTATTATTTACTAAGAATGAAATTCTATCTGACTCATTTATTGCTTGTGAAGGTAATCTTTTTAAAATATTGTCAACTGTTCTTTTAATCGAAGAGTAACCTGTGCAGCGGCAGATATTACCAGCAATTGAATTTACAGCTTTATCAATATTGTAAACATCATTATTAATTAGATAACCGGTGAGAGAAACAATAAAACCAGGCGTACAGAATCCACACTGAGACGCACCTTCATTAATAAAATCGTTCTGAATATGAGTACGATTATTTGAAGTTAGTCCTTCAATTGTAACGGTGTGAGTATTCTTTAAATTTCCGAGTGGAAGCAGACAGGAATTAACAGTGTGATATTCAAGTTTATTATTCCTAAAATATCCGACTAAAACTGTGCATGCACCGCAATCACCTTCTTTACAACCTTCCTTCGTTCCTGTAAGGTGCATTTGTTTTCTGATAAAATCCAGAAGTACAATTGCTGGATTAATCTTAACAGAAATTAATTCATTATTTAATATGAATTTTATTTCTTCTAACATTTAGTAAACTAGATTATAATCACGAATGCAATTTATCTAAAAATTATAAAAATAATCACGGATTGAATTTCTTATATCTTAAGAAAAAAGAATTTATCGATTTTGAATCTCTTGGCTTGCAGGATTCGTAAAAGAGTTTTGTCTTTGATTTGTAATAAGGGATTAAAATATTTTTTGCATAATTATCGTCCACACAATTCAATACAAATGTGTTTTTATTTGCTAATTACAAATCGATTGCCTTTGACTTTGGTAAAAAATTGATTCAAGTTTCATATAGAAATATTTTTCTTCTCCGTGAGGGCACGAGTACAGCCAAATTTAATTATCGAAGACTGCATCCCCAATACTCTCCCGAAGCACAAAATTCAGTAGTCATTTAATTAAGAATCGGAGGCTGAGATGATTCACAGAGTTTATATTCTTTTCACAATCGTTGTATTTTTTAGTGCAAATAGTCTTTCTCAAAAAAAACCTCTCGATCTAGCAATAATCGGTGAACCATTAAAAGAATTCAGCCTACCAATCTATAATGGAGGCATTTTTCAGCTTTCAGATGCAGCTGGAAAAAATATTTTATTGGTTTTTCCCAGGGGTTATTATGATAAAGACGTTTGGTGTGACATCTGTGCTTATGAATATCTGGATCTTGTGGATGAATTTTCCAACAAAAATCTTGCTGAAAAATATAACCTCGAGTTAGTTTTTGTTTTACCATATGACACAAGTACAATTCGAAAATGGTTGGAAGAAATACCTGATGTCTATGCAGGTCTGGAAGCTGGCAAACATCTGCCGGATACTTTAACAAATGAAAAATCAAAGACATGGGTACATTTTGCAAATAAACATTACCCCAAAACTTTTTCCATCAAAAAAGGTGAAACACCTCAACCGTTTATAATATTATCAGACGAAAAACACGAGCTTTCTGAAAGATTAGATATTTTTAGGACCGAATGGTGGGGGACAAAGGTTGATCAAAATATTCCCGCATTAATTCTATTGGATACAGAAGGTAAGGTAGTTTTCAAATATATAAGTCAGCATACTATTGACAGACCTTCTTCAAAATACTTGATAAAAATTATCGACACAATGATTGTTAAATGAAATTTCCGTATCAAAATATCTTGGTAGATATCGGATTTGCTCTAAACTGATTATATAGAGTTTATTTGCTATCATAATGCTTTAAGGATTACTTTGAAAATTTCTTAACCGTGATAATAAGTAAGATCAAAAAATAAATACTTCTAAATCCTACGGGAGTCAATCGCTGTAGAATGTTAGTCAGTAATATTTTGAAATTACTCAAGAACAAACTCCCCGGGGCAGAGGTTTTGAAAATAACTCTTTCAACTTTTTATGGAGGTCTGATATGTCACACAAAATTTTTATTCTCGTTGCGATAGTCATTTTCTTTAATGTGATAATTTACTCCCAAGAATCGGAAGAATATGATTACACAAAAGATCCTGAAGTTCTCAAAGCAATAGATGATGCTATGGATAGTCCGATATCTGAGCTTTTTGTTCTTTGGAACCAGTTAGATTGGAAACAAGTTACTTTTCCTCAGCCAGCAAACAGGCTTCATCCTTTTAAACCTAATACAAGGCGCGCTGAATGGGCAAGTGTTTACACGTTGATGCCAACCTTTCCTATACCTCTTGGAAGCTGGAATTGGGTAAACCGAATTTTATTTCAATGGCCGACAATTCCTCTTAAAGAAGAAGTGGGTAAATTATTCAGTATAACTCCCGGAGGTGGACAGGTTATCGGTGATACAGCTTTGGTCAATCTTATTCGAGATCCGTTTGGCAAAACAACTGGATTCGGTGATATGGTTTACTTAGGATTATTCGGACCGAAGCTTGGTTATAAAATGGAAGATGCCAGCATAATCTGGGCAGTTGGTCCAACCGTTATTTTACCAACAGCAAGTAAAGATATTCTCGGAACAGGAAAGTGGTGCGCAGGACCTGCCGGAGTTATTGTTTATAATGGCAGCAGCTGGAAGTACGGAATTTTCTGGCAGCAATGGTGGAGCTTTGCGGGTGAAGAAAACCGGGCTGATGTTAATATGTCAAACGTTCAATACTTCATTTATTATACACCTGATCCAAACTGGGCATTCGGGATGAGTCCAAATTTTACAATTAACTGGAATGCTGCACCTGAGGATCAATTAACTTTTCCAATTGGTTTTGGGTTCAATAAAACAGTTTACATCGGTCCGCTACCAATTTCTATTGGTGTTGAATGGTATTACTCAATTAAAACACCTGAGTATGCACCTGGAGTTTCTCAAGGTTTCAGGCTTTACATAATGCCTGCAATGCTTGCACCGTGGAGTGACCTGGCAAAACTGATAAACAGTAAAATGCAATAGATATTTTATACGATGAAAGTAACAAATTACTTTTTCATCGGAGAGGAGGAATTGTAGGAAATTAAAAGTTGAATTTGATTAAGGAACTGTAAGTTTCTTTAAATGCTTGAAATCTTTGTCGGAAATATTCGGCAGGGAATTCTTATTTTCAACTGAGAGCTGAATAAAACGAATTTAATAATTAATCAAGAGTGTTTCTACAGTTGCATTTTTTTCAGTTAATGATTTTAAACTTCGATCTCCCAAATCCTGTACCGTTTGTATCTATCTGCATTCATCAGCTCAAGACCGCGGTTCATCATATCATTGTCTTCTAAAACCCAACTGGCTTCTCCAAGTAGAATTCCAATCTTAGCAGCACGATTTACTATCTCCCAATAGAAAATGGTATCCAATCCCTTCTTTTGATATTCAGGAATAATACCGAGTGTCAGGATTCGTGCCCATCTGATATTTTTCTTTTGAGTGAATAATTTTAAAAAATTGAATGGGAAAAGTCTGCCGTTCATCTTTCTAAAAATAAAATTATAATCCAGCATTACTAATGCAGCTCCAATTAGATTTCCATCAACCTCACCAAAAAGAACAAGTGAAGGTTCAGCGATAGGTTTCATATCTTTTGCCATTGCATCAATTTGTTCTTCCGTCATAGGAACAAAACCCCAGTTAGGTGCCCAGGCTTTGTTGTAAACGTATTTAAATTTCTCGAGATCTTTCTGAAAATTTTTCATATCAAGTTGAGAAATTTTCAAATTGTATCTTTTCCTGACTAATTCCTGTCCGCGTTTTAATTTATCGGAAGCCATAACTTTTTCATTAACTAATTTCCATGCAAACAAATCTTTTGCTTTTTGCAGTCCGTAACCTTCACATAGTTTTATGTAATACTCAGGATTGTACGGCATTAGTAATCTCGGTGAATCATCGAAACCTTCAATCAACATTCCATAGATATCATTACTAGATGGATTTGCAGGACCTCTCATATACTTCAAACCTTTTTCTTTCATCCAGGATTTTGCTTTGTCAAACAATGCATTCGCTACCTGCTGATCGTTTATGCATTCGAAAAAACCGAATTGACCTGCATCATCTTTATGATATTTTAGATGAATTTCATTCCTGATAGCGGCGATACGTCCATCGAGTTCTCCGTTTCTATATGCAAGAAAGTACTCAGCATCAGCTCCTTTGAAGAATGGATTTTTTTGCTTGTTGAGGAGTGTTTTCTGTTCCATTAATAATGGTGGGACCCAATGACTGTTGCCTTTATAAATTTTCCACGGAAATTTTATAAACTGATTTAGTTCAGATTTTGTCGTAACCGGTTTTACTATTATTTCCTGCATCATCATTCCTCTCATAAAAAAAGCATACCTCAGTATCTTACCAAAGTATGCTTCATCATTTTAAAATATGATTTAGATCAAGCCGATTGCTTTTCCAGCTTTTTCGAATAAATGAATTATTTCATCAAGATGTTCTTTTTCGTGAGTTGCCATGTAACTGGTTCTCATCATCTGTCTTCCTTCAGGTACACCCGGTGAGATGAATACATTTACAAAAACACCGCTGTCATATAGTAAGCGCCACATCTTGAATGCGAGTTCATCATTTCCAACTATTACGGGAACAATTGCTGTTCGTCCTTCAATAACATTAAATCCTTTTTCTTTGAGATTCTTCCTCATATAGTTTGCATTGCTTATGAGTTTTTGAACACGTTCCGGTTCTTTTTCAAGAATATTAAGTGCAGCTAACGCAGCGGCAACAGCTGCCGGTGTTGGTGACGCGCTAAAGATTAAAGCAAGTGAAAAATGCTTTATGTAATTGATTACTCTTTCCGGTCCTGCAACAAATCCGCCAAGCGATGCAAATGTTTTGCTGAAAGTACCCATCGTGAGATCTATATCTTTTTCAAGATTGAATTCACTGGCAGTTCCTCTTCCGCCTTTACCGATGACGCCAACAGAATGAGCGTCGTCAATCATTATTCTGGCTTTGAATTTTTTTGCAATCTCATTTAATCTTGGAAGATCAACAATTTCACCGCCGGTGCTGAAAACCCCATCACTAACAATAAATTTTGCTGCATCGATTGGAACTTTTTCAATAACACGTTCGAGGTCATCCATATCGTTATGTTTATAGCGTAGAAAATTCCCCATTGCACCTTTTGCCATTAAGTTGCCAGCCATTATGCAGGCGTGGTTATCTTTATCAGAAATTATATATTCATTTCTTCCGACTAGTGTTGGTATAACGCCCTGTGCTGATTGGTAACCTGTGCTGAAAAGAAGAACACTTTCAACATTAAAAAATTTTGCGAGTCGTTCTTCCAGTTCAATATGAAGATCAAGTGTACCTGTTAAATAGCGTGAGCCCGAACAGCCTGTGCCGTATTTTTCCACTGCTTTAACAGCAGCTTCAACTACTTTTGGGTGGGCTGTTAATCCGAGATAATTATTTGAACCTGCCATAATAATTTTTCTTCCTTCAATCTGTACGACAGGTCCTTCATTTTCTTCAATTGGTCTGAAATAAGGATAAACACCTAAAGCTTTAACTTCATCTGCTCTTGTAAATTCAAAACATTTTGTGAATAGGTCCAAATGGAACTCCTTGGTTGGTTATAGATAGTAACGTAAAACTAAAAAGTTGTAGATTTTTGTTAATTTTGGAATAAAATGTATTACTAAAACGTTTTAAAAGCAAGCAAACTTAATGAATGACAAGCAAATAGCAGTTGTAACCGGAGCCAATGGTTTTGTTGGCAGTCACCTCGTGGATAACCTTCTCTCAAAAAATTTTGAAGTGAGATGCATCGTAAGAAAATCCAGTAATCTCCGTTGGCTCGAAGGAAAAAACGTACAAATATGTGATTGCGGTTTATTTGATAGAGAAGGATTGCGCAAAGCATTTAAAGATGCGAACTATATTTTTCACGTTGCCGGAGTCGTAAAAGCAAAAAATGAAGAAGGATATCTGAAAGGTAATGTTGAAGCGACTAAAGTTCTTCTCGAAGTTGCTTCGGAAGTGAAAGATACACTAAAAAAGTTCATTGTCGTAAGCAGTCAGACAGTCAGTGGTCCTTCATTGAACGGAATACCGGTCACCGAAGAAATGAAACCAAATCCATTAACAACTTATGCACGTAGTAAACTCAAACAAGAACAAACGGCTTTAAGTTATAAGAATATTTTTCCTGTGACGATTTGCCGCGCACCGGCTATCTTTGGTGAAAGAGATACTGAAATATTTATTTATTTCCAGGTGTTCAATCGTGGATTAACTACGATGATCGGTTTTGATAAAAAGGAATTAAGTTTACTTCATGTTACCGATTTAGCTGAAGGATTGTACCTCGCAGCTATTTCAGAAAAAAGTAACGGGCAAATATATTATATCAGTTCGGAAAAATTTTATACATGGGATGAAGTTGGCAAAATCACTTCATCGGTTCTTAACAAGAAAGCATTTAAAATCAGGATACCACACTTCATTGTATTTATAATTGCTGCAGTCGCACAATTCTTTGCGATGTTCAGTTCAAAACCTGCAACTTTGAATATCGAAAAAGCAAAAGATTTGGTGCAGCGATATTGGATATGCGATACTTCAAAAGCTGTCAGAGAGCTTGGTTACAGACAAAATGTTTCTGTCGAAGAGGGGATAAGACGAACTTGCTCGTGGTATAAAGAAATGAAATGGATTTAATTGTACTGAGCACCTTCTCTGATCCAAATTCTTATGCCGTTTATGTGATTCCTTTTCAGAGATTCATTGGGAGGCATAGGTTTGTAGAGTCGTTCAACTGTCCATACTAAAACACTTGAACTATCATCTCCGGGAATCACAATGTTAGGATTGGTTACATTTGTCCATGAAGATAAATTTACACCTCCTTCACTTCTTTGATCATTATGGCAAGGTACACACTTTACTTCAAAAACAGGAGCAACATGCTGTAAATAGCTTACATTTGAATCAGGCATTACAATATTATCGATATCGCTTGAAGTCAGACTATCATCACAGTTTTGTGAAATAAATACAAGCAGTAGTAGTGATAAGAGAACGAGATATTTGACAGAATGTTTTTTCATGAGTATAATAAAAATATTTTGTGATGATGAACATTTCAAATGATAAAATAAATGCACTCCTATCGAGAATGAAATTGACAAAGGAATAAAAGATAATTAGTTTTGCTCACGTAAAAAGAAAATCTGGGGCTATAGCTCAGCTGGGAGAGCGCTTGAATGGCATTCAAGAGGTCAGGAGTTCGATCCTCCTTAGCTCCACCAGTCTTCGTTTTAAGCAATGTGATAGAGCGAAGACTGTCACGGCGAAGCTTTGCGGAGACGGATTGGCTACATAATTCATTATGACCTAAACTTCGCCCTGGCAGGCATTTCAGGCGTTGAAGATATAATATTCAACGCCTTTTTTTATAAATCATATTACGAAATTTTCATTCTAATAATTTCGGCCAAAAACTTTGGATTACTTTTTGTAAACTCCTTTAATGAGAATACTACCAGTAAATAATTACTACAAAAAGATTCTTCAGGTTGCTTTACCTGCAATTGCAGGATTATCTACTCAAATGGTAGTCTCGCTTGTAGATTCGGCAATGGTTGGAAGAATTGATGATGCTAAATATGCTTTGGCAGCTATGGGAATTGGAGTGCTTGCAACCTGGGCACTAATAAGTTTTTTTTCAAGTCTGGCGACAGGAATTCATGTTGTAGTTGCACGCAAATTTGGAGAAGGTGATTATATATCCTGCGGAATTACGCTTAATAATTCTATTCTGATTGCTGTCTGGTAGGTGCTCTAGTTGCGATGGTCGGTGTGTTTTTTCTTACCCGATAGCTCATCTTTTTGCAACAGATGAAACTGTAGGAAATTATGCGAGTGAATATCTTTACTATCGCTTTATGGGGATACCATTTTTTCTCATCTCGGTTTCTTTCCGCGGATTCTTCTTCGGTATTAGTAAAACAAAAATTTTCATGTTCTCCGGTATTATTACAAATCTTCTGAACATCATATTCAACTATATTTTTATTTACGGACATTTCGGTTTTCCTGAAATGGGTTTAGCAGGTGCAGGATTGGGTTCTACACTTGCTACTGTGTTTGATGGTCTTTTCTACATTGTTATTATTCTATTACCTTCGTATCGAAAACGATTCCAAAATCTTAAGCACTTAATTATTAGTAAAAATATTATTTCAGCTATTGTCAGAATCTCTTGGCCGGTCTCATTTCAAAATGTGTTTATACTTATAGGATTTCTCAGTTTTGTTTCTATCACCGGAATCATCGGAACTTTAGAGCAAGCAGCGACACAGGCTATCATAAGTACACTATTCATTTCATTTTTGCCGTGCTTTGGTTTTGGTATTGCTGTGCAAACTTTAGTCGGAAATAATCTGGGTGCAAAAAAATATATCCTTGCGAAAATTTATGGCTTCGAGACGGCGAAAGTAGCTACCATCTACACTATTATACTTGGATTTGTCTTCACACTGATTCCTCAATGCGTATTATTAATTATTACAAATGATCAGACTATTATCCAAACTGCTGTTCCATCATTACGGGTTGCAGGTTTTGCACAAATCTTTTATGGAGTGGGTGTCGTTTTGGCAAACGGACTGCAAGCCGCCGGAAGATCTTTTTATGTTATGATGTCCGAAGTAATAACTAATCTCATAATTTTTGTCCCAATAGCATACTTTTTGGGTGTGTATCTTAATCTTGGATTAACCTGGGCCTGGATGGCGCTTCCGGTTTATATTATTCTATATTCACTTATTATTTATCTCAAATTCAGTTCATCAAACTGGTATACGACCATTCAGCTTGAAAAGTGAAGAAATTTGGAAAAGGTATTTTAAAGGATTTGTACTATAAAGTTTTAGAAAAAAGTATTGACATTAAGCTTTAAGTGAAATATATTCACACTATGAAAATGAAACTTTCGCACATTCTTATTATTTTCCTCTTGACGACAGCGGTATTTGCTGGAACTTTCCTCGAATATTTTCATGGAAGAAGTGAAGGTGATGATATTAGGCTTGAATGGAAGACGAGGGAAGAAGTAAATCTCCAGAATTTTAAGATTGAGAGAAAAACTCCACAAAGTGCATTTGCTGAGATTGCTACTATCCAGCCTAAAGGAAGTAATTCTTATTACTCTTACCTTGATCAGACAACGTATAAAATTACTGATATGATTTTTATCTACAGATTGAAAATTGTTGATACTAATGGACAGGCATCTTACTCGAATGAGGTTACTGTTTCGCATAGTGTTTCCGGTGTAAAGCGAACTTGGGGTAGTATCAAGGCTATGTTTCGGTGATTTGTAATTTCCTTTTGCCCTCCTTTAAATATCCCTTTTCCTTTTACTATAATCTCTTTAACAAAATTTTTCCCACTTTCATTCTTTTTTCGTTATTAATTTTTATTAGCTGCTCACCCTCTAAGAGGTTCCCGGCGGATGATGGAAAGGAAAGCGGTAGAATTGAAAAAGAGAGTAATGATATAATTGAAGCAAAAGAGGATGTTTCTTCGGAATTTACATATTCAAATTTACGAGTGCTGCTCTCTGGTGTTACTTCAACAGAATATTTATCAATAGGATCATCAGCATATTTAATTAATGGTAATTCCAGAATTGCTCTCATCAAGCCAGGGAACAAAATAAATTGTTCTGAGAATGATGGAAGAATAAATCTCACAATTAATAATGAAAGCTTCGAAGGAGAGATTTATTTTCTTGTTTCCTCCAATGGCGAAGACATAGTTAATATTAATGGAAGGAACTACAGGGGTAAAATTCAAATTTCGTCTTCAGGTAATTCAGTAAATGTAATTAATTTTATTAATCTTGAAGATTATGTAAAGGGTGTGTTGGCTAAGGAAATGCCAATCGGAAAAAATGAAGAAAATCTTGAAGCGCTTAAAGCACTTGCAATCTGCGTGAGAACTTACGCTCTGCAAAGACTTAAAGATGGAAAAATTTATTTTGATCTTTATTCAGATACTCGCGACCAGGTTTACGGCGGTGCTGACGCAGAAAGTCCAATCACTAATAAAGCAGTTGAGCAAACAGCGAATATAATTTTAATGTATGGAGACGCTCCAGCAATCGTGTTCTATCATTCCACCTGCGGGGGATATACTGAATCTTCTCAAAATGTTTTTACAAAAGAACAATTTCCATATCTATCAGGAATCCAGGACGGATCGGATCCCTACTGTAAAATTTCACCAAGATTTGAATGGGAAGAATCTTTCAATAAAGAATTAATAATTGAGCGGTTAAAAAATTATTCACTTTTAGATAACGCTAATTATAGCCTGGAGGAAGTAAATATCCTGAGCAGGCTTGATTCAGGAAGAGTAGATGAATTAGAATTTAGAACCACTGATCATAATGGAAATAGGAATTCAATAATCGTCCGTGGGAATGAAATCAGGAGTGTTTTACGTACAGGAGACGGAAAAAATATTTTATGGAGTACTATGTTTAATATCTCAACTGAAAGAAATAATATTGTTCTTGTCGGAAATGGATTTGGACATGGTGTTGGTCTCTGTCAATGGGGAGCAATAGCGTTATCAAGAATGGGCTGGAGCTATGAGGAAATTCTTGAACATTATTATCCCGGAACATATGAAGGAATCATAGATGATTAAAACGAAAATTCCAATTTATCTTGCTTCAAAATCCCCTCGACGGAGAAAACTATTGAAGCAGCTCGGGATAAAATTCAAAGCCTTCTCAGTCAATTCTCCTGAAGATTTTCTTGATGGTGAGCATCCGGTCCGTTGTGTTAAAAGAATTGCTCTTGAAAAAATGGAGTTTGCCAAACGCAAAGTAAACGGAGGTATAATAATAACTGCTGACACCATTGTTGTGTTGAATCATAAAGTTATCGGCAAGCCTGTTACCAAAATAGATGCAATAAAAATACTTTCGCAGCTGAGTGGAAAAGTTCATACAGTCTACACCGGCTTTTGTGTCCTAAATCAAAAAACCGGCGTGATGGTGATCGATTATGAAAAGACTGAAGTTGAATTCCGTAAACTTATGAAAGATGAAATCATTGATTATGTTGATGGCGGCAGTCCGATGGATAAAGCAGGTGCATATGGAATTCAGGATGATTTTGGTGCTGTCTTCGTAAAAAGAATAAATGGTTGTTACTATAATGTTGTCGGGTTACCGCTGACCAAATTATACAAAGCTCTTCGGGAAGTAAGCTGAGTTGTTAAAAAAACTTAAACAAAAAGTAATCGTTTCGATTGTTATAGCAGGTGTATTTTATCTTGCGTTTACAATTTATGCTGACTTCAATCAGGTTATTCAGGCTTTCGGAAGATTTAATCTTTGGCTTCTTCCATTATTACTTGTCCTTTCATTTCTTAATTACTTCACAAGATTTTTAAAGTGGGATTATTATCTCTCAATAGTAAAAGTTAAGTTAAAAAAAATTGATTCACTTTCTACTTTTATGTCCGGATTAATTATGAGTGTTACTCCAGCAAAACTTGGAGAAGTTCTTAAATCTGTTTTGGTGAAAGAAATAACGGGTGACTCAATCAGCAAAACAGCTCCGATAATTTTAGCTGAACGTATTACAGATTTTTTATCCCTGCTTGTGATATCTATTGCTGGTGCTATCGTATTCGATTACGGTGGGAATATCACAATTATGGTAGCGATATTTTTTGTAATCCTGATAATTGTAATAAGCAACAAGCGGATTGCTTTACCTATTATTAATGTATCTGAAAAAATTCCGCTCATCAAAAAATATATTCAACACATTCATTCTGCTTATGAAAGTTCTTATCAGTTATTAAAACTAAAGCCATTGATTTTAATGACACTGCTTAGTTTGATTTCCTGGGGTTTTGAGTGCCTGGGGTATTATTTAATCCTCGTCAATTTTAATGCGGATTTCGGACTTCTGTGGGCATCATTTAGTTACAGCTTTTCAACAATTGTCGGAGCTATATCTATGTTACCTGGAGGTTTAGGATTAACAGAAGGTTCATTAACATTTCTATTAGTACAAAAAGGGATCTCAGCAGATATTGCAGTAGCAACAACATTCATCGTTCGGGTTGTTACTTTGTGGTTTGCAGTTTTGGTTGGAATAGTAAGCCTATCATTCTACCAAAAAAGATTCGGGCAAATAAACAACGATCAAATCTGATCCTCTTCTATCAAAAGAAATAATATTTTTTAGATATATCTAATCTTACCGAAACAGAGTTAAAGCATTTGATTACCTATTTGAACTGAAAAATCATATAGCATCAACTCGCATTTTAATTAATTTATTATTTGTCTAATGTTAATCAATTCAGCAACTATAAATAGCTTAATTTCCTTGACTTAAAGCATTAAGCTTGGTATTTTTGTGCCCCACTAATAAATGAAAGGAGACGATTATGGGACAAGGAAATAATTTCAAAAAAGGTCTTTTGATTGGATTTTTTACCGGCGGCGCACTGGGTGCTGCTCTTGCTTTGCTTTTTGCACCTAAAAGTGGAAAAGAATTGAGGAAGGACATTAAAGATAAAAGCGAAGAGTATCTGGATGAAGCCGAGAAATATATTTCTCAAGCCAGAGAAAAAGCCGTCGATATGATTAATGAGGGAAAGAAGCGATCAGAAAAATTAGTCAGAGATGCTAAAGATAAATCCGATCAGCTGATGAAGGATGCTGAAAAAGTTTATAAAGATGCAAGGGAAAAAGTTTCTGATTCAATTAAAACCGGTAAAGATTCTATAGAGCATAAAAAAGATCAGATAAAAGATGCGATAAAAGCCGGTGTGGATGCTTATAAAGAATCCAAACATTCCGGGGATTAATTTAGTTAATGACTGTTATTGATGTATTAACCGCTGTAGTTTTAATTCTTGTTTCGGCTCTTATTGTTTTCTTGATTGTATACCTTGGGAAAATTACAAAATCAATTCAGGAATTACAGAAAGATATAAGCGACCTTTCTGATAAACTTGAACCGCTTGTATTTTCTCTTGCCGATCTTACAACTAAGCTTACTGATTTGAGCGATCAGGCAAAAAGACAGCTGGAAGCTACGAAGGGCATAGTTTTCAGCGTTAGAGACAGAGTGGATACAATTCTTAAATTTGAAGAAAAAATAAGAGCCGGAATTGATGGCCCGATTTCCGGTTTTCTTACTCAGATAAAAGCAATCTCGAACGGAGTAAGCACTTTTCTCAACTACCTAAAAAAATAATTTCTAATTAAAAAAATACTTCCAGGAGGATACCCTTGAAAGAGATCAGTTCAGAGGCTATACGTAATATTGCATTAGTCGGTCACGGCGGAGGCGGCAAAACAACATTATCAGAAATTATTCTTTACACAGCTAAAGAAACTAACAGGATCGGAAAAATCGAAGATGGTAATACCGTTTCCGATTATACTCCTAATGAAGTTGAAAAACAGATCTCGATATCATCCTCTTTAATGAATATAGAATGGAATAATACCAAAATTAATATCATTGATGCTCCGGGATTTTCTGATTTCGTTGGTGATGTAAAAAGTGCTCTAAAAGTTTGTGATAATGCAGTGATGGTAATCAAATCTGTTGAAGGAATTGAAGTTGGTACGGATTCGGCAAAAAATATTATCGATGAATACAAACTGCCATCTTCTGTTATCATTAATAAAGTTGATAGTGAACATTCAACTTTTTTTGAAACCTTTGAAGCAGTGAAGGAAAGAATTCATCAAGGATCAACGATCATTACTTTCCCTGTATCGGAAGGACTTCATTTTAATGCAGTTGTTGATATAGTTGCTATGAAGGCTTATACTTTTGGTGAAGCTGGAAGCCGGACTGTTACTGAATCCGATATTCCTGCAGATGTAAAAGAACAGGCAGAGGATTTCCGAACTCAGTTAATAGAAAAAGTTGCTGAGTATTCAGAAGATTTAATGAATAAATATTTTGAGGAAGGTTCTCTCTCAGAAGCTGATTTAAAGAAAGGATTAAAAGCTTCAATCGTGAATGGAAACCTGCTTCCGGTATTTGCTGTATCTGCAAATAAAGCGGTCGGCATTAATAATTTTCTGGATTTTGTGAGCAATTATTTTCCTTCACCTGTGGACAGAGGACCAGCTCCAGCCAAACTTGCAGGAAAAAATGAACCTGTAATGGTTAAAGTTGATTCTAACGCTGAACCCGTACTTTTCATTTTCAAAACAATTTCTGAACAGCATGTAGGTGAACTTTCGCTCTTTAAATTATACTCAGGTAAAGTTTCGCCTGGTCTGGATCTTATGAATGAAAATAACAATAAGGTTGAAAGATTAAACCAACTGTTCACATTGAACGGACACAACAGAAAGGATATTGCTCAGGTTGTTGCAGGAGATATTGCTGCAGTAGTAAAACTAAAAGACACTCATACAAATAATACACTGGCTTCTAAAAATTATTCGGTTATCATTAATCCTATTGAATTTCCAGAGCCTGTTATCCGCGGTGCAATTAAAGCGAAAGCAAAAGGTGATGAAGACAAAATTGCAACAGGACTTCACACATTGCACGAGGAAGATCCGTCATTCAACGTAAACTTTGATCCGGAAATCTCACAGACGATCATATCAGGCCAGGGTGAACTGCAGCTTTTACTTGCTGTTAAAAGATTGAAGGACAGATACGGAGTTGATGTTGATCTTGTTGAACCGAGAATTCCATTCCGCGAAACTATAAAAGCAATTGCTAATGACGTTGAATATAAACATAAGAAGCAGTCGGGTGGACGTGGTCAGTACGGGCATATACATATTAAAATGGAACCTCTTCCGAGAGGTAAAGGATTTGAGTTTGTTAATGCAATTGTTGGTGGAGTTGTTCCGGGTAGATTCATTCCAGCAGTCGAAAAAGGAATTATTGAAACAATGACGAAGGGTGTACTTGCTGGCAATCAAGTTGTTGATGTTAAGGTAACACTTTTTGATGGGACTTATCACACTGTTGACTCTGATGAAATGTCATTCAAGATTGCGGCAAGCCAGGGATTTAAAAAAGGATTCCTTGAAGCAAAACCTGTGCTGCTTGAACCTATTTTTGAAATCGAAGTTAAAGTTCCGGAAGAATATATGGGCGATGTTATGGGAGATATCTCCAGCAAGCGTGGAAAGATTTTAGGAATGGATAGTGATGGAAGATTTCAGATTATTAAAGCGCTCGTGCCTCTTGCTGAACTTTACAAGTATTCTTCACACCTTAGAAGCTTAACACAGGGAAGAGGAGTTCATAAACGACGGTTTGATCATTATGAAGAAATGCCGAAAGAAATTGAGCAGAAGGTAATCGAGGAATACAAGAAATCAAAAGAAGAAGAAAATTAATTCTCTGATAAATTAAACAGGCGGATAATATCCGCCTTTATTTTTATTAATATATTATATGAAAAATCTTTGGTCTCCCTGGAGATCTAACTATATCGAATCATTTAGAGAAGAACAATCGTCTGGTGGATGCATTTTTTGCGAAGCATTGGATAAAGAGGTATCTGATCTAAACAATCTTCTTGTCCGTAAATCAAAAAATACCTTGGTGATGCTGAACCTCTATCCATATAATAATGGTCATCTGATGATCGTTCCAAAGAGACATCTTGGTTCTGTTGAGCAGCTCAGTGCAGAAGAATCTCATGAATTAATGGATGAAATTATATTAGCTGAGATGATACTTCAGAAAGTATATTCACCGCAGGGATTCAATATCGGTGCGAATCTAGGTAGAGCAGGCGGTGCAGGAATAGAAGACCACATTCATTTTCACATTGTGCCCAGATGGAATGGTGACACGAACTTTATGCCTGCAATCGGTGAAGTGAAAGTAATCTCGCAGGAACTTTCGATAACCAAAGAAAAGCTGATAGCCGGTTACCAAGAATTAATTAAAAAGTAATTATCTAATCTCCCCCAATATTTAAAAAGCCAAAATGATGAATTACAAATCCCGCGTTATCTTTTTTTTACTTTTAATTTCAATCACAATTCTCTCAATTTCCTGCGGCAAGGAAGAGATTCCAAAATCAACTCTGGTAATAAAAGATAATTTGCTTTACAAACAGGGAAGTAATGTTCCATTTACAGGACGTGAAAGAGCACTCGTTGAAAATAAAATAATTGAATACGATGTTAAAGATGGACTTAAGCATGGTGATTTCAGAATATTTTCAGAAGAAGGTGTTCTTGAAATGGAAGGACAGACTGATAGTAATCGGAATGTCGGTAAATGGAAATACTTTTATTCAGATGGTAAAATTGAATCCGAGGGAAATTTTGTTAATGATATACCTGAAGGACTCTGGATATGGAACTATCCAGACGGTAAGAAAAAAGAAGAAGGACATTACAAGCAAGGAAAAAGAGTTGGCTTGTGGTATATCTACGATACAGCAGGAAATATCTCCTTCGAAAAAAATTATGATATAGAAGATTCAACTACAGTTGAAGACGAAGATTTGAAAATCATCGATTAGAAATAATCAAAATGATCCGAATCGGAACTTGTAGCTGGAAATATGATTCCTGGAAAGGAATTGTATATTCAGAAAACAACAAGAAAAATTATCTGAAAGAATATTCAAAGAAATTCGAGACAGTCGAGATTGATCAATGGTTCTGGTCCTTATTCTCCCCGTCAAAAGTAGTCCTGCCTCAAAAGAAAGTTGCTGAAGAATATTCGAAATCTGTTCCGAAGGATTTTCTTTTCACCGTAAAGGTTCCAAACTCAATTACACTTACTCATTTTTATAAAGAGTCGAAGGAAGATGAGTTAAGAGCAAATCCGTATTTTCTTTCCATCGAAATTTTTCAAGAGTTCTTAAATTCTATCGAACCGATACTGGATCAAACGGGCTGCCTGATATTTCAGTTTGAATATTTGAACAAGCAGAAGATGAAATCGTTATCAGATTTTCAATTAAGATTTTCAGAGTTCAGAAAACAAATAAAAAATTCTCTTCTACCAATTGGAATTGAAATAAGAAATCCAAATTATCTCAATGAAAAATATTTTCGGTTTTTGATGGAACAAAAAATAGTCCCTGTTTTGCTTGAAGGATACTATATACCTCCTGTAATCGAGACATATTCAAAATTTAAAGAATATATCAGAGAGGTTGTTGTGCTCAGACTGCACGGACCCGACAGACAAGGAATCGAAAAAATATCTAATGAAAACTGGAACCAGATTTACATAAACCGCGATAAAGAAATTAATTCTTTAGTTGAGATGATAAAGGAAATGCAAAAGGATCAAGTTGATCTTTTTGTAAATGTAAATAATCATTTTGAAGGCTCGGCGCCACTTACGATTAAAAAGATCAAGGATAAACTGAGTTAAAGTATGCTGGTTGATTTACTGTTTGCATAGTGTTAAATTTGCTGCCACAAATTCGGGCCCATAGCTCAGTTGGTTAGAGCATCTGACTCATAATCAGAGGGTCGGTGGTTCAAGCCCATCTGGGCCCACAAGAAACCCTGCGGATCTTTCTGCAGGGTTTTTTCTTTTAGCTTATCCTGACTTTACAATTCTATTATTTAAAACTTTTTCTGGAGATTGAGAACTGAGCAACTTTTCGTGAAAATTTTTTAAGCCATCAAATTATTTATGAAAAATTTATTTCAATCACGGATCAGAATAGTTGTGTAATTATGTTCAAATCGTAGGCCAGTTGAAAGTCAAACTTGTCGTTGAGAAATTTTGTAAGTAAAAACAAACACTTAGAGCAATGTATCTAAAGCTAATCATCAGAGAAGAAATTGTTTGGCATTTTTTGTGATCACGGCGAAATTTTTTTTTATAAAAAAAGTCATAAAAAATTAATATCCAAATTTTTGACTCTTTAAAATTTTTTTATTAAGGTTGCATTAACTTTTGAAGCAAAAATTTAGGGCTATACCAACTTTCGAGGCTGTGCGGGTTTTAAAATAATTCTAATTAACTCATTATTATTTTATTGTTCTTCTCTCTTAGCGGAATAGGGATGCTGAAACTGAAATTAGTTATTCACTTAGCTTTTAAAAAGAGCTACTGGCTATGCACCACAAAAAAATAAAATTTTTTACAAAGAAAATTTTTATCGGGGAATTTCCTGAATTGGAAAATTCTAACCATACCAGTTTATTTTACTCAAACCTAACTAACTACCAATTACTCATTGATAATGCAGGAGGGCTTCATGGAGAATAATTTTCCACTCATCTTTCTGTTATAATTGCTTTACAGGCGTGTGCTCGGGGTGCTTAACTGTAAAGCTAATTTGTGATCTTAAATAACTAATTTTTTTAATCTCATTTTGGAGGGATTATGTTTTTAAAAATTTTCAAATTTATTCCCATTGTCTTCCTCCTGCTAGTTTTTGTATTTGGGCAAAATATTTTTGCACAAACAATTACAGCTTCATGGAGCTTTGAGGGGGTAACAACAACCAACACCGGTACTACGCCTATTATATCAGTAGGGAGTCCGTTAGCTGATGCTGGTGCTTTAACTGCAGGCTCTGCTTTTACTGCTCTGCACGCAAATGCATTAACAGTTTGGTCTAATCCGGCAGGCAACGGATCTGTCAAATCGGTTTCCTCAAACTATTGGACTGTTGGGGATTACTATCAATTTTCATTCAGCACAACAGGTTATAGTAACATTGCTATTACGTGGGATCAGATGGGAAGTAGTACTGGACCGAGAGATTTCAAAGTAAAGTAAAATCAGATGGTAAAATTTTACTGATGCTGCAGGTGGTGCTTACTCACTTCCCAATTTAACTTCTTGGTCAACTACCACTACAGCGCTCTGGTCAAGGAGATCTCTTGTCCTTAGCGGTGTGACAGGCTTGAATAATCAATCTACTGTTTATATCAGGCTGGTACAAACAACCACCACAAGCATCAATGGCGGTACTGTTGCTACTGCTGGAACTGGTAGAGTTGACAATTTTACTGTGACATCCGGCATCGTTGGTTTACCATTTAGCCAGGATTTTAATGCTGGTGTTAATTCACTAGCTTACTGGGGTGGCAACATGAATGTTACTACAAATCACGGAACTTTAGGTTCGAATGGACTAAACAGAAATTTATATTCAGGTGTTACAACTGCTTTTGCATTATCGCCTCAGATAGGAATCGGGCCGTTAACAGCTACATCGCAGCTTGAGTTTGATTACAGAATTGTGGACTATACTGGATATCCTAGCACGGCAACAATCATCGGGGCTAGTGATATATATAATATACAGGTCTCCACAGATGGAGGTCTGACATTCACTACTGTTTATACTATTAATTCCGCTAATCACGTTGTAACTACAAATTTTGCAAAGGTTATCATTCCGCTCGGTGCCTATGCTGGTAGTAATGCTGTTGTTAAATGGAACCTACAATGGGGTGCTGGCGATTATTATTTTGATATTGATAACGTCTTTCTGCGAGAACCACCTGCAGGTCCACCAGCTCCCGCTGTTTTAGTTTCACCACTTAATGGTGCAACAAATATATTACTTACTGCTACATTAAACTGGGCAAGTGGCGGTGGCACTCCGGAAACTGGTTACTATATTAATTTTGGTACTGATAATCCACCAACTAACATACTAAATAACTATGATAATGGTCTGAATACCTCATATACACCTGGTTCACCGTTAGCATATAACACAACATACTATTGGGAAATAATTCCTTATAATGGTAGTGGCAATGCAACAGGAACAGTTGTCTGGTCATTTACAACATTGGTTGATCCGACAGTATATTCATATCCATTTGTTGAAGGATTTGAAGCAGGAAATACAGATCAGACAGCTATAGTAGGTTGGACGCAGGAGGCCGTTACAGGTACGAGTATCTGGACTGCTAATAGCTCGCTAACAACTTATAATAGAACACCACGTACAGGTACATGGAATGCTTATTTACGCTACGGAAATGAACGCTGGATGTTTAAGCCATTTCAATTAACAGGTGGTACCAGCTACACTTTTGAAATGTATGCTCGACAAGATGGTGCAACATCCACTAATTCAAATATGACAGTAAGTTATGGTGATGCACCTAACGCTGCTGCAATGACTAATCCTATTGTAGCAACGACTGGGATTATTAATGGTGATTATCAAAGATTATTTGGCACATTTACACCAAGTACTACTGGTGTTTATTATATTGGAATCAAGGGATATATGAACTCTACACCGTGGTATATTTCGCTTGATGATATATCTGTGTTTCTGACACCTGCAGTTCCAGTTTTTTCAATTGATCCAACTTCAAAAGCATTTGGCGAAGTTCAAATAAATACATCGTCAGCTAACCAGACATTTACAATTTCTAATACTGGTGTTGGAACATTAACAATTACTGCTGGAAACATTTCGATAGTTGGTACCGATGCAAGCCAATTTGTACTAACAGATGGAAACACCTATCCGATAGAATTAGGTACAGGTGAAACAGCAACAGTAGATGTTAATTTCTCACCTACAACTGTTGGTGCAAAAACAGCAAGCTTACAAATTGTTGACAACACCGCATTGGATGCTACGCATACAGTTCCTCTCACAGGTACAGGTGTTGATGCAACAATAACAACTCTACCATACACCCAGAATTTTGATGGTGTAACTGCACCAGCATTACCGTTAGGTTGGACTGTAGAGAATACTAATGCTGATGCTGTTCTGTGGGTAAATTCTACATCTGCACCACGTTCTACACCCAATAGTATGAGAATATCATACAACGCTTCACTCGCAATGGACGATTGGTTCTTTAGTCCGCCTATCCAACTTACCGGTGGTGTAACTTATAGAGTAAACTTCTGGTATAGAGCAAGCGGATTTACTGAAAGTATGGAAGTGATGTGGGGTAGTGCACCAACTTCTGCAGGGATGACCGAAGGTCCAATTTTTGACAATCCTGCATTTAGCTTTAGTACCTATACTGAAGGTAGTGGAATGTTTACACCAACTACAACAGGAACATATTTCATTGGATGGCATGGTTACAGTGCTGCTGATCAATATTATATCTGTGTAGACGATGTAACGGTTGATGAAGCAACATACGGTAACTTAAATGGATTAGTTACAAATGCATTCACAACAAATCCTCTGGTTGGGGCAACTGTTACTGCTGGTCCTTATAGCACAACTACTAATGCTTCAGGAAATTATGAGTTCTTAAATATATTAACAGGAACGTATAATGTAACTGCAAGTAAATATGGTTATGCAAGCACAACCGTTACAGGCGTTATTGTAACAGATGGTGCTACAACTACACAAAATATTGCACTAGATGAGTTACTCTTCCCAGCAACTAATTTGGAAGCTGCCGTTACAGGTGATGATGTTCAGTTAACCTGGAATGCACCTCCAAATGTTGTGTTACAATGGGATGATGGTGTTAATTACGCCTCAATCGGCGTAAACGGCCCACTCGTATTTGATGTGGCTCATAGATGGCCAGTTGCTGATCTCACTGATTTAGGTGTTGATGGAAAGTATCTTAAGGTAGTTTATTTCTTCCCAGCTCAAGTAGCTGCCACTTATACAATAAAAGTATGGCAAGGAGCAAATGCTGGTTCATTAACTGAAGTATACTCACAGGCGGTTACCTCACCTACAATAAATGCTTGGAATGAAGTAAATCTTACAACACCAGTGGAGATTGATGGTACACAAGAATTGTGGATTGGTTATAATATAAATACAACTACTGGTTATCCAGCAGGCTGCGATGCAACTCTTGAGTATCCTGGTAAAGGAAATATGATATACTCAACAGATTTTGGTGGTGCTTGGGTTGAACTAACAGCTCTGAATCCAGCTTTAACATATGACTGGAATATTGCCGGCTACGTATATAATACCCTCACAGATGGTGAGGAAAGTGTTATAGCATTAGCAAAAAATAGCGAGGAAAAATCTCCTATTGTTAATAAAGAAAAACCAGATTTAAGCAATGGAATATTGTTACAAACTGGAAGCACAAATAACAACCGTTCGGATGTGGAGAGCAAACTCGTACATAATCGCAGTGGAGCAATTGATGCTACACTACTCGGTTATGATGTCTACAAAGATGATATATTAGTTGCAGATAACACGACCAATTTATTCTATAACGATAATAATCTGCCTTTGGGAGTTTACAGCTACGAAGTGGTTGCAGTTTACTCAGAGGGTGAAGCCGCTCCTGCAGGTCCTGTTGTAGTTCAGATTGTACCTACACCAGGTACAATTCCGTTTACTGAGGACTTTGAAGGTAGCTGGCCAGGATTATGGACTGTTGTAAATGGTGCACAGACTAATCAATGGTTTGTAGGAACTGCTGCTCTTCCTTATGCAGGCACCAAATCAGCTTACATCTCTAATGATGGCGGTACGACATACGCTTATACTAACACCGCTTCCAGCGTTGTCCATCTGTACAGAGATATTACATTTTCAGGTGGTTCAGGCGGTTATGAATTAAAATTCTGGTATAAAGGTATTGCAGAACCCGGTTGGGATTTCTTAAAGGTATATGTAGTTGATACTGATGTAATCCCGGTTGAAGCAGTACAATTACCTGCACTTAATCAGGTTGGAACCGAATACAATAATCAACTTGATTATGTTGAAGCAACAATTCTATTACCATCTTCACTAACTGGGTCCACAAAACGATTAGTATTCAGCTGGAGAAATGACGGAGTTGATGGAGAACAGCCACCAATTTCTTTTGATAATATTTCTCTTGTCGGCTTAGCTCTGATTGATGCAGAAGTAACTTCAATTGAACGACCTAACCTTACTGAAAATCTGGATGCAGTATTTAATCCTTCTGTAACTATTACCAATAATAGTGATGCAGCTCAGGATATACCTGTTTATGCAGAAATCTGGACTTCTGAAGGAACGTTTTTCCGAAACACAATTGAAGATCCAAAACCAGTAGCTGAGAATATCAGCAAGGAGACAAAAAGCCTGAACGGTATTGAAATAACAAATCGTTCAAACTATACACCTCCAACTTTGTCACCAGATGCTACTATCTTGAGTGAGGACTTTGAAGGTGGTGTAGTGCCTCCGACTGGTTGGACACTTGAATCACAAAATACATCGTTTACATGGTATATAGATAATGCAAGTTTCCATTCAGGATTATATGGCATGACAGTCGACTATGATCCTGCTCTTGTTCCACAGGATGAGATATTAGTTTCGCCGGTAATTGATTTGAGTAGCTATACCGGCCAAACGATCAAGCTTAGTTTCTGGTGGTTAACCAGTTACTATTGGATGGTAAATCCATATGATAATGGTGATTTTACCGTAGATATCTCAACTGATGGCGGTGCAACTTGGCCAACCAATTTATTTAATGAAGACGCTGTTGGTACTTTTACAAGCTGGGTTTGGTACGATGCAAATCTCGGAACTCATATTGACTTATCTACTTATGCAGGTCAATCAAATGTTAAACTGAGATTCCGATACCTGGCAGTCGATGCTGCTCAATGCAGTGTTGATGACATATTAATTTACACTGAATACACACCTGTACTTGTTTACAGTGACAATGTTACGGTTACAGGTTTAGGAAGTGGTGCTTCACAAGTTGTAAATTTTGATCCGTGGACAGCAACTCCGGAAGGTAATTATACTTTCAAAGCTTACACAGATCTGATTGGTGACTTAGTTCCAGCTAATGACATACTCAACAGAGAGTTTGTTGTTGTTGGCTCAACGACCTTCCAGCTATCAGTAAACTTACTCAACGGCTGGAATATGGTATCGATACCTGGACTACATCCGGTTGATCAGAATGTAGGTACGTGGTGGGCATATAGAGTAGCAGGCTCACAGGTATTCAAGTATCAAGGTGGATATACACAAGTAACAACAGCCACCCCGGGAGAGGGATACTGGATGAAACAAGATGGAGCGAGACTGTATAACACAGGCGACGAATGGCCATCAGGCGGAATACAGATAGTAGCACACGCACCACTAGCAGGAAATTCAGGCTGGAATATGATAGGCGGATATGAGCTAAGTGTAACAGCAGCCAACGTAACCACAGTTCCAGGTGGACTGCAGAGTGGCCCAATCTTCAAGTATTCAGGCGGATACACCGCAGCTACGACAATAGATCCTGGATTTGGCTACTGGATAAAGTTGACAGGCGCGGGACAGATAATCATACCGGAGACTATGGCAAAGGAAAGCAGGCCAGTAGAATACTTTGCTGAGGACTGGGGAAGAATAATACTGACAGATGCAGCAGGAGTAAGCTACACACTGTATGCAGTAAAGGGAGAAGTAGACCTAAGTCAGTATGAACTACCACCAGCACCACCGGCAGGGATGTATGATTTCAGGTTCACGAGTGGAAGGATAGCAGAAGACATCAACAGTGCAGTGCAGACGATAGAGATGAGCGGAGTAGTATATCCATTGACAGTAAAGGTAGAAGGAATGGATATCAGGTTGATGGATGAAAGCGGAAAGATGTTGAACACAAATCTGAAATCAGGTGAAGATGTAGTGATCAGTGATGCAACGATACAGAAGCTGAAGGTAAGCGGAGAGTTGCTGCCGACAGTATATTCATTAGAGCAGAACTATCCGAATCCATTCAACCCAAGCACAGTGATAGAGTTCTCATTGCCGGAAGATGTGGCAAGTGTAAAACTCAGTATCTACAATGCATTGGGAGAAAAGGTAGCAGAGTTGGTTAACACATCACTGCAGGCTGGCAGATATCAATACCAGTGGAATGCAGGAAGTGTCGCAACCGGAATGTATATCTATGAACTGAGAACGGACAAGTTCGTCTCAGTTAAAAAGATGTTACTCTTGAAGTAATCAGATAAATAATTACAACCCGTCCCGTTCAATCGGGACGGGATTGTATAGACAATAAGTTTGTAGGGCATATGAACTTTAATCAACTTATTCATCAATAAATAAAAAGGGTGCGTTATGCGTAAACTATTTTCAATTCTTTCGCTCGTGCTGCTTTACGTAACAATCGCCTTCGGGCAGGCAGCAATAGAAATTCCGATTACCGTTGAGGACAGCAATGGTAACACACGAACATTAATTTTCGGCCTTGATCCAGCAGCTACTGGTGGTATTGATGTAGCTCTTGGTGAAGTCGAACAACCACCTTTTCCTCCAGGAGGTGCGTATGAAGCCCGTTTTATAAATTTTACGGGTCAATCAACTCTTGGTGAAGGAACCTTAAAGGACATTAGAAATGCACCGTCATTTCCCTTTACAGGAACTTATTCACATAGAGTTAGATTCCAACCTGAAGATCAAGCTGCTGGCACAATCACTGTTAGCTGGAATCTGCCTCCCGAAATTATAGCAGGTAGTACAATAACACTCCTTGGTGGATCACCTGTTCCATTTGTTGGGACTGGTTCACTGGTAGCACCAGCTCCAGTTGAAGACAATGATAGAGTTACTATTGTTCTTCAGTATAGCAATATTATGCCTGTTGTTCCTATGCCAGAATTCGCGATAACACCAGCAAGCTTAAATTTTGGCCCGGTTGGTGTTGGTTTAACAAGTCCACCACAACAGGTAACGGTAAGTAATACAGGAGATGTTGACTTAGTAATAGCAGGTATTACATCAACAAATGCAGCGTTTGTAATTACACCTACTACCGCTACAATACCCCCTGCTGGAAATCAAATATTTAATGTTACATTTACACCTCCGGCATTAGGTCCATTTACTGCAGATTTACAATTTGATCATAATGCAATTAATGTGGCCGATCCGTTCCTCTTTCCGGTACAAGGAGTTGGAGCAGATGCTGGTCCAACGTTTGCAGTTACTCCGACTTCATTGACTTTTCCAACGCTTATTGTAGGGAATAGTCAGACAAGAATATTAACAGTTCCACACAATGGATTGTTTAATACTCTCGAAATAACTTCAGCAAGCGTTACCGATCCAGTAAATTATTCTATCACACCAACTACTGCTACAATATTGCCAGGTGCAAATCAAGTATTTACAGTAGAATTTGCTCCTACAGTAGCTGGTCCACTTCTTACAGATGTTGTATTTGCAACTAACGCAACACCGGCAAACTACACAGTACCTGTAACAGGAGCCGGCTTTATTCCTGCAGCTTTAAGTGGGTTGGTATTTGAGAAAGATACCTCATACGTTCTGGAAGCAGCTTTCTATCAAGAAAAAATGCAATTGCGAGGTACAGTTCCCGGTGTAAAAATTCAAGCTCTGCAATTCAGATTGTTAACAAATATGGCAATTGATGATGAGACCATATTGACATTCCAGAATATTCAAAAGGGTACTGAGGTAGCAACTTCGGATTGGGTATTAGATTATAATTTGGTAAGAGGCGATATTACTGCTAATGGAGCATCAGAAGATACAATTTATGTTCTGCTTTATAATTTACAACAGGATAATGGATTACCTACAGGCGTAGATTACTTAGATCTGCTGAGAGTAAATTATAGAGTTGCTGATTTACCCGCACTGGTAGACTATTCAAAATCATCACCTGGATTTACGACAAGTGAATTCGAGAGAGCAAACATTGCACCTTGGGTTCCCGGAAATGAACTTCCCGATCCGGATGAGTTTGTAAACGTTCAGGATCTTGCATTAATTCAAAACATTATTCTTACCGGCTTCTTCCCGAATGATGATCCTGTTGGTCCTTGCGGCTATGCAACTTTACCTAAGATCGAAGGTAACGCTGATGCTACAGTTAACGTATATATTACTCCGGACGGAATTAGCGTATATCTGGATTCACAGGTAGGAATACGAGGTGCACAGATGGAATTCGGTAGTGTAGTTGACAACGTAGGTAATCTTGTAATTAATACTGATCTTGGTCAGGGATATTACTTGCAGGTTGAAGATATGTTAAGAACTTTGATGTATGATCGCCTTGCACAGAGATACATTGAACCAGGTATGCACTTTATGGCAGATATGCCGTTCACTATATCAAATTATAATGATATTACTCTTGACAGGCTGGTACTTGTAGATATAAACGTTCAGAGAGTAATGAACATCGAGGTCAACATAATTCATCAGGCTCCGCCATTACCGCTGGATTATATCTTATTCCAGAATTATCCTAATCCATTCAACCCAAGCACATCGGTTAAGTTCCAGGTTCCAAAGACCAGCGACGTAACCATTAAGATATATGATATGCTTGGTCAGGAAGTAAGAACATTGTTCTCAGGTGAAGTTCTGAGAGGAACCTATACAACTGAATGGGATGGATTAAGTAACGCAGGTGTACGGATGAGCTCAGGAACATATATTTACAGAATGACTGCAGGTGAATTTGTTCAGTCGAAAAAGATGGTTTATGTAAAGTAAGATCTGTTTGAAATGAGCCCCGCTTAGGCGGGGCTCAATATTTTTTCAATTAGAATTTTTATAACCTGATTTCTAGTGTATATTTAATTACCTAAAAAATAATTATTAGAAATGAGGTAATAATAATTTTAGGCTAAAAGATTTTGATTAACTAACAATATTTTTTCACTAAATAGAGAGGCATGTTATGCATAAACTCTTTTCAATTTTTTCCATTCTATTAATTTATGTTACTGTTGCATTTGGACAAGCAGCAGTAGAAATCCCTTTTACTGTATCAGATAGTCACGGTAATACAAGAACATTAATTTTTGGTCTTGATCAGACAGCAACTGGCGGTATCGATGTAGCTCTCGGTGAGATAGAACAGCCTCCATTTCCTCCAGGGGGTGCATTCGAAGCAAGATTTATAAATTTCACCGGTCAATCGACTCTGGGTGAAGGTACACTTAAGGATATCAGAAATGCACCATCATTTCCTTTTAATGGTACATATTCTCATAGAGTGAAATTTCAACCAGGCGACCCGAACTGGACATCACAAACAATTACAATTAGCTGGAATTTACCTCCGCAAATCGTAGCAGGAAGTGTGATCTCCAATATAAATTTTGGAGGTTCAGAAACAGCACCATTTGTTGGAACCGGCTCATTGACAATTCCATTTCCGGTTGATTACGATAGGGTAAATATAATTGTTGTTTACAGCGATATAACACCAGTTGAGTTAACTTCTTTTACAGCAAATTTATCTGGTCAGGGTGTTATATTAAACTGGAGAACTGCAACAGAATTAAACAACCAGGGCTTTGAAATAGAAAGATCAACAGTTGAACAGAGCTGGCAGAAAATAGGATTTGTTCCCGGATTTGGAACTACCACGGAACCAAAATCTTATTCGTTTCTTGATGAAAAAGTAGAAACGGGAATCTATTCTTATCGACTGAAGCAAATTGATTTTGACGGCACTTTTCATTATTCGGATGCTGTAGAAATTGAAGTTGATTTAACCCCGGATAATTTTATATTGTTCCAGAATTATCCAAATCCATTTAATCCGGCTACCACAATTCAATTCCAGGTACCCAAAGTAAGCGATGTAAACATTGTAGTTTACGATATGCTGGGTCAGGAAGTTAAAAGTTTATTCGTTGGTCAGGTTCAAGCTGGTAAATATACTGTTGAATGGGATGGTTTGAATAATTCAGGTGCAAAGATGAGTTCTGGCACCTATATTTATAGAATGACAGCAGAAGAGTTCATTGATGTAAAGGAAATGATTCTTCTGAAATAATAGTTAAAAATTTGAGCCCTGCGTTTAAAAGCAGGGCTCTTTTATTTTAAATATTTTGTTGTCCAAGTATGAGTTAATTTGTTATTCAATACTTTAAGATTGAATATTTGATAATTAACCGTTAGTGAATTATATCTGATTTTAGGATTCAATTACTTTCAGGTTATTATTACGAAAGAAATAAAAATAAATTTTAATTTAATTTATTTTGAACTAATAACTTCACGTGCTGTGCTTAAAATAAATCTTTTTAACAAATGCTTTCAATTATTCAAAATTCTTGTGTTAGTTACTGCGTAAAATTTCAATTCTTTATTAGTTTACTAATTCAATTCTATCCGGAACCCATATTTTTTAAGGAATACAATGAAGAAAGATAACTACTTTTTTTCATTTATAATATTTATTGTAATTGTATGTAATATCTCTATTCCAGCCCAGTTGGAGAGTCCTATTCCTCAAGTATTTAACGCTATCTATCACGATACTTCTCCACCGCTCAGCGATATACCAGAACTTCCTATTACACAATCGAAGTGGCGCGATGGAATAATACCGCTAAATAAAATTGGGCTTCAATTTGAAGATCGTTACGGTAACGACCCTGATTTACAAACGTTAATGGGGGTTGATGGTATAAGTGAAATCATTACCAGCTGGAATGGTATTTCAGCAGATGGATATGCACCGCCGGATCCGAGCGGTGATGTAGGACTTAATCATTATATGCTAGCAACGAATGTACGGTTTCAAATCTGGAACAAAACAGGAACTTCTCTTCTAGGGCCACTAAATCTCGGAACAATATGGTCAGGATTTCCTGGTCCCTGGGCTAGTAGTTTAAATGATGGAGATCCTATAGTATTATATGATGAAACTGCTGATAGATGGTTCATTGCTCAATTTTCCTTACCGAATTATCCAAGTAGTCCGTCCTATATTCTCATTGCGATATCACAAACAGGAAATCCAACAGGTGCATGGCATCGTTATGGGTTCTCATTTAGTACTGGAATTCCGGATTATCCTAAATTTGGAATTTGGCCTGATGGATATTATATGTCTGCTAATTCTTTTAATCCAGGTTACGTAGGAACAATTGTGGCAGCATTTCAAAGATCGCAAATGTTAAATGGATTATCTGCACAAATGGTCACATTCTCAAATTCCTCTTCATCAACCTGGTCATTGCTTCCTTCTGATTGGAATGGGACTACAACTCCACCAGCTAGTGCACCTAATTACTTCGGGCAGATACACGATAATTCCCGATATGGTGGTTCAGATGGTTTTGATATTTATTCATTTAGTGTTAATTGGACGACACCTAGTAACTCGACTTTTACTGGTCCAACTTTTTTAGCTACAAATGCATTCAGCACAGTTAATGGTATTCCACAACTAGGTACAAGTCAATTACTTGATGACTTATCTGTGATGACTATGAATCGACTAGATTATAGAAATTTTGGTACACATCAATCTATGGTAGTATGCCATACAGTTAATGCTGGAAGCGGTCGTGCGGGGGTAAGATGGTATGAGTTCAGAAGAACAAGCGGAAATTGGAGTATATATCAGCAGGGAACTTATGCACCTTCCGATGGATTGCACAGATGGATGGGAAGTATAGCAATAAACAGCGCTGGCGACATTGCACTCGGCTACTCAGTATCAGGTTCTTCCATCTATCCCGGTATTCGCTACACAGGCAGATTGTCAGGAGACGCACTTGGTCAAATGACTTTTACTGAAGGGACAATTCAAGATGGATTGGGTGCTCAAACTGGTGGTTTAGACAGATGGGGCGATTATACCCAAATGGTTGTTGATCCGAATGGGGAGACATTTTGGTATGTAAATCAATACCAGCCATCCACTGGAAGTTTCAATTGGAGAACACGGATTGCTTCTCTCGGATTAGGGATCTTAAATCCGACTAGTGTTTCAGCCAATGCAATTAACTCCTCTCAGATAAACATTAGTTTTAATCCAAACTCTAGTAACAATAATGTAGTTGTTGTTTGGAATTTAACGGGTACTTTTACGACACCATCAGGAACTCCACCAGTAGTCGGGCAATCTTTTGCTGGAGGTACTTTATTATACAATGGTACGATCTCACCTGTTCAGCATACAGGCTTAATTCCTGAGACAAATTATTATTATAAACTTTTTTCATACAATGGAAGTACCTATTCTTCCGGAGTTCCTATAAATGCAACAACACTAAGTATTTCCAATCCAACAAATGTTACAGCAACTGCAATAAGTTCATCGCAAATAGATATTGGATTTACTCCGAATATTTTCAATAATAATGTTGTACTTGTTTGGAATTTATCTGGCACATTTACAACTCCTTCTGGAACACCACCTGCAGTGGGGCAGCCATTCGCAGGAGGCACATTATTATATAATGGAATTGTATCGCCGTTTAATCACATAGGTTTAAATCCGTTTACAACATATTATTACAAAGCATTTTCTTACGACGGTGCTAACTACTCTTCGGGTATCACAGTTAATACAACAACTCTGGTTCTAACAGACTTCTTAGTTGATCTTATAGTAAGTGATGAGTGCAATAATTCAATGATAATAAAATTTGGTACAGCTCCGGGAGCTACAGATTGTTTCGACCCGGGATTAGATATTGAAGCCCCACCTCCACCACCCGTAGATGCATTTGATGCAAGATTCACAAGTTGTGGCATTCCATTTTTAACGGACGTCCGAGGTACTAATCTTTCAGGTGAAAGATTCTGGAGCCTACGTTATCAACCGGCTACAGGCTGTGAACCAGCAAATTTAAGTTGGAATGCTTCACAATTACCGTCGACAGGATATTTTCATCTCGTCGACCCGGGATCCAACAACATTGTTAATGTAAATATGAGAACTACCAATCAGTTTAATGATTTATCAGGTTTTGGAATTCTTAGAATAAAATTCAATTATCAAATTACTTCAAACTATAATATATCATCAGGCTGGAATATGATAAGTCTTCCGGTTGATGTTTCAAATAATAACTATCTTGCATTATTTCCATCCGCAATAGCGGGAACTTTATTCGGCTATTCAAATGGATATTTCTCGACTGAAACCGTTAATACTTGTACTGGGTATTGGTTGAAATTTGCATCCTCACAAGTTGTTCCGGTCAGTGGAGCAGATAGGATTGATTGTGTCATTTCATTAAATACTGGCTGGAATATCATTGGAGGACCATATTGTAATGTACCATTAAGCAGTGTTCAAGATCCAGGTGGTATAATAGTTACAGGCACCTTGTTTGAATATTCAGGCGGTTATATCAGTGCAAATTCCATTGATGGAACAAAAGCTTACTGGATTAAAGCAAGTAGTTCGGGAACGATAACAATAAGCTGCAATAATGTGGTGATGAAAGAGAATAATGAATTAGAAAAGATTTCAGAAGCAACAGAAGAATTTAGTCAGATAGAGATAACTGACAGAGCAAACAACAGCCAGACGTTATACCTCAACGGAAAGCTGGAAGGAAGTATCAATAAGGAAAGCTACAGTATGCCTCCTGTACCACCGGTTGGAGCGTTTGATGTAAGACTTGAAGACGATTACAAGTTGACGGAGAATGATGAAGCAACAATAAAGATTCAGGCGAGTGAATATCCTGTGAGGATAAAGATTACAAACCTGAAGAATGGGGTAGAATATAGATTAGTAGAAATATCGAGTGGAGAGGAAGCAGGAAGTCACAAAGTAGTAAATGGTGAAGAGATAATAATAAATAATGAATCAGTAAATAAGCTGAGGATAGAGAAAGCAGGAGAGATACCTGAAGCATATAGTTTAGAACAGAACTATCCGAATCCATTCAACCCGATGACAACGATAAAGTTTGATCTGCCTGAAGCATCAGAAGTAACGCTGACGATTTACAACACATTAGGACAGAAGGTAGATGAGGTAGTAAACACAACATTGGAAGCAGGAAGATACAGCTACCAGTGGAACGCAACTGACATTGCAAGTGGTATTTATATCTATGAATTAAGAACAAATAAATTTATTTCATCCAAGAAAATGATATTTATGAAATAAAAAATGAAGGAGCAATTAAGTAATCATTTATTAATTTTTTATTGGAGCGTGTAATGAGATATTGGCTCGTTAAACAATTTGCTTTAGTTTTTTTCATAACACTTTTTATGATCCAGGGAAATTCCCTTGCTCAATTAACCGGAATTAAAACAATTCCCGGAGACTATGCAACATTTGCCGCAGCTGTTGCAGATTTAAATACTCAAGGTGTTGGTACCGGCGGAGTTACATTTAATGTATCAGCCGGATTTATAGATACACTTCCTTCATCGACTGCCGGATTGATTACTGCAACCGGAACACAATCTAATCCAATAATATTTCAAAAAAGTGGTGCAGGAACTAATCCAACAATAGTCGCATGGACTGGAATAGGTACACTCGATGGAATAATTGTAATTGCAGGTGGCGACTATATCACTTTTGACGGAATAAATGTATCAGAAGATGCAGCTAATCCGGACAACATTTCGAGAATGGAATGGGGCTATGCATTATTGAAGAAGAATGCAACTGCGCCTGTAGATGGTTGCTATTTTGTAACGATAAAAAACTCAACAATAACTCTCAACAAGGCAAATACCTCTACGTGGGGAATTTATGCTGCTAACCATACACCATCATCATCAACTGGTCTTACTCTTTCGGATACATTAGATGTAATGAGTTATTGTAAGTTTGATAATAATACAATTGATTCATATAATGGAATCAGAATAATTAGTGCAACAACACCTCCCTATTATGGTAATAAGAATGAGATTGGTGTAAATGCTGGTAATTTTATTCTTGCATATGGTAATGGATCGGCAACTGCTTACGGAATGAACATTGAATACCAGAATAATCTTAAGATTGCCCATAATTCCGTTAATGGTGGTGGTGCATCTCAAACGGGCGTACTGTATGGTATAAGAACTGGAAGTGGAACCAATTCAAACGTTGATATTTATTTAAATAGCGTCACCGTAACCCAAAGCGGTACAAGTCTTATCTACGCGATTACAAATTCGATGGGAAGTTCGGGTGAGAATAACAGAGTAAATATTTATAATAACACAATTGAGAATTGTTTGTACGCAGGTTCTTCAATTAATAGTTTCTGGATGATTTATAATTTAGCTAGTGCGGCCACTGTCAATATTTATGGAAACCGTTGTAGAAACAATACAAAGGCTGCTGGTACGGGTCCAATGCATTGTATTTATTTCAATCCAACTACT
The DNA here is from genome assembly GCA_016716565.1 of bacterium. Lineage (NCBI taxonomy): Bacteria > bacterium. The sequence continues at coordinate 552,872 of JADJWC010000003.1, forward strand.
GATAGCACAGAATATTTAAATATTTATAATAATGAAATTTATAATAATAGTTCAGGTGGTGCGATAAATGGTATCCACATTACGGGTGGCCGAAATAATTATATTTATGGAAATAAAATTTTCGATAACAGAACCATAAGCAGTTCAGGATCTGTTGCTTCAGGTATATTAATTCCTTCAGGACCTTTAAATACATTTATTTATAATAATTTTATTTCTGATATAAAGGCTTCTAATTCTTCTGATGTAAATGCTGTCAGAGGCATCAATATTACTAGCACCACTGCAGGGTCCAATATCGGTTTATACCATAACACTATATTCCTGAATGCCTCAGGTGGAACCAATTTTGGTTCGTCTGGTATCTATCACACAAACAGTACTACATCGACAACTGCAGCATTGGATATGCGTAACAATATCGTTGTAAATCTTTCAACCGCAAGCGGCACTGGTAAAACTGCTGCATTCAGAAGAAGTGCGGCTAATGTAAATCTGAACAATTATTCAAATCTTTCAAATAATAATTGTTTCTATGCAGGTACACCAAGCGCCAGCAATGTAATATTTTATGATGGAACAAATTTCGATCAAACACTGGATGAATTTAAACTTCGCGTTGCACCCAGGGAGACCAGCTCATTTACTGAAAATGTACCTTTTGAAAATTCAACAACTCCTCCGTATGATCTTCATGTAAAAACAACGGTGGCAACACAAACTGAAAGTGGCGGAACACCGGTCACTAATCCTATAACAGTTAATGCAGACATTGATGGAGAGCTAAGGGATGCAACAACTCCGGATGTTGGGGCAGATGAGTTTATTGGAATTGGTAATGATATCACGGCACCCTCCATCATATATACTGTATTGGATCCTACAACTTCGACATCAAACAGAACATTATCCAATGTCACTATAACTGATCAAAGTGGTATCAACGTAACTCCTGGTACTGCACCGAGAATTTATTTCAGGAGATTGTCTGATAATAATACTTTTGTTGATAATACTTCGGGCACAAATGGTTGGAAGTATGTGGAAACAAGCAATACAAGTTCTCCGTTTGAATTTCTAATAAACTATGCATTGCTTTTCGGAGGAACAGGCGTCCAAATGGGTGACATAATTCAATATTTTGTTATTGCACAGGATAATGCATCCCCGGTAAATGTTGGTATCAACAAAGGTGATTTTAATACTCCACCGACATCGGTGAATTTAACTCCAGCAGCATTTCCGATTACCGGAGATATTAATTCATATTACATTATTGCATTACTGAATGGTACTGTAACAGTAGGCACCGGAGGAGACTATCCTTCATTAACTGGTCAATATGGATTATTTAATACTTTTAATGATAACATTGTAACCGGAAATGTGGTTGCAGAAATTATAAGCGATCTAAGTGAAACAGGCGAATACAGTCTTAATCAGTGGGTTGAGCAGGGAGCTGGAAACTATACTTTAATTATTCAACCCAACTCGACTGTAAACAGAACTATCTCAGGAACCTATAAAGGTGGTTTGTTCCGTCTTACCGGTGCAGATCGTGTTTCCATCGACGGACGATTTAATGGTTCCGGAAACTATCTTACCTTTGTTAATAACAAAGACACAAACAACACAGCAACATTCCAATTGATAAGTCTGGGTGCTGGATTAGGATGTTCGGATATTACGATAAGAAACTGCAACATTAAAGCCGGGATAAATAATGTTGCAAACGTCTTCGCAATTTTTGGTGGAAGCTCGACTGGATCTTTAAGTACAGGAAATGCTGGCGGTGCAGACTTTGATAATATTTCAATTATTGAAAACAAGATTTATAATACTCGTAACGGTTTATGGATAAGAGGAACGTCTTCAGATCAAATGATTAATTTATTGGTAGCAGGAAATATTTTTGGAGCAGATCTTGTAAGTGAATCGATAACTGAATATGGAATGTATATTGGTTATGCAGATGCACCACAAGTTTTAAGCAATGAAGTATATAACATGTATTTTGATGTCAGCAAATGGGCGATATATTTTACCCAAAACGTTAACAATGCATTTGTAAGTAAAAACAAAATACATTCAATCAAGCAGCCGGGAACGACGGGATATAATTCCTTGGGAATCTACTTTGCATCTGCTACGAATTGCTACGATAACCAGATTGTTAATAATATGATTTATGATCTGAGTACTTACGGAAATACAAATATGTACCTCGTTGGAATACGAATTGCAGGTGGTTCCGGATATAAAGTGTACTACAATTCAGTTAGTATTTCAGATTCAATTGGAAATCCTGCTGGCGGGTTGGTTTCATCATGTCTTTATTTATCTGTTGCTGCAACAAACATAGATATCAGAAATAATATTTTCTCTAATACAAGGTTAGGTGGGACTTCACCGAAGAACTATGCAGTATTTTCTCCAAACACGACAACATTTCAGTTCATTGATTATAATGACTACTGGACTACTGGTGGTGTAATTGGATATTTTGGTGCTGATGTTGCAACATTGACTGATTGGAGAACCATAACTGGTCAGGATGTTAATAGTATTTCTGAAGATCCACATTACCTAAGCGAAACTGATCTGCATATTAATCCTTCATTCAGCACTGTTTGTGATATTGGTGTTCCAATCGCCGCAATAACAACTGATATTGACGGAGATTTAAGAAGTGAAACCACACCTGATATCGGTGCAGACGAATACGACTGTGGGACTAATACTTTTCAATTATCCGTTGACTTACTCAACGGCTGGAATATGGTATCGATACCTGGACTACATCCGGTAGATCAGAATGTAGGTACGTGGTGGGCATATAGAGTAGCAGGCTCACAGGTATTCAAGTATCAAGGTGGATATACACAAGTAACCACAGCCACCCCGGGAGAGGGATACTGGATGAAACAAGATGGAGCCAGAGTATATAACACAGGAGACGAATGGCCATCAGGCGGAATACAGATAGTACCACACGCACCACTAGCAGGAGCCTCAGGCTGGAATATGATAGGTGGATATGAGCTAAGTGTAACAGCAGCCAACGTAACCACAGTTCCAGGTGGACTGCAGAGTGGTCCAATCTTCAAGTATTCAGGCGGATACACCGCAGCTACGACAATAGATCCTGGATTTGGCTACTGGATAAAGTTGACAGGCGCGGGACAGATAATCATACCGGAGACGATGGCAAAGAAAAGCAGACCAGTAGAATACTTTGCAGAGGATTGGGGAAGAATAATACTGACAGATGCAGCAGGAGTAAGCTACACACTGTATGCAGTAAAGGGAGAAGTAGACCTAAGTCAGTATGAACTACCACCAGCACCACCGGCAGGGATGTATGATTTCAGGTTCACGAGTGGAAGGATAGCAGAAGACATCAACAGTGCAGTGCAGACGATAGAGATGAGCGGAGTAGTATATCCATTGACAGTAAAGGTAGAAGGAATGGATATCAGGTTGATGGATGAAAGCGGAAAGATGTTGAACACAAATCTGAAATCAGGTGAAGATGTAGTGATCAGTGATGCAACGATACAGAAGTTGAAGGTAAGCGGAGAGTTGCTGCCGACAGTATATGCATTGGAGCAGAACTATCCGAATCCATTCAACCCAAGCACAGTGATAGAGTTCTCATTGCCGGAAGATGTGGCAAATGTGAAGTTATCGATCTATAATGCATTGGGAGAAAAGGTAGCAGAACTGGTTAACACATCACTGCAGGCTGGCAGATATCAATACCAGTGGAATGCAAGAGATGTAGCAACCGGAATGTATATCTATGAATTGAGAACAGATAAGTTTAATTCAGTTAAGAAAATGATGTTTTTGAAATAAATCAATACTTAAGTAACATTGACGAAAATTAGGCGATAGATTTAACAGATGAATAAAAGGAAGAAATTTGATTAAAGTGATCATAAAATTAATTCAAGGAGATTTTACTACTTACTGTGGAGGGGACAACTAATTAATTAATTTCATTCAATTATTAAGAGAGGTGTTATGAAATCGAATAATTTCAGAATCGTATTGCTTGGCTTCATAATAACACTGTCTATAGCCACGCAGTATTCGTTTGCACAGGGTTTATCCGGTTCGTATACTATTCCGGGAAGCCCGTTTGCAACGATTAAACAGGCAGTTGATTCATTAAATCTGGTCGGTGTGGGAACGGGCGGTGTAACATTTAATGTTACTGCCGGACATACAGAAAGCGTAACAGCACCGATAACAATTACTGTCACAGGAACAGGCGGTAATACTATCACTTTTCAAAAGAGTGGCGGTGGAACTAATCCATTAGTCACAAGAACTGATGCAGGATCTCTTTCAACTACAGCACCCGGAGCCCAGGGTGATGCAGTGATCAGGTTAGAAGGAACTGATTATATCACATTTGATAGAATTGATTTAACAGCCACGGACGAAGGCATCGAGTATGGATATTTTACTAATAAACCCGATGGTACAAATGGCTGCCAGTTTGTATCAATATTGAATGCTTCAGTTACATTGAACAAAGGTGCTCGTGATGAAGTAATCGGTATTTGCATAAGCAATGGACCTACCTCCGTATCATCTGCAACAGGTGTTGTTGTTTCTACCTCAAGTGGTATGAATGATAACATCCTAATTGCGGGTTGCACAATTGATAATGCTGCGACCTCTATTTATCAGAGAGGCGCTACAGCAATGTATGATGGTGTAATTACCATCGGACAATCAGGTGGCGGTAATGTATGTACAAACCTTGGCTCACCCTCAACCTCATATGGTTTCTACTCAATTTATGCCAATGATATCCAGGTTGCATATAATAGTTTTTCAGGTGCTGGTACATCAACATTGTATGGAACATTGGTGTCATCAAGTACAGATGCTAATGTTGATATTTTTGAGAATACGATTACACTGACGAATACTAGTACTTCCTCTTCAACTTATGGTATTAGTAATAGTTCTGGCAGCACTGGTGTGGGCAATACAGTAAATATATATAACAATACTATTGAGAATTTTAACGTTACATCAACAGGATCTGTCTATGGTGTATATAATAGTGCAAGTGCGGAAACTGTAAATATGTACGGTAATATTGTTAGGAATAATACAAAGACAATCGCAGGAACCGGGACACTATCCACATATTGGGTATATAACAGTAGTACTGCAGCGAATGGTTTTGCAAATGTATATGATAATCAAATATATGGCAATACAAATTCTGGCGGGACAGGTGATGTATATTGCCTATATAGTAGTGAAGTTGCTACGACGACAAAGATGGTTTATGGCAATTCAGTTTATGATAATACTGGCCCTGATAATATATATGGTATTTATAGCACAGATGCTGCAGTTGGTCATATATATCAGAATAATATTTATGATCTTACTTCCAGTACTACTACGACAACTACATCAATGGTTGCAGGTCTTCAAATAAGTACGGGAACAGATATATATGTTTACAATAATTTCATTTCTGATTTAAAAGCACCAGCATCTGCTTCAACTGATGCTATAAGAGGTATTTATCTTTCCAGTGCTTCAGCAACCGGAACCCGGAATTTATATTATAATACCGTTTACCTAGATGCATCTTCATCAGGTGCAAATTTCGGATCGTCTGGTCTCTACCATACTTACAGCGCAACCGCTACTTATTCCACACTTGATATCAGAAATAATGTGATAGTAAATAATTCTACTCCCACGGGAACCGGATTGACTGTTGCGTTCAGAAGAAGCAGTGCAACAAGTCTTGCAAATTACAACACAATCTCTAACAATAATAATTTTTATGCAGGGACACCAAGTGCCAGCAACCTTCTTTTTTCTGATGGTACAAATAATCTTCAGCTGATCTCCGAAGTTCAGGCACATTTAACACCGGGAGAATCAGCTTCTGTTTCCGGTAATCCACCATTTATAAATGTTGGTTCAGCTCCGTATGATTTACATATCAGTACAACAACACCAACGCAGCTTGAGAGCGGTGGAACTCCAATCACCACACCTATTGCTGTTAATGATGATTATGATGGTGATACCCGTAATGCAACAACACCGGATATTGGTGCTGATGAATTCGTAGGAATTGGTGCAGATTTAACTCCACCTAATATAACATATACTCTGCTTCCAAATGTAAATTACACTTCGACTTCTGTTAGCTTAACGGCAACTATTACAGATGCAAGTGGTATTGCAGGTGGATCAAATTCCCCGAGATTCTATCTTAAAAAAATTAACGATCTATCTTATGTTTTTGATAATGCGCCAACTATTTCCGGTGACGATTACACATTTACGATTAATTATTCTGCTATTGGTGGTATTGCACAGGGAGATACAATCGTTTATTATGTTGCTGCACAAGATGTAAATGGAAATGTTATAACAAATCCTTTTGGAGGCTCAGGTTCAAATCCTCCGGGCACAACTCCACCATCAACACCAAATTTCTACCTTATTACTGATCTGCCTCTCAGTGGAACTTATACGGTCGGATTAGCTGAGTTCATTCAAAAGACAGGCAAACAGGTCTACTTTGAAACTCGTACTCGAACTGTAACAAAGGATATTAATGGTCCTGATGCAATGCAGGATATAAATGCAGTTAAAGAAGATCAGACAGAGAGCAAAATTGAACTTTTAAATCCTGACAGATCTCCCCAATTTGTAACAGTAACAGAGACATACAAAGAACTGATGGAAAATGGTAAACCATTCGATCGAAGATTTTATCAGGAAAGCACAGATGGGATATATCCTACGCTAACTGAAGCTATTAATGATCTTAACTTGAGAGGTGTTTCAGGTCCGGTTACATTTTCGTTGGTCGATTCTTACTATCCGAACGAAACTTTCAGCACTGCATTTTTGGGGTGGGGCTAGTAATAATGTTGCAAAGAATTTGGTATTGGAAAGTGAAAATTCAAGTTCATCTTCAGGTACCGTAGTATTTAATGCTGGAATGAATGATAACAACTATCTTGGAAATTGTACTATTAAAAACAGCGATACTGTTGCTACCAGACCCGGTGTTGGAGTCTATTTCTTTAGCACTTTTACAGGTACAGGAAATAGTATTGTTGGATGTGATATTTACAACTTCGATGATTATGGTATTTATGTTAACGGTGGACCAAATACTAATACACTTATTGACGGTTGTGAAATCTATATGACTGATGATGTAACGACCACTTTAACTTATGGTATTTACGTCCTGAGGGCAAATGGATTAATTATTGAAAATTCCAAAATATATAATCTTGATGGTACTACAGTTAAAGGCATTTATGTAGCTGGTAGCAGTACCTCAGGTGATTATATTGTAAGGAATAATTTCATTTCTCTTGCCAATCCAGGACATACAAGTGGAATATTAGCAGGAATAGATTATTTCGGTTATTCGGCAAATTCAATGGAAGTATATTTTAATTCCATATATCTTGGCGGTTCAGGTATTACAGGTACAAGCACAACTAATGCTCTCGCTCTTAGAGATGATGCAAATATCTTTAAAGCATATAATAACGCAGTATATTCTGCTCGATCAAATGGCACAGGGACCGGCAAGCACTATGCTGTTTATATAAGTGATACCAACCAGGTTGTGCGTGAATTCGACTACAACAGTTACTTTACGGATGGGATAGGCGGGGTAATGGGATTTTATCAGGGCATTAATGATGTAGCAGATCTTTCTACCTGGAGAACATCTACGGGATTAGATGCTAGTGGTCTTTACGGAGATCCCGGTTTTATTGGCAATGATGATTTACATATTAAGCCGTTTATCAATCTGCTGGATGGTAAAGGTTTGTATTTTGCATCAATACCAAATGATATTGATGGAGATACAAGAAACGCAACAACACCGGATATTGGTGCGGATGAGTATGCTTATGTACCACCATCAGTAGTTGATCCTACAGATGTAAGTGCCACAGCTATTAGTGGTGATCAGATTAATATAGCATTTACTCCTAATGGAAATAATAATAATGTTGTTATTGTATTTAACCTTGATGGTAATTTCACAACACCTTCAGGTCCTCCGCCAGCACCGGGTAATTTGTTCGCAGGAGGTACATTAATTGCAAATACAACAACATCACCGTACAATCATACTGGATTAACACCATTAACAACATACTACTATAGATTATTCTCTTACGATGGTGTGAATTATTCATTTGGTGTTAATGCTAACGCAACGACACCTTGTGGAGTAGTTACTGATTTCTTCGAGAATTTTGATGGAGTAACAACTCCAGCACTACCGAGTTGCTGGGCTAAAGTAGGAACAACAGGTTCTGTTTATACACAAACTAGCAACAACTACTCAGCACCAAATTGCTTGTATATTTATTCGACCTCAACATCTAGTATAGCGATGGTATCTCTACCTCCAGTGAGTAATGCAGGTGCAGGCACACATTGGCTTAAATTTTATGCTAGAGGAAATGTTTCTGTTGGTGGAAATCTTCAGATTGGTTATCTGACTAATCCTGTTGACCCATTGACATTTGTGCCAGTTGATACAGTTACGATGGCTAGTCTTACTTATCAGTTATATACGGCAATTTTAGGAACAGCACCTGGCTCTAACCAATACTTAGCAATTCGCCATACCGGTAATCCAGCGTCAAGTATTTTAATTGATAATGTGAGCTGGGAGGCAGTACCAACCTCACCAATATTTGCAATTGATCCAGCCAGCGCAGATTTTGGAACAACTTTAGCTGGTACTACAGTAGATAGAAACTTCACTATTACAAACGATGGCGGCAGCACACTAACAATTAATTCCGGCGGCATAACATTGACAGGTACTAATGCCGATCAGTTCACACTTGGCAGTATAGCTTATCCAATTAATTTAGGCCTTGGTGAAAATGAAGTTATTACGGTATCATTTGCGCCTACTTCAGCAGGTGCAAAGAGTGCTACAATGCAGATCGTACACAATGCAACTGGTTCACCTGCATTAGTTCCACTAGCCGGTACAGCTCTTCCTCAAGGAATCCTATTTGAAGACTTTACGGGTACAACATTCCCACCAGCAGGCTGGACAGTTGCAAACCTCGATGCTGGAACATCAGGAGCTTGGGGTCGTTATACAACTAGTCCATATTTCTTGTCACCACCAGCATCAGCATCTAGTAGATGGGAATCTACTACCATTCAGAACAATGACTGGTTAATAACTCCAAAACTTACGGTCGTTTCAGGAGATAGCCTTGTATTCTGGTGGCGTGCTTACAGTTCAACGTACACTGAAAGTATGGTTATTAAAATTGGATTAACCAATGATCCATATGGAACCTGGACTGATCTTGACTCTTTGGCAAGTAATAGTGCTACCTGGATGAGGAAGTCATATAATTTGTCTGTTTATTCAGGGAATGTTTACATAGCATTTGTAAATAGAGGTTTAAATAAATTCAGAATATTCCTGGATGATATTCAAGGTCCGCAGGTATATGTTCCGGCAGTAGATCTGGCATTTACAGATTTCTATCAAGCTACAGGTTTACCTGTTCCAGGACCAGGTGAAAAGTTCACCGATTATAAAGTAAGTGAGAATGAGGAATTGATTCACACCGGTATAAAGAACGAAACTAGTTTATCACCAACTGCTATTGGTGTTCAATCAACAAATGTTGAAAGATTAAATCCGATTTCGTATGGCGGGGTAATTCCTTTCAATCCTGAATTAGTTGCAGCTAGCTTAAAAGGTGTTATAGAAAACTTCGGTTTAAATGCTGCTGCATATAATTTGAATTGGACCGCTGGTGGCGTTGCTCAGCCAACATATAATGGACCCAGCGTACCAGCATCAGGCACAGATACTGCTACAATTTCCTGGACTTCCGGAGAACGTGGTACATTTATGATCGCTGGTGACATTACAGTAGCTGGTGATGAGGTGACCGGAAATAACACTGCAACTCCATTCCGTATGCGTGTTTATCCGGATACATTCACACGTACTATTTATGATCGTGGAGATAATACTGTTGATACTTACATAGGATTCAATAATGCTGCAATCACATTTAAAGCTGGTGTTAGATTTACTGCACCGGCGAATGATATAAAATTAGCAGGAGTTGATTTCATATGCAGAACTGAAACTGTGACAGGTGGAACCTGGGAAATTCAGATTAGAGATACAAGTTCGTCACCTAACGCTCCTGGTGCAGTACTTTATGAAAAAATCATCTATGATACAGTGAGTTATTATGCCAGTGCCGGTGATTATATTCACTTTGCATTTGACGATACCGCACCAATTATACCAGCAGGTGATGATTATTGGATTACAATTAAAGCTCCTTTAGGAATTTTATATCCGTGTGGTGCTCATAACAATGGATTTACACCAGGAAGAAGCTACTACGAAAATTCACCTGATACTACTACTTGGTCACCCCTCATTATAACTACAGAAAGAGCATGGATAATGCGATCTGTTGAAGTTGCGGCATCAAACACCTTCCAGCTTTCAGTAAACGTAGCCAATGGCTGGAATATGGTATCGATACCTGGACTACATCCGGTAGATCAGAATGTAGGTACGTGGTGGGCATATAGAGTAGCAGGCTCACAGGTATTCAAGTATCAAGGTGGATATACACAAGTAACTACAGCAACCCCGGGAGAGGGATACTGGATGAAACAAGATGGAGCCAGAGTATATAACACAGGAGACGAATGGCCATCAGGCGGAATACAGATAGTACCACACGCACCACTAGCAGGAGCCTCAGGCTGGAATATGATAGGTGGATATGAGCTAAGTGTAACAGCAGCCAACGTAACCACAGTTCCAGGTGGACTGCAGAGTGGTCCAATCTTCAAGTATTCAGGCGGATACACCGCAGCTACGACAATAGATCCTGGATTTGGCTACTGGATAAAGTTGACAGGCGCGGGACAGATAATCATACCGGAGACTATGGCAAAGGAAAGCAGGCCAGTAGAATACTTTGCCGAGGACTGGGGAAGAATAGTACTGACGGATGCAGCAGGAATAAGCTACACATTGTATGCAGTAAAGGGAGAAGTAGACCTAAGTCAGTATGAATTACCACCGGCACCGCCGGCAGGGATGTATGATTTCAGGTTCACGAGTGGAAGGATAGCAGAAGACATCAACAGTGCAGTGCAGACGATAGAGATGAGCGGGGTAGTATATCCATTGACAGTAAAGGTAGAAGGAATGGATATCAGGCTGATGGATGAAAGCGGAAAGATGTTGAACACAAATCTGAAATCAGGTGAAGATGTAGTGATCAGTGATGCAACGATACAGAAGCTGAAGGTAAGCGGAGAGTTGCTGCCGACAGTATATTCATTGGAGCAGAACTATCCGAATCCATTCAACCCAAGCACAGTGATAGAGTTCTCATTGCCGGAAGATGTGGCAAATGTGAAGTTATCGATCTATAATGCATTGGGAGAAAAGGTAGCAGAACTGGTTAACACATCACTGCAGGCAGGAAGATATCAATACCAGTGGAATGCAGGAAGTGTCGCAACCGGAATGTATATCTATGAACTGAGAACAGACAAGTTCGTCTCAGTTAAAAAGATGTTACTCTTGAAGTAATCAGATAAATAATTACAACCCGTCCCGTATATTCGGGACGGGTTATGTTAATAATAAGTCATAAAGTAAATGTGAAAAAAAAGAGTTAAACGTGTTTTAGGTCTTAAAAAAATTATAAATCAGTATTTAACAATAAAAATGTTAAGAGCTTATATACATAATTCAATCCTGTTATCTTGTTATAAGATACAATTCTCACTTAATACCCTAATTAACATCAACTTTAATATTTTAAAAACGGAGGTACTATGCATAACAGCAATCCATTAATCTTTCCTTTATAATAGCTTTACAGAAGTTCGTGTTAACTGTAACCTGTAGAGCATTGATTAAGAAAAGTCCGTTAATAATAAATCAATTATTTATTCACAAAGAATCATAAATGGAGGATTCTTATGAAATTCATTTTCAAATTTAATACGCTATTATTAATAGCTATTGTAATTAGTTTATCATCCAATGTTTTTGCTCAAAACACATTGGACGTTAGTCCGTTCTACAAACAAAATTTACAAATTCTACAACCTACTGAATCTCAGTGGGATGTTGAATTTAATTACGATATGAATACAGTAACGGGTGCTGCAGGAAATGCAGGCTGTGTTTATATCCCTACAATTGGAAAATTCTGGACAAGCAGGTGGGGTTCAGCCATTGCACATCAGTGGAATACTAATGGTACATTAGATATTGAATTTACACTACCATTTGCAGGTACTAGAGGAATGTGTTTTGATGGCACCGTAGTTTATCACTCTACTTCATCAACTACAGTTCAGAAAGTCGATCCAGTAACTAAAACAGTCGTTGGAACGGTTTCAGTTGTAGGTGCACCTAACGGTTTCAGATTTATAACCTATAATCCTGATGGAAATGGAGGCGCTGGTTCAATCATTGGTGGAAACTGGACAGCGCCAAATCTGAATTTTTATGAGTTCAGTTTGACAGGTACATTATTGAGGACAATTACAAATACTGTTACTGGAGTATATGGTCTTGCATATGATAAGTGGACCTCAGGGGGACCTTATCTTTGGGTATGGAGCCAAGGAGCCGGTGAGGGTACACCACAATATATTTATCAAATGAACTATACAACAGGTCTATATACCGGTGTTGCGAAAGATGTGAAAAACGATGTAGGCATAGGTCAACCCAATACAGGAATTGCAGGTGGTTTGTTTATTACTAACCAGTTCATTTCAGGCGAAGTAACTTTAGGTGGTGTTATGCAAGGAGGACCTGATAGATTTTTTGCATATGAACTTGTTCCATCTACACCTCAGGGACCAGGTTACGCTATAACCCCAAATCCCGCTAATGCTGCAACAGGAATTACTGTACCAAACAACACATTGAGCTGGGTTAATCCGGCTGGGGCAACATCCGTTAATGTATATCTTGGATTGAATCCAGCAAGTTTGACTCAGATTCACACAGGCTCTCTTGTTACTTCGAAAGCTGTAACTGGTCTTACTTATTCAACTAAATATTATTGGCGAGTTGATGAAATAGGTGCAACGGGTACCACAACAGGTACTTTGTGGAGTTTCACTACAGAAGCAGAACCATGCCCTGTATTTAATTTTCCAGTAACAGCAAATTTTGAAGATGGATTGTTCCCACCTGAATGCTGGACGCTATCAACTGGTACTTTATGGAAAAGTAACGCCTACTATGCAGAATCTGATAGTGCTAGCGGTTATGGTCTTGGTCTGTACTCTGCTCTTGCTGATTTTTATGTCGTTGGACCACCAGCTCAAATGGATCTTATTTCATTAGAGTATAACTCAGCTGCAGCTTCAAATCCTGCTTTAACATTTGATTGGGCTTATGCAGATTACAGTGGTGTTGAACAAGATGAATTGGACATTTATTATTCAACAGATGGAGGTACTACCTGGACTATATTAGCTGCTATGTATAATGGTGCACCGGGTGATGATAATCTGAATCCATATGGTCTGTCAGATACGGATCCATATTTCCCATTAGATACTGAATGGTCAACTCGAACATTAAATCTACCGCCTAATACAACCAATGTTAAGTTTACAGCAATATCTGATTATGGTAATTGGCTTTTCTTAGACAACATAGGGATCTCAGATCAATTTTTTGACAACTTTGATTCGTATACAGCTGGATTACAATTATGTGGACAAACTACTAATTGGCAAACCTGGAGTGGTCCGACGAGCACGGCTGAAGATCCTTTCGTCTCTTCAACATATGCTTTCAGTCCAAATAATTCTGTTAAAATAGTACAGAATAATGACCTTGTTAGGGTAAATAGCACAGTCACATCTGGGGTTTGGTATTTGAGCTGGATGACTTACATACCAGCAGGTAAAGCTGGATACTTTAATACACTATCAGATTTTGCTGGTGCGGCCTCCGAATTCGCTATGCAGGCATATTTTAATCCGGGTGGTACGGGAACAATTGATGCTGGAGGTGCAAGCGCAGCATCATTCTTCTATCCACATGATCAATGGTTTCAAGTATGGTTGAAGATTGATCTTGATGCTGATTTGGCTACGCTGAGGATTAACGGTTCCTTAGTATACACCTGGCAATATACACTTGGTACATTTGGCGATCCAATCGCAAAACAATTAGAAGCGAATGATTTCTTCGGTGCTACAGCTTCTGATGAAATGTATATTGATAATTATTATTTCTCAGCAATACCATCTCCTATTCAACTGCTGCCAGCGGATGCCGGAATGGTTTCAATTGATCTTGGTATTGCAATTGCTCCGGGCAGCCCAACCCCGCAGGCTACAGTACGTAATTATGGTGGTCTAACACAAACGTTTCCTGTTACAATGACAATCGGTACTTACTCATCTACAAAGACTGTAACAAATCTCGCCCCTGATGCTACTCAGCAAGTGACATTTGATCCCTGGACAGCCGCAACAGGTGGTCCTTTTACAGTTAATGTTTGTACAGAATTGGTAGGAGATCTTAATAACGCCAATAATTGTTCCAGCCAACCACTATATGTATGGGACGCTAGTGGTGATTGGACCGTTGGTGCTGAGTTACCAGATACAACATTTTTGGGAACTGGTACAAGCTGGATTGAAACAACTGTAGATGCTACTGTTGGTCATTTATTTAGCATCGGAGGTGTTGGAACTGGAAGTATCACAAAAACAGCTTGTTATGACTATAATGTTAATACAAATACGTGGACAGTGAAGGCCTCGATGCCCGGAGACAGAGACAGGTTCGCTTCAGCTACTGTTGGTAATTTTATTTATGCGATGGGCGGTTACCCTGAAGCTGTTACGGTGCCTTCGGGTTCAGTGTTTAAGTATGACATTATTGGAAATTCCTGGACTACTGTTGCACCACTACCAACAGGTGAGGAAAGAGGGTGGCATAAAGCTGTAGCATATAATAATAATTACGTATATGTAGCTGGTGGAATAACAGGAGATATAGGCGGTACTACTTTCGAGTATGAAAGCTCAGTTTTATTATATAATGTAACAACTAATACATGGTCAACAGCCACTTCAATGCCAGGTGCAAGATTTGGTGGTGCCTTTGCCATTTCAGGCAACAAGCTTGTTTATATCGGTGGTGCCAGTCCGGAAGGAATTGAAAATACTGTATTTGTCGGAACGATAGATGCAGGAAATCCGGCAGTAATCACCTGGACAACGCAACTAAGTATGTATCCTGGTGCTCAGAACAAATCATACTTAGAATATAGTGTTAATCTTATTGAATCGATTAATAATCCAACTAAACCAAAAGAGCATTCTCGTTTAGTTGGTGGAAATCCCGCTGGTCCTTTATATAGATTTGATGCAGCAAAATGGGGTACTGACGGTGTAATAGTAACAACTGGAGCTCCAGGCGGTTTTATACCTACAGATCCAAACTATTGCTTTGTTTATTATCCTGGAACTGATACATGGTCAGCTCAGGAAAATCTCCCAGTACCGGTTGTTGGTTCTTCATTTGGAACAGTGAATGATGGGAATATTTGGAAACTTATTGTTGCCGGAGGTAATGATGGTAATTTTGGTCGTAAAAATACGCAAATTTATACCCAAACCTTAGGCGGCGCAACCACCTTCCAGCTTTCAGTCAACTTAGGCAATGGCTGGAATATGGTATCGATACCTGGATTGCATCCGGTAGATCAGAATGTAGGTACGTGGTGGGCATTTAGAGTAGCAGGCTCACAGGTGTTCAGGTATCAAGGTGGATATACACAAGTAACCACAGCCACTCCGGGAGTGGGATACTGGATGAAACAAGATGGAGCCAGAGTATATAACACAGGAGACGAATGGCCATCAGGAGGAATACAAATAGTACCACACGTACCACTAGCAGGAGCCTCAGGCTGGAATATGATAGGCGGATATGAGCTAAGTGTAACAGCAGCCAACGTAACAACAAATCCTCCGGGACTGCAGACCGGCTCAATCTTCAAGTATCAAGGTGGATACAGCGTAGCTACGACAATCGATCCGGGATTTGGATACTGGATAAAGCTAACAGGCGCGGGACAGATAATCATACCGGAGACGATGGCAAAGGAAAGCAGACCAGTAGAATACTTTGCAGAGGATTGGGGAAGAATAATACTGACAGATGCAGCAGGAGTAAGCTACACATTGTATGCAGTAAAGGGAGAAGTAGACCTAAGTCAGTATGAATTACCACCGGCACCACCGGCAGGTATGTATGATTTCAGGTTCACGAGTGGAAGGATAGCAGAAGACATCAACAGTGCAGTGCAGACGATAGAGATGAGCGGGGTAGTATATCCATTGACAGTAAAGGTAGAAGGAATGGATATCAGGCTGATGGATGAAAGCGGAAAGATGTTGAACACAAATCTGAAATCAGGTGAAGATGTAGTGATCAGTGATGCAACGATACAGAAGCTGAAGGTAAGCGGAGAGTTGCTGCCGACAGTATATTCATTGGAGCAGAACTATCCGAATCCATTCAACCCAAGCACAGTGATAGAGTTCTCATTGCCGGAAGATGTGGCAAATGTGAAGTTATCGATCTATAATGCATTGGGAGAAAAGGTAGCAGAACTGGTTAACACATCACTGCAGGCAGGAAGATATCAATACCAGTGGAATGCAGGAAGTGTCGCAACCGGAATGTATATCTATGAACTGAGGACGGAT
Source organism: bacterium (assembly GCA_016716565.1). Classification (NCBI taxonomy): domain Bacteria; species bacterium. The sequence goes on from JADJWC010000003.1 coordinate 569,699, forward strand.
AAGTTCGTCTCAGTTAAAAAGATGTTATTGTTGAAGTAATTATCTGAAATATAAAGGGCGGTCTGATTAAGGCCGCCTTTATTTAATTAGAAAATAAGTTGTCTATAGTACTATCGAAGTGATTTATTAAAATATAATTTAGTAATTAAATGGATATTTAAATATTTCAATTATGAGCTGAAGGGAAATTTATAACTCAAATTAAAGTATCACATTTACTCACAAGGATTTGCTGAAACAGTAATTAACATATTTAAACTGCTGAAGAATTCATTGACATAAGCTGAAAATTTCGATAATAGTTGCTGCAATAAATAAAAATATTAAAATAAGAAGCAAGAACAGTAGTAATGTCGATTAATATACTTCAGCAGTTTCAATAAGTTATGAAACAAAAAATTCTGAAAGAGTCCGGCAATATGATCAATTGTTCGAAGAGCGGCATAAGTTAATTAAGCAAAATTGATTTTTTCTATATTCATTTTAGACATTGAAATTTTTCAGAGTTTCTAAAAGGTAATGTCTCAACTAAAATTTTATTTTAATCAAAGAGAAGTTTTTTAAAATTTATTAACTATTATAATTATTAAAAATAATGAGGAGAGATTAAATGAAGGCACTTTATACATTCTGCATTTTAGCATTTTCATTTTCAATTTTAAATGGACAAGATCTGGTAAGGAATGGAGGATTTGAGAATGCTAATAACTTTGAATTTTGGGATGCAAACGTAACAGTAACCGGTGCTTCTGTCGAACCGGTGAATACAGTAGCGCACTTAGGAAGCTGGAGTGTGGAAATTAAATCAGGAACAGATCCTATCGGAGGATGGACTCAATTGATGCAGACATTATTGACTCCTTTAAATAATATAGATTACAAGTTAACGTTCTGGATCAAAGACTCTGTTACAGCAAATAACTTTTTAGGTGTTTATGGATTGACTGCAGCTGGGGAAGTTGCTCTTGGTATTGATTCTCTAAATAATACTGCAATAATTGATCCTGATAGTGGTAGAATAATTATTACACAAAATTTCTTTCAAAACTGGGGCAGAATAAATTATTACTTTAATTCAGGTCAGGATTATTTAGGCTACCTGCTTAAATTTGAAGAAGCCAGTTCAGGAACTTCACTAACTTTACACTTAGATGACTTTGTCATTGTGCCTGTTCCTGGACAGGCAACAGTTCAGGTAACTTCTCCAAACGGAGGTGAAGACTGGCTGGTTAATAGTCAACAAAATATAACCTGGACCAGCTCTAATATTAATAATGTAAAAATTGATTATTCAACAAACAATGGTGGTCTTTGGTTAAATGTTGCATCTTCAGTTCCTGCAGTAAATGGAAGTTATAGCTGGACAATACCTAATACTCCATCAACAGTATGTCTTGTACGAATCAGTGATGAAAGTATTGCTTCTAGATTTGATGTCAGTGATAGCGCTTTTATAATTTCTCCTGCAATTACAGTTACTGATCCAAATGGTGGCGAAAGTTGGATAGGTAATAGTCAGCATAATATAACTTGGACTAGCCAGAATATTACAGATGTCAGTATTGATTATTCGATAGATAATGGTAGTAGCTGGTTAAGTGTGATAGCATCAACACCTGCATCAAGCGGTAGCTTTAGCTGGGCAGTACCAAACACACCATCAACTCAGTGTTTGGTTCGTATCAGTGATGCAAGTAATGCATCTATCAATGATGTTAGCGATGCAACTTTTACAATAACCATAGCTCCAAATCCAGTGGTAACGGTAACTGCTCCAAATGGTGGTGAAGACTGGGTAGCTGGCACAATCCATCAGGTTAAATGGACAAGGCAGGATGTTTCTTACATCAAAATTGAATATTCAACAAATAATGGAAGTGAATGGATCGTTGTGGTTCCCTCAAGGCTGGCGGCACTTGGAAGTTATAATTGGACAATTCCTAATACTCCATCAACACAATGTCTCGTACGAATCAGTGATGTAGATAGTGCTGAAATAAACGACGTTAGTGACAATATATTTACGATAGAACCAATTGTTTCGGTTGAAGATAAATCCGAATTGCCTACAGAGTATACATTATATCAAAGTTATCCAAATCCATTTAACCCGAGTACAATAATCGAGTTCTCTTTACCGGAAGAAGTAGCCGATGTGAAGCTTTCAATTTATAATACTGTTGGTGAGAAAATAGCAGAACTTGTTAATACATCACTGCAAGCTGGGAGATATCAATACCAGTGGAATGCAAGTGGAGTTCCATCAGGAATGTATATTTATGAATTAAGAACTGATAATTTCGTTTCCGTTAAAAAGATGTTACTCTTGAAATAATTAGTAGATAGTTGAACCCAGCGTCGATGCAGGGCTCGTCAATAATATTAATGTGAGTATTCATAAAATTTAGTAAGCAATTAATAAAATATTCCGTTATAATTATTTGGAAATTAGATTATTTTATACGACACATATAGTTGAAGATTTCCTTTTACTCATTTAATAAACTTAAATACTATAGCGTGAGAAGTAATTTAGTATTGGTATTTACCATCTTGTCTTTATGTTATGTTAATAATTTTTGTCAATCGACACCACAAATTTCCATTTCTTTTGAGATCTATGATGATGCAGGTGGGCAAAAAACTCTTTACTTCGGGCTTGATCAAACCGCAACAGATGGGATTGACATTCATCTGGGGGAAAGTGAACTACCACCTTATCCTCCGGTTGGAGCCTTCGATGCGAGGTGGCTTCTACCAGAAAATGGATTCAGTGGAACTCTGAGTTCATGGAGCGATTATAGATTTGTCCCAGCATTTCCTTTTACTGGAACAATTGAACATAGATTCAGATATCAAAGTAGATCAGGTGCAACCGTGATGTATATAGGTTGGAACTTACCTGCAACAGTAACTGGACTTATACAAGATCTTTCAAATGGAACAATAATCAATCTCGAAATAAGTGGAAGCGGTATTTATGAGATAAACAATTTCCAGAATATTGATCGATTAAAACTTTTTATTTATTACAACAATGTAGTATCCTCAGTTGAGGATATTTATGAATTACCCTTGATTTATCAACTTGAGCAGAATTTTCCGAATCCATTCAACCCAAGCACAGTGATAGAATTCTCATTGCCTGAAGATGTGGCAAATGTTAGACTTTCTATATACAGTATACTTGGAGAGAAAGTAGCAGAACTGGTTAACACATCATTGCAGGTTGGAAGATATCAATACCAGTGGAATGCACAGGATGTAGCAACCGGAATGTATATCTATGAATTGATGACAGATAATTTTGTTTCAGTAAAGAAGATGTTATTATTGAGGTAAGTTGAAGTAGGAGCCCTTTCGGTGCGGACAGGGCTCTTAAAAATGTATTTTTAAGGAGTGAGGGAAAATATTATTAAAAATAATAGAGATAATTCTATTAACTCTCCTCCCTGAAAATCATTTATTACTTACATCCGTTTTTCTAAATATTTTTTTCAGGAATGAATAATCATTAATAAATATTTGAGATTTTTATTACATTCGAGTAAAATTGTTGAGGAAAAATTACCTCCAGTATTTATTAATTATTATTAGACCGAATTCAGGCATTAAACAATTAAATTTATATAGTCATCTTTTCCCATTAACTAAGGGTACTTAAAATGAAAAAACATTTACTCCTTTTTGCTCTTGTTTTATCATTCAATTCTTTCGTCATTGCTCAGTGGATACCACTTAATGAAAATTCATTGCCCGATTCAAAACCGATTGTCGAACTATTAAGTGATGACATATCGGGCACAATAATTAAGGTTCAACTTCCAGGAATTAGAATTAAAGAATTTAATTCCGATGGTGTTGTTTATAATTCAATATTAATTGGCGATGAAGCAGTGACCACAGAGGTTGGTCTTCCTAAAATTCCACACATAGCAAAAGTACTGGCAATACCCGATCAAGGGAATATCAGCGTGGAAGTATTAGAAACAGAAGGATTTAAAACTTTTAAAGGAATTAATCTTCCTCCTGTTAGAAAGAGCTGGTTTGAAGGTGAACCTGAATCTGAATATATAAAGAATAATTCGGCCTTTAATTCAGAAAAGTTCTACCCGGCAGAATATGTTAGTGTGGAAGAACCAGGGATTTTCAGGGACTTCAGAATTACCCGTATTTCAATATTTCCTATAAGGTATTCACCATTAAAAAAGGAAATTGAAATAGTATCTTCGATAACAGTAAAGATAAAATATGGTGGAGGGTTAGGGATAAATCCTAAGTTGAGTCTGAAAAAACCAATATCTCCATCCTTCGATAGGATTTACAGGAGTAGCATATTTAATTACAAGGAAGTACTGCAGCGTGAGTACAATGGTAATGTCACCGGTTATGATCATATGCTTTGCATCATGCCCGATTCATTCGTGACTTCATTTCAATCTTATGCTGATTGGAATCATAAAACCGGAACTTATATAAATGTTATAAAATTCAGTGATATAGGTGCTACAGGGACAAATCCGACACCAATTAGAAATTATATTTTGACAGCATATTCCACCTGGCTTCACCCTCCAACACATGTATTGCTGATTGGTGATAATGGAGTTGCTCCGCATCAGAACATTACTATGGATGGATGGACATTCGCGTACGATAATTATTTTGTTGAATTAGCCGGAAATGATTATTTCCCTGAAATGATGATTGGCAGATGGACAAATCAGGCAAGTGCAAAGCTTAGAAACATCAGAAATAAACTGATGAATTATGAGAAAGCTCCTTTTCTAGTTGATCCAGACTGGTTTAGAAAAGGATTAGTTTGTTCTAATGATGCTTATGTATCACAAATAGAGACCAAAAGGTTTACAGCACAAAAAATGTTAACCAGTGGTAATTTTATTTCAGTAGATTCGATGTATAATGGGTATCCTTGTCCAGGTAACGTAACAACAATTTCTAATATGATCAATGCCGGCCGCGGCTGGTTAAATTACAGAGGCGAAGGATGGTACACTCAATGGTGGGCTGATTGTTTTTCTTATAGTACTACTCAAGTTAATGCTCTTAATAATGGTGCGAAATCAACTTTCGTTACAAGTATTGGCTGTGGCGTTGCCAATTGGGTTGCAAACTCAAGTAATAATTTCGGTGAAGCTTGGCTGGAAATCGGTGATGAAAATAATCCTAAAGGCGCTTGCGCGTTTATTGGACCAACTTCAAATACTCACACAGCTTATAATAATCAGTTGGATAAAGGAATTTATATTGGGATGTTCGACGAAGGATTGGATTCTCCGGGTGAAGCTTTGCTAAGAGGTAAGTTTTATATGTACGAAATCTTTGGAGGAGCAGATTATTTTGTCGGCTACCATTACAGGATTTACCACATCCTTGGTGATCCAAGCCTACATATCTGGAAAGATACTCCAAGAAATATTACAGTAAATTATACTGATACGGTTGGAGTTGGAAATAGTCAGGTGAGTGTATTGGTTACTGAATCCGGAACCGGTACGCCTGTATCTGATGCTTTAGTTTGCATTTCAGGTCCTAATAATTTTCAGGTCGAAACAACACTTTCCAATGGAACAGCATTAATTAGTTTATCTACTCAATCAACCGGTGATCTTAATATAACGGTAAGTGGTGGAAGAACTATTCCATTCGAGGGAATTATTAAAGTTGTTGAAGCTGCAACAACTTTCCAACTGTCAGCGAATGTAAGTGATGGCTGGAATATGATATCAATACCGGGATTGCATCCAACCGATCAGAACGTAAATACGTGGTGGCAGTTCAGAGATCCGGGTGCAAACGTATTCAGATATGCAGGTGGATATCAATCAGTAACGACAGCAGTACCAGGAACAGGCTACTGGATGAAACACACCGGTGCAAGAACCTATAACACAGGTGACGAATGGCCGGCAGGCGGAATACAGATAGTAGCACACGATCCGATAGCAGGAGCCAGTGGATGGAATCTGTTTGGAGGATATGAACTGGTTGTAACAGCAGCCAACGTAACAACAAATCCACCGGGATTGCAGAGTGGACCGATATACAAATATGCAGGAGGATATTCAACTGCAACGACACTTGATCCAGGATATGGATACTGGATAAAACTTACAGGTGCAGGACAGATAATCATACCTGAGACAATGGCAAAGAGTGAACCGGTAGAATACTTCCCGGAGAATTGGGGAAGAATCATCCTGACAGATGCAACTGGAATAAACTACACATTGTATGGAGTAAAAGGAGAAGTAGACTTAAGCCAGTATGACTTACCACCGGCACCACCTGCAGGAATGTTTGACATCAGGTACAACAGTGGAAGGATAGCAGAAGATATAAACAGTTCGATAAAGGCGATAGATATGAGTGGAGTAACATATCCATTGACGGTAAGAGTAGAAGGAATGGATATCAGGCTGATGGATGAAAGCGGAAAGATGTTGAACACAAACCTGAAGTCAGGTGAGGATGTAGTGATCAGTGACGCAACGATACAGAAGCTGATGGTAAGTGGCGAATTGTTACCAACAGTCTACTCATTAGAGCAGAACTATCCGAACCCATTCAACCCAAGCACAGTGATAGAGTTCTCATTGCCGGAAGATGTGGCAAATGTGAAGTTATCAATATACAATGCATTGGGAGAAAAGGTAGCAGAGTTGGTGAACACATCATTGACAGCTGGTAAATATCAGTATCAGTGGAATGCAAGCAGTGTTGCAACCGGAATGTATATCTATGAATTAAGGACAGAAAAATTTAATGCCATAAGGAAGATGATTCTTCTCAAGTAAAATTTATAATCATAAAAGATTATGGGAACAAAATGAAAAATATAATAACAGCCACAGCAGTTTTATTTTTATTCTTCATTCAAAATATTACTGCTCAGGGCTGGCAATGGATTGATACCGGTTTTCCGGTTCACATATTTGATATGAGCTTTCCGCCGGGACAAAGCAATGTTGGTTTTGCAGTCGGATCTTCTTTACCATTTGGTGGAGATGGAATCATTCTTAAAACAACTGACGGCGGCTCAAACTGGACAAAAATTTCTGCTGATACTTTACCCGGTTTGAAGGCTGTCTGCTTTACTTCATTGAATGTAGGATTTGTTGGTGGATACCAGAACTTTCTGATGAAAACAACCGATGGCGGAACTAATTGGACATTTCAAATGATCGATGACAAATTATGGTACTTCAATAACATCAAATTCTTTGATGAAAATAACGGTGTTATTGTCAGCTATCCATCTGAAGTTTATACAACTTCAGATGGCGGAGTAACCTGGGATTCAACTTTGGGAGTTAAGCGCAGCGTTGAAGATATTTGTTACGCAGATGACACAAATTTATTTCTTACAGGTGGCGATGAGAAAATTTATAAATCTACTGACAGCGGTTTGTTATGGACTGAAGTTTATGGTGGAACTATCCTGAAAGATTTCTATGGAGTGGAATTTTTAAATGCTGATTACGGATTGGTCTGTGGTGACAGCGGAAAAGTTCTTGTTACAACAGATGCCGGAGTGATCTGGGATTTGAATACAGTAAGCAGCTTAGGATTGCTCAACGATATTCATATTGTCGATCAGCAGAATTCTTTTGTTGTCGGTTCTCCTGAGCTGGTTTACAAAACTACAAATGGAGGTTCCTCCTGGTTCAGTGATTTCAGCGGAGGAAATATTACTTCTTTTTATGAGATTTTATTTACCGAAAACCAGGTTGGACTTATCTGCGGATCAGGAGGTAAATTTCTAAAAAACAATGATTACATAGTACCGGTTGAATTGACCAGCTTTGCTGCCGAAGTAGATGGAAATGAAGTTCATATAAGATGGACAACGCAGACTGAATTAAATAATTCCGGCTTTGAAATTTATCGACTGACTCACGGAACCGATTGGCAAAAAATAACTTTTGTTCCGGGATCTGGCAGCAGCACTGAACCAAAAGATTATTTTTACATTGACAGAGATGTTAAAAATGGAAATTATTTCTATCAGCTAAAACAGATTGATTATAATGGCAGATATGAATTCTCTGATGTAATTACTGTTGAAGTCTCAACTCCGGTGGAATATTCCCTTGAACAAAATTATCCAAATCCATTTAACCCGACAACATCTATTCGTTTTTCGATTCCATCTGTCATTGCGATCCGGCAATTGCCGGAGAAGCAATCTCAATTAGTCACTTTAAAAGTTTATGATATTCTCGGTAACGAATTGGCATTACTGGTAAATGAAGAAAAACCAGAAGGAATTTACAGAGTTGAATTCAACGCAGCTGGATTATCAAGTGGAATGTACTTTTATGTTTTAAAGGCTGGCAATTTCGTTGAAACTAAGAAAATGCTTCTTTTAAAATAGATGTAACTTAATATGATTTATTTAATACCATAACTATGCGGGCATATTACATTTCAATATTGTTTATTATAACTGCGTTTGTAATGCACGCACAATGGTCTACCGATCCAAACAATAATTTGATTGTTGGTTACGGATTAGACCCGCACATTTGTAGCGATAGTGCTGGCGGATGCTATTTTACTTACGATTACGAAAATATTTATTATCCGCGAAAGCTTGCTCTTGAAAGATTGGATAAATACGGTTACAAACCCTGGGGAACATTAAAACAAATACTTGGCGAGTTACCGGAACAATCACACGCAGAGATAATTGAAGACGGTGAAAGTGGAGTAATAGTAAGCTATGAAGACCGATTTGAAGATCTCCCTAACACTGAACAAAGAGTAAGGTTGCAAAGAGTTGACAGCAGTGGAAATTCTTTGTGGGGGACAACAGGAGTAAAAGTAACACTCGAAGAAATAAATCACGGAAAACAACAGCTTGTAACAGATGGCAATGGGGGAGCAGTTGTAGGCTGGGTAAATACATTTGATCAATATAAAGTTAATAGGATAAACAGTGAAGGACAAAGGGTATGGGGAGATAGTGGAATAATGCTAACTAGTGGATCCAATGAACAGCCAATAGTAATAAAAGCTGCAGATGGAAATTATTATTTACAGGCTGGAACAATTATATATCGGATAAATCAAAACGGGGAAATATTAAAACAATTCAGCAGTACTATACTCGGGCAGCCTGTACCTGATCCTGAAGGAGGAGTAGTGGTAAGCGGTTTAGTATGGACTGGAATGATACCAAAACTTGTAGCACAAAGAAAAGATTCACTCGGCAACAACCTCTGGCAAGAGCCTTATGTTGTGATTGCCGATAGTCTTTATTATATAAATCCAAGATTTAATATCCAGTGTAATGATGGTTATTATTATTATGGATGGAGCGGGACAAAGTATGGAATTGTGCAAGTTGCTCAATACCAAGCGCTAAGACAAGATGGAAGTAAATTGTTCCCACAAGGCAGCGTTCAAATAAGTAATAATGCACCAATAGGTAGACCCTATATTATTTCATCAGATTCTGGTAGAACAATTTTTGTATGGAATGATGCAACAATCACGTCTTCAACAATTGCCCAGATGTATGATACACTTGGTAATAAGTTGTGGAATGAAAATGGCATTGTAGTTTCTTATCCTGCAATAGCATATGAGAATACAACCGATGGTCAAGGTGGTTTTATAACCATTGGTCCGATAAATCAATTTACAATAATTGCGCAGCAAGTTAATAAGTATGGATACTTGGGCGAGATTATTACTTCAATTCCTCAAGAAGATCAAGAGATATTTCCCACAGAAATAATTCTATACCAAAATTACCCCAATCCCTTTAATTCAATCACGAATATTAGTTATTCAATTCCAAAAGAAGGGAGAATAAGAATTGTTCTCTACAATATTCTTGGAGAAAACCTAAAAACAATTTCGGATGAATATAAAAGTATTGGTACATACTCGATTAGCTTTAATGCCGATAATCTTCCATCTGGTGTGTACTTCTATACCCTGGAAACAGACAATCAAGTACTATCTAAAAAATTAACAATCTTAAAGTGACAAGAGAAGAAAATCCTGAATGAAAAATATTTTTATCATTAAAAATAGAATAGAATCATTAGCAGTTTTATTGTTGATAGTTTTTACTGGCATTGTTCATCCTCAGGGCGATAATCCTTTTGTCGATCGTGTCCCCCGTGAGTGGCTGGAAAATATTAATTATTCTGATAGTGAAGAGGATGTAATAACAGATAATGATGGCTATGATAATTTTAACCTCGAAGTTGATTTTGCCGAACCGCATCTTTCACAAAATCCAAATAATCCGCTGCAGTATTTCGGCGCATACAATATTAATAATGCCTGGCGTACGACCGATGGATTTAACTGGTTAAGTTCATCGCCTGTATTTGGTGTTCCTGCAGATGGCGATCCTTGCACGGCGTACGATGGTGCAGGTAATTTATATTACGAAACTATGTTCGGAGGAATTACAGGCTGTAAAGTGATGAGATCCACAAATAACGGCGCGACTTGGTCTGCTTCTGTTACAGCTATTTCCGGCAATGACAAAAACTGGATGGCTGCTGATCAGACAACAGGTCCATATGCAAATTATGTTTACACAACAATGACTCCCGGTAACTTTGCACGCTCTACAAATTTTGGTGCAAGCTGGACAACAACGGCAACTTTCTCAACACAAACATTACCCGGTATGATGGTTTGTGTCGGACCGAACGGAACTACGGACGGAGGTGCGGTGTATGTTGTCACTAATTCCGGAAGTTCTTTTGCTTCTACATATACTTTTTATGCATCGACAAACGGCGGATTAAACTTCACACAAAAATCAGCACAGAATTTTGCTAACTATGTCGGCACGGATGTTAACGGAAGAAATTCTGTTCAGAATATGAGAACGCGTCCATATCCATTCATTGCTGCTGATCAAAGTAACGGTACCTACCGGGGAAGATTTTATTGTGTTTATGCTTCCAATACTCCCTCAGGCAATGGAAACAAGCCTGATATTTTCTGCAGGTATTCAACTAACCAGGGAATAACATGGTCATCTGCAATAAGAGTTAATGATGATTTGAACACGACCGCTAATCATCAATGGCATCCATCTATCTGGTGCGATAAATCTTCCGGCAGATTGTACGTGAAGTGGATGGATACGAGAGACACTCCGACAAGCGACAGCGCTTACATTTATGCAAGCTATTCGGATGACGGCGGAGTTACGTGGGCACAAAATCAAAGAATATCAAATCAAAAAATGAAGATTAATTGTTCTACCTGCGGCGGTGGAGGAACGCCTCGTTATCAGGGTGATTATGATGCTGTCGTTTCCACAAATAATCAGGCAATGATGATGTGGACGGATTTTCGTTTCGGAGATTTTGGAAGTTATGTTGCTTACTTTCCTGATTTTGCAATGAAAGTCTCGCCATCAAATTCAACTATTGATAATAATAATGATAGTGCATTTATAAATATTGAAGTACCGAGTGTCAAGCTTTATAATTCAACAGCAATATTTTCTGCTAACATTACTCCGACTCCGCCGAGCGGTTCATTCATTATTGATTTCCCGCAGGGTAATACATTAAGTTCATTTCCTGGAAATGTTACGATGCGGATTAGGACGTCCGGGAATGTTACACTCGGAAACTACACTATCAATATTAAAGGTGAAGGTCCGAATGGAACCCCCGTTCATCGTAGGACTGCATCAATTCAGGTGGTAGTACCGGCACTGGACTTCGGTGTTGATTTAATTGTATCTGATAATTGCACAAATCAGGTCGCTCTGAAATTCGGAACTGCACCCGGAGCTACAGATTGTTTCGACCCGGGATTAGATATTGAAGCCCCACCTCCACCACCCGTAGATGCATTTGATGCAAGATTCACAAGTTGTGGCATTCCATTTTTAACGGACGTCCGAGGTACTAATCTTTCAGGTGAAAGATTCTGGAGCTTACGTTATCAACCGGCTACAGGCTGTGAGCCAGCAAATTTAAGTTGGAATGCTTCACAATTACCGTCGACAGGATATTTTCATCTCGTCGACCCGGGATCCAACAACATTGTTAATGTAAATATGAGAACTACCAATCAGTTTAATGATGTATCAGGTTTTGGAATTCTTAGGATAAAATTCAATTATCAAATTACTTCAAACTATAATATATCATCAGGCTGGAATATGATAAGTCTTCCGGTTGATGTTTCAAATAATAACTATCTTGCATTATTTCCATCCGCAATAGCGGGAACTTTATTCGGCTATTCAAATGGATATTTCTCGACTGAAACAGTTAGTAATTGTACTGGTTATTGGTTGAAATTTCCATCCTCACAAGTTGTTCCGGTCAGTGGAGCAGATAGGATTGATTGTGTCATTTCATTAAATACTGGCTGGAATATCATCGGAGGACCATATTGTAATGTTCCATTAAGCAGTGTTCAAGATCCAGGTGGTATAATAGTTACAGGCACCTTGTTTGAATATTCAGGCGGTTATATCAGTGCAAATTCCATTGATGGAACAAAAGCTTACTGGATTAAAGCAAGTAGTTCGGGAACGATAACAATAAGCTGCAATAATGTGGTGATGAAAGAGAATAATGAATTAGAAAAGATTTCAGAAGCAACAGAAGAATTTAGTCAGATAGAGATAACTGACAGAGCAAACAACAGCCAGACGTTATACCTCAACGGAAAGCTGGAAGGAAGTATCAATAAGGAAAGCTACAGTATGCCGCCGGTACCGCCTGTTGGAGCGTTTGATGTAAGACTTGAAGACGATTACAAGTTGACGGAGAATGATGAAGCAACAATAAAGATTCAGGCGAGTGAATATCCTGTGAGGATAAAGATTACAAACCTGAAGAATGGGGTAGAATATAGATTAGTAGAAATATCGAGTGGAGAGGAAGTAGGAAGTCACAGGTTAGTAGAAGGTGAAGAAATAATAATCAGCAACAAATCAGTGAATAAGCTGAGGATAGAGAAAGCAGGAGAGATACCGGAAACATATAGTTTAGAACAGAACTATCCGAACCCATTTAACCCGATGACAACGATAAAGTTTGATCTGCCAGAAGCAACAGAAGTAACGCTGACGATTTACAACACATTAGGACAGAAGGTAGATGAGATAGCAAACACAACATTGGAAGCCGGAAGATACAGCTACCAGTGGAACGCCACCGACATTGCAAGTGGTATTTATATCTATGAAATAAGAACAAACAAATTTGTTTCATCCAAGAAAATGATATTTTTAAAATGATAATTCATATAAAAAATACTCTGCTTTACACAATGGTTCTCTTTATTGTTATCTTCTTCAGCAGCATCTCTTTATGCCAGACTGAGGCACAGGTTTCAATCCCGTTTGAGATTTATGATAATGCCGGCGGACAAAAAATTCTGTACTTCGGACTGGATCAGACTGCAACGAATGGAATAGATTTCCTTCTTGGAGAAAGCGATCTTCCACCATATCCACCGACCGGTGCATTCGATGCAAGATGGATTCTTCCTGAAAATGGATTTAATGGTTCACTTAGTTCCTGGCTCGATTACAGAAATGCTCCTGGTTTTCCTTATTCAGGGACAGTCGAACACAGACTCAGATATCAGAGTATGCTCGGTGCAACGGAAATGTATTTCAAATGGAATGTGCCTCCTGAAGTCACAGGTTTGGTTCAGGATTTAATAGACGGTTCTTTCATAAGTGTTCCGATAGAAGGTCACGGTTCTTATCAGATAATGAATTTCGAAGTTTTCAATCAATTAAAATTATTTGTTTACTATAATAATGTTGTCACTGATGTTGTTGATAGTAATCCTGGTGAATATGATTTCAAACTTGAACAGAACTACCCGAATCCGTTTAATCCTTCAACAAAAATTCGTTTTGTCATTCCAGACGAAGTGAGGAATCTTAAAGATTTCTCGTCGCAAACTCCTCGAAATGATAATTCTTTCATAACACTTAAAGTTTATGATGTACTTGGAAACGAAATCGCTACTCTTGTTAACGAAGAAAAACCTGCCGGCATCTATGAAATTGAGTTTAACAGTCATTCCGGCTTGTCCGGAATCATGGAGCTACCAAGTGGAATCTATTTCTATCAACTTATGGTTAATGAATTAATTCAAACAAAAAAAATGATTTTTCTCAAATAAAATTACTGGTAATCAATGCGCTTATTAACAAAAACATTGTTCACTTTATTAATGTTCACAAGTGTTGTCTTCTCACAAAACCAGCATACAATAATGTCTTATAATGTTTTGAATCTGGTACTTACTGATACTTTAGAACGCAATCCATATTACAGAACAATATTTTCAAATGTTCAGCCGGATATTCTTGTTTGCCAGGAAATGACATCTCAGACCGGTGTGAATGGATTTTTAATAAGAGTGCTGAACAGAGTTTCATCAGGCTATGCTGCCGGAACTTTTATTAATGGAACTGATACAGACAATGCGATCTATTATAAAACCAGTTTGTTCACTTTCATAAGTAATACACCAATCGCAACAGCACTGCGCGATATTAATGAATTCAGACTTCGTCATAATGCAACCGGAGATACAATTATTATTTACTCAGTACATTTAAAAGCAGGTGATACAAGTGCTGACAGTATTCAGAGAGCAGCAGAAATTGATAATTTGCGAATCATAACAGATGCGCTGCCGCCAAATTCCAATTTTATCATACTCGGTGATTTTAACATTTATAGTTCTGCTGAATTAGCATTTCAGAAACTGCTGAACCAATCTCAATCAGGATATTTTATTGATCCATTAAATCTTGTTGGTAGTTGGAGCAACAACGGAACATTTGATTCTTACCACACACAATCAACTAGAGTCAGGAATTTAGGTGACGGCGGTGCTACTGGTGGTCTGGATGACAGGTTTGATATGATACTTATGTCCCAATCGATAATGAATGCTGGAGGAATAACATATTATCCCGGTTCATTTGTGACTTACGGAAATGATGGTAACCATTTTAATGATTCAATCAACAAACCACCAAATGCAGTTGTAAGTCAGCAGGTTGCTGATGCACTGCATTATGCATCTGACCATTTACCAGTTTATGCAACTTTTGGATTTGACAATCCGTATCTCGAGCTTTCATCGCTTACAACACTGATTGAAGGATTCTACGATGGTTCATCGATGAAGCCGGATACTGTAACAGTCGAACTTCGCAATTCAACTTCACCCTTCGCACTGGTAGATCAGGCAAAGATATTTCTTAATAGCAGCGGACAGGGTGCAGCAAGATTTTATAACATTGAGAATGGTGTTCCTTATTATATTGTCCTTAAGCATCGAAATGCAGTTGAAACATGGAGCGCCTTACCTCAAACTTTTTCAGCAAATACTTTGACTTATGATTTTACTACGACACAGAACAAAGCATTCGGTAATAACTTAAAGCTTGTTGGAACTAAGTGGTGTATATACGGCGGCGATGTAAACCAGGATGGATTTGTTGAAGCAGCCGATTTGAATCTGGTCTATACAGATAACATCTCCGGTATTACAGGATATGTTCCAACTGATTTGAACGGAGATTCATTTACGGAAATTGAAGATATAAATATCGTATTCAGAAATAATATTTCGGGAATTCAAAAGTTAAACCCTTAATAATGAACTAAGACTTTAACATAAATTAGCTATGAAAAAAATTTTTACTCTTCTTTTTGTTTTAATAACTATAATAACAATCCAGTCACAGAACTATAAGCAGGTCAAAATTTATTTAAATACTCTGGTTGATATTGAGGTACTATTAGATATAGGATTGGAAATTGATCACTTGCATTTTTCTAAAGACAATGTAATTACTGTTTATCTGAATGATAATGAATTCAGCATATTGCAGACATCAGGATTCAGATATGAAATCTTGATCGATGACTGGTATGCTTATTATAATAATCTTCCAAAATTAACAGAAGATCAAAAGTCTTCATTCATAAATCAAAGCAAAGCAGAGATGAACGTAAGCGGATTTGGTTTTGGTTCGATGGGAGGATTTTACACCCTTGCAGAAGTGATCGCAGAACTTGACAGTATGAAAGTGTTGTTTCCGAATTTGATTACTTCAAAAATATCAATTGGTAATACAATTGAAAGCAGACCAATGTATATGGTGAAAATATCTGATAATCCCGATGTTGATGAGAATGAACCTGAAGTTCTTTACACTGCGCTGCATCATGCCAGAGAACCTGAAAGTATGATGCAAATGATATACTTTATGTACTACCTGCTGGAAAACTATTCCACTGATGCATCTATACAATATCTTGTAAACAACCGGGAATTATTTTTTATACCTGTTGTAAATCCTGATGGTTATGAATACAACCGAATTACATATCCGTCCGGCGGGGGGATGTGGCGCAAGAACAGAAGAAATAACGGCGGCAGCTATGGTGTTGACTTGAACAGAAATTACGGACCATATGCTTACTGGAATGCACCAAACGGTGGTTCAAGTACAACTCCATCAAGTGATACATATCGGGGAACTGCACCATTCTCAGAGCCTGAAACTATTAACATTAAGAACTTTCTAGCAGTGAGAAAAATTAAGAACGCATTAAACTATCATACTTACGGAAACTACCTGATTTTTCCATACGGAGCATTGGAACATGAAACTCCAGATTCACTAACGTTTAGAGAATATGCCTCGGATATGACGGTCTATAATAACTATACTTATGGAACTGATTTGCAGACAGTCAATTACAGCACTCGTGGGAACAGTGATGATTATTTTTATGATGGTGATATTGTACTTAACAGCGGAAAAATATTCGCAATGACACCTGAGGTCGGAACAACAGGATTCTGGCCGTCACAATCGGAAATATTTCCTCTCGCAATCGAAAATGTTCACCCGAATTTATACTATGCATGGGTTGCCGGCGGTTTTGTTGAAATGATAAATCCGATTTACAGCAAGCAATATTTTTTACCGGGTGACAATATTTTGATGACTCCTCAATTCAGGAACAAAGGATTATCGACTGCGACCAACATTTCTATTCAGCTTACATCATTAAATACTAACGCAACGGTTCTAGTGAGTACTGCATCATTCGATTCAATTAGTTCGCGTCAAACTGCAATGGTTTTATCACCACTTTCATTTACAGTATCTTCAAATGCACAGGCTGAATCTCTTATAGAGCTGGTATTAGTTACAAGCACGAATGGTGTGCCGATGAGCAACGATACTTTAAAACTGATTGTTGGAAAGCCAACTTATGTTTTTGCTGATACAACAAACAATCCAAATACACTCTGGACAATTACCGGAACGCCGACAGCAGCACCAAAATGGGCGATAACAACCTCAACATATAATTCTCCACCTAATTCTTATACTGACAGTCCATTAGGAAACTACGCTTCCAGTTCAACTATAACCATGACACTAACCAATCCGATCAATTTAATTGGTATTTCAAATCCGCGTTTATCATTTTATACAAAATTTGATATTGAGAATAACTGGGATTATGGTCAGGTTGAGATCAGTACGAATAATGGTTCCACATGGATACCATTACAGGGTGAATATACAAATCCGGGAACGGGTACTTTCCAGCCGGTTGGTCAACCCCTTTATGATGGAACTCAAACCACCTGGGTAAAAGAAGAGATATCTCTTTCGTCCTATATAAGCAGTCAGTTCAAAATAAAATTTGAGTTAAAAACAGATGTATCTGTTGAAAAAGATGGCTGGTATGTGGATGATATAAAGATCTTCTACTACACTGTTAATTCTGTTGAATTGACAACATTCACAGCGCTGATTGAAGGATTTTATAATAGTGTATCTTCAGTGGAAGATACTGTTAGTGTTGAGCTGAGAAATATTTCATCACCGCATGCATTAATAGATCAGACTAAAATGATTCTTAATGAAAACGGACAGGGTTCAGGCAGATTTTATAATGCTGTCAACGGAATACCATATTACATAGTCCTGAAACACAGAAATGCAGTTGAAACATGGAGCGCACAACCCCAGACTTTCAGTTCAAATAGTTTAACATTTGATTTTACAACAGGACAGGATAAAGCATTTGGTAATAATCTAAAGCTGGTTGGATCCAAATGGTGCATTTATGGTGGGGACGTGAATCAGGATGGATTTGTCGGGTTGACAGACTTGAATTTAGTTTTTATAGATAACGTTAATGGAGCAACAGGATACATAGCAACAGATTTAAATGGTGATTCATACACAGAGATTGAAGATTTGAATATAGTATTTAGGAATAATGTTCTTGGAGTTGAACGAAAGAGTCCATAACGAAATATCAAAGTCAATTTTTAAAAAATAATCAATGAAAATCTATATACATCATCTTAGTAAAATATCGGGGATCCAATGAAACCAATTCTCTTATCACTTTTTTTATTAATTATACACACATCACTATCATTAAGTCAGGTAGAAGTGAGTTCAAGATTGCAGCAAGCAATAACAGAAGCTAATCCTGAAGACTATATAAAAGTATTAGTACTGCTGCGGGACCAGGTGGATGTTCTGTCAATGGATGAACAATTTTATAGGGAATCGGTCTCGAATCAACAAAGAGCTTTTATTTTAATAAATGCTCTGCAGGAAAAGGCGAGAACCACGCAAGTAAATATTTTATCTTATCTGGAAGAGAGATCAGTGCAGGGAAGAGTATTCAGGTATGAGTCTTTTTGGATAAGCAATCTTGTAGCAGTTGAAGCTAAGACGGATGTGATCAATGAATTGATGCTGCGATTAGATGTAAGTCAAATGGACCTGGATGCATTATTGGAATTAGATAAACCAGTCGAAGTAATTGAAAATGCTCCTGAAGGTACTGAATCTGTTGAAGCTGGGTTAAAAATAATTAATGCTCACTTACTTTGGGCAATGGGAATTACTGGGCAGGGAAGATTGGTTATGGGTATTGATACTGGTGTCCAGCTTCAACATCCGGCTCTGCAGTATAAATGGAGAGGGAACCATGTTCCATATAATCAGGCATGGTTCGATCCTTCAGGTGGAACCACAACACCAAATGATTGTGATTATCATGGATCTCATACGATGGGAACCATGGTTGGGAGATCAATTACAACAGCTGATACTGTGGGTGTTGCTATCAATGCTGAATGGATTGCTGCAAAAACTATTTGCTCAAGTCCACATACTTCAAACTCGATTGCCGCATTTCAGTGGGCAATCAATCCGGATGGTAATCCGGCAACTACGGACGATATGCCAGATGTGATAAGCAATAGCTGGTATGATCCTGATGTAACGAATGAATGTTCAGGAATTTATAAAACAACACTTGACGCTGTTGAAGCTGCAGGTATAGCTGTAGTATTCTCAGCAGGAAATGCTGGTCCTGGAACCTCAACTATAACAAAACCAAAAAATATAAATACAAACAGTGTAAATGTATTTTGTGTCGCTAACATAAATGGTGCATCGTGGCTAGCAGGATCAAACGATCCGATAACAAGTTCATCAAGCCGTGGTCCATCAGTTTGTGGAGGAACAGGTTCATTATTAATTAAGCCGGAAGTGTCCGCGCCGGGCACATCTGTTCGTTCCTGTAATAGTTCAGGTGGTTATACACTTGCAACCGGTACATCTATGGCAGCTCCGCATGTTGCTGGTGCTGTCGCGTTGCTAAAACAAGCGTTCCCGGGTCTTACAGGCAGGCAAATACTTGAAGCATTGTACAACACCGCAAGAGATCTTGGTACAACGGGAGAAGATAATACTTATGGAACAGGACTGATTGATGTTTATGCTGCATTTTTATCGTTGGGTACACCTGATTTAACTCCTCCTGACCCAATAGTAAATCTGACTGTAATTAATCCAACATCGAATTCACTAACACTGCAATGGACAGTTCCATATGATTCAACCGTGAATGGTATAACAGAGTATGATATTCGATATTCAACAAATCCAATAATTGATGAAACAACATTTAATAACGCAACACCTTTAAACTTCATTGGATCACCTGATACAATTGGAGCAACGGAAACATTTAGTGTAAACGGAATAATTTTTTCTACTAATTATCATTTTTCAATTAAGTCAAGTGATATGTGGGGCAACTGGTCTAATATTTCTAATCCAGCTTCAGGTACAACCTGGATAGCGCCGCAAGTCTCTGCTAACCCGTTATCGATTAATCATATTATATCACAGCAGTCAACTATTATTGATTCAATTACAATCGCTAATATAACTACTTTACCATCCACACTTGATTTTACAGTCTCATTGGAGAATAATATTTTTCCGGATGGTATTATCAACGTGAAATTAATTCCCAAATCATCAGAAGAGAATTTTTCCGAAAATGATTATGATAAGGAAAATCAGCCAGGAAATAATGGAATAAGTATTGAAGGACAGGGCGGACCAGATTTATTTGGATATAAATGGATTGACAGTAACGACCCGAATGGACCACAATATACCTGGTATAACATTACTTCTAATCCATCTGCTGTTCAAGTTTCATTTCCGAATGGTAATCTCGATGACGGATGGACCAATGCAATTCCTATCGGATTTCCTTTTAAGTTCTACGGAAATCTTTTTAATAATCTTTATTTGAGTACGAATGGATTTATCAGTTTTAATGCATTATCGTCATCTTATATTACAAACGGCATAATTCCTGCAACAGGTTTACCAAATAATATTATCGCTCCGTTTTGGGATGATCTGGATGGAAGAACGCAGGGAACAGTTCATTATTTATTGGATAATGATAAATTTTATATTCAATTCACAAACTGGCAGAAATATGATGCAACAGGCTCGTTGACGTTTCAGGTTGTTCTCTATGAGAATGGCAGGATAATGATATATTACAATAATATGAATGCAACTCTAACATCAGCGACAGTTGGGATTGAAAATGTTACAGGTTCAGATGGTCTCCAGATAGCTTACAATTCAGCATACGTATCGAATAATCTCGCTGTCAAAATTGCAGCAGATCCGGATTGGTTATCGAATAACATCAACAGCGGAAGAATTTATAACGGCAATTCGATAGATGTTGTATTAACATTCAACTCTGAAGATTATCCGCTTGGTACTTACACAATGGATGTGATGATTAACAGTAACGATCCTTTGTCGCCGGTACTCACCATTCCTGTTGAAATGCAGATAGCAAATGTTTTTGAAATTACCTCTTTCACTGCATTGCTGGAAGGATTTTACAATGGTACTACTATGATCCCTGATTCCGTGACCATTCAATTAAGAAATACTGTTTCTCCATTTTCAGTTGTGGATCAATCAAAAATTTTACTGAACAGCAGCGGAGAAGGAACAGCCCGTTTCACAAATGCATCAAACGGAATTCCTTATTATATCGTACTTCAACATCGTAATGCGGTTGAAACCTGGAGTGCACTTCCGCAAACTTTTTCTGCGAATAATTTAATTTATGATTTTACAACCGCTGCGGATAAAGCTTTCGGTAATAATCTAAAACTTGTAGGTACTAAATGGTGTATCTATGGCGGAGATGCTAATCAGGATGGTTTTGTTGAGACCGCAGATTTGAACTTGGTTTTCAATGATAATGTAACTGGTGCAACAGGATATATTAATACAGATTTAAATGGAGATGCATTTACAGAGATAGAAGATTTGAGTATTGTATTTTATAATAGTGTTCTGGGAGTGATGAGAAAAGCACCTGCAGGGTATACAACTTCTGGTAATAAAAATATTTTTCTCAAAACCAGTGAATAATGAATATAAATTTTAACATAAAATTAATACGTGTAATAAAATTTAGTTTAAAGAATTTTTTAATTTTTAATTGTGTCAATAAATATTGTTTGATCGACTTAACTAAAATTCATTAATTAATAATAATCTAATCGGAGGGCGATATGCCAAAACATATTCTTTCTTTATTTATGATAGTGATATTCTTTGCGGGGAGTTTCAATCTCTTTTCTCAGCAAAGTGAAGTAAGTGTCACGAACATAAATTTTGAGTCAACTAATTCACTTACATTTGATGTATTTGTAAAGAATACTGGCTTATCAAGTGTAATTTATAGTCACGGCAGTTTTGCTTGGACTTACGATCCAGCATTTCTCAACGGTGGAACACCGACATTTTCACTCGTTCCAGGATTTAGTGATTTTGCAGCGAGTGCTTATCCGCCTTCTGCATTGATCACGAGCCCAAATATATTGAGAACATCTTCTAACATACCGGGTTCAAATGGAGTAATCCAGGCGGGACAAAGTTTAAGACTTTATAGGTTCAGGTTACAAACCTCTGCGGCATCATTCAGCTCTGAATTTTTTAGTATCACCTGGAAAAATTCTATTACTCCTTATACCAGAATATTTAGCTGGGATAGTGGAACGGGTCTTCCTTCGGAAATTCAAAATGTTGGACTTTCAGTTTTAGAATTAATGCTCGACGAAAACTTTGATTATGGAACCGTGGCTAATCCGGATTTGTTAGCTGTGACCACAAATTGGGTAAGACATAGTGGTACACAAGGACCGGCTTACATTACAACAAGTTTATCGTATCCATCGTATTTTTCTTCCGGAATTGGGGGCTCAGTTACTTTTACTAATGGTGGAAGTGGAGTCAATGATGGTGATGTAAATCGTTCACTGCCAACGCCTGTAGCAACTGATAATAATGTTTATTCATCATTTTTATTAAACTTAACCTCCGCACTTCCAACCGCTGACTATTTTTTCCATGTTGGACCGAGTCCAATTGGTACTACGTTCAGAGGAAGAGTTTTTGCGCGAAGCAACGGTGCCGGATGGAGTCTTGGACTTTCTAAATCCACTGAAACCCGTATTGATGATAATACGGTATTGAATTTCAATCAAACATATTTAGTAGTATTAAAATATTCGTATAGTACAGCACTAGCGAATGATGATTTAGTTACACTTTATTTATATGATACTGGTTATCCGACGACTGAACCTGGTTTACCATTGGTCACTATTGGACCGACCGGTTCAGGAACAGCATCAGATCCTGCAAATATCGGAATAATAGCTATTCGGCAAGGAACCAATACACCAACCGGCAATATTGATGGAATCAGAGTTGCAACAAGTTGGTCTGAAATATTCCCGGTTGCAGGTACTCCGTTAATAAGTGTAAGTCCAACAACTTTATCAGGATTCACTTATTTTGAAGGGGCAGGTCCTTCACCGTCACAAAGCTATAATCTTAGCGGCAGCAGCTTAACTCCTGCGTCAGGTAACATCACAGTTAATGGTTCAACTAATTACGAAGTATCATTAAATAATACCACTTTTTCTGGAAGCGTCAATGTACCTTATTCCGGTGGGACTTTAGCAGCAACACCTGTCTATGTAAGATTAAAAGCCGGATTACTTGGTGGAACTTACAATGGGGAATTGATAGCGAATGCTGGTGGCGGTGCAACAACTCAAAATGTAAATTGCAATGGCTTTGTTGTCAAGTCTGAACCTACAAATCATGTGACAAATTTTTCGGGTGTGCTTGGAATTCCATCTTACTATTCTATTATTTTGAATTGGATAGATGCTGCTGGTGGAACAACACCAGATGGATATTTGATCAAGGGAAGCTCGTTCAATTATGATTCAATTAAAGTTCCGATTGATGGGATACCAGAGAATAATTCACTTTTTGTTCAGAATGTTCTTCAAGGAGTTCAAACTAAAACTTTTGGATTCAATTCAGCAACAACCTATTACTTTAAGATTTTCCCTTACTCGAACTCTGGCGCAAATATAAATTATAAAATTGATGGAACTATTCCTCAATTTAGCATAGCTACTAATAATGCACCATCATTACCACTAACAGAAAATTTTGAGTATGTAACAGGTAGTTTTCTTACCGATAATGGATGGCTTGCACACAGTGGTGTTGGAACAAATCCAATTCCTGTTAATGATTCTCCATTATCATATTCGGGATATATTAATTCAGGATTAGGTAAATCAGTTGCAATGACCACAACAGGTGAAGATGATAATAGGGCATTTAATAGCGTTACCTCAGGAAGTGTGTATGCTTCCTTTATGGTGAATTTTTCTTCGGCACAAGCTAACGGTGATTATTTCTTCCACATGGGTCCTGAAAACACTACTTCATTATTTTATGCAAAAGTATTTGTAAAGAAAAATGCAGGTGACAGTCTTGCGATCGGTGTAGCTAAAAGAAATAATACAGATGTTGTTTACACACCATTCAGCTATGCTTTAAACACAACATACTTAATTGCGGTTAAGTACACGTTTAATGCCGGAACAACTACAGATGATGAAGTTAAATTGTGGGTAAATCCTGTACTGGATGGAATTGAACCTGCTGCAACATTAACGCAGACAGATTTGGGTGAGGATGCATTGAGTTTGGGAATGTTAGCTCTCAGACAGGGAGGTACAACTACTGCCGCAGTTTTAACACTTGGAGGTATAAGAATTGCAAATACGTGGATACCGGGCTCCGGATTAACCACCTTCCAGCTATCAGTAAACTTACTCAATGGCTGGAATATGGTATCGATACCTGGATTGCATCCAGTAGATCAGAATGTAGGTACGTGGTGGGCATATAGAGTAGCAGGCTCACAGGTATTCAAGTATCAAGGTGGATACACTCAAGTAGCAACAGCAATCCCGGGAGAGGGATACTGGATGAAACAAGATGGAGCGAGACTGTATAACACAGGAGACGAATGGCCATCAGGAGGAATACAGATAGTAGCACACGCACCACTAGCAGGAAATTCAGGCTGGAATATGATAGGTGGATATGAGCTAAGTGTAACAGCAGCCAACGTAACCACAGTTCCAGGTGGATTACAGACTGGTTCAATCTTCAAGTATTCAGGTGGATATCAGGTAGCCACGACAATAGATCCGGGATATGGATACTGGATAAAGTTGACAGGCGCGGGACAGATAATCATACCGGAGACTATGGCAAAGGAAAGCAGGCCAGTAGAATACTTTGCCGAGGACTGGGGAAGAATAATACTGACAGATGCAGCAGGAGTAAGCTACACATTGTATGCAGTAAAGGGAGAAGTAGACCTAAGTCAGTATGAACTACCACCGGCACCGCCGGCAGGAATGTATGATTTCAGGTTCACGAGTGGAAGGATAGCAGAAGACATAAACAGTTCAGTGAAAACGATTGATATGAATGGAATAACATATCCATTAACAGTAAGAGTAGAAGGAATGGATATCAGATTGATGGATGAAAGCGGAAAGATGTTGAACACAAATCTGAAATCAGGAGAAGATGTAGTGATCAGTGATGCAACGATACAGAAGCTGAAGGTAAGCGGAGAGTTGCTGCCGACAGTATATTCATTGGAGCAGAACTATCCGAACCCATTCAACCCAAGCACAGTGATAGAGTTCTCATTGCCGGAAGATGTGGCAAGTGTAAAACTCTCGATCTACAACGCATTGGGCGAAAAGGTAGCAGAGTTGGTTAACACATCACTGCAGGCAGGAAGATATCAATACCAGTGGAATGCAGGAAGTGTCGCAACCGGAATGTATGTCTATGAATTAAGAACGGATAATTTCGTTTCAGTTAAAAAGATGGTGTTAGTAAAATAGTATCATAAATTATATAGCCCTGCCCCATAAGCAGGGCTTCAATTTTACGGGGTAAACATTATGAGACAAAAAATAGTTTTCTTTGTTTTTTTTCTGGTTATTTCTTCAAATCTTTTTCCTCAATCACCTGTCGTGCAACAGATATTAAATGCTTCGATACAGGATTCACTGGTGAAATTTGTTCGTGAACTTTCCGGGAATACCCCAACAATAATTAATGGAACTCCACAAACAATTTTATCAAGACATAAACTTCAACCAGGGAATGCACTTGCAGAAACGTATATTAAGCAAAAGCTGCAATCATACGGGATGACAACTACGATACAGTCATTTAGCACTACAGGTAAAAACGTTTTGGGAGTACAGAGCGGAACAGAGTTTCCAAATCAAAAATATATTATCTGTGCGCACTATGATGATATGCCTTCCGGGACAACAGCGCCTGGTGCTGACGACAACGCCAGCGGAACTGCTGCAGTAATTGAAGCCGCAAGAATTTTTTCTCAGTACGATTTTCCCTTTACAATTATCTACGCTTTATGGGATGAAGAAGAGCAGGGATTGATTGGAAGTGAGTATTACGCCACTCAGGCACAGAATGCAGGAGATTCAATTCTTGGTGTGGTAAATATGGATATGATTGGCTACGATGGTAATGGTGATGGTAATGCTGATGTTCACAATAGCTCCGTAGCAAACACTGGCAAAATAAAGGACCAAATGCTTGAAGCAAATATTCTTTATGAAATTAATCTGGATCTCGATGTGGTTCCGGCTGAACCATATAGTGATCATCAATCATTTTTAGATCATGGTTACGGTGCAATTCTGCTTATTGAAGATGATAATGATTTTCATCCTAATTATCATACTGTAAATGATCTTATCCAGTATATAAATCAACCCTATCTTTTCAAGATGGCAAAATTGTCATTTGCAACACTTGCATCATTTGCACTAAACTTAAATATGGATATTATTCATACTCCGATTGCATCAACTTCACAATCAACTCCAATAATAACAACAGCATTAATAGAAACCCCATTGCAAATTGGTAGTGGAAATCTAGCGCCAAGAATTTATTACAGAACAAAAATTAGCGGCGGAACTTTTGGTCCTTTTACGGATGTTACGGGAGTTCCGACTGAAAGCGGTAATTACAATTTTACTATTCCTTCATTATCACTCGGAACAATAGTTCAATATTATCTGGCCGCACAGGATGCAAACTCAAATATAGTTAAAACTCTTCCTGCCGGAGGAAGTGGGTTCAATCCGCCGGGAAGTACACCTCCGCTAAATTTCTTCCAGTTCTATGTTGCTTCGCAAGTGGTTGCATTATATGATGAAGCAAATAATATTAATAACTGGACTTCAACTAGCGGATGGAATATCACGTCAGCTAAATATGTTTCTCCACCGACTTCCTTCACAGATTCACCAAGTGGAAGTTATTCAAACAATGTCACTTCGTCATTGAAATATAATAGCCAGATAGATCTTACGGATGTTCTTGGTGCTACACTTGAATTCGATACTCAATGGAATATTGAAACAGATTGGGATTATGGTCAGATCCAAATATCAACTAATAATGGTTCAACCTGGACAGCACTTCAAGGATTGTACACGAATCCGGGAGTTGGTTCATTTCAGCCAAATGGTCAACCACTTTATGATGGTTCGCAGCTGAGCTGGGTTCATGAGACAATTGATATTTCAAACTATGTTAATCAGAATATTACCATAAGATTTTATTTCAGATCAGATGGATCGCTGACGTTCGATGGATGGTATGTTGATAATATTAAAATTACAACATATGAAGCTACGTCTACATTCCAGTTATCAGTAAATGTAAACGATGGTTGGAATATGGTATCAATACCTGGATTACATTCAATAGATCAGAATGTGAATACTTGGTGGGCATTCAGAGATCCAGGTGCAAACGTATTTAAGTATGCAGGAGGATATCAACCCATAACGGAAGTAACACCAAGCACAGGTTACTGGATGAAACATTTAGGTAATAGAACCTATAATACTGGTGATGAATGGCCGTCAGGCGGAATACAGATAGTTGCTCACGATCCTATAGCAGGAGCCAGTGGATGGAACATGTTTGGCGGATATGAGATAGCAGCTACTGCAGCTAATGTAACAACGAATCCTCCGGGGTTGCAGAGCGGACCGATATACAAATACGCTGGCGGATATTCAGTAGCAGCAACACTGGAGCCGGGCTATGGCTACTGGATAAAATTGACAGCAGCAGGACAGATAATAATTCCTGAGACATTAGCAAAAGACGGAAAGCCAGTAAAATACTTTGCAGAAGATTGGGGAAAAATAACCCTGACAGATGCAACTGGAGTAAACTACACGTTGTATGCAGTAAAGGGTGAAGTTGACTTAAGTAAGTATGATTTACCACCGGCACCACCGGCAGGAATGTTTGACATCAGATACGAGAGTGGAAGGATAGCAGAAGATATCAACAGTTCGATAAAGACGATAGATATGAGTGGAGTAACATATCCATTGACAGTAAGAGTAGAAGGAATGGATATCAGATTGATGGATGAAAGCGGAAAGATGATCAACACAAACCTGAAATCAGGTGAAGATGTAGTGATCAGTGACGCAACATTACAGAAGCTGATGGTAAGCGGCGAGATGTTACCAACAATATATTCACTTGAACAGAACTATCCTAACCCATTCAACCCAAGCACGGTGATAGAGTTCTCATTGCCAGAAGATGTGACAAATGTGAAGTTATCTATTTACAACGCATTGGGAGAAAAGATAGCAGAACTGGTTAACACAACACTTCAGGCTGGAAAATATCAGTATCAGTGGAATGCAGGAAGTGTAGCAACCGGAATGTATATCTATGAATTGAGAACAGATAATTTCGTATCAGTTAAAAAGATGTTGCTAATGAAATAAATCCAAATAAAGCTTTCAACAACCCCTGCAAGTTTAATAAGCGGGGGTTTTTTATTATTAAATTAAGAGCGATTTATTTCCTCAGTAAAATTCTTTATGTTTTAAAAGTAAAATAAATCACAGCTTAAAAATCTGATTATCATAAATATTGGAGCCTCATAATGCAAAAAATTGTTGTATTGTTTTTGTTGTTGTTTTCTTTTTCAAATGTCGTTGTGCAGGCACAAATCAATAAATTTTCTAAGGCACTTGAATTAAAATTGAGTGAATCGTCTTCGAGTGAAGAAATTCTAATCTGGGTTTATTTCAATGATAAGGGACCAGAAAATAATTTTTATTTCAACAATCCGGCACTAGTTGTAAGTCAAAAATCATTAAACAGAAGGACAAAAGTTTTCGGCAATTCTAATCTACTAACAATTAGGGATCTTCCTGTAAATCAGAATTATATCTCTCAAGTTAGATCAAATGGCTTCAAAGTCAGGTGGACTTCAAAATGGTTAAATGCAGTTAGCGGTAAAGCAAACAAGTATCAATTGGAAGAGATTGCATCATTACCTTTCATTAAAAAAATGGACATAGTTTATAGTTTAAAAAGTGGAAACAAACCAGAGCAGGATTTTGATAACTCCCCTGAAATTCAAACGAAATTAATACAACCGGAAGGAATACATAGCTACGATTATGGAAACTCATATTCACAACTTCAACAAATAAATGTTCCAGCGGTTCACGATTCTGGGTATACAGGACAAGGAGTAACTATTTGTGTAATGGATGCTGGATTTAATCGTCTGAGTCACGATGCATTTTTATCAATGAATATAATTGCAGCCTGGGATTTTGTTAATAACGATCCGAATGTCGGTGACCAGAATGATATGGGAGAAGGTTCACATGGAACAATGACACTTTCGAATATTGGAGGATTTGCACCAGGACAATTAATAGGACCCGCTTTCAATGCAGATTATATTTTAGCTAAAACAGAAAATACTGAGAGCGAAACTCCTATAGAAGAAGATCACTGGATTGCAGCAATGGAATGGGCTGACAGCATTGGAGTAGATGTTACTTCAACCTCTCTGGGATATATTGGTTTTGATCCTCCGTATACAAGTTATACCTGGATGGATATGGATGGAAATACAACCGTCATTACTAATGGTGCCGATTATGCTGCATATATAGGGATTGTTGTGGTTAACTCTGCGGGAAACGAAGGATATAATTCTTCTCATAATACACTTGGCGCACCAGCCGATGGTGATAGCGTGATAACTGCCGGGGCAGTAACTTCTACAGGAAGCAGATCATCGTTCAGCAGTGTTGGACCAACGGTAGATGGAAGAATCAAACCTGATATAATGGCTCGTGGATCAAGTAATGTAGTTGCTTCTCCTTATGGTGATCATTCCTATACAACAGCAAGTGGAACTTCTTTCAGTTGTCCGTTATCAGCCGGTGTTGCTGCGTTAATATTATGTGCTAATCCTAATCTGACTCCTATGCAGGTCAGGGAAGCTATGAGAAATACTGCCTCTAAGAGTAGCAATCCTGATAATCTTTATGGATGGGGAATCCTGAATGCTTTGAATGCAATAAATTATTTTCCACCTCCTCCGGCAACTTTTCAAGGTTCAGTTGAAATTGAGAATGGTTGGAATATGGTTTCAATTCCAGGATTGTATCCAACCGATCAGAACGTAAATACCTGGTGGGCGTTCAGAGATCCGGGTGCAAACGTATTCAGATATGCAGGCGGATATCAATCAGTAACAGATGCAGTACCTGGAATTGGATATTGGATGAAACACGCAGGTGCCAGAACCTATAATACAGGAGATGAATGGCCGGCAGGCGGAATACAGATAGTAGCACACGATCCGATAGCAGGAGCCAGCGGATGGAATCTGTTCGGTGGTTATGAAATAGCAGCAACAGCAGGTATTGTAACTACAAATCCTCCGGGATTACAGAGTGGACCGATCTATGCATACTCAGGCGGATACCAGGTAGCTACAACACTCAATCCTGGTTATGGTTACTGGATAAAGCTGACAGGTGCAGGACAAATTATCATACCAGAGACAATGGCAAAAGGATCAGTGACAGAATATTTTCCTGAAAATTGGGGAAGAATAAAAATCTCTGACGCAACAGGTACAAACTACACACTATATTCTGTTAAAGGTAAGGTTGATCTGAGCCAATATGATTTACCACCGGCACCACCGGCAGGAATGTTTGACATCAGATACGAAAGCGGAAGGATAGCAGAAGATATCAACAGTTCGATAAAGGCGATAGATATGAGCGGAGTAGTATATCCATTAACAGTAAGAGTAGAAGGAATGGATATCAGGCTGATGGATGAAAGCGGAAAGATGTTGAACACAAACCTGAAGTCAGGTGAGGATGTAGTGATCAGTAACGCAACAATACAGAAACTGATGGTAAGCGGAGAGATGTTACCAACTGTCTACTCATTGGAGCAGAACTATCCGAACCCATTCAACCCAAGCACAGTGATAGAGTTCTCATTGCCGGAAGATGTGGCAAATGTGAAGCTCTCTGTTTACAATGCATTGGGAGAAAAGGTAGCAGAACTGGTTAACACATCATTGACAGCTGGAAGATATCAATACCAGTGGAATGCAAAGGATGTCGCAACCGGAATGTATATTTACAAATTGAGAACTGATAAGTTTTTATCAGTTAAAAAGATGTTGCTGTTGAAGTAAGTAAAAATATTTTTCACATTATTAAATCCCCTGTCAAATAAAATACAGCTAGGGTTTTATTTACAAACTACAAATCGATTTGTATCTGGTAAAAAATAATTCTAAGCAATTCTCTTCTCAAATTGCTGATTATTCATTTTATTTATTTAATTTTCATATGGGGAATACTTCAGATTAATCCATTTAGTTGAAAACTTTTGTCTGGAGGTAAAATGAGCTGTTTTACAGATCGATTGATTTAAATCGATTAAACTGCCTTTCCCAAAACTTCTTATGACAATTTATTAATCTAATTAACTATTTAACAAACTTTTTGAAAGTTATAGAAATGAGTCTGACCAAACAATTTAGATCTGATTCAGTTCGAATGAAAAGTAAATTGAATCTGATATTGGGTTTGTTCTTTTTGTTCTGTTTTTGCTTATTCAGTACATCAGTTTTTTCACAAACTGATAATAGCGAGCGAGCTCAATCCATTAAAGAAGGATTGCGTGAACAATATACGGATAACGATTATCAATTATTTTTAGCAAACGAGAAGAGTGAAAAAAAATCAGATGATATTCAGATAATTTATTCTCCGGCTGCTGCTGATGCATTAGTGAACAATAATAATGGTTTGACCAGTACCGGAAATTTTACTCAAAGTGAAACTTCCATTGTGGCATTTGGCAGTAATGTTCTTATTGGTTTCAATGATTCCGGTTCAAATTCAGGTGGTGCAAGTAAATTTACTGGTTTTTCTTACTCGACAGATGGAGGAGTTTCATTTGTTGATGGCGGTACATTACCTAACAATTCTGGTGGAGATGCTGGTGATCCCGTACTGGCAAGAAATGAAACTACAGGTAGAATTTATTTCTCAACACTTGGTTACAATGTTTCAACAATCCAGATATTCCGTTCAGATGACGGCGGCTTAACGTGGGCAGCACCAATAAATGGTACACCTGGTGGTTCTTCAGAAGATAAGCAATGGATTGCAGTGGATAATTTTGCAGGTCCCGGAAATGGAAATGTTTATCTGATTTCCAGACGTTTCGGTGGTACACCTGGTATTTATTTGTTCAGATCAACAGATAATGGAAATACATTTGTTCCATCGGGCGGTGTAAATATCTTTTCCGGAGGTCAAGGTGCATTTGTTGCAGTCGGGCCGGATCATACCGTTTATGCTTTTTATTATAATGGCACAAATTCAATTCAGGTAAGAAAATCTTCTGATTATGGCGCAACTTTCAGTGCAGCAGTCACGGTAGTCAGCGGATTAGTTGGTGGTGTAAATGGTGATCTTGGTCTTGTTGGAATCAGACAGGGAACAAGCACTGCTTCCTCATTTCGTAGTAATGAATTTCCACACGCAGCAATAAATCCGGTTAGCGGCGATATTTATGTTACCTTCGCTAATGACGGCACTGGTAGTGATAAAGCTGATGTTTTTATGGTTTCATCTACCAATGGTGGAACGTCCTGGTCTTCAGCAGTTAAAGTAAACGATGATGCAACAACAACCGATCAATGGATGCCAACGATAGCTGTTAATCCCGGTGGAAGTAAACTTGGTATTTTTTACTACAGCCGTCAGGAAGATACAGCGAATAATCTTTTTAAATATTATGGCCGATTGGCTGATATTTCCGGTTCTACTGTAACATTTGAACCTGGATTTGCAATCAGTGATGTAGGTTCTTTACCTGAGTTCGGCCGTGACAATGTAATTAACTCTGTTTATATGGGCGATTATAATCATGCCTTTGCAACGTCATCAGATTTTCACGTTATTTGGTCAGACAATAGAGATGATCTTCCGGGAGGTGCACCTCGAAAAGATCCAAACGTTTACTATGATAAAATTCCTATTGGTCCTCCCTGTCCGATTACTGCATCATCTAATCCAAGTCCTGCAAATGGAGCAACAGAACTTTCATTAACTGGAAATTCTCTCTCTTGGACGAATGGATCTGGAGCGATGCAAATTGAAATATGGTTTGGCCCTCAGGGAAGTATGGCTATGGTTTATGATGGTGCACTAATTAATTCATATTCATTAGCCACGTTTGAACCATTAACATACGGTACCACTTACCAATGGAGAATTGTTGGAAAGAATGGAACTTGTAGTGTAAGTGGACCTACATGGTCTTTTACAACTATGGATGATCCGAGTATCGTTATAGATAATGTTTTCTGTGACGCCTTCGAAAGTGGACTTGGAGGTTGGACTATTACGAATGATGGTGGTAGTTCAAGTTGTGTATGGCAAATCAGGATAGCACCTTTCCCGAATACTTATACATTACCAATAACTTCGACTGGTGGAATTATTGCTGCGGATGTTGATGAATGTGGCAGCGGATCAACTCTGCTATCCACAGCTACCATTAATCAATCATTTGATTTGACATTATACACCGAAATGGTATGGATTGAGTTTGATAATGATTGGAACATTTATGATACACAGGATGAAGCACACGTTGAGGTGAGTACTAACGGAGGTTCAACCTGGGTCGGGGTTTGGGATCAGATAGGTGCTGATATTCGTAATACTCATGAAGTAATCGATATTACCAGTATAGCTGCCGGCCAATCAAATGTAAAATTCAGATTGAGGTCTGTTCAACCCGGATGGGACTGGTGGTGGGTATTAGATAACTTCTGTGTCTATGGAATGTATTTACAGCAGTCTACATTCCAGTTATCAGTAAATGTTAGCAATGGCTGGAATATGGTATCGATACCTGGATTGCATCCAGTAGATCAGAATGTAGGTACGTGGTGGGCATATAGAGTAGCAGGCTCACAGGTATTCAAGTATCAAGGTGGATACACTCAAGTAGCAACAGCAATCCCGGGAGAGGATACTGGATGAAACAAGATGGAGCGAGACTGTATAACACAGGAGACGAATGGCCATCAGGAGGAATACAGATAGTACCACACGCACCACTAGCAGGAAATTCAGGCTGGAATATGATAGGTGGATATGAGCTAAGTGTAACAGCAGCCAACGTAACCACAGTTCCAGGTGGATTGCAGAGTGGACCAATCTTCAAGTATTCAGGCGGATACACCGCAGCTACGACAATAGATCCTGGATTTGGCTACTGGATAAAGTTGACAGGCGCGGGACAGATAATCATACCGGAGACTATGGCAAAGGAAAGCAGGCCAGTAGAATACTTTGCTGAGGACTGGGGAAGAATAATACTGACAGATGCAGAAGGAGTAAGCTACACATTGTATGCAGTAAAGGGAGAAGTAGACCTAAGTCAGTATGAATTACCACCGGCACCACCGGCAGGAATGTATGATTTCAGGTTCACGAGTGGAAGGATAGCAGAAGACATAAACAGTGCAGTGCAGACGATAGAGATGAGCGGGGTAGTATATCCATTGACAGTAAAGGTGGAGGGAATGGATATCAGGCTGATGGATGAAAGTGGAAAGATGTTGAACACAAATCTGAAATCAGGTGAAGATGTAGTGATCAGTGATGCAACAATACAGAAGCTGAAGGTAAGCGGAGAGTTGCTGCCGACAGTATATTCATTAGAGCAGAACTATCCGAATCCATTCAACCCAAGCACAGTGATAGAGTTCTCATTGCCGGAAGATGTGGCAAGTGTAAAACTCTCGATCTACAACGCATTGGGCGAAAAGGTAGCAGAGTTGGTTAACACATCACTGCAGGCAGGAAGATATCAATACCAGTGGAATGCAGGAAGTGTCGCAACCGGAATGTATATCTATGAATTGAGAACAGAAAATTTTGTGTCAGTTAAAAAAATGCTTCTTGTTAAATAGGCTGATTCGATAATTAGTAAACAACCCCTCTAAATAATGAGGGGTTTTTACTTTTAAATGTATTTGATAAAGGAAATGATTAATTTTGATTAATTACAAATCATTACTTCAAGTTAAGCAACGTTAGGGGTTTAAAAATGAAAAATTACATCTCAATATTCTCTTCATTTATTTTTTTGATAAATATTCATTCACAGGTTCCATATTCTCAAAATCCTGATTGGAGTTCAACAGATGTGAGCAGTGTGTCAACCGGCGGTTCATTTGAAGATATTAATCAGGATGGCTGGCTTGATTTTGTTGTTGCAAACGGCAATGATATTTCCAGACAAAAGCTTGTAGTGTATAATAATACTGGTGCGGGAAGTTTTCCCACTACACCAAATTGGCAGGCAACGGATATTGATTATCATGGGCATCTTGATGTTGGCGATATTAATGGAGACGGTTGGCCGGATGTTGCTGTTTCTGTTTATATCGGTCCGACAGGATTCACTTCACCGGGAAAAGTTAAACTCTATTTAAATAATAATGGAACGCTTTCTTCAAATCCAAACTGGGTATCTGCCGATCAATTTTATACTTTCAGTTGTGCTTTCGGTGACGCAGATGGTGATGGTGATCTCGATCTTGCAGTTGCTTGTGGTGAATCATATTACAACAATCCCGGTCAACTGAGAATTTATTATAACACTAATGGAACGTTGGAAACTTTGCCTTCATGGAAAAGTCAAAGTTCCTTTTACAGTTATGATGTTGATTGGGCAGATTTTGACAGAGATGGTGATTTAGATTTGGTATGTGCTGGTGAAAGTAATCCGAATTATATCTTTGCGAATAATGGTACTACAATTAGTGCGACTCCTACTTGGCAATCAACGGATGCAAGTCAGTATGCAAATTCTTTATTCGTTGGTGATGTGAATAATGATGGGTTTCTTGACCTGGCGATTTCCGATAACAGTCAACTCGGTGGAACCGGAAAATTTAAAATCTATTTAAATCATAATGGAACATTAAGTACAACACCTTTTTGGTCATCATCGTGGTCTGGTTATGGATCCGGGATTATGCTGGCAGATATTGATAATGATGATGACAAAGATTTGCTTACAGGTGGATGGTGGCAGCCAGTTAGAATTTATTTGAATACTAACGGATCTTTTAACACAAATCCTGAATATACTTCAACAAGTACGAGTGTAGTTGAAGCAATTGTCTGTGGTGATATTGATAAAGATGCAACAGTGGATTATGAGGACACATTTATAAGCACCGGAGCTAAGAAATTATTTTATCTTTCTAAAACCCCGGTTCAGGAAATAATAAGAGTTTCTGTAGGAGCAAACATTCTTCAGGCAGATCAATATTGTTATGATATAGAGAACGGCTGGGTTATGCTTGCATCACAACCTGCTGCTGGTGTTGAGGTAAAAATTAAATCTACTTATTCAAGTAATATAGATGTGGGCATCACAAACTGGGATCAGAATAAAGGTAATTATCTTTTCTTCAATACAAATCCACCAGTAAGTTTTCAGCTGACTGTGGCTGTTTCTAGTGGCTGGAATTTATTGTCCATACCAGGTAATCATCCGGATGGAAATACTCCTGATAATTGGTGGCCTTATAGAGATACTTTAACAAATGTGTTTCGCTATAATAATGGCTACCAGGTTGTAGATACTCTCGAGGTAGGAGTTGGGTACTGGGTGAAACATTCAGGAGGTAGAATTTATAATACTGGTGATGAATGGCCTGCAAGCGGAATATTGATTGTTCCTCACTATCCAATTAATGGAGTGGCAGGTTGGAACCTTTTCGGAGGATATGAAATAGCTGTATCGGCAGCAAACGTAACTACTAATCCTCCAGGCTTACAGAGCGGACCAATCTACAAGTATTCTGGCGGATATTCAGTGGCTATAACAATTAATCCTGGGTACGGATATTTCATGAAGCTAACTGGTGCCGGGCAGATAATAATCCCAGAAACATTAGAGACACTGGGAGAGTAGTAAATGTTTTCCGAAATTTAAGCTCTAAACTCTGGAATGACAATACTGTCGCTATTAAAAAAATGTTCTTAATCAAATAAAGCCACATTTCATTTTCTATTAAAGATTTAAGCATAATATTTGAAGCGTACTTTTAATTGTTAATTATCAACTATTGCTTGCCTTTTAAGTTTAATTTATTGAAGTTACAATACATTTTATTCCTGCCGTAAGAGGGCTTGTATGATTTTCTGGCGTAGTCCAATCTTCAGCAATTTCGGGGGGAATCACTTGTGATTACTACTGTGATTTGATATTAAATCTGGTAGAGTTTTTCGAAAAATTAAATCTAATAATTTTTATTATCGAAATCATTTTCTGAATGCAGATTAAGTAATCGTTTGTACAGAATTGAGACGAAATTTTCATGATATAATCTTTATTATATCTTGGAGTAAAAATATATCAAATTATAACTTAGTTATTATGGTATGATTTTTTATCATCCGGAGATTGCTTTTTAACCGAATTTTAGAATAAAATCTAAAGAAAACATTAGGGTGTGCCATGCTAAAACTTTCTACAATTTTTTCATCAATACTGATCTTTAATTCATTAGTATTTGCTCAAGGGATTACTATCAGTCCTCCGAATTTAGATTTCGGCTCTGTAATCGTGGGTACAAATTCAACCTTGCAATCTACAATAAGCAATACTGATACAATCGATCTTGTAATAAGTAACATCACCTCATCAGCGGGACAGTTCACATTCAGTCCGAATGTATTCCCGATAACGATATTGGCAGGAGGAAGCCAGGTAGTTGATGTAACCTTCACACCGACGGCAACGGGATTGCTTACAGGAGATTTGACGATAGTGCACAATGCAACAGGATCACCGACGGTATATTCAGTACAGGGAACGGGAGTAGAAGCAGGTTTTAGTATAAGTCCGCCAAGTTTGAACTTTGGAAACGTAGTAGTAGGAACAGGTTCAACATTACAGTCAACGATAAGCAACACAGGAACGAGTGATCTTGTAATAAGTAACATAACCTCATCAGCAGGACAGTTCACGTTCAGTCCGAATGTATTCCCGATAACGATATTGGCAGGAGGAAGCCAGGTAGTTGACGTAACCTTCACACCGACGGCAACGGGATTGCTTACAGGAGATTTGACGATAACACATAATGCAACAGGATCACCGACGGTATATTCAGTACAGGGAACGGGAGTAGCAGCAGGTTTTAGTATAAGTCCGCCAAGTTTGAACTTTGGAAGCGTAGTAGTAGGAACAGGTTCAACATTACAGTCAACGATAAGCAACACAGGAACAAGTGATCTTGTAATAAGTAACATCACATCATCAGCGGGACAGTTCACATTCAGTCCGAATGTATTCCCGATAACGATATTGGCAGGAGGAAGTCAGATAGTTGACGTAACCTTCACACCGACGGCAACAGGACTTCTTACAGGAGATTTGACGATAACACATAATGCAACAGGATCACCAACAGTATATTCAGTACAGGGAACGGGAGTAGCAGCAGGTTTTAGTATAAGTCCGCCAAGTTTGAACTTTGGAAACGTAGTAGTAGGAACAGGTTCAACATTACAGTCAACGGTAAGCAACACAGGAACGAGTGACCTAATCATCTCGAATATCACATCATCAGCAGGACAGTTCACATTCAGTCCGAATGTATTCCCGATAACGATATTGGCAGGAGGAAGCCAGGTAGTTGACGTAACCTTCACACCGACGGCAACGGGATTGCTTACAGGAGATTTGACGATAGTGCACAATGCAACAGGATCACCGACGGTATATTCAGTACAGGGAACGGGAGTAGCAGCAGGTTTTAGTATAAGTCCGCCAAGTTTGAACTTTGGAAACGTAGTAGTAGGAACAGGTTCAACATTACAGTCAACGATAAGCAACACAGGAACGAGTGATCTTGTAATAAGTAACATAACCTCATCAGCAGGACAGTTCACGTTCAGTCCGAATGTATTCCCGATAACGATATTGGCAGGAGGAAGTCAGATAGTTGACGTAACCTTCACACCGACGGCAACAGGACTTCTTACAGGAGATTTGACGATAACACATAACGCAACAGGATCACCAACAGTATATTCAGTACAGGGAACGGGAGTAGCAGGTTTTAGTATAAGTCCGCCAAGTTTGAACTTTGGAAGCGTAGTAGTAGGAACAGGTTCAACATTACAGTCAACGATAAGCAACACAGGAACAAGTGATCTTGTAATAAGTAACATCACATCATCAGCGGGACAGTTCACATTCAGTCCGAATGTATTCCCGATAACGATATTGGCAGGAGGAAGTCAGATAGTTGACGTAACCTTCACACCGACGGCAACAGGACTTCTTACAGGAGATTTGACGATAACACATAACGCAACAGGATCACCGACGGTATATTCGGTACAGGGAACGGGAGTAGCAGCAGGTTTTAGTATCAGTCCGCCAAGTTTGAACTTTGGAAGCGTAGTAGTAGGAACAGGTTCAACATTACAGTCAACGATAAGCAACACAGGAACGAGTGATCTTGTAATAAGTAACATAACCTCATCAGCAGGACAGTTCACGTTCAGTCCGAATGTATTCCCGATAACGATATTGGCAGGAGGAAGTCAGATAGTTGACGTAACCTTCACACCGACGGCAACAGGACTTCTTACAGGAGATTTGACGATAACACATAACGCAACAGGATCACCAACAGTATATTCAGTACAGGGAACGGGAGTAGCAGCAGGTTTTAGTATAAGTCCGCCAAGTTTGAACTTTGGAAACGTAGTAGTAGGAACAGGTTCAACATTACAGTCAACGATAAGCAACACAGGAACAAGTGATCTTGTAATAAGTAACATCACATCATCAGCGGGACAGTTCACATTCAGTCCGAATGTATTCCCGATAACGATATTGGCAGGAGGAAGTCAGATAGTTGACGTAACCTTCACACCGACGGCAACAGGACTTCTTACAGGAGATTTGACGATAACACATAATGCAACAGGATCACCAACAGTATATTCAGTACAGGGAACGGGAATTGAAGCATTCTCATCAAGTATAAATCTATTAAATCTTGTGAATGTAATTACGAGCACGGTAGTTGATACTCAAATAACGATAACGAATAATTATAATAACCCATTGATTGTGAGTGCTGAAGTTATTGGTGCTTCTAATTGGAGCATATCACCTGATACTGCAATTATTCCTGCTAGTAGCAGCTTAATCTTTGCTCTTAGTTTTTCAGCCCCATCAACTCCGAATGTATTTGCAGACACATTAGTATTCAATGCATCTGGCTTCAATTCATTGAATATTCCGCTTACTGCAAATGTAGTCTCTGATGCAGGAATTATATTCGAACAGGATTCTGTTTACAGATTAGAAGACAACTCATATGTAGAAGTAATGCAATTAAAGAATCTTACGGATTCTTTACATGCTTTACAGTTTAGAATTCAAGTAAACAAAGAAATAAGCGATGATGTAATACTGATATTCCAGAATATTCAGAAAGGTTCTGATATTAGTGATGCGAGCTGGATTATGAGATACACTATTACAAGAGGACCCATTACACCGAATGGTGCATCCGCTGATGAAGTATTCGTTCTACTTTATAACAGCAATCAGGGTGTGTCGTTAGCTCCGGGAGATTATAACAATCTTTTTAGAATTAATTATACAGTTGCTGACCTTGAACCGTTACAGGATAGTTTGAAATCAACATTCAGGATTACACATGTTGAAGGCAGTACTTATCAGGGATTACCAGTTGATATTACACCATCAAGAGATTTACTTACAGTAATTGCAAGAAACAGAATTTCATGGCGTGGTGATGTGAACAGTGATGGGTATCTCGATGTACTTGATTTGATAATGGTTGTAGATCATATTGTCAACGTTGATTCACTGAACGCAACAGAATTCTTCAGAGCTGATATTGCGCCTTGGCTGCCTGGCACTCCAGCACCCGAACCAGATGGTGTTGTAAATGTTCAGGAACTATCATTGATTCAAAACATTATACTGACCGGTTATTATCCGGATGGAACTCCTATCGGATCGAACTCATTTGGTAAACATTCAGCTTTCAATGGCGAAGAAGATGCAAAAGTAACATTCTATGTAAACAAGGATGGTATAAAAGGTGTCATTGATACAAAAATTGGAATTCGTGGAGCGCAGGTAGAATTCGCAAATGTTAGTACTGATCCTGGAAATATGTTGATCAGTACAGATTTAGGTCAAGGATTCTATTTCTATGTTAATGCAAATCAACTTTTGCGAACATTAATGTATGATCCAATAGGTGAAAAGTATATTGAAGCCGGTGAACATTTCTTAGCTGAAATGCCATTCTTGCTGGAAAAGCCCGAAGAAGTGACTCTGGACAAAATAATTCTGGTTGATATAAACAGGGAAAAATTAGCGAAGATTCAGGTTGAAATTATTTATGGAGAGCAAGTTTCTCTTCCGGAGGATTATGCACTGTTCCAGAACTATCCTAACCCATTCAATCCGGCTACTGTTATTGAATTTACTCTTCCTGAAGATGTTGGGAATGCAAGAATATCAATTTACAACGCTCTTGGCGAAAAGGTTGATGAATTAGTTAATACATCATTGCAGGCTGGTTATCATAGTTATCAATGGAACGCTAATGACTTCGCGACAGGAATGTATATTTATGAGTTAAGGACTGAAAAGTTTGTTGCTGTGAAGAAGATGGTTTTGGTTAAATAAAAAATGCTGGTAACAGAATATCAGCCATAAGAATTTGAAATCCCACTTAATAAATAATTAAGTGGGATTTTTTATAATGAGCTATATCAAAATTGATATCATTTTATAACCAGCGATTTGCATTATTGAGCTTTGATATTATTTTATTTACGTTTGACATAGCCTTAGTAATATATTGTGGAAAATCTTTTAAAGGGTGCGCACTTATTTACATAGAATATAATTCATCTTTTTCGGGAAAAGTTAATTCTAAATTACTGCTTGATTTTTTAAGAGCATTTATTATTATGCATTAAAAACCATAATATATTCGCAAAAATTTTATTATCTGGCTAATTGGAGAACTACCGATGAAATATTTTTACAGAACATTTGCACAATGTTTTTTGGTCACACTATTAATTTGTTTTTCAACGAGTGGACAAAATTCAATTACAATTGCAAAAGACCAAAGCATCTCAATTAATTCTTCTGACCAAAGTATAACTTCAAACATTGAACTAGCTGTTAACGAGCTTCATATGGTGCCGGATTCAGGAAGATCAGGATATCCAATTTCAATTTCCTATACAATAAATAACACTGATCAATTTGTTAGTTTTCAATTTGATATTATTCTTCCATCAGTACTTACATTTGTTGAAGATTCGGTCTGGTTATTCAGAAAAACTAATCACATCATCATCGCAAATCTTATTAACCAGCAGACACTACGAATTTTTGCGTACTCTCCGACAAATCAGCCTTTTACCGGCAACAGTGGCGAGATAGTTAGAGTATTGTTCAATTTAAGTGGAACCAGCGGAACTTATAATGTCGGTCTTAACAATGTGGTTGTTTCAAATTCTATTGGGGTAAATATACTGACCGGATATTATCCCGGCTTTATTAAAATTATTGCACCTGATATTTCCGGGCAGACGAATATAGATTTCGGAGAAGTATCTGTGTTAGATACTCTTTCATATAACTATCAGTTGAGTAATACTGGCAATGATACTTTATTTATTACCGAGTTCTCTTCTTCAGAAATATATTTCTGGAACGAAACAACGCTTCCTCAGGATATTCTTCCGGGAGAAAGTCAGACCTTCAATCTTAAGTTTCATAATATTAACAAAGGATTGTACAATAGTGTTTTCACAATAAGAAGCAACGATCCGGATGAGGATCCCTTTTATCTTAACGCAGCTGCACTTTCGTTTGCCCCGAATTACATGCTTATCCAGGATGCCGAAGCTTTTGTTGGTGATACAGTAACTTTAAAAATTGATGTTAACAACTATGAGCCCTTTGTTAATTTTCAGGTTGATTTAGATTTTCCAGATAGTC
This sequence comes from bacterium, assembly GCA_016716565.1. Lineage (NCBI taxonomy): Bacteria > bacterium. Next base: position 613,041 of record JADJWC010000003.1, read on the forward strand.
TGACTTTTGTTCCTAATAGTGCTGAATTAACGAACCGTAAACAGGATCATCTCGTTTTCGAGGCACTTTTATCTTCAAATAAACTCCGTTTATTTACTTTTACACAAAATCAGCTGCCGTTTATTGGTGACTCAGGTACTGTTGTGACTATAAATTTTGTTGTAGGTAATGATACCGGTATTTTTCCTTTGCATTTAACTAATGCAATATTAGCTGATGTGGGTTCGCAAAATTTAATCAGGGGAACATTTGACGGGGAAATTCGTGTAAGACCTGTTCCAACTTTTCAACTTTCGGTGAACTTAGCTAATGGATGGAATATGGTATCCATACCGGGGAAACATCCGTTAAATCAGAATATAAATACCTGGTGGCCTTTCAGAGATTTGACTGCGGATGTTTTTAAATATTCGGGTGGATACCAATCCGTGTTGAACATGGTTCCAGGTACAGGATATTTCTTGAAGCAGGCTGGAGCCAGAACTTATAATACCGGCGACGAATGGCCAGCAAACGGAATTCAGGTTACAAAACATTATCCGATTCCGGGAGTTCAAGGCTGGAATCTATTTGGCGGTTATGAATTAATTGTTGCTACATCAGAGATAATAACAGTCCCTCCAGGTCTGCAGACAGGAACTATTTATAAATATTCAGGAGGATATCATCCGGCATTGACGATTGAACCTGGTTATGGTTACTGGATTAAGCTTACAAATCCAGGTTATATCATTCTACCCGAAGAAGTTGCCGAAAACATTCTACCTAAAGAATTTTTTCCAGCAGATTGGGGAAAGATAATATTTTCAGATGCATCTGGAATAAATTATACTCTCTACACAGCGAGTGGTGCATTTACTGCTGCTGACTATGAGCTTCCACCTGCACCAATGCCCGGTATGTTTGATATCAGATTCAGCAGTGGTAGGATAGCTGAAGATATTAATAATTCAATGAAGACAATCGAAATGAGTGGAGTAACTTATCCATTGACGGTAAGAGTGGAGGGAATGGATATTAGGTTGATGGACGAAAGCGGAAAGACTCTAAATGTAAATCTAAAGGATGGGGAAGACGTTGTCATCAGTGACGCAACCATCAAAAAGTTGAAAGTGACTGGAGAGTTACTGCCCACGATATATGCATTAGAACAAAACTATCCTAATCCATTTAATCCGAGCACTACAATAAATTATTCAATATCGAATGACGAATATGTAAAGCTTGTAGTGTATAATACACTTGGAGAAGTTGTAGCAACTTTAGTCAACAAAGAGCAGAAAGCTGGTAGGTACGAAATAGTATTTAGCGCAGCTCATTTAGCAACGGGAGTTTATGTCTATAGAATTGAAACACCAAATTACACTTCATCAAAGAAATTAATGCTGATGAAATAAAATTATAAGAATGAGACAAAAGTTGTCTAATAAATTTCTTCTGAGATAAAAGAAGACAATTTGTTGATAAGAAAAGAATAAGGATCTATAATTAAATAATTTCGGAATAATTAGAATGAAGAAGTTAAAATAACTTTTTGGAGGGTTATAATATGAGATATTCTCATCTGTACAAATGCTGGTTTTTATTACTGATTGTAATATTTATGATAAATAATTTACATGCCCAGAAGCCACAAAACTATCCTTCGCTTCAGATAATTCCCGATGAAACTGAAGAGAGTTTTGTTCAGAATAATATGAGACTGAATAAAATTACTGGAGTACCTTTAGCTCTCTATAAACCAAATTATTCGGTTCGTCGGGATTCACCGGAAAAAATGGCAAGACAGTACCTTTCAGATAATTATAGGTTATTCCGGATCAGTGCTGATTTATCTGATTTAAAATATTTGAACACTACAGAGACTCCAGGTGGATATCATGTTAGATTTCTTCAGTATAAAGGTGATTATCCGGTGTTTAATGCAAGAATTAATGTTACGATAAGTAGAGACAATCGAGTAGTTTTTGTTACTAATGGATTTAAATCCGGTTATGAAACGAAAGAAGAAGCTAACCTAAAAACGATTAATGTCACTAAGGAACAAGCTTTAATTTCTGCAAAAGAATACCTTGGAATAAAAGGAGCGATTGCGTTTGAAAAAAGCGAAACTGCAGTTTACTATAATAAAGGAACATTCCGCTTGGCACAGATTGTTACAATCGTACCTTCTGAAGAACTTATTGGCGAATGGCAGATTATGATTGATGCACAGTCCGGTGAACTTTTCAGAGTTGAGGATGTTGCATGTTATTCGAAGCCACTTAGTAATCCATTGTTGGTTGATGGTACCGGTTATGTTTTTGATCCTGATCCGATTACCCACGCAAGAACTACTTATGGTAGCACAGGGTTTGTTGATAATAACGATGCTGATTCAGATTCTCTTACTGCGCATCGTGAGCTGAGGACACTTAAGGATATTACATTTGATGGAAGTGTTTATACATTAAAAGGTCCCTGGGCAGAAATAAGAGATTTTGAATCACCATACACCGGCTTACACACAAATTCAACTAGTAATTTCTTGTTCACAAGATTTAATGACAACTTTGAAGCAGTCAACGTTTATTTCCACATAGATAATTCTATGAGATGGGTAAACAATTCTCTTGGTTTTACTTTAACACCATATCAATATGTTGGCGGTGTTCGATTTGATCCTCATGGACTCAGTGGTTCCGACAATTCTCACTATATCACTTCTACGGGAAGTATTGCATACGGTGATGGCGGTGTTGATGATGCAGAAGATCTTGGTGTAGTTCTTCACGAACTATGTCATGGTATTCATGATTGGATTACTGCAGGTGGTCTTTCACAGGTTGAAGGACTAAGCGAAGGAAGCTGTGACTATTGGGCAACATCTTACATAAGAAGTACAGGTTACTGGACTCCGGCATATCCCGCATATAATTGGGTTTTCATTTGGGATGGTCACAATCCATTCTGGGCAGGCAGAATAACAAATTATACTGCACATTATCCGGAAGGATTAACTGGAACAATCCATACGGATGGACAAATGTGGTCATCCTCATTGATGTCTATCTACGATCTTATTGGAAAAATTCCTACAGACAAAAACTTCCTCGAAGCTTTATCTATGACAGATGGAAGTTCAGGGCAGCAGGATGCAGCTAATGCCTTCATTGCTGCCGATCAATTACTATACGGAGGTGGTCATCTCACACAAATTATTCCTGTGTTTGCTGACAGGGGTTATATTGAAGGACCAATTGCAGCAGACTTTATGGCAGATGTCACCAATGGACAAGCACCGTTAACTGTGCATTTTACTGATTTGTCAATCTCACAACCAAATCCAATTATTTCCTGGCAATGGGATTTTAATAATGATGGAATAACTGATGCAACTTCTCAGAATCCAACCTGGATATATTCAGACTTTGGAATATTTTCTGTTAAACTTACTGTTTCTGATGGAACAAATGTGGATACAGAAACTAAGATCGATTATATAACTGTTACAGATCCTAACCAGGTGACTGATACACTATTTATTGACAAATTTGAAGCAGGTCTCGGAAATTGGACAATCACAAATAATGGTGGAACCTGCGTTTGGGAAATTATTACTCCGCCTTATCCTAATGCATACACTCTTCCTGCAGCATCCTCTGGTGGATTGCTTGCTGCTGATTCTGATGAATGCGGAAGCGGTACTACTATGAATACCACAGCTACAATAAATCAAATATTAGATTTTTCAATTTATGATGTAGTTACAATTGAGTTCGATAATGACTGGAATATATATGATGCACAAGATGAAGCTCATGTCGAAGTCAGTACTAACGGCGGCTCAACATGGGTCGGAGTTTGGGATCAGATCGGTACAGATATCAGAAATACGCACGAGACAATAAACATTTCTTCGTTAGCTGCTGGTAAATCAAATGTTAAAATTAGAGTAAGATCTGTACAGCCAGGATGGGATTGGTGGTGGGTGATTGATAACTTTAATGTTTATGGAACATATGTCCAACCATCAAATACATTCCAATTTTCAGTTAATATTAACAATGGCTGGAATATGGTATCAATACCTGGATTACATCCTGTAGATCAGAATGTAAGTACCTGGTGGGAATTTAGAGATTTCGCAACCAATGTATTCGGATATAACAATGGATATTATACTGTAAATACAGCTGAACCTACTGAAGGTTACTGGATGAAACATACTGGAACCAGAACATATAATACCGGAGATGAATGGCCGGCAAGCGGAATAATTAAAGTTCCACACGACACACTTCAAAATATAAACGGATGGAAAATGTTAGGTGTATATGAGTGTCCAGTGGCAGTAGTTGATATTCAAACTATACCTCCAAATTGTTTAAATCTTCCGGTATATGGATACAATAATGGATATCAAATTGTAGATACACTATATCCCGGTTATGGATATTATGTAAAAGGTTCATGCTCGGCTGTGATATTTCCTCCTTGTAAGTTTGCATAGTAATAATAAAATTGTAAAATATATTGATGATGATTGGGGTAAAATTACAATAACAGATGCAGCAGGAATAAGCTACACGTTGTATGTAGTAAAAGGACAGGTAGACTTAAGTCAATACGATTTACCACCGGCACCACCGGCAGGAATGTTTGACATCAGATACGAAAGTGGAAGGATAGCAGAAGATATCAATAGTTCACTGAAAACGATAGATCTGAGTGGAGTAACATATCCATTGACAGTAAGAGTAGAAGGAATGGATATCAGGTTGATGGATGAACAGGAAAGATGTTGAATACAAATCTGAAAGATGGCGAAGATGTAGTGATCAGTGACGCAACAATACAGAAGCTGATGGTAAGTGGCGAATTGTTACCAACAGTCTACTCATTAGAGCAGAACTATCCGAACCCATTTAACCCAAGCACAGTAATAGAGTTCTCATTGCCGGAGGATGTGGCAAATGTGAAATTATCAATATACAATGCATTGGGAGAAAAGGTAGCCGAGTTGGTTAACACATCATTGCAGGCTGGAAGATATCAATACCAGTGGAATGCAAGAGATGTAGCAACCGGAATGTATATCTATGAATTACTTACAGATAAATTTGTGTCTGTTAAAAAAATGATTTTAATTAAATAACTAATCAAACAGAATTTATATTATCTTATTCAAATTATTATGAAAAACTACTCAAGAACTATAATCGTATTATTTATTCTGTTAAATTTTACAGGTATCGCACAAACAGATAAAAATTTTCAATCTACAACTGCTCCTGATATTGGCGGTTTACATTTCCTCAAAGAGAGTGACCACAAATTGGATGACAGTACTTATACTGACATCATTCAACTGACTAAGCTTACAGGAAAAGTACAGGCCTTGCAGTTCAGAATATTATTTAATAAGTCAGACGACGATACCGCAATACTCACATTCAAGGATGTTCAAAAAGGATCAGATTTAAAAGATCCAAGCTGGTTGCTAGACTATAACGTAATTAAAGGTTCAAACACGGCTGACGATGAAATTTACGTGGTGCTATATAATTCCAACCTGCAGGGTGGATTGCCACCTGGAGACCATAATGATTTAGTCAGAGTAGTTTATGAAATTATCGATGTTGTAGCTTCTGCAAAGGAAATTAAATCGTCCATAAAAATATCTCATGCTCAGGCTTCTACATTTAATGGATTTCCAATTAACATTGAACCAACACTTGATGAATTTAAAGTTTATGTGAAAAGTAAGTAGCAGTTTAATCCTCTTAAAAATTTTACAGGAGATTAATTAATTTATTTTTCTTCAAAAAGAAGTCAATTCTTGAGCAATTTTATTTATTAGTGAAGTTTAATCAATAACAATTGGACCATTTTCCATTAGATAGTGGCTTTAGCCAATTCCTAAAATATTTTTTCCCATCTACTGTGTAAAATGAATTTTATAAGAACTTTTGTTTGCCTGATAACAATTCTTACTTGTCCAATGTAATTATTTTGAATAGGTTAGCATTAGAATTATTTCAGGGAAGGTGTTATGCTGTACTTACTAAGAATTTTACTAATCACTTCATTTCTCTATTTGTATTTACCAAAAGATTTATCCGCACAGCAGCAAAGAAATCCTGTGCTTGAATATTGCACAGGAACATGGTGTCAATGGTGTCCCTGTGGGCATATAGTTATAGAGCAGATAAAAGCCAGTATACCGAATGCGATTTTTCTCGGTTATCATGGTCCGGCTGGTAGTAGTGATCCCTTTGATGATTTTCCCGGTAATTCAATAATTAGTTTTTTAACATTCTCAGCTTACCCAACTGGTATTATTGATAGAACCAGTGCACCGGTCGGTCGTGAGTCCTGGTTCAATTCTGTAAATAATAGAAATAGTGTCCCGGCAAATGTAAGTATTGCCACAAATGGTACATTCAACCCGGTTAACCGCTTACTGAATTTAAATATTAATTCAACAGCTCTTCAAAATTTATCAGGAACATTTAAAATGAATCTTATAATCATTGAAGATAGTTTAGTATATCCTCAATCTGGAAATACCAGTTGTCCTGGAGGGAGTCAATATGTTCATGACAATGTTGTCCGGGCAATGATTAATGGTGCTGAAGGAGAGATGTTGGTTAACGGATCAACCTGGAATATGGGGGAAACAATATCAAAGAACATTCAATATACAGTTCCGGCAAATTTTGTGATAGGAAGATGTCATCTGGTTATATTGGTTTACAAGGTTCAGTCGCCATTTTATTTATCTCAGATTCAACAAGCAGTCAAGTTTACTTTAACAAATCTATCTCAAATCTCTATAACGGTTACCTCGCCTAATGGAGGAGAAAATATATTGGGTGGAAGTAATTATGATGTAACCTGGATAGCACAGAATACAGATTCAGTCAAGATCGAATTTTCTTCGGATTCTGGAATTACCTGGCTTCCGGTTGTAAATTCATATTTAAATACCGGTTCATTTGAGTGGGATGTTCCAGAAACTTCATCAACAAATTGCAAAATCCGGATATCAAGTACTGTTAGTCCTGCAAATTATGATGTAAGTAATAATTCATTCACAATCTATCCATTTCAATTTGATGTTTTCACCGGGTGGAATTTAATTTCTGTTCCAATTCTAAGCGAAGATATGAGCAAAACATTTTGTTTCCAAACGCAATATCTGGTGCTTACAGATACAACAATGGTTATTCAATAGTTGATACTTTAAGAAATGCAGAAGGTTATTGGCTTAAATTTAATACTGGGGAAATTATCGATGTCTATGGCAACTTTATTACACAGAATTCTGTGAATGTAGTTAGTGGATGGAATATCATTGGACCATTTGATGAAGTAGTAAATATTAATTCAATCACTACCCAACCACCCAACCTTTTAGCATCTTCATTTTATGGATATGGCGGCGGATACTATGTCGCAAATGTACTTGAACCGGGAAGGGGGTACTGGATTAAAGCAAATGAAAACGGAATAATTCAACTAAATACAAATTTCTTTAAGAAGGATCGAGATTAATTTATAATTAACTGTATTAAAATAGTCCGATATTTGAGCTCAATTGATGCTTACTGGTTGATTACGGCATTAGAAAAATCAATTTCAATGCTATAATATCAAATTATCGGATTCTCTTAAACTCAATTCTTCTGTTGATTCTTCTGTTTTCGGCAGTCTCATTTGGTACTCTTGGGAAATCTTCTCCATAGCCTCTTGCTAATATCCTATCTGGTGCAATTCCATTTTTAATTAACCAGAATCTAACAGCTTCAGCTCTCTTCTGCGATAGTATTTTATTATTAGCTTCACTCCCTACATTGTCCGTGTGTCCGCTAATTTCAACAACGATATCAGGATATTCTTGCAAAGTTTCAAGAGCACCCCGTAGCACAAATTCTGATTCAGGTTCAATCTCAGATTTACCAGTTGCAAATGTTATTCCTTCAAGTACAATCGGAACATTTAATTTTATAATATCATCTGAAGGATCCAATGGATTTGTTTCCCGACGTACTTCGGTAAAGTCATCTACTGATCCATCATCTGTGTCTCTATCCAGCGGATTTGTTTCGTACTTAATAACTTCTTCTCCATCTGATAGTCCGTCAAGATCGCTATCTAAATTTGTCGGGTTTGTCAAATAATTATTTACTTCGGCACCATCTGATAAGCCATCACCATCAGTATCAGATTTTAGTGGATTTGTCAGATATTGGAGGATTTCAGAACTATCCGTTAAATCATCATTATCGGTATCTTGTTTTAAGGGATTTGTTGTATGAACGAGTACTTCATCTCCATCCGTCAATCCATCTTCATCAGTATCAGCAATTAAAGGATTTGTATGAAACATCATAATTTCATCATAATCACTTAACTTATCATCATCACTATCAGATTTTGTTGGGATAGTACTCCAGGTTAAAACTTCTTCACCGTCAGTTAATCCATCACCATCGGTATCGGGATTCCTTGGATCACAGCCCAATTCTCCTTCTTCACATCTGCCAAGTTTGTCATTATCCCTATCCGAATCACAACTTTCGGTTATCATCGTAAGTCCTAGCCCAATATTGAAATAAGATTCCCAGGTTTCATCATTTTCATTTCTATAACCTTCAACATCAAATCCTGTAGTAAATCCTCCGCCGAGTGACAAGTCAAACAAAAAATTGTCTGATAAAGGAAACTCAGCACCTAATCCAACAGGTATCAATCCAGTCCAGCCAGCAGCCTTTGCATTATTTTCACCTGGAATACCTATGGAGTACTGTTGTAAGGTCATAGCTCATCATTCCGCCGCCCACATATAAGTACGGATTCCAACTTGGTATATCCCACGGTGCAATCCTGAAGGTAAGGTTAACTGGAATTATTGTTGTTCTGTATTCACCATAATTTTCATCGGGACTATCGAAGTATGCTTTACCGGTGTAAATTCCATATCCAAGATTAAGATGAACCTCGAGAGATTTTGTAGCAGCCAGGCCAAAGAATGCTTCCCCATGGTATGAGAATTTATACCAATCGAATGAAAAATCATTATTACCGGAAAAACCCAGATTCGCAAAATCGTTTTCCGGAAATAATATATTAGCGCGTATTCCAACCTTAGATCCCCAATCTTTTAATTGAGAATATGAAAAGTTTTGTAGTATAATTAAAACAAATAGGAAAAGAGTAACCCTCACTTTATTCATCTTTCTCCCCAAATCATTTTGGTGATAGTTTTAAAACATCTTTCGGGTTACGCTATGAGCAATATCCCCCGAACGATTCACTTTAAATAGAAGAAAAATTCTTGGACTAAAATTAACATAAATAATCTTCAAATTCCTTCTTTTGTCGATTATTATATGAATATTTTTACTGGCTCTGATTGCTAACCGGTTAAATAAAATCAATATTTTTTGGTAATTATTTAAGATAATTTGGAGAAAATCGTTGTTAATTATTAACAAATTTTCATCGATATTTTTACTAAATTGTTTGGGGTGTCAATAAAATAAAATATTATTATTCAATGAGTTATCAGCTTGAAAATAATGAAACCTTGAGCTTCGGTTTGAAGAGGATTGTGCTTGAACTAATTGACAGGTCGGTATTTAACCTGGCAAAGGGAAATGGATCATTTAATGATGATATTCACGACACGAGAAAAAATTTTAAGAAGCTAAGGACAGTTTTAAGATTGATAAGATCTGATCTTGGCGAAAAAAATTTTCGCTCCGAGAATATGTTTTACCGCGATGCCGGAAGAACTTTGTCTGATTTGAGAGACAGCACCGTACTTATTGAGACATTCGATAAGCTCATGAAAAGTTCTGAAACCGAGATGTCTAATTTTGATTTTTCAGTGTTCAGAGAATTCCTGGTAGAAAAACATAAGACAATCAGGCTGGCAAAGAGTAAAAAGAGTGCTGTCATTAATTCTCTCTCGACTGATTTAATTCTTGCACGAAGCAGGGTTTTTAATTGGCCTCTAACCGGAGATGATTTTAGGATTATAAAAAAGAACCTGCAGAAAATTTATGAGCAAGGACAGCGTTATATGTATGCGGTATTCAGCGAATCAATTAAAGCAAATGTGCATGAATGGAGAAAGAGAGTGAAAGATCTCTGGTACGCAATGAGAATACTGAGCAATATCTGGCCTGAAATCATGAGTCCGCTGGTGGCACTGCTTGGGAAATTATCCGACACACTTGGTGATGCAAATGATTTATTTCTGCTTAAAGAAAAAATAATAGCTAATCAGGTTAAGTTTAAGGATGATCAGCATACAAGAGAACTGATAAATTTTATTGACAGACGAATAATGGATTTGCTCAGAGATGCGCGTTCCATTGGGAGAAAAGTTTACTCGGAGGACTCAAAATATTTTGTTGGAAGAATGCAGAATTATTTTGAAATCTGGCGAAGCGAATATACTCCTCTGAAATATTTCTCTGTCTGATAATCAAATTATTTTAAAAAATAAAAATCCGGCTTCAAATCGAAGTCGGGTTTTTTGTTGCACACAGTCTTATTAATACCAAAAGTGAAATTGAATAACAGCCGAATTATTATTTTGGCTCGGATCTTCTATGACAAATCTGTACTGGGGTCTTATCTCGACAAAAGCATAAGGGAACCACTCGAAACCAACAATAACGTGTTGTATTTCATCACTATCAAGATCAGTGTTTGGATCAATACGGTCATAACGAAGAACCGCTTCCAGACCCATTGTTAAAACATAAGCGGCTTCTGCCATTGCGAAGTTTGATTTGGTTCCATTAGTGATCACATTATTTCCAATATCAAATTCAGCAAGAAGTGAAAACCGGTCGAGTCCAAATCCGGCAAAACCTCCATAGAAATCTGCCGTTTGGGGAACTTTAGCTGCAGCATATGAACCACCGAATAACAAACCAACTCTTCCGATTCTTGGATTAAGTTCGAGCCGTGTTGTGTATGTAGGATCTTTAGACAGAGTAAAATTATTTGCAAGATTAGAACCAGCGCTTGCTGTAAAAAATCCCCAATCACTGATATATAGACCTGCTTCAATTCCTGCTTCAGTGTAGTAAGGGGAGTAAATCAATCCCTGCCGTCCACCGGTTGACAGGAGAAACATATCGCCGCCTCTTGTGTAAGCCGTGTGATCGTCAATTCTGATTCCATAATTAGGGACAAATGATCCTGCCTTTATATATCCATTATTTGGAAGAATGTGAGCGATACCATAAGCTTCCCAGACTTGCGTAATGAAATCGTATCTCCCAAGTAAATTAATATTTTTTGCAAGCCCAACATTCGTGTAAATTGAACCGCTCATCTGTTGAAAATCAGTTCTGCTTTTTTCTTCAGAATAAAGAAACTGTGTTCTGTAATCCAGACCAAAGCTGATATTGTCACCAATTTTGGGTGTTGTTGCAAAGTCCGGGTCCCTTGGTGTAATTGCACTCATTATATTTTTCCCAAAATTCCAGCCGTCTTCATTACGCATAATTCCACCGGTTGGATTATAATGACAGTCAATACATTTATCACCAAGTCTAACGGCAAAACGGGGGAGAGAGAAAACGTTACTTACCAGCACAAGGCTGATCAGTAAAACGATCAGAAAAAGGTTTTTTATCATACTAGCTCCTTAGTGTGGATGAAGTTTAGTGTTTTAACACATTTTGGGGAGTAAAATAAAGAGTATCAATAAACATTACAAAATCATTTTTTATACGAAACATTTTTGTCAGTGAATCGTCTATGAGGCATTGAATTTATTTCAATGTGTCTTTAATTTTGTTCCCGTTCAAAAAAAGAAAATTTATATGAGTATTGTTGTAAATAACCTTACCAAAAAATTCGGTTCACAAAGAGCTGTGGATAATATTTCATTTGAAGTAAAGACAGGTGAAATACTCGGTTTCCTCGGACCAAATGGCGCAGGCAAAACCACCACTATGAAAATTCTTACCTGCTATATGGCTCCATCTGATGGTGATGCTAAAGTCAATGATTTATCAATACTGGAACATCAGAATGAAATAAAGAAAATGATAGGATATCTGCCCGAAAATAATCCGCTGTATTATGATATGCCTGTTCTTGACTATCTAAAATTTGTCGCTGAACTGCAAGGAGTTCCAAAAGATAAGATCCAGGATAAAATTACTGAAATGGTTTTTGTTTGTGGACTTAATATTGAAAAGCACAAGAAGATAGGTGAGCTGTCGAAAGGATTCAGGCAAAGAGTTGGCTTGGCGCAGGCACTAATTCACGATCCGGAAATTTTAATACTCGATGAACCCACCACAGGTCTTGATCCTAATCAAATAGTTGAAATCAGAAAATTGATAAAGGAAATTGGTAAACAGAAAACTGTAATCCTGAGTACACACATTCTACCGGAAGTTGAAGCTACCTGCGACAGAATATTAATTATCAACAAAGGGAAAATTGTAGCTGACGGTACTTCAGATATGCTTCGTAAGAGAGCCAGAGGTGAGGAAATGGTTAAGGTTCAGATTAAAGATTTTGACAGCAAGGATGTCGTTGTTAATTCATTGAAAGGATTAGATACCGTTTCGATCGTTGATTTTGTAAAAGATTCGAACGATTCTTTTCTTGTTACCAGCAAGGAAAATCAAAGTTCACGCAAAGATATTTTTAACTTATGCGTTCAAAAGAAATGGGTACTGAATGAAATGACACCTATCGAAACTAAATTAGAAGATATTTTCAGAGAACTAACTACAAACTAACTATGCAATCAATCTGGGTAATTTCAAAAAGAGAGTTTAATTCATTTTTCGATTCGCTCGTATCCTATATCTTCATCGTTGTATTTCTCGGTATCGGCGGATTTTTCACATGGCTTTTCGGATCAGATATTTTTCTGATCGGTCAGGCAACTCTTCAGCCGTTTTTCTCAATTGCGTATTTCACATTATTCTTTTTTATACCGGCATTAACAATGAGAATGATCGCTGAAGAAAAAAGAATTGGTACGATTGAGCTGCTGCTTACAAAAGCTGTCTCGGATTGGCAGGTGATACTCGGAAAATTTCTTGCCTGCCTGATATTGATCTCCGTTGCACTCGTGTTAACAATACCTTATTACATAACAGTTTGGGCTATCGGCCCGATTGACCACGGTGCAGTCTGGTGTGGTTATCTGGGAATGGTTTTAATGAGCATGGCTTACATAGCAATAGGACTTTTTGCCAGCAGCATAACAAATAATCAGATAGTATCATTTCTTCTTGCACTTTTTATCGGTGTTTTCTTCCTGATAATATTTGATGTTTTGTCAAGCTCATTTACAGGAACAATCGGTCAGCTGCTCAGCTTTTTAAGTATGTCAACACATTTCGATTCTATTTCAAGAGGAGTTATTGATTTGCGTGATGTGATTTATTTTCTTTCAATAACCTTCCTTGGATTAATACTGGCAGAAACTTCCTTATCAAAAAGAAATATTGTTGAGTAGGGAGGAGATATGCTTACAAGAAAAAAAGTTCAGACCTCGATTCTTTTAGTAATTGGAATTATCATTTTAATAAACCTGATTGTCTCCAGATTTTTCTTCAGACTTGATTATACTGCCGATCAACGCTATACATTAAGCAAAGCCACAAAAGATATTCTTGAAGAACTGGATGAACCGGTTACCATCAGTGCATATTTTTCGGAAGATCTTCCGCCAAACATCGAGCAGGTCAGACAGGATTTCCGCGATATGCTTGTTGAATACTCAAGCAATTCCGATGGCCTCATTGTGTATGAGTTCCTAAATCCGAGTGAGAACCAGGAAAGCGAAATGAAAGCCCAGCAAAGTGGTATCCAGCCGATAATGATCAACGTTCGTGAAAGAGACCAGATGAAGCAGCAGAGAGCTTATCTTGGTGCACTGGTTCAGATGGGCGACAGGAAGGAAGTTATTCCGTTTATTCAGCCGGGTGCCGCGATGGAATACGCTCTCTCGACAAATATCAAAAAGCTTTCAGTCAAAGATAAACCTGCGATTGCATTTTTACAGGGACACGGCGAAGCAACATTAGCATCAATGCCGCAATTACAGAATCAACTTTCAATACTCTATTCTGTTGAAACTGTCCAATTCACTGATTCAACCGGAGTTCCTCCAAATTATAAAACTCTTGTTGTAATTGCACCGAAGGATACAGTACCGCAGCTTCATTTTAATTATCTTGATGAATTTTTGAACAGGGGCGGAAGATTACTAGTAGCGTTAAATACTGTTGAAGGAGATTTAAGCAATGGAAGCGGCAGCAAAGTTTATACAGGATTTGAAACCTGGCTTAAGCTGAAGGGAATTGAAGTCGAGGATAATTTTGTAATAGATGCAAGCTGCAGTAATATAATGGTCCGGCAGCAGCAGGGTCCGTTTATGATGAATACACCGGTTCAATTTCCTTATCTGCCAAATATTACAAATTTTACCAAGCATCCTATTACAGATGGAATTGAATCAGTGGTATTAATTTTTGCAAGTCCAATAAGATTAACATCAACTGATACTTCAGTAGTGATGTATCCGCTTGCAGTCACTTCTGAAAAATCGGGCATACAAACTCCGCCGCTTTATTTCGATGTTATGAAGCAATGGACACTCAACGATTTTACTTTATCTTCTCTTCCGGTTGCAGTTCTTGCTGAAGGGAAATCTCCTGCGACTTCCGGATTTAAGATGGTAGTATTCAGCGATGGTGATTTTGCTGTTAATGGCGAAGGACAGAACGCACAGCAGCTTAGTGAAGATAACATCAGTCTGATGGCTAACTCTATTGACTGGCTTTCTGACGATACAGGTTTAATTGAACTCAGGACAAAGGGTGTCACAGCTCGTCCGCTCGATGCATCACTGGAAGATGGAACTAAAACTCTTCTTAAATATTTGAACTTCCTTCTGCCGATAGCATTTATAATTGTTTATGGAGTCATCCGATTCCAGATCAAAAGAAAAAAACGCAACGAACTAATGAATACAGAATATGTTTCAGACAATAAATAATAAAATACTTGGAATAATTTTCGGAGTGCTACTTCTAGCAGGACTTTTCCTTTTTCTTTTTGATGGAGGAAAAAATGAAAGAACTTTCAGGGAAGTTCTTGTCGATATCGATACTTCTAAAGTGACAGAAATACTGATTTATCCAAAATCCCAGAATCATAAAGAAGTAAAGCTATATAAAGAGAACGATGAATGGCGTGTTACTCTTCCTTCCGGGGGAAGCGCAAAAGTGCTTAATGATAGGATAAGTAATTTGTTTACTCAATTGATCACTATTAAACCTAAAAGACTTGCAGCACGTGACGAAAGTAAATGGAACGAACTTCAGGTAGACAGTACTGGCTCCCGGGTAAAAGTTTTTGAAGGTTCGAAGCAGACACTTGATCTTGTCGTCGGCAGGTTTTCATTTCAGCAGCCGAGGACGATGAATACATTCGTCAGGCTATATAACGATAAAGATGTTTATGAAGTTGACGGCTTTCTTGATATGATGTTCAACCAGGGTGCGAATATTTTCAGGGACGGAACAGTCATAAAATCTGATTTTAAAAACTGGCAGCAGCTTCAGTTTATTTATCCGGCAGATAGTTCTTTCCAGCTTGTTAACAGCAATAATGGCTGGGTAATGAATGGAATACCAACCGATTCGATGAAGACAGCTAATTATCTCACACGTCTTGCGAATCTTTCAAACAGTAATTTTGTTGACGATGTTAAAATTGATCCGACAGTTTCGCCGACATTTTCTCTGAATATCACTACGAAGGATTTACAATTCATTGAGATCAAAGGATTCAAAGATTCTACTTCGTTCCTGATTCATTCATCTCAAAATCCGGAAGCATGGTTTCATGGAAGCTCACTATCATCAACTATTTTTACAGGCAAGTCATCCTTCCTCACAAAGTAATCTTAATTGATTTCATTTCTAAAAAAATTTCAGTATTTGAAAAGAAAAATTTAGATTGAAGTTGTGAAATCAATTTTTCTTTTTGTTTATCTGTGAGCAATCTTACTCTCGAAAATATTACTTTAGCTCTTACCAACTCACCTGAAATCCTGGGCAAGGATAAATATTTTAACTCTGCTGTGCTTGTTCCATTAGTAATGATTGACGATAAATTTCATTTTCTTTTTGAGAAGCGCTCAAACCAAATCCGGCAGGGAGGGGAAGTAAGTTTTCCGGGTGGTGAATTCGATAGTAAAAAAGATCAGGGTCTGCGTCATACGGCAATACGCGAAACATCCGAAGAGCTTGGACTGTCAGCCGATAAAATCAAGATTATCGGTAAGTTCGGAACGCTTGTAGCTCCAATGGGTGTAACAGTAGATGCATTTGTTGGTATTCTCGCAATAAAAAATCTTGATGAACTTGCAATCGATGTTAATGAAGTAGAAAAAGTGTTTTTAGTTCCGGTGGAACATTTCCTGAGACAAAAACCTGAAGAGTACACAGTTAAGCTTGAAGTTCATCCTTCATACACAGATGAAAATGGAAAGAAAGTTGAATTACTTCCCGTAAGTAAGCTTGGCCTGCCTTCGAGGTATTCAAAACCATGGAAAAACGGTTTCCATCGTATACTTGTATATAACTCAACTGAAGAAGTAATCTGGGGAATAACTGCAGAAATTGTATTTGAATTATGCAGGATTATCAACTCAACTAAATGAACCAATCTTCAAAAAAGTATAATCACATTATCTGGGACTGGAACGGAACTCTCTTCAACGATGTAGAGTTGTGCGCCGGTATTATGAATTTACTGCTGACACAGGAATCATTACCTAACATATCGATCCAAAAGTATAAAGAGATATTCACATTTCCGGTTATTGAATACTATAAGATAGCTGGTCACTCTTTTGAAAAAACTTCTTTCGAAGTTCTTGGCAAGCAGTTTATGGATGAATATGAAGTAAGAAAGGGCAAGTGTGATTTATATATTGGAGTCAAAGAGTTGTTATCTGAAATACAAAAAAGAAAAATTCAGCAGCATCTTCTCTCGGCGTATGAGCAGAACAGCCTGAATAGAATTCTGAAACATTTTTCAATTGAAAATTATTTCAGGAACATAGTTGGGCTTGATAATATTTATGCCGGAGGGAAAGCACATCTCGCAAAGAAACTTGAATCAATGATCCGGGCAAATGGAAGTTCAGGTAATATTTTACTTATCGGCGATACAATTCACGACTACGAAGTTGCACGGGAAATCAATTCTGACTGTATTCTACTTTCACATGGTCATCAGGATGAGGAACGGTTATTGAAGCTTGGAATACCTGTATTAAAAAACTTTGAAGAATTAAGTATCATTCTTAAGGAAAAATTGAATTGAACATAATCCTTATTGCACTGGCTGCTGCATTAGTGATATGGGCAGTATTTATGTACAATCTTTTTATTCGTGACAGGAATCTTATCAAAGAAGCCTGGAGCGGAATTGATGTTCAGCTTAAAAGAAGACACAACCTGGTACCGAATCTTGTTGCATCGGTTCAAGGATACAGCACTCACGAAAAAACTCTGCTGGAAGATATCACTAAAAAAAGAAGTGAAGCAGTAAAATCTGAAAGCGTAAAGGATAAAGCTCCGGCTGAATCAGATCTTTCGGGAATGCTTAAAAATCTATTCATAGTTGCAGAGAACTATCCTGATCTTAAAGCAAGTGAAAACTTTCTTAATCTCCAGAACCAGCTCACTGAAATAGAAGATCAGCTTCAATATGCAAGAAGATATTATAATGGTGCTGTGAGAAACTACAATATCAGGGTCGAATCATTTCCATCGAATATCATTGCAGGTGTTTTCAGTTTTAAACAAGAAAACTTTTTTGAGATTACTCTTGCCACAGAGCGTGCGACACCCCAGGTGAAAATATGAGCAAACTGATCTTACTAATCTCACTAATTTCAATTTTAATATTCATCGGCTCATTATTTGGTCAATATGAAAATATTGAAAGGATAATATCATTTGACAGCGAGATTACGATTAATGAAGATGCTTCAATGATAGTGAGTGAGAAAATAAAAGTATTTGCTGATGGTAATAAAATCCAGAGAGGTATTTACCGAGATTTTCCAACTAAATACAAAGATCAGTACGGAAACAATGTGGTAATAAAGTTTGAAGTGCTGGAAGTTTCAAGAGACGGGAATTCAGAAGACTACCATACCGAAAATCAGACTAACGGGATAAGAGTTTATTGTGGAAGAAGCGATTATTATTTGCCACGCGGAGAATACTCATATACCATCAAATATAAAACTGATCGTCAGATTGGGTATTTCGATAACTTCGATGAACTCTACTGGAATGTAACAGGCAATGGATGGGATTTCCTGATCGAAAAGACTACTGCAACAATCAATTTGCCTGCACCGGTTTCAGGTGATGACCTGGAATTATATGGATATACCGGTTACAGTGGTGACCAGGGAAGAGACTATTCCTATGAAATATTAAGTTCTGACCGTGTCTTGTTTACTGCAACTGAAATGTTTAATCCAAATCAAGGACTGACAATTGTAGTGCAGTGGCCAAAAGGTTTGGTCTACGAACCAAGTCAGTCGGATAGAATCGGTTATTTTATAGCTGATAACATCCAGATAGTTATCGGACTTATTGGAGTTGTCGGATTGATATTGTATTATCTTTTTATCTGGTTTCGTGTGGGAAAGGACCCTGCAAAAGGATTGATTATTCCTTTATACGAACCTCCTAAAAATTTATCTCCTGCTGCTGTGCGGTTTATCTCCGAAATGGGATATGACAATAAAGTCTTCACAAGTGCAATTGTTTCACTTGCTGTAAAAGGCTATTTAAAGATTGAAGAGAACGATAAAGATTATAAGCTTGTAAAGCTCAGCGGAAGCAAAAGCCAGCTATTAGCTGATGAACAGACAGTTCTAGATAAACTATCTTTTTCAAAAAGCGGAGGCAGACAAGAGTTGGAGCTTGAGCAGAAGAATCACTCAATTCTGCAAAGTGTTATAAAAGCATTAAAGAATTCATTAAAGAACAGCTATGAAAGAAATTACTTTATAACAAACCGCCGGTATTTTATAATCGGAATAATTGTCTCGGCAGTGATACTCCTAGTTTCAATAATTGGAGGCTCAGGAGAACAAATATTTATACTGATATGGACGACATTCTGGAGCTTCGGAGTTTCTGCTCTGCTTTTCGGAGCGCACAAAGCATGGAAAGGTGTGCTCAATAAGGGTAGGGGAAAAGTAACAGCTTTAGGCGGAGCAATATTTATAACACTATTCTCGATACCCTTTCTTATTGGTGAAATAGTAGGGCTTTATTTCCTTTCCGAATTAAGCTCTCCGCTGATCATTCCGATCATTGCTATCATAGTTCTAGTTAATATTGTGTTCTACCATCTGTTAAAAGCACCGACACTGCTTGGCAGAAAGATTATGGACGGCATTGAAGGATTCAAAATGTATCTTGGAACTGCGGAAGGAGACAGTATCGCTTCAATTCAGGAACCAAATAAAACTCCAGAACTTTTCGAAGCATTTTTACCCTATGCACTGGCACTGGGAGTTGAGAACAAATGGGCAGAAAAGTTTTCTGACATATTATCAAGTATAGATGGAGAGAGAGCAGGATATAAACCCGGCTGGTATTCAGGGGCAGCCTGGAGCAGTCTGGGAGCAGCAGGATTTGCATCATCGTTGTCGGGAAGCTTCAGCTCGACCATTTCTTCATCGTCAACTGCACCGGGCTCATCATCCGGGGGCGGAGGAGGAGGTTCATCAGGTGGGGGTGGCGGTGGCGGCGGTGGTGGGGGATGGTAATCCTTAGTTAAAGTTGACTAACTTATTGTATTCTATAACTTAAGTCTATTCTTTTAATTAGTTTTCTTTTCTCAAACCAATTTTATTAGGAGTAAAGAAGACGACTGCTTTATATAAAATGCCTGCCGAATCCTTGTTATCTCTGATTAAGTGATGATCATTATAACATCGTGATATGTGAACCATCACTTAGCTCCAGGTTGTGCTCCCGATAAATGGGTATTGCAAATTATCTTTTAAGTTCTTCCTTTTTCTGTCGTGCTTCGCTTAGTGAGTTGAAATATCCCACTCGGACCCTGTACCACGTTCCATCGAGTTCAGGTAGATTTGCTTCAACTACAAATGCATTCTCACCTTTATTCCTTAATTGCAAGGCTTCTTTTTCTGCCTGACTTCTGTAGCGGAATGAAGAAACCTGGAAACAATAAGTGTTACCATCTGTGAAAATCATATTACCCACATGCTTTTCAATTGCGGGATTATAATCGCCGCTGTAACCGGTTCGCGGAAGTTCTTTTGTATCAGTACCATCCTGAAAGTTTATTTCAACCCGGCGGTTTTGAGATCTTCCAAATTCCGTACTATTATCCGCTACCGCGTATTCCGGACCAAATCCTTTAACGATTAATCTTGATCTATTAATACCATTTAAGACAAGATAATCTGCAACCGATTCCGCACGTTCGTATGAAAGTTCCTTATTAAGTGAGAGAGAACCTGTATTATCTGTATAACCGCTTATTTGCCAGAATGTATCGGGATGTTTTTTCATAACTGCAATCATCTTCTCCAATTCGGATCTGGCACCAGGTAGAAGTAATGATTTTCCAGTTTCAAAATTTACCCCGGAGCTTAATACCATTGATGTTATTTCGGGTAGTTCGGCTTTTGTGGATTCAATCGGACAACCCATCTTGTTTACTTCTGTGCCAGGCGGAGTATCAGGACAGTTATCCCGGAAATCCGGAACTCCGTCACCATCGCTGTCTTCAGGGCAGCCTCTTTTATCAACTTGCACACCCTCAGGTGTATCCTTGCAGAGGTCGAGGTAATCGGGAATACCATCATCATCTGAATCAACAGGACATCCATCCACATCTACCGGAATATTTGCGGGAGTATCAGAACATTGATCCAGATAATCCGGTACACCGTCTCTGTCATTGTCAACGGGGCAGCCGAACTGATCAACAATCACATTAGGTCCTGTATTCGGGCATAGATCATCCTCATCGGCAACACCATCGGAGTCAGAATCTTTCACACCAAAAAAGTAAACTGTAAGTCCACCAAATGCAGAAAAGAAAATATCATTGTCCGACCCGATAACAACATCATCGAGATTATCCACATCTACATAGTTCATATTGAAACCTAAATTCAGAGATACATCATCCGAAACCAGGAATTTAAAACCAGCTTCACCAATTAGTGAAAATTCATGCTTTGAATATTTTTTCTGACTGTTCCTTAATAACTGTTCACCGGAAGGATCTTTGGGGTTAAAATAGAGGTAAGCTGCACCTGCATAAGCATAAGGCATTACCACATCTGAAATTCTTAGGATAAATTCTGCGCCACCACCAAGCGAAAGCCACGAAGTTTTGAATGCAACAAGATCAGGACGCGTTACCGTTGCACCACCCGAACCTTCAATATATCCGATGGCAGCGTGTCCTTTCAATCCCCATACGCCGAATTGCGTGCTTGGAAATAAATACTCGCTTGTTAACCTGCCAAAATAGCTCACTTTATTATCAGCAAAATCTGTCAGAGCGAGAGTCGGACCTCCTTCAAGCGAGAATGCAAGCTTCCCCGAAAGAGGATGATATTCTTTTATCCCGAAGTTTTGTGCAGGAAGGCTGATGGAAAACAGAATCAGAAAAAAAATAATTACAGAGAATGGTGTCTGCGGCTTCATTGAACATCCCATAGTTATTGAAGTAGATGAAGTTTGTAGTAATTGATATATGCCCTCAAATAAAGAACTTAAATCCGGTTATCAAATTAAGCTCTTAAGTTTTTCTAAACAATAAGTAAGAACTCTTTACATTCCATAAAATACAGCAAATCCGAAATTGTTAATTGAGCCAAGCATAAATTCTTGTGTCCGCCCTTGTTCTTCGTCTGAAATATCCGCATAGTTATAGTAACCCTTAACGAAAAGATTATGCACAGGCTGCCAGGTGATTTCAAGATTAAATACTTTGTCTGTTCTCCGTGCGCCATATAAAGTCGACGGATAAGGAAGCTGATACTGCTGTTCCGGAAGTTCGGTCTGTCCTTTCCTGAAATACCAGCCGGATAACTTAGCATACAAACCTCTTAAAATATTCTGCCTGTAAGATGCGTAAAAGATATCCGAATTGCTTCCTACCCAGTGGCCAAGCTGATACTTATGACTGTCATAAGTATGGGCATCATTTGAATTAGTATAAACAAAAGGCTGCATCCTTGTGTATTCCAAGACCAAACCTGAATTTGGAATAATTAGATCTGAAAACTCAGTACCTATTGTGTAACCGATCGATGATAAATTCTCACCTTCCAAAACTTTCTCGATTGACAACTCATCGATGAATACTGAACCATAAACTTTGCTGTTAATTGGAGATATTCTGTAAGATGCGTCTGCAAATAACTGAGCATTGTCGCCGGTATTTGAACTGCTCGATAAATAGTGATCAGCTAAACGGAAGAACATTACAGGGATAAGGTACACCGGCTCAACATTATCACTGTAAACGATCGACTCGCCAATTGATAAAGAGAGATCTTCAGCGATGTAGAATGATAGCAGATGCGATGCGATATATTTGGGTATGTCCGAAATACTTTCTCTGCCCTCAACGCTGGTAGAACGGTAAGTTGATGAATCCGGTACATCCGATTTAAGAAATCCATGGAAGTAAATAAAATTCAACCAGTGAACGGGACGGAAATCAAGTCTTATCATCGGAAAGCTCGGAGCTTTGGATGAATTGATTATCTGTCCGGCTCTCCCATTCCCGATATTTACGGCATATTTACCAAGCGATAAATTCCCGCTGTTCCATCCATAATTCACCTGTGCATTGACAACACTGTATTGAATGCTGTTGTCAGTATTCTTCGAGATATTAATTCCTGTTTCAGGAACATTAACTTTCCGATCGTCAATATTATCACCACTTTCAAGGTTATCACGAAAATCAAGCGAGTAACCCCAGTTATCTGAATAGTAACCAAAGAATTCAAGACCATTCCATCGATGTGAATAACCTGAACCCCATCGGTTACCGATTTCAATCCCTAGTATAGGATCAAGGTTAAAGCTGAATAATGAATCCCTGTAGTTAAAAAGTCTGAATCTATCCGTTTGACCAGAAGTAAAAAACTCAGTCCTCGGAAGATTCAATTTACCGGCATCGCTTATAAAAGAAATTTCATCAGCATATTCTCTACAGTAAAATTCAATCTCCTTTAAATCAAGCCCAGTTAAATTTTTCCTTTCCGATAGTGCTTCCAATAAATAAGTAGCTATGTCCTTTCTCGGAATTGGTTTTATTTCTGAATGATATTCTATAACACCCTTTATAAAAAGTCTTTCCAGCAGATTATAAATATCAGAACTCACAGGCTGGTAAACCGTCTGAGCAAACGATTCAATCCAAATCACAGCAGCAAATAAAAAGAGACTAACTGATTTCATCATATTAATGAATCAAAAATATAACTTGTGATAAAATTACAAATACAAATGATCCGGTGAATAAATAAAATCTGAACTTAGGTTGAATGTTTATAATCACTTTGTAGAAAGCATAAATAAGAAAACTTCTGAAAATTGTATCTGAAATCAAATAGGATTTGGAAACAGGAATAAGACTTGACGTAATCGATAATAAAATAATAATCAGAATAATTATTAAATCAAGCGCTGTGAAGAATGACGACTCCTGCTTGAGTATCCTGTCTTTGAATATCAGGAAGAAGCCGACAGTCGGAAGCAATATGCTTACGATGAGTAAATGATAAGTTAAATTTCCAAAAACCGGCAGGTACGAAATATCGACATACAGGACGTTATGTGTCTGGTTAAGGATAAAGAAGATTAAAATGTTGAAGAAAACTATTATATCTGTGATCAGCTTGTTCCGCTGGTAGTTCAGTACTGCAAAAACCAGAAGAAGGCCGATGATAATAAAAGAGGGGATTAAGAACTCTGCGATGGGGCCATCTTCACCAATCAACAAAAAAATGAAAAAATAAAGCAGCATTAATCCGACTACAGGAAGCACGCCAATCCTGTAATAGTTAATTAGAAACTGCGGGAACTTGTTAACTGCTCTTCCGTAAACCACAAGCTTCTCTCTCTGAATGATAAACTGAAGAATCCTGTTTGCAAAGAGAAGAGGGAATATCATCACTGCAAATAATATCATACCCCATAATTGTGAATAGAACAGGTAGATAATTGCACACCCTGCAAAGAATAAAGAATATATCGTAATGATAAATACAGTAGTGGAATGAGTTATATTCTGACTGTAGACTATGTGATGTAAATGAGTCCTGTCAGCCGCAAACGGGTGCTTGCCTTTAATAATCCGTAAGAAAAAAACTTTTATTGTATCAACTATTGGGACAGCCAGAACTATCACAGGGAAAGTAAGATCTAGAACACCGCTCGACTTATCTGTAGCCACAATCAGAACTGCGCTCACTACCAGGTAGCCAAGCAGGAATGAACCTGAATCTCCTAAAAATATCCTTGCGGGGAAAGTGTTATATTTAAGAAACCCTAATACACAGCCCGCAACCGATGCAAGCATCACTAGTAAAAATGTATCCATTAAATTCAGACTGATAAAGAACAGCAGGATAAATACCAGCATTGAAATACCTGAAACCAATCCATCAAGTCCATCGAGGAGATTGAATGCATTAATAGTTCCGACAATAAAAAAAGCAAGAACAATTATTCCGGGGATAATTGAGAATTCCAAAGTGAATAAAGTGAAGGAAGATAAATCAGGTAAAAGGAAGACTATTAATAAAGCAGCCGCTACTGTCTGGTATACAAATTTCAAAAGCCAGCCCGTGCCGAGTAAATCATCATAAGCACCGAGTGTGAAAATTATAATCGCTCCGAAGAGGTAGTATTTAATTGAATTAATATCGCTGTAGAAAATAAAAACAGAAGAAAGAAAAACAAGGAAGATAAGCAGGCCGCCCATTCGGGGAACAGGTGTGGAATGTAATTTCCTATTACCGTCAGGTAAGTCAACTACTTTTATCCTGTTGAACAGATCAATAAAGTATGGAGTCAGGAATATTGTGCCTACAAGAGTTGCAAAAAATATTATCAGGTATTGCATTAAATCTAACTATGATTTAGAGTTTTCACTTAGCAAAATTAAAGATTAATATGTAATTAAATCCACAAAGAGAACAATATTGTAAAGAAATCAGGACAAATCACGAGCCAGAAACTGGGGGAGCTTTCTCAGGTTCTTACTGATTAAAGTCAATACCGGGAAAGTAATTCCGTTAATCTTCATTGCAAGATAGTCTTCTTTACTTTTCTGTAAAATATTCTTAAGGCTCTTATTGCTTGCACCGCCGATGGTCATTAAGTAGGTTGTAAATGCTAGGTAGTGAGTAGTGATTTTGTGCTTATACAGAAGTCGTAATATCATTTCATAATCAGCGGCAATTTTCATATCCGTTCTGTAGTAACCGTACTTTTCGAAAATTTCTTTTCTGATAAACAATGTCGGGTGAGGGGGCATCCAGCCTTTGCGCAGCAGGTTATCAGTAATCAGTGAATGGTGAGCAGAAGTTGTCATTCCGGACGAGCCTGCTCGCCTCTGGCGAGATCCGGAATCCACTCTCTTACTATGAGATCTCCAGTATCTTATCGTTGAGTAGGTAGTGGGTAGTTGATGGTTGGTGGTTGTCGATTCACTACCTTCTGACTTTTGATCCCGCATCAAGTTCGGGACAAGCTTTTGAACATCGGACTTATGTTTAACATAAACAAGATCAGAATAAACGGCATCGATAGTTGGTAGCCTGCCTGGCCGGTAGGCAGGTTGGTAGTTGGTGGTTGGTTGGTTAAATGCTAGAGCATATTTTTCAATCACATTTTCATCAGCATAAAGATCATCTGAATGAAGGAGTCCGATTACATCACCTGTTGCCAATTTAATTCCCTTATTGATTGCATCGTAAATACCAGAATCAGCTTCGCTAATAGTAAGTAGTGAGTAGTGAGTAGTGTGTGGTAGTTGGTTGTGGGTAGCAGGTTCGCTGTCATCCTGAGCTGACCGCAGGTCATCCTGAACTTGTTTCAGGATCTTAACCGACCCATCGTCCGAACCGCCGTCAACAATAATATGCTCAACATTTTTGTATGTCTGATTCCGTACACATTCAATCGCACGGAGAAGTCCGGGTTTGTTGTTCTTCGTTGCTGTAATAATTGAGAAACGCATAGTTAGCAAGTAATTAGTAAATAGTATGTAGTATGTAGATAGAAATTTTCAGTAACAAAATTTCTCCGGTGTATTAATCATACTATTTAACATCTTCGAAACTTCAATGTATCGATAAAGTAAGTATGGCTTTCTTCATTTATATATTTATGATCTTTTGAAAAATCCATCCAGACAGTTGTTTCCGAAGCCTCACCATCTGCATCGATTAATTTGCTTACAAAAGATTTAGGATATCTCCTTCTGCTCCAGGCTTCAGATATATTAGTTGGTACTGACCTTGACGATCGCCTTATTTGATCAACTAACGAATACTTCTCTTCTTTAGGGAATGTGGTGGTCAATTCAAATATTTCGACAGATAATTTATAGGAAAGCTGATAAACAATTAAATCCCTAAATCCTCGATAATCCTTTTTATCCTTCATACGATTTCTTACCTTTTTTCTGTTTTCTAATTACTCTTTACTAACTACTATTTACTCCTTACTATTTCTAACTACAATACAATTTCCCAAAACAATCGCATCCATTTCTGTTCTTAAGAAACAATCAATCGCTTCCTTCGGATGATTAACTATCGGTTCATTTTCGTTGAAGGATGTATTAAGCAAAATCGGGAGCCCTGTCTTCTCTCTGAATTTATCTATCAATGCATAATACTTTGGGGAGACATCTTTGTGTACTGTCTGCAATCTTCCGCTGCCATCCACATGAGTAACTGCAGGCAGTCCGCTTCTTTTTTCAGGACGAATGGGAAATACTTTCTCCATAAAATAAACATCATCTTCCTGTGCGAAGTATTCACTTACATACTCACGAAGAATTGATGGTGCAAACGGACGGAAAGATTCTCTTCTTTTAATTTTAGAGTTAATCAGATCTTTTGCATCTGGTCGACCTGGATGAACAAGTACAGATCTGTTACCAAGAGCTCTCGGTCCGAATTCAGTTCTTCCTTGGAACCATCCGATCACAGCACCATTAGCGAGCATTTCAGCAGTCGCTTCAATTGTTTCGGCATCGGAAGCATAACGCTTGTAATTTACTTTTGATGCTTTTAATTCTTGTTCAATTTCATCATCGGAATATTGAGCGCCAAGGTAAGCATCACGAACAAAATATTTTCTTTCCATTCCCAGATTCTGATGAAACTGCCAGAGAGCTGAACCGATTGCTGTTCCTGCATCATAACCGGCAGAAGGTATGTATATATTTTCAAAATCGGTAAGCTGAAGAACTTTTCCATTTGCTACAGAGTTCTGTGCAACACCGCCTGCAATGCAGATATTTTTTAATCCGGTTCTTTTCTGTAGATGATTCAGCACATGGAATATCACATCCTCGCAATGCTTCTGAACAGATGCAGCCATATCTTTATGGTATTGAGTTAACGGCTCGTCTTTATCACGGGGCTGACCGAATTCTTTTATTACTTTATCGGAATAAATTCTTCCAATGAATGGTGCGCCGTTATCCCATGTCATTGCAACACCTTCAGTTGAGTGAATGAAATAACTTTCATCCAGCTCAAAGAGTCCGTTATCTTTTAACTTCACAATATTTTTAAGTTTGTCTACGTACTTTGGTTCGCCATAAGGAGCGAGACCCATCACTTTGTATTCATCACCGTACCATGGGAAACCAAGGAACTGTGTAAATGCTGTATAGAATACACCAAGTGAATGCGGGTAAGTTACAGATTCCAGCACCTCTATTTTATTTCCTTTGCCGGTTGCGATCATTGTTGAAGAAAAATCACCGAAGCCGTCAATCGAAAGTATAGCTGCTTCATCAAAAGGGGAGACGAAAAAAGCTGAAGCTAGATGAGAACGATGATGCTCTATATTTTTTATCTCAGCCCTAATATCACTTTCACTTACACCGAGACCTTTAGCCAATTCAGATTTAAGTGAAGTTACTTTCTTAATGTTAGCTACTCTGTCTTTAATGAACTGAAAGTTTGCAAGCTTCTTTAATGACCTAACGATCTTCTTTCCAAGATGTGCTGAAGGATTTCTTCCGATAGTTATGTAATCAACATCACCGATTGTAATACCTGCATCGTTCAGACAGAACTTAATAGACTCGGAAGGGAAGCCTGCCCAGTGTTTAATTCTTCTTATTCGTTCTTCTTCAATCGCATTAATTATTTTACCGTCCTTCATCAGGCAGGCAGACGAATCACCGTGGTATGCGTTTAAGCCGAGAATGTACAATATGTTTCTCCGTTGTTTTTTATTATCGAAATTTATGAATAAAACTTTTTATCGCCATATGGGGAGGTGAGTAAGTTGTGGTTAGTAAGTAGTGAATAGTACAAAGTAAGAAGTGAGAAGTAATAAGGATTGTGCAATTAATTATTAAAACCTTTTCGCACATAACATATCGTTCTGCCATCACCAATATCTTCAGCATAAACCTTCCAGCTAGTATCAAGATATTCTTTACTAAATAGTACCGGAACGAAATCTTTCCATTCCATTAAAATATCAATATTCAATTTGTCAATGTAGTTTTCAATTCCTCCTGAAGAGAAACTTCTTAAAGCTTCATTATCCATTTTTCCATCAAGATTATATACATTGTCGTGGAAGTAACCAAGTATTCCCGTCTGAAAAGCTGCGATGCGATGTTCACTTGTAAAATTATGTTCAACAAATTCCAATCTGACAGAAAATGCTCTTGCCGATTTACCGGAATGCAGATAAAGATAAGCTTGAATAGCGAAAAACATTATGATGAGTAATAGTAATGCTTCATGGTACTTCCTGATTTTTTCTAATAATTTAGCGAAGAAGACAACAAGAAGAGGAAAGGACAGAACCATTATAAACGCCGAATACCTGAAGTAAAAATGCGGTGCACTGGAAAAGAAGAAATAAATTACCAGCAAAACTGCAAATGAAATTGCTATTGCTGTAACGACCTTTACTGTTTCTGGTTTTATTATCTGACTGTTGTACTTTTTATGATAAATATAAACCACTGCAAGATATGCAAGTCCAAGAGGGAACATCAGCCAAACAAGAATGTTGCCTGTAAACAGGAAAGGAGTTGTATGCTGAATGATAGAAGAAAAATACTGCTCAAGCTTGTATGGCAAATCAAAAAAAGGAAACAAAGCAGTCTGACTTCTTGCTGATGACTGCATTAAATTTCCTGTTACATCCCAAACGTAAAGCTGCCATGGCAGATAAATAAGAAGTGCAATAATAATTATAATTACAAGTTGAGTTACTTTTAGTTTTTTAGAGAATAAAAGTAAAATGTAAAAAGTAAATAGTATTATCAGCGAATCAAGCCTGCACAGAAGCAGCAGTCCTGTAAGTATTCCTATCTGCAATATCTGTTTAATGTTTAGCTCAGTTTCTTTTTGCTTCAACCAGCATAAAAAGAAGATAGATAATAGTACTAAATACAATCCTGTTTCAAGACCGTTGGCAAAGTTTAAGAGAACTTTAAAGTTGAGCAGCACAACGCACACTGAAATTAAAAAGTACAATCCTTTATCCGGCGCATTTGATATTGACAATGCGAGTCTGTAAATCACAAATGTAAATAACACCTGTAGAAATGCAGAAAATATAATAGCTGCACGCGCCAGGTCATATTTATCACCGCCAAAACTTTGTATAGCATAAGCGGGAATTGAATAAAGCAAAGTTCCAAGAGGTTGCACACCTGTAGTACTTATATCATTATTGTACGTAAAACCTTTACCATCTGCTATATTCCAGGCGACAGTGAACATATAGTACCCATCTTCGGTAAGGGGTTTATCTGTTAGATATGGAAAGAAACCATTTCCGGTCTTCGCTGGCGAGTACCTTCCATCGATCCTAATGCAAGGATAAAAGAATAGATGAGAAAGAGGATTGCCAGCAGCCAGCTTAATAAAAAGTATTTATCCGTAAGAAATCTTCGGTTAGATATCATTCAAATTCAAAATTCTAAAGGCACAAGAACACAGTAAGCAGTAATTAGTAAATAGTAATCGGTAAATAGTAATCAGTAAATAGTAATTAGTAACCAGTAAATAGCAATCAGAAAATCTTTCTACTACCTACTCACCACTAACTACTTACTGCTAAAAGCTACTCGCTACTCAACAACTACCTACTAGCTCCTAACTCCTCTCACGCTGCCTTACGCTTGAACAACTTATTTCCCAAATTATAAAACCACGCTATAAGCACTCCGGTTATAAACCCATCCACAAAGCCCCAGATGAATCCGATTATGCCTCCCACGAAGCTGAATGTGTAACCAAAATAAAATGCTCCAAGTAGTGAGATAGTATTTCCCGGTGTTCCCCAATACAGCAGCCACCACGTGCCTAGCATTACTGCCAATCCCCACAACAATCCCAGCGCAAATCCAAGATTTCTTTTACGAAGTTCCATTTTACCCTCCCGAACTTATGAATGAAATAGTTAACGTGGTATTAATTTCCAAAATTCTTTAACCAATAACAAAATTTCACTATCTACCTATTTTGTTTACATCAAACGCTTAGAACTGAAAATATATAAACTGATTAATCGGTCTTAAGAAAGTAAAAACCAGAATAATAATAATCACCAGTTGTACTGTTTCTATCACCGGGTAAATTATTTTTCTCGACTGAAGCCACGGGTTAAATTTCTTTGAAACAAAAAAAGATATAATTACAGATAGCATAAGTACACCTGTAATCAAATAAGTATTTTCTCTTAAGCCAAGAAAACTATAAGCAGAAGGAGTAAACACTTTGCCAAGCATTACAAATGTATCGTTGAGGTTATGGGTGCGGAAGGGAATCCACGCCAGCATTGAAAATGATAATGTGAACATCCAGCCAATAACACCTTTAACATTCTTTGAAATCTTAAGTTTCATTTTAGATGTTATTCTATAAGCTATAAGCAATACAGCATGCCAAAACCCCCAAAATACAAAAGTCCAGTTGGCACCATGCCAAAGACCGCATAACAAGAAAGTCACAAGAATTGCTGATCCGTAAACAATTATATCCGATCGTAATCCTAAATATTTTTTATCGGAAAATTTTCTTGAGAGGGGATAAGCCAATGGAAGAAACACATAATCTCTGAACCAGGTAGATAATGATATATGCCATCGGTTCCAGAATTCTTTTGGTGACGGCGCCAGATATGGATAATGAAAATTCTCAGGAAATGATATACCGAGCATCTTTGCACTACCGATCGCAATGTGTGAGTAAGCGCTGAAGTCAAAATAAATTTGAAGACCAAATAGAAATGCCATCGTCCATACATCTATAGCACTTAAAAAGTTAATTTGCTGTGCAAAACTATCATCAACCAGAGGGGCAATATTATCTGCGAACACGACCTTCAGGAATAAACCATACAGCACTCTTCTCAAACCAATACTTAAATTACCCAGGTCAAAAATCCTTTTTACTTTTAACTGATCAATAACCTGTCCGGCTCTTAATATTGGACCAGCAACCAGCTGTGGGAAAAATGAAATGTAAGTTGCATATACTACAAAATTTCTTTCTGGCATTATTGTATTACGATACACGTCTATAGCGTAACTCAATGTCTGAAATGTATAAAAGCTTATACCCAGTGGTAAGATGATATTGAAATAAGGAATACTCACATCTGTCCCAAAAAGACTGGCAGCAGAATTAAGATTGTCGATGATAAAGAACAGATATTTGAAGTAAGCTAAAAGTCCAAGATTAATAACAAAGCTTAATAAGAGGTAAAATTTCTTTTGCGATTTTTTTGATACTGCATTTATTTGAATACCTGCCAAATAACTTACCAGAGTACTAATTATAAGCAGAGATAAAAATTCCCATCGCCAGAAACCATAGAACAAATAGCTGCTGACGAATAACAGGTAGACACGACCTTTTTGCGGAAGAACCCAGTAAAGTGATACTACGATTATTAAAAAAATCAGGAAGGTTACTGAGTTAAATATCACCGTTGGCTCCAGTCATTTAATAATCTGATATTTCTCCATAAAGAATCAGCTAAAATTTTATGCCCCGCAGACTGGAAATGCATAAAGTCCAGTTCCTTCTCACCACCAAACGTTGTGGCATCCTTTGTTCCCCAGAATTTTGCGGGGACTATACTTTCAAAATTGAATAAAACATTATCAGTGGAAGTATTTAATGAATCCAAACTTATTTTAAAGTTTTCATACTCATTTATGTCATATGGTAATGCTACGTCATTACGAATAGGCAGAATGTATGAATAAGTTTTAATGTTAGATGCATTAGCAGCTGAATAAATCGCGGAAAGAGCCAGCATATTATCATGATAACGGCTCTTTATCATCTTTCTTACTGAAGATGGATTTATGTTGAAAACATTGTTTCTTAAAAGATACAACTGATTAAATAGATGTCCTCTTATTTGAGGTCTTGAATTCCACAATTCCACATTGTTATTGAGCCAATTATTTAACCTTATTTCGGTGTATTCCTGAACTGTTTCATTCAATGCCGCAAGATCATCCGGTTCTGAAAGATGCTGTGAGTTATTATTCAGTATCTTTAAACCGGTTTGTGTATTGCCAAGTGCTTTAATCGTTCCCGCATCGCTGAATATTCCTGCAAGATCATGCCTTATGCTTGCTTCTCTTAAATCGTCAAAGCAGATACCAAGAATTAATTCTTTAACCGGAAGAATTGATTTCAGGTATTCAAACAACAGATAGTGTTCCTGCAGATTTGCATTTGGCAGGCTGAAAGCTAAAAGATCAAAATCTGTATTCTTAAGATAATTGTAGAAGTAACCGGGTGAAGTATTATCACCTTCTTTGAATTGGTTAATACCGTGAAGCTGAGAATTTCCTAGCCACAGGATCAAATCTTTTTGCCCTCTGCTTTTCCATCCTTCAATAAAACTGTCAAGACTGTCAAGTCCGGCAATATGAATTGGATGACTGCTGATACGGGGGAAAAACGATGATGTTTCCACACCTAATGCAAGCTCTTCAAATTTTGTCTTCTCCGTTTTGCCAAAAAATAATTGGAGGAAGACAAATGATAATATTACTGAAGCTAAAATTGTTGTTACGGAAGTTTTTTTACTCAACTAAATATTCCTTCTAGCTGATAAAATACACCCATCTTTATCATTTCTGATCGGACCAATTTCAAAGCCAAGCTCTTGTAATCTTGAAATAAATTTCTTTCTGTCACCAGCGTGATCGTGAATCTCAATTGCAAGCTGTTTTGTTATTTCCAGCAGGGAAGTATCGTTTATAAAATCAAATTCGCTTCCTTCAATATCACATTTCAGGAAATCAATGCTTTGCAGATTGTTCAATTCAATAAATTTCTGTTGAGAGATAAATTCTGCACCAAATATCTCTGAACTTTTTAACATTTCCATTTGTGTTTCTGAGGATGATCCTATAAAATATCTTTGCAATGTAACCCGGGTTGTAAAATTATTTAATTCAATCTGACGCAAAAATAATCTATTAAACTCAGCATTAGGTTCTACTGCAATCACTTTGCAGCTTCTACTGTTAGAAAGAGCCTGCATTGTAAAACTTCCAACGTTTGCACCAAGATCCACTAATATTCCTTCATCAGGAATTATGACAAAATCATCTTTCAAATAAACTTTGCGAACCCAGATTTCCCTAATGCTGCTGAATACCTGCCCGCCACTAAGCTTAACTTTTCCGTAATTTCCATTAACACTGATCGGTCCTTCACCAAATAACCTGTCTGCTGGCTGAAGATTTCTTTCTCTTATACATTTGGGTAACGTGATGAAAACAAATATTAACCACTTGATCGCAGCATACATACTGCAAATATTCTTAATGCCTTTTAAATCAATAAATATTTGGTTTATGAAGCTCAAAAGATCTTTTCACATCATAATGTTTATTAATGATTGAAGAATATCCAGGAATATTACACACAGATACAAATTAACTCACTTAATTTAATAATCATTGTTTATCAATATCATTTAATGATTGGTATTCCTGTAATAGCTCCGAAATAATAACTGAACCTCTTTGCGAAACGTGAACACCATCCGGGATATAACAATCAATTGGTAAAGAAAATGTGCTTAAGTCAACCAACTTTATTTTTTTTGATTCTTTTAGTTCATTGTACTTTTTACGGAAAACATCCGGTATACGCTCTCTATAATATGGGTGAAGGGGAGTTGATAAAAAGATTAATTCTATTTTATTTTCTTTGCAAAGAGCTATAATCCTATCCAAATAATCTAAATTTATGTTTGAATATCCATTCACTTTACCATTAGAGTAGTACTGATCTGCTAACTTCTTATTCATTTCCTCTTCCGATGCACTAACATTTTTGAAGTTATTAATATATCCCTCATGTTCAATTTTTAGAAGCTTTGATATATCTGAGGTGAAAATCTTCTTTAAATAAATAATAGGCTGATGTGCATTCCAGGTTAAACATTTGATTCGTTCTGCAATGGGAAGTACAAAAAAGAAGCCCGATGTTACATTAACTGAATGCTTCCCGTTTATATAATCATCGTAGTAATTGGAAAAATTATGATAGCTAAAACCCAAATAGATTCGTTTGATTTGAGGGTTTGATGAAAGATACCGTCTTAGTTTGTAGTAAGAATAATAATAGGATTCAGCCGTTGAAGATATATTTATGCTATTTTCAATTAATCTATCATCAATCGCAGTTTGAATATGCGAATCACCAATGAATACAGTATTAATGTTACTGTTTAGTCTAACTTCATTTAAGAACAATTCGTGATAAAGATTAAGAAGAATGAAGGCAGCAATAACTATCGATAATAGAAATGAGAAAAAAAGTATAGTCTTCTTTATGAAGATTTTTAGTGTCATCGTAAAATTAAAATTGAAAATAAATAAATTGCTGTTCCTTGCCGCTGAACCATAAAATTGTAATGACCATCAAATAATAAATAGCATATCTTGCCGGTAGTTTCCATTTAAGCCATATATCAGCAATAGCATATTGCTGTCCTCGTCCAAACCATTCCACAGTCATAAAGACGAGAATAAAAATAACTGTCACTAATGCATTTTCGATATCCGGAAAACTTGGTGCAGTAAATATTGAAGCGGAAAAAATTCCAGAGATGTAATCCAAAGCGTGGGTAATGCTATCTGCTCTAAAAAATATCCAGGTAAACATAACGATGATAAAAGTTGAGAGTGTCTCGATGATTATCAATGAAGTATTGCTTTCTCTTAGATCAAATTTCTTGATTAACCTCTTTCTTGGTTTATTAATTATCCTATTAATTAAAAGAAGTAACCCATGCAGAATGCCCCAGACAATGAAAGTATAATTAGCACCATGCCACAAGCCAGTTAAAAGCCATGTTAGGGTAATGCTTATAACATAAATGAACCAATCTTTTTTTATCCCCAAAATTCTAGTGAATTGAATTTTTCTTGTGAGTAAGTAGGCAACTGGAAGAAAAATGTAATCTCTGAACCACGTTGTGAGAGATATATGCCATCTTCTCCAAAATTCTCTTATGTCCCGGGCAAAATATGGATAAGCAAAATTTTGCATTAGATTAAAACCAAGTAACTTTCCAATACCAATTGCAATATTAGAGTATCCGCCGAAATCTGCATATATCTGAATTGTGAAAAGGAAAATACCTGTTAGCAGTGTGCTTCCCGTATATGTATCCGAATTACTGAATATGGTATCGACATAATTAGCACACTGATCCGCTATCACAATCTTCATAAATAATCCCCAGAGTATTTGTCTTAATCCGTCTGTAGCAAGTGTGTAATTAAATCTGCGAATAGTTTGTATCTGCGGAAGCAGATTAACCGGACGATGTATCGGGCCGGCAAGAATTATAGGAAAAAAGCTAAGCGTTAGTAACACATCTATTAAATTTCTTGCTGCAATTAGCTTACCTTGATACACATCGATTATATAGCTGATTGATAGAAAAATATAAAAACTGATACCGAGCGGAAGTATTATTTGCAGGGTAGTAATGTTAAAGTTTAAGCCGAATAAATTTATTATTTCAGAAAAGCCGTCAATAAAGAAATTGAAATATTTAAATAGAACCAGTGTGCCCAGGTTTATCAGCAGCCCCACAATAAAAATAAACTTACTAAAAGATTTATTCTCTTTATTTTGAACCAGTATTGCTATTGTATAATTTGATGCGGATATAAAAAACAGAAGAAATAAAAATCTCCAGTCCCACCATCCATAAAAAATATAGCTTGCAATCAGTAGAAAAAGATTTTGAATTTTTAAATCCCGGTGAAAGGCCAACCAGTAGAGGGTAAAAACAATTGGTAAGAATATCGCAAATTCAAATGAATTAAAAAGCATCTTATCAGTTTTTCTCTTGAATGTTCAACTAACTAATAATTCATTTCCATATTACAATTCTATCCCATAATATTCTTTTATTACTTCGGGAATCGACTTGTTCTCTTTCCTTACAATGAGTTCAATGTCATAAACTTTTGCATCGACTAAGAAGCGGTACCAGAAACCCTGAAGGAAATGCCAGATGAGTCCGGGAATGCCATCAAGGAAACCTAGTCTGAAGATGTAACGGTAGATGAAGTAGAGAAATGGTCTGAGGAATAGAGGTAAATAGGTATAGAAGTTTTCTTTCAGCCATCGCTTTCTTTTATCCTGATGCTGAGAAAGTTCTGCATTGATTGAAACGGACGTTAAGAATTTATACTTAATGTTAAGCAGGTCAATTGCTTCTCTCGTGGCGTAGTTGCTATGCTTGTCCGTCCACCAGGTAAGGTTGTTTAAGTTGTCATCAACAATATCATTTTGGAAAGTTATCGTTCTGCCGTGTTCAAGCTTTACGTGTTCGTCCATCCATCTTTCTTCATACTTGCCGGAGTTGTAACGCCATAGACGGAGAAGGTAGGTAGGGTAGTAGCCACCGTGCTTAATCCACCTGTCCATAAAGTAGACTCTTCTTTTAAGAATTACACCTGAAATAGCTTTATTGAGAGTGGAAAGCTTTTGAGTGATCTCATTTGAAAGTTCCGGAGTAAGATATTCATCTGCATCGAGTCTTAATACCCACTCCGTTTTTATCGGGAGGTTTTCTAATCCCCAGTTGAATTGCCTAGCGTGGTTATTCATCCATTCCTTTTGAAAAACTTTAGCACCCATACTTTCAGCTATCCTAACTGTACTGTCTGTAGAAAAAGAATCAATTATAAAAATCTCATCACAGATTTCTTTTACACTGCGGATGCAGCGTTCGATCTGCTTTTCCTCGTTGAAAGTTAATATGATCAAAGTAATAGGAGAATTACTTTGCATATACCAGCCTTTCAAGATTTTCTAAAATTTGTTTTGATAGCTTTTCCCAGCTAAAATTATCCATAATAAATTGACTTCCATTTTTTCCCATCTGTGCAGGATCTGATTCCAATATTTCATTTATTGCATCTGCAAATTTCTCCGGAGTATTCTCAACCCATTTTCCGCAGTTGTGTATTTGAACTTCTTGCCACGGGGTATTTGTACTGGCAGCTACCGGAGTCTCTGCAGCAAGAGCTTCTGCATAAGACATCCCGAAATTTTCGTGATGCGAAGCCAATGCAAACACATCTGCATTCCTCAAGAATTCAATCTTTTCCGATCCTTCAATCCTTCCGATCAAAAATACTTTTTCTTTCAGACCTAATTTATCAATTAACTGTTCAAGCTTCTTTTTTTCACCAAAATCCTCCCCCGCAATTAACAATACTATGTCTTCACTTTTTCCTTTATCCTTTGCCTCTTTTAACACTTTACTTATTGCTTCAATCAGTATATCAAATCCTTTTACCTCGTGAAGCCTGCCCATCGATACAATTATTTTTTTGTTTGAACAATCAAATCCGCAATACTTATTAAAAAATGTTTTGTCTTTTTTCTTTTCATTTAATTGAAAGAGATCCGGGCTTACTCCATTGGGTATAACAAATGTTTTAGCGGAAGGATAAACAGCCAGTACCGCTTGTTCCTCGGCGGTGGAAGCGAGGTGCCAATGCAAATGCTTAATGTATGGCTGTATGAATGTATGAAGCCAGAGTTTTTTAAATGGATTGCCTTGTTCCAAACACCATTTGCCGAGCTGGCCTTTTGGTGCAATAATTAAAGGTTTTTTTAATAACCTGCTGATAAAGATGGTGAATGGTGTAGGTGCTGAAAATATTGAAACGAGATAAACTATATTAGAACTTTTAAGCTCTTTGTATAAATTGAAAAGCATTGATAGTGAAGTGCCCCTTGAGTCCAGCGATTTATAATATTTAACAGACAGTTCATTATCTAATTTATGAAACACACCGGTTTTAATTTTTAATTTTTCATTACCATTAGCATTAGTAGTTA
The DNA here is from genome assembly GCA_016716565.1 of bacterium. Classification (NCBI taxonomy): domain Bacteria; species bacterium. The sequence goes on from JADJWC010000003.1 coordinate 651,763, forward strand.
TAACCAATACACCAACACCTTGCTTATTTAATACTTTTGCTAATTCCAAAGTTGAATAGATAGGACCGCCATAAAAAGTGGAAGGAAAGAATGAGGGAGAGACGAAATTGATATTCAAGTAGTTACCTAACAAACTTCAATTATTTTTTAAGTAAAAACGACTGAATAATTAATATAATCGGAAAATTACGTAACCAATTTACGAGTGTGGAGTTAACGGCGCTATCAATTAATACTACCGAGGAAAGAAATCCAAAATAAATCAGTAATTGGCCGCCACCTCTAAGGAAAAAATTCCATAATACACGTTGCATAACACCAAAAACGAAAAAACCTATGATGATAGCAACTAAACCACCTGTGAAGTATAAAAAGCCAATTGGTGTCATTGCAACCGATGTTAAAGGAGTACTGCCCCAAACAACAACAGAGAACCATCTTCCAAGATCAGCGAGAGGTTTACTTTGCCAAAATAATCGGGGAATAAATGCTTGAAGTGGTACAGTATAAATTTTTTCTAAAAAGTCAGGTGATTGCGAATCTAAACCCGTATTATCTGCAAAATCAATTGCCTTTGCAGCAGGTAATAAAAAATTGATTCTTTGTACTATACTTGAGAAAATATCCTCATCGCCGTAAATTATTTTTCTGCTTTTGTTTAGTGTATATGCATCTACAATACTGCTTGCAATATATCCAGGTGTACTTTGGAAATTCACGTCCTGCATTCTTATTATCCTAAAAGGTTCTATGATCATATATGCTGCAAACAATAAAAAAAATGTGGCTGCAACAAATCCCTTATGAAATTTTTTATGAATAAAGTAATAGCAAATGAATAGTATTGCAACTGGAAATATTACGGCTGATTTTAACCCACTTATCACACCAAAATAAATTTCGATGAGGACAATTAATGCAAGCATTATTCTGTAATTAAAATTGAATCCTTCCTTAAAGAATTTTATAGCAACGAGGATTAAAGAAAAATTTATTAATTGACCTGCTGCATCAATAATGAAAGCGAAAGCGATATTCTCAGAAAGTGCTTTATCTGATTGAGCATAACCGTAAATTCCAATCTGGATAGCGTACAACCTTGCTAACACACTAATTACAATTAGCGTAATGATGACAGGCATATTAGGTTTCAACTCTTTCCGGAAATATTTATTTATTCCAAGTGGCTTAACTTGGAGAAAATTGTAAAATCTATCACCGAGTCTGGAGTGATAACCACCCCACATTACTATGGCAGAAAGAATTACAAATGACATTGTATAGTTAAGTTGAGCGAACGGATCTGCACCAAGTTGCTTGTAAAGTAATTTATTTGCTTCTGTTTCGGGAATAAAAAAAATGTAGTTTGTGATTGAAAACCCAACTAAAAATGTAAAAATTGAGGCAAGTACAGCTGGATTTAAGAGCCAGCGTTCAGGATTATTTTTTTTATAAGAGAGTATCTGATAAGAAACGAATAAAATCAGAAAAATGTTTTTAATAATAAAAGAGATTGAAGGTATATCAATGAAGTCTAAAATTAAAATGAAGAAAAAGATGAATGAAAAGAAATAAATTGATTTGAAATTATTTTTATTTGTCTTAATCATCTAGAATTGCTTAACAAATTACTGAATAAATCCTTTATTCTAATTTTGATCTCTTCGTTTAACATTCTCCAATGAAAAATATAAACTAATACAGTTATGGATAAGGCAATTCCCCAAACTAAAAAATTAAAATGAATGCCATATAACTCAATTATTAAATATAGCGTAAGAATAAACGGAGCAATTAGTGCAAGATAATACGCTTTTAATTTCCCTTGAAAAACTTTTAGAATTTTGTTCGTAAAATAATGTGGAAGCAAAACAGAACAAATTATTTCACTCAAAAGAACAGCTATTCCAACACCAGCGAGTCCAAAATATCCCGTTAAATAGAAGGAAAAGACTAATAAAGTAAAAAAACGTGTTAATGAAATTATTGTTATTTCCCGGAGACTATTGATGCTATACAAAAGATTATACAACCCCGCACCAAAGTTAATCACAGATATACTGGCAGAAAGTGAAAGGAAAAGTATAAAATCAAATTTGATCATTCCTTTTGTCCATATTCTAAAAATATTATCAATAAACGGAATTATAAAAATCAGTCCTACGTTTACAATAACGCCACTGAAAAACCAATTAGCATTGAATGTCATTTGTAATTTTTCTGTATTGCGCTCTGAATAATACTTAACTATATCAGGCTGCAGAGGTTGGATAATAAGATTAGTTATCTGTACCGCAGAATTTGTCAGGGTTCGAAGCGTTGTATAAACTGGAACTACAGCTGCATTGAATAAATAGGTTACGAGTATAATTATACCATTATTACTAAACTGGGAAACGATCCCACTAATTGTAAGCAGCGAAGATTTTAACAAATTGTTGAAGCCCAGTTTCCAATTGCCATATTTCCACCAGGGATATACATCCGGCAACAAAACTTTTATTCGATATAAGAACAAAAAATTAAATGCTACCGTAAATATTGATATTCCAATCGTTGCATCTAAAATCGAGCCTCGGCTAAATGCAATTATCACAAGAACGATAAATGCACCCAATCTGTTGTAAATATTCCACCAAACACTTTTTGAATAATAACCGTATGGTATCAATAATTTTGATAAGATGGATGTATATGTACCCGAACTAATCCATGAAATTACCAGTAAGATCAGACAGATACTTAAATATTCTTTTTCAACAGTTACTAAATCAAGTCCAAGAAATAAGTGGGATGTATTACTCAGGAATAGAAACAATACAATCAGTAATTGTAAAATTCCAATTATAAAAGCAATACGCAGGCTTGAAGCTAAAACACTGCGTAAATTATCTCTGGCAGAGAAGAAGTTAATATTAAATTCGTTTCCAATGTACTGCTGATGTCCGGTGTCCAAAGTCTGCAATATTATGTATCCGGCATTAAGAACGAGCCATATACCATAAGTTTCATTTCCCCAGAAAGAAAGAAGTATAGGTACAAGAAGGATAGCTTGAATAAATCCAAGTGTGAAAGAAATAAAGCCAACAACAACACCGCTAAAAATTCTTTTCTCTGTACTTGCCAATTTAATGTTTAACCATCATTTAATTTTCAAGTATTGCAATGTAATTAGTGTGCTTAAAATTTTCTAAATCATTCTTAAATCTATTAATAGGTAATCTTCCCCAGAATGTCAGCCTGTAAAACTTATAACCTAATTTTACCAATAAGTTAAAAACATTGCCTAAAGAAAAACCAGCCGCAGCCCAGTTGTTGTTGTATTCAAATTGTATGCACCTTATAATTTTCTTCTTCAATGCATTTGAAGCGCCTTCAATTACTTTTGCTTCGTGTCCTTCAACATCGATCTTCAGGAAATCGACATTGCTGATATTATTCTTTTCAATGTAATCATCGAGTGTTGTCAGCATTATTTTTTCCCTGTGCAGAAGGGAAGAGTCATATTCGTGAGCAGGATTCAGATGCAGGGAGTTTCTCTGGTCAAGCTCATTGTAAATAAACAGCTCTGCCTCGCCGGTTTCAGTGTTTAAGCCTGTATTATTTGCAATTAGTTTTCCTGCTTTAATTTCTTTTGTGAGTCTTGCAGTCAATTCTTTGTAGGCGCTTGCAGTTGGTTCAAAACAATGAATAGTAACCGAAGGAACTAAATTAAAAATATATTCTGCGTATGTCCCATCATGTGCACCTGCATCAATTATCGTCATATTATCTTTAATGTAGGAATGCAGGAACTTATACTCACCATTCCTTGAAGGGTTGGAGCGGTCATATCCTAGAAATGCATTCGGTAAGAGTTTTATTTTTCGAATTATACTCATTGCTTTGCATCTGCAATTTTATAAGTAGTGCGTTTGGAAAGCTTTTTAAAGAAGCTTTTGAAATTATCCACAAATGAAACAGGAATTATTAATCCTGCAATCGTTATTATTAAAAATATAATCCAGCTATGAAAGAAATTAAAGAACGACAGATTGTTTTTTACCAGTGATGTTGGTCGGCATCCCAATGCTAAATTAACCGATGCTTTATAAACACCTTCTTTCCTGTACGCATACAGCCAGAACGGGTAAGTATAAAAATACAGTTGTGAATAAATTTTCCTGATGAAATAATTTATTTCATCTGGCTGAATATGTTCTTTTACACCATCGAGTGTAACTCTGAATACTCTGTCCAGCCCGCCTCTTTCCTCGTGAATGGTTTTGTTTCTCTCTTTAAGTACATCCATATATGAGTTTGCTTTTTGCTCACCAATTTTAACTGCAGCTGTAACGAGCGGATCTTTAATCCCGGCTACTGTTCCTCCGTCTGATATTATCTTTGTTGAAAGATACATCTGGAAATAGACCGAACCATCGTGCTTGCTTGTGTTATATTTTTTGAATGCATCCTTTTTATATGCAATACCGGCTACAAAGCTGAAGCACCTGAATAATTGTATCGCAGTTTCCGGTCCTTTTCCAAAAACTCCTGTTACATTTGTTCTTAAATGTGTGCTGTTCTCAACTCCGTACTCCATCGAATTGCAGAATGTAACTTCAGGGTAGTCAAATTGCTTAATATGATCTGAAAGTTTTTGAATTGCATCAAGGCCGTTCAATCCATCATCGTTACCGAGAATAAATAAATAATCGCCTGAACCGGCTTCAAGACTTGCTCGAAGGTTTGCATCGTAACCTAAGTTCTTAATCTGTCTTATGTACTTAAATTTTATAGGAGTTCCTGACTCTGTTACTTTTTTAATGTATTCAGGAATTTTTGTTTCAGAATCATCTTTTGAGCAGTCATCCGATATAATAACTTCAATATTCGTATACGTCTGCTCCATTATCGAGTCAAGGACCTTCAGCAGATATTCAGCACGGTTATAATGCGGTATGCAGATGCTTATTACCATCAGAACTTTTCGCTTTCATTAAAATCAGGTATCGGTGTTCTTGAATATCTTACTCTGCATTTGCTGCAGGTAAAATAATTTTCATCTTCAGCAAGATCACTGTGACATTCAGGGCAGGCGAGTAGAGCGCTTAAATTTACTTTCCTTCTCTTTTTACTTTTTGCGTACTTCCTAAGCAGTTTCAACCCGGTAGATCGAAGATCGTTTGCCTCAAACTCTTCTGAAATTACATCACTCTGGTTAACCGCGATATTATTTATCCAATCTGCATTCAATTCAGGATTAGTGACTTTGTACTTTATTTCATTCTCCCAGAAATAACGGACGTGAAAAAGTGCAGGATTGTTATAGAAGAATTTATTCCATGCAGGGATCTTCTTAACAATATCAAGGCTGTTCAGGTATACATCAGGTTTGGCTGAAGCTTTTTTATGAATTATCAGCTCGCCGTTAACATCCATAATTTCGAGAACATGTACATCGTAAGGAACCAATCTTTCAAAGACTGCATTCGGAGTTTCGATGTAGCCAGCCTTTCCTATTCTCTGCAGTTCGTTCAGGAACAATTCCGGTGTATTGATATGTTCGAGCACGTCGAAAGCTATTACATAATCGAAAGCTTTAGCTTTGAATGGCATCTTGCAGGCGTCAGCTAATACTGTTGGTCTGTCAGCTACAAGAGGAGAGTATCGGTGTGTAATATCTACAAATTTTTCCAGTAAAACATCGGCGGAAGGATGTGGATTGCTTCCTGAACCGACATCCAGAACCAACGCATCGTCTGAAATAGGCAGTACAGCTTTTCTCAAGCTCCATTTTATAAGATTTAATGAATATTTGCCGGGCATTTAATTTTAGTTTTTAAATAAATTGTCAATTATCTCTTTGGCTCTGTCATCATAAGTGTAATTTGAACTAATGCATCTCTTGTATCCTGCTTCGGTAATTTTATTTCTTTGATCATCATGTGAAAGATAATAAGAAACTTTTTCCAGCAGCTCTTTATTTTCTGAGAAATAGGCTGCTTCCTTATCTTCTGTAAATAGTTTTTTATGCTCATCAGTACGTTCGGCAAGCATAAACCCTTTACACGCTGGTATTTCTATGCTTCTGCTTGTATGCAGATCGCGGTTTATTTTCCTCAAAAAGTTTAACGAGATTTTTGAGCAGGTAAAAGCTTTTGCAAAATCTTCTTTGAATATCTCTCCGCCCATATAAATTATGTTAGGATATTTCTTGTCAAGAAAATTCCACCCGTGACCCCAGACATTAATTTTAATACCATTCTCACTTAAAAATTTTATACTCTCAAATCTTTCTTTCTCAAAACTACCCACAAAAACAACATCCCAGATTTTTTCTTTACAATTTTCAAATGGCTTATGAAAATCCTTATCATACGCCTGGTACTGGAAGAGGATATTTTTAGCACCAAGCCTTTTTAGTTCAGCCACATTATAAGATTTGGCTGTTACCACGAGATCGTAATATTTAAGTCCATTATCGTAATAAAAAGTTCTGTTATGTTTTGCATACATATCATCCAGCGACCAGGAAACCAATTTGATTTGCATATCTCCAAGTTTTTTGAGAGTATCAGGATGAAGACAAGTCCCTTTTACGATAAAACAAAAGTCAGGGGGATTCTTTTTCGCACAATTCTATCAATCTTCTGTTCAGCTTTTGATGATCTATTTCAAAGTTCAGCTTCCATAATATCCTGTCAAGAATATTTGCTTTATGCTCTCTGTCCGGTCCAAGAAAGATAATTTTATCAACAACTCTTGAAAGGGGATTAAACATTTTGTGTTCAGAAGGATGTTTGACAAAATTATTTGTAACAAAGATGCACTTCATTTAAACAAAGCTATTAGTTCTTGTATTTGTTCAATATTTCGCTGAACTTTTCAGCGTAATGTTTGTGACCGATATGTTTCAGCTTGTCGGCATTGCTAAGGCTGAATGAATTATAGTGTTCATACTTTTCACAGAATTCAATTATTTTATCAGCCATATCGTTTATGTTCAAAGGATCAAAAAACTGCATCTGCAATTTAAAGTATTCAGCAAAGTCAGTCAGCGGTGGAACATTCGAGCAGAGAACAGGCTTTTTAGAATAAACGCCTTCAAGAACAGCTCCGCTGGCGGCTTCCCATAAAGTAGGTGCAATTACTCCATAACAGTTTTTGTAAAGAAAGTTTACCTGTGAGTCCGGCAGGTAATCATAAATCAAAACCCGCTCATCCAGTTTCAGCTCTTTAATTCTTTGTCTTATGGCATACTTGTATTCTTTTTTGCCGCCGCCGACAAGAACAAGCAGGGGAATATCGCTGTTTTTTTCAAGTGCTAGCTTATATCCTTCAATCAAACGTTTATGATTTTTTCTTTCACCGAAAAATGAAACATACAGGAAGTATTTTTTATTCATTACCTCATTTACCTGCTCTGATTTTCCATTAAGATTGTGTGAAGAGATAAAGGGTATTAAAAACCAATCGCTCTTTCTTTCGGGAAAGAATTTTAAGAATTCCTGCATCGGGTAATTCCAGGAGGTTATAAGTGCAGTAGAAGCAGGCACTAAACTATATGCAATTCTTAACTCTTCATCATATGTCTCGGGTAGAAAGGCATGAAAAACGGCAATAATCTTTGTATTGTTGTGTAAGGGCTTCAGCATATGGAATGGATAAAACACAAAATCAAATTTATTTTCATATTTATTCACTTTCCTTCTTATGCATATCCCAGATTTCTTACCAAGAGTCAGCAAACATATTATTTGAGAAATAAGTTTTTGAAATGGATCAATAATAAATTTTTCTTTGATAAGAAATGGAAAACGATTTTGATAGAAGGAGAGCGATTCATAAGGAATTTCCAAAAAAATATCTAAATCAAGTTCCTTAATTGCGTCTAAAGCATAGTAAGCATAATTTTCAATTCCACCTGATGCACCCGGATGAAAAAATCTCAGGTCAATTAAAATTTTAAATCTACTCATTTTACTAGTTTACTTACTAAAAATGTTCCAAGCTTACAGTTATTAGTAAGATATCTTGTTAAAGCACTTGGTACTGAATTCATTACTTGGTTTTTAAACTTCCCGGCAGGGATAGGAAACATTTCTGCTTTTATTCCGAATATTTTAATTGACTTAATTTTGAATAGATCACTAACGAGCTGACTCCAGTCTTTCTCAGTGTAATATCTTGCTATTGCTCCATCAGTTAGATTTTGATTTAAACTATGTAAAGATTGATTACTAAAAAGCTTACCCATTAAAATCCCATGAATAAAACCATTAACAAAATAATAGCTCCATAAGCTTTTATAGTAAACCATTATTATAGCTTCGCCTCCCGGTTTTAACACACGTGTAATTCCTTCAAGAATTTTACGTGTATTCGATGAATGATGGATTACACCCCATGACCAAACGAAGTCAAACGATTCATTTTTAAATTCTAATTTTTCCGCATCCATTCTTTTTATTGTGCCCGGCAAACCAAATTCTTTGAATCGTGTGGAAGTACTTTTTATCGCATATTCTGTAAGATCAATTCCGGTGAATGATTTTGAATATTGTGCAAGTAGTGAAGCATGGCTACCATTTCCTACACCAATTTCCAATACATCCTTGGTTTTTAAATTTTCAAAATCAATTAATGCGTCAAACGGAATTTTTTTAAACGGTAAGAATTCTTTCGAGTTGGAAAAAAATCTTTGATCAATGTCATTATAAAAATCTTTACTGAATTCTTCATATTTGATATCATTATTCCAATCATAACGCATCGGATGAGATTCCCACCAGGATTTATTTTTTTTCTGCCACTCAACAGCTTGTTCAGGATTATCCGGTAAGTCAGTCGGTTCTTTAAATCCTTCAGGTAAATCTTTGTTAAAGTTTTTCATTTCTTATTTCTTTTTTAATTCTTGTTTTTCAATTTTGTAAATCAAATGTCCCTGTGCATTATGATGTTATTAATTTTTTCATCAAAGCCGGTCTCGACAAAGCCAAATTTCACGTACTGTTTTAATGCATAGGTATTTGCGGTATGAACCTTCAAACGAAGCTTTTTACACCCAAGGAACTTACAGGTACTTATAGCATGACTAAGAGTCAATGCTGCTAATCCCTTATCACTAAACCGGGAACTGATATAAACCCCGTATGATGGGATTGAATAACCTTCATCAAAACCCCGCAGCATATAAAAGCCGGTCAATTCCTCTCCCCAGAACACGCCGTAATAAACATCATTTTTCGCTTTTGCCAAAATACTCTCGATAGTAGCTATATCGAATTCAAACGCCACAAAATATTGACTGTAATCTTTGGTATCCTGGTTCATCAATTTACTGAGTGCTTGGGCATCATTAGGTTCAAGTTTCCGGAAATTGATGATCTTAATCCCGTTCATAAAATTTTCTTATCGTATTAGAAATGAATTTTACATCTTCTTTTGTCAATTGCGGGTAGCTTGGTAAATTGATTCCTCTTGCACCAAGGTTCTCTGCTACAGGAAATTGATAGTCTGGTTTTACGTACATAGGCATAGTATGCACAGGGTGAAATGCAGGTCGAGTTTCTATTCCTTTTTCAGCTAGATGCTTTCTTAAGTTTTGCCGTGTAGCTGAATCTTTAACAAGTATGCTTATCATCCAGTAGGTGCTGAAATACCTTTTATCTAATTCATCATGAAATAAAACTGGTAAATCTTTTAAATAATCTTTGTACCACTTCGCAATATCTCTTTTAGATTCTATAATATCATTAACTCGTTCAAGCTGTGCTAGTCCAATTGCTGCACAAATATTTGTCATTCTATAGTTATACCCGATAATATCATGCCAGTACTCTGCATCCTTTGCCAGTCCCTGTCCTTTTATATGCACGCACTTTTCGTGTAGATCTTTGCTATTTGTAACGACCATTCCGCCTTCGCCTGTTGTAACGGTTTTATTACCAAAGAAACTAAAGGTAGAAACATCTCCGAATGTACCAACTTTTTTTCCTTCATACTTAGAACCTAATGCCTCGGCTGTATCTTCAATGAGAAAAAGATTATTATCATCTGCAATTTTTCTCAACTCATCAATTTCACAGGGATGACCATATAGATGAACAGCAAGAATAGCTTTCGTTTTAGAAGTGATTTTTTTCCGGGTATCAGCTATATCCATCTGCCAGGTTGAAGTGTCTGATTCCACAAAGACGGGTGTTGCTCCTGTATAAGTAATGCTATTTACACTTGCGATGTAAGTAAAAGTTGGTACGATAACTTCGTCACCAGGACCTATTCCCAAAGCAATCAATGCAACATGTAACGCAACTGTTCCGTTACTCACACTGGCGGCAAATTCGATTCCAAGGTAATCAGCGAATTTCTTTTCAAATTCATTTATGAATTTTCCTTTAGAAGATATCCAAGTTGAATCCAGGCATTCCAACACATATTGTTTTTCGTTTCCATTTAGGAAAGGTTGGTAAACAGGATATTTAAATTTCATATACCAAATTTTATAATCAAAAAAGATGTTTTAATAAATTTCTGCAAATATAAATAAGAAATAACAGAAATGAGGGTAGGAGGTAGGAGGTAGGAGGTAGTAGTTAGTTGATTAGTTCGTAGTTATAGTTGATTAGTTGCCAGTCATCGTTGATCAGTTTATTCCTAACCATCGATTGGTAAACCAAAACTAGAAACTAAATTACCAGAACTAAAAACAAATAACCATTAACTAACTGCTGTCAACAGTTCACTAATTACCGATCACTACTCACTGCTAACTCCTTCCTCATTAGAGTTGTTTTTTATTTGAGCACAAATTTCAGAACTATACAGGAGACGCACGAACATCTGATCAACAGCATTGCGCTCAATACCTGCAGATTGCAGCTCTTCGAGCACTGAAGAAAGATCTTCCTCTTCGACATCGATATAGAAATTAAGAAAGTTGACAACCATATCAGCTTCCATTATTCCTCCTTTTTATTTTTCAACCACCATTTTTAATCAGCTTAGCTGATTTATTCCTTATTCTTTTTTTAGCGTTCTCAACATCCCTGACGGGGATATTAAGAGATTTTGCAATTTCAATATTTGAACCGGCACCTTCGAGTATTTCATCGAGAACGAATGAGGCGTAGATATCACCGGTAAGAAGCGTTTTAAGCTTTGATACGAGTCGATGAATATCAGCCGCAAAGGCATTATTATTCAGATCGCAGAGGTGCATTTCACTTAAAAAATTATCCATTGCGTGATCATTCAGTACCGGCTTCATAGTATCAATATCCAGCAGCACAGGAATATTTGCTCTTGCCTTTTCATTGCGTATAAAACTCTTTATGGAAAGAAAGAGGAGTTTCCGGATATCGGGTACTAAACTTTTATTCCATTTGCGGATGCCTGTAAGAATCTTTTCGATAACAATCTGCACAACATCGTGAGCAGTAAGGCTGTTAAATGAATCCGCAGAAAAATAGAGTCTTATATTTTTAAGCGCATAATAAACGAGACGGTAACGCAGATCTTTTTCAGCCGAGAGCACATTTGAAAGCTCACGACAGACATCGGGGACAGGAACAATTGAATCCTGCTGAGGATCATCATTACCAGTTACGAAGCAGGCAGTTTCAGCGCTGCTGTTTTGTGCATCCAGCTCCACAATAAGGGACGGTAAAAGCATCGTATGATCTCCCTTAAAAAAATTGAGTGATAACATACCTTACTAAGATCAGAACGGATTTTGCCGAAGCTGCTTTAAAAAGATATTCTGGAAAAACGCTCCCTTAGGATAGTAACGGATAGTGAAAATGAAATGAGTTTTTCAATTCAACTAAAAGGCAGTACAAAATTAATAATGAGAATGGAGACAGGAAAAGAATTACTTTGCTTTAATTATACTTTAATTCCGCTTTAAATTCGCTCTAATTTCTCTCTCAATTCATCTCAGGCGGAGGCAAAAAAATGAAAAGGAAACGGGGCCCTCCAATCAACTAAATCAATATGTTAAACTAAAACAAGGAGAAACACCATGGCCGAATTAAGAAAAACCATACTCGGCAAGATAAGCGGAGCGATAGGAGATCTCGTCTTTAGAGAAAGAGACGGGCAGAATTACCTTGCAACGCGACCGTCATCATTTATGCCGGGAGATGATGCAGCATCAGTAGCAAGAAGAGCAAGGTTTGCTCTTTCGGTAAGAACGAGCTCTTCAATAAACGGTATACCCGAATTGAAGGCACTATGGCTTATCGGCACACCGGCAGGCGTAAGCGCATTCAATTATATACTGAAGACGAATTACTCGTACGTAAACTCCACAGATGTGACAAACCTGCTGAAGATCGTACCTGATAATGGATTCGGTATTGCGTTGACGGGTAATACGGTAAACAATACAAGTGTTCAGGCGATAATCGATCCAATTGGAGTAAAGGCGGGAATAGACCCGATGAGAGAAACACATTTAATGATGACATGTGTGGAATTTCTGTCTAACCCGATAGATGAATCGGTGAGTGCTTACTCATTGATAGGGTTATCATCAGAAAAAGTTCCAACGAATCTTAATATTCCGTTGACTTTTAATGCAGAGCTGACGAGTCAGCAAACATTATTGTATGACAAGTACCAGGATCGAAAGGTATTCATTGCAATCTTATCGCTGGATGCAGAAGGAAACCCGGTCCATTATTCAAGTTCAGTATATCTGTCGTAACAGCACACCACAACCTCCGCTTCGAAAAGGGGCGGAGAGTTTTTGGGGAGCAGGGGTTGGTGGGAGGTGGTAGGTTGGTGGGAGGTGGTTGGTAGAAGGTGGTTGGTAGGAGGTAGTTGGTGGTAGGTGGTTGGTAGTGGGTTGTTAGTAGTTAGAAGTTCAAAGTTGGATGTTCAAAGTTAGTATTTAGTAGTGGATAGCTAAAGGGGAGAGGCAAGAAGTGAGTAGTGAGTAGTAAGTAGTTAGTAGTTGGTAGTTAGTAGTTGGTAGTAGTTCTAACTAAACTTACCAGCAATAAACAACGCCCAGATTCTGGACCAATGGATTTTATCTGCTTCAAAATTATTTAGAAGATCTGTCATAACTGTTTGATTAAATAAGGGATTACCGATATTAGTTAAATCATTTATCGCATCCTTAATTTTTCCGCGCTTCATCCAGTCTGCAAACGGGAAAGTAAATCCCTGCTTTGGTCTGTGAACTATTTCATCCGGCAGATCGCCAACTGCATCCACCAGCATTTTTTTCGGAAAGTTTTTGTCAAAACCAGCATCGAGATACGGGAGCACAGCACTGTATAGCATATGATCCACAAAAGGCACACGCAGTTCAAGTGAGTGCATCATACTGAAGACGTCGCTGTCGCGTAAGAGTTGGTTGCGCATATAAACAAAACTCTCCATCATACTTATGTATTGAAGCGGGGAGAGGTTTTGGTTGCCGGATATTGGATGCTGGATTTCGGATTCTGGACTTTGCCAGAATGACGAAGAGCCGTCAGATTCCGAACTGGGTCGGAATGACGGCACACCCCCTTCTGTCATTCCAGCCCTGCCTGTCCGGTAGGCAGGTTGTCTGGAATCTGTCATTCCCGCAAACGAAGTGCGTCGGGAATCTGACCGCCAACCTAACGCCTGCAGTTCTGTATCAGTGAAAAGTCCTCGTATCAACTTGTATTCTGAGTTTGGTGAATTTGGATTTTTAAAATACTCGATAGCTTTTGCAGGGAGTTTTCCGTTCAGCAGAAATCCTGCTGCTTTCATAAGCGGTTTAGCAAGCGGCAGCGATTTTATTCGATGGTATTTTGGAATATTAACGAATGACGCATAACCACCGAAAAGTTCATCACCGCCAACACCGGAGAGCACAACTTTTAATCCGAACGATGCTGCTGCTTTAGAAACGAAGTAAGTATTTATGCCGTCAATTGTCGGTTGGTCCATTGCTTCGATTATTTTTTCAAAATCATTCAGCAGTTCATCTTCCTGCAGTCTGTATTCAAAATGATCTGTCTGGTATTTTTTTGCAGCAGTATTTGAATACTTTGATTCATCGAGCGGATGCCCGGGAAAGGTGACTGAGATAGTTTTTATCTTTTCCTGTCCAACCTGCCTCATAAGCGAAACAATTGCAGTGGAGTCAATTCCGCCTGAAAGAAAAGCACCGACTTCAACATCAGAAACCATGTGGGCTTTGATAGTATCTAGTAGAGAATTACGGATTGAATTTTTTGTAGCGTCATCGTACCTGAGATTGCTTCGTCGCTGCGCTCCTCGCAATGACTCGGTTGCTGTCATACTGAGCCCGGTCGAAGTATGACTCGTATTCAGCAAATCAAAATACGACCAATAATTCTTAATTGTTAATTGATCACTGTTAATTGTGAGCCAGTGCCCTGGCAGTAACGCTTTGGTCTCCTCGTAAATCGTTAAAGGAGCAGGAACAGAACCGGTTCTAAGGAAAGCATCCATTCCTTTCATTGAGAGAGTTAATCCATTCTTGTAATGCTTAATTGCTTTCAGCTCGGAAGAAAAGATGAATTCTTTATGGTTGTGAAGGTAGTAAAATGGTTTTATTCCGAAACGATCACGTGCTGCAAAAAGTTTTTTCTCTTTATCATCCCAGATCGCAAAAGCAAACATTCCGCGGAGGCGATTCAAACATTCAGGTCCTTCTAGTTCATATAGTTTCAGTATAACTTCAGTGTCACTGTTAGTTCTTAAATTTTTAATTTTTAATTGTGAATTTATAATTTCACGATAATTGAAAATTTCCCCATTAAATACTATAACATATCTGCCATCATCAGAAACCATCGGCTGATGAGCAGCAGGGGAGAGATCGATGATTGAGAGTCTTCGGTGGGCTAGTGCGACAGATGATTGCCCTTCGACAGAGCTTGTCCTGAACTTGTTGAAGGACTCAGGGTGACAGTTAGAATAGTAGATGCCATTATCATCCGGTCCGCGATGGGCTAGAACATCCCGTGCTGATAAAACTTTCTCTTTATCAACAGGTTTTCCATCAAAATTAATTACACCGAATATGCCGCACATTGTTCAAGAATGTATAATTATTAATGTAGAATGCATAATTGTATGAAGAAAAATTAAGGTGGTGAGTGAAGTCATTATTCTTGTGGATTCTCACGATCAATCAATTATCCAAATATTGTATTATGATTGCTGCAGCTCTTCCGCATCCGCTTTATCTTTCAAGCGATTGGTGCTTAATTTATTTATAATCAAATCTGTCTTAGAAATGAAATTCCCGGAAGAATTACCGAACTTAACTTTTATAGTCCGGTTTATTGCTTCATTAAACTTGACGCCATCAATAACATTCATAATATCAATCCTTACCGGGCTAACGCCAATTTGAATTACTCTACCTTCTGTTGTAAAATCCTCTATAGAAATATTCAAAGATTCCAGCCCAAACTCAGTAAGGACTTGCATCATTAAGTCTGCATTTTCATCCGATCTTTCAATAAAAATATCCAGATCACCGGTATTTCTTGGTTTAGCATAAAGTGCAAAAGCATACGCACCAACGATCATATACTTAACGTTATGATTATTTAATAATTCTATAAACTCTTCGAAGTCTTTTTCTGCTTTCATCATATTCTTCTTGTTTATTGAATAGTGAAATATATTGTTCTCTTAAAACCTGAACTGCTGCCAGTCTTTCTTCAAAAGTTTTAGAGCTCCAGAATTTAATATCTTCTTTGTCTGAGTTTGAACTGTATGTTACTCTTGCTTCTTTGATCATAGGTATTTTTCTTTTTGATGCATTAAAATAATCAATAAACTATAAAACATCTATTCCAATCTGATCAGCAGGTATCCTGTAAATAATCCGAGATAAGTGTAAAACAATGGCAGCTGAACAGAACCAACCCCAACCCACCAGGCTTCGAACTCAGCATGGAGGATGAAGGCGAATAATGAAGAATTTAAAATGTATAATGTATAATTATTTAGTTTATTTCTATTCATTCTAAATTCTACATTATAAATTATAAATTTTCTAACCGCATATATGATCGGCAGAAGAAACAGAACCAATCCGACTACTCCAGTTTCCTCAACTAAAGCCAGCGACGAATTTCCTTTTTCTCTGATGAGTCTGCCGTTTTCATAACGATCACTGTATTCTCCGGAACGGATTTCAGGATGACTGATGCCGTAGCCAAGTCCAAATAGTCCACCCTCAAGTGCTGCTTTATATGATGGCTCCCACATCCACACTCTAGATGAATAAACTTCGGGAAAATCCTTTTTGATTATTTTATCAACAGTCTGATTCAGTGAAGGAGTAAAATAGATTGTGCTCGTTAGAATTACGGCAGCTATAAAACTGTAAGAAAGAACTTTCCAACTCTTATTTAATATCAGAAAAATAAATACGCCAATGAGTAGTGACAAAATAGATGCGCGGGAGTAAGTAAGTGTTAGTAGAAGTAAGTTAGCAATAAGCAGTAAGCTGTAAGCAGTAAGGGGTATGAAGCCTGCCTGTCCGGTAGGCAGGTTAGTATTGAGTAGTGAGTAGTTAAAAGTAATTTCAGATTCCGGACTTCGCCGGAATGACGAGTCACTATGTTCTGTTATTTCCGCAAACGAAGTGCGTCGGGAATCTGATGATTCTACGTTTATGAATCTGGACTTCACCAGAATAACAACCTGATGGAACACACATGGAAGTGTA
Source organism: bacterium (assembly GCA_016716565.1). NCBI lineage: Bacteria > bacterium. The sequence continues at coordinate 668,444 of JADJWC010000003.1, forward strand.
AACAGAACGACACTCGCCAGAAGGTTCTGATGCCCAAAGAAACCCATAAAGCCTTTACCGTGTCCTCCTGTCCAACTGTCGGACGGTATGTTGGTTATTAAAGAGAACGATGCGATCAAAACTATCACCACATTTGCAGGAAGAAGGAAATCAAAAATATTTTTCTCAGAATAACGTACCCATAATATTCCGGCAGATAAGCAGCCAAGTGAAATTAAAATATAATACAACGCTCTTGCTGCTGATATGTCAGGATATGAAGACCAGAGTGATGTAAGTAGGAACCAGGTTCCCGGGATCAGAAATAGTATTAATAATGTCTCTCTATTGAGCGCAGAAAACAGAGAATCTGTCATTCTGAGCGGAAGCGATGAATCTCCATCTTGACTTTTGACCTTTGACCTTTGACCTTTGACTCGCTGCAAGCAAATTACAATAAATAACACACACATTACCGGCACAGCGTAATAAATAAAACTTATCTCCTCAATTGAACGGCTTGCAATCGTGAGGACAAACAGCGGTAAAGAATATTTAACTACCTTATCAGGGTTCAAGGTTCGTTATTTCGGATATTGTGGTAACAGGTTCCTCATCAGCCGTCTTCCTGAACATTATTAATATCTTTGTTATCAGTAGCGTGAAGATGTAGCTCCACGTAATGATCAGCAGCCAGAGATAACTTACTTCAATAACTCCCTGCATAATCACTGCGTAAAGTATTACGAATGATAGAATGATAACGCTGAAGAATAGCGAAATAGTTTTTTGTTTCTCTGTTCCCAATGATTTAAAGAGATATGCATTAACAGGGAAGTGGAAGATTACATATATAGAATAACCGGTAATCATCAACGTTATGATGCGGAGAACATAGTTGTAGTTTACCGAATCCGGAATCAATCCCGGGAAAAAGTTAACAACTATAATCACCAGCGCAGCATATATGGTCACCAGTGATGCTGAAAGCGAAAATCCTTTTTTAAGAATATTGGATTTGCTTGGTTTAGTTTCGGAAAAAAGATATTGCTCTATGATAACACCGATGTAGAACATTGGTGCTGTAAGTCCCCAGGCAAATGTATATGAGTTAGCTAGGTCAAGTGAAAAGAAATGGTTCACAAAATACTTATCCGCAGCCAGAGCAAGCGATACAGCTGAGTTGATCACAAAAGCAGATAGTCCGATCTTGTAAAATTCTGTTATGTTCTGAAATGCTGGTTCCTTGGCTCTTATATATCTCGGAAGTCCTGATAAAAGCCATAGTATCCCTACTGCAGGTAAAGCAGCAATAAAATCAATTCCAAAAAAGATTACAGCCGGGATTAAAAGTAGATGGAGAACCGAATATAAAATGGTCAGTATTACATAATCTTTATATCTGCCGGAAAACAATAGCTGAAAAATAAAAATGCCTGTTACCGAAATAAAAATACTGTAAGAAACGATTGATAATATTTCGGGCAGATTATGAAATGGTGAAGAGATTATCTGGAGTGCTGAATAAACAACAACAGCATTAACTGCTACTGCCGCGGTAACCATTTTCAGACTAATACCTACTCGGGTCACAGCAATATTAAATCCCAGTGAGCTGAAAAGTATAATTATAGAAGCAGTATAATAGATCTGGTTGAAACGGTTATAAGTTTCAGCATCGAAAAAGTAAGCAAATAGCAAAAGCATCAGTTTAGTTGATGCAACTGCTATTCCAAGAAAGAATAATTTTTTAATATTTGATAATTGATTTATCATTTTATTTACCTCTCCCTTAATCCCTCTCCTTACTAAGGAGAGGGAAAGGAAGGGTGAGGTTGTCTTTAAATTTTGATTTCTTTCAATTTTTTTAGAGCATACTCAATCTTATTAAAAGCTTTATTTGGATTTCCAAACAACTCTTCATCCTTAATTCTAACGAAACTTACACCAAACTTTTTTAAATATTTCTCTCTTCTGAGATCATATTCTTTTCTTCCTGTTTCATTGTGAGTCCCACCATCCGCTTCAATTGCTAGTTTCAATTCAGGACAATAGAAGTCAATTACAAAATGGTCAATAGAATACTGACGTTTAAATTTACACCCGAGTAATTGTCTATTTCTTATGTATCTCCAGATTAATTTTTCAGCTTCAGTTTGATTTTGTCGCAGCTTTCTTCGTTTCGTCTTTTCAATTGATTTATTGAAATGTTTTGTCATATTTTAATTCTGAAACACTTTTGCTCTATTAACAATGGAGAGAAACCTCTCCCTTACTCCCTCTCCTTGGTAAGGAGAGGGAAAAGAAGGGTGAGGTCAAAAAGTATGGTGTAAAAATAGTGAATAATTTTTTCAGAAGAATTATTTAGTTATCAGAGAGATGTTCCGACTTTAATTCTGAGATTTGCAAAGAGCGAAGTAAATCCAAAGCTTCCGCTTTTAGTGTTGGACATAATTATACTAGGTCCTATAGAAATCGTACTAAATGCCCAGTAGTCAAATATTTTCTGAACAAGAATATCAAGCACATATTGTGGTTGTCGTACCGGACTGCTTACCATTGCATCAAAACGTAAATCGAAAACGCTTCCGGCAAGGGCAAGCTCACGTCCTGTAAACCCAATGTGCCATTCATCTATGAACTGTGCGACATAAAACTTGCCTCTTGTTGCTCCAAGAACTTTCACAGGGTAACGCATCTCCCAGTTCAGGTATGAACCTGTTAAAAGATAAGGCTGGTATTTTATAGTTCCGTCCGGATTATAAACGATGTTGTCTTTGTTTACTGTCTGCTTTGTATATTTAAGTATCTGTGTTTCAGTGAAGTCTTCGCTGACACCAAGATATCCTATTTCAAAAAAGTTACCGAATGGAATTACATAACTAAATTGGTAACCATTTGTTACAAACAGGTTGTTATGATTTTCTGAACCTTTCAATTCAACAAATGCATCTACTGCTTGAAAAACTCCACCTCTGAAACCAAGTATATGGAAATTAGCTTCTGCAAAATTTGTTTCAAGTGCGCCGGAGTATGGAGTACCGAAACCAAACGAAAGTCCGATATCTTTCTTTATTGGTAGTCCGAATCTCTCTCCTCCCTGGAATTGCAGGAATGGATTTATGTACCCAAGTGTAGGGGATATCTGGAACACAGATGGGGGATTAAGTATTTTATCAAACCTAAGCTTATCTATTACCCTGGTAAAAACACTTCCGTAATTAATTGTTTCCTCTAGGTTCAGCTTGAAGGGATAAGTTACAATCCTTGCTCTCAATTCCGGATCTAAAGCAAGGAATGGATACAATGCTCCTTTAATTGATATTGTTTGATTGTTTGCATCGCGGACGTCGACAACAATTTCAGCTTTAGGATCCGGCGGATCGATGAACAATGCTTCCTGTATCTGAATGAACAGACTGTCATCCAGGGGTTCCATCTGAAAATAATTTACAGGCTCTTCAGCTTCCTGTGCAACAGTATTAAATGGAATGATAAAAGCAAACGCAATCGCCAGAATCAGATAGTATAAAGTTCTCATCCTTAGTTGGATTTAATTCTCAGGTTGTTAAAAATTCACGATTATTATACCAGAATGAACGTAACGATTTACAACAGAAAATATAATCGGGAGTCAATTGAATACGTATAAATGTTTCCTGTTGGTTAAATTTACCGCTATGTTAAACCGGATAGCAAAGTTCATTTTTATTTTTGCGGGGCAAATATATTGAATTGAATCATTAATTATCAGTCATCATTTAATAATTATAAAATAAATTTCACAAAGCATTAAAATTTGATTGAGTCGATTTATTCTATAAATTTATAAAAACAAAAAAATAGAATTGTGATGCGAATTATCCTTACCATTTTTTCCTTATTGATTGTCTGCCAGCACATTACATATTCACAGCAGGAAGACTACCAGCTTGGTTTAAGTCAGAGTTATCGGGGTCAGAACCAGGGTGCGTATTATGATTACTCCGATCCGGAGGGATTGAATATAAAAGTATCTGTTTGGGGTTACGTTAAATATCCGGGCAGATACGTAATTCCTCAGAAGAGTGATATTAAGGATCTGATATCATACGCAGGAGGTATTTCGGATGATTCTTATCTTGATGATATCAGAATTTATAAAACTCTGCCTGACTCAACACAGCAAATGTTGAAATTTAATTATGAAGATCTCTGGTGGGAAGAAGATCTCAATCAAAACTTAACTATCTATAAAATGGAAGCCGGAGATGTGCTTGTCGTACCTGGAAGACCAAGATTATACTGGGAAGATTATCTGACTCTTTCGCTTTCAATCGTCGGTGTTTTACTTTCATTAACAACTCTAATTATAACAGCAAATAATTAATAATACTATGGCAGACGAACAACAGGACGTTCAGACTATTCATCAAACCAATACCTTCAAAGATTACATAAGATTAATAAGAGCTAACTGGATACCGGTTGCAGTAATTACTCTCGCAGGTCTTATTGTCGCATTCATATATGCAATAAATGCAATAGATATTTATAAATCTACTGCAGCGATAAAAATATCAAGACCTCAGGGCGGAAGTGTTTTAACTTCACCTCTTCTTCCGGAATTCCAGGAATGGGGTAATGATCGTTTCATTGCTAATGAAATTGAAATAATGAGATCTTTTACTGCAAGACAAATGGTTGCAGTAACATTAATTGACAGTTTTTACCGAGATACTGATAAATCCAGATACTTTGTTCTCAAGGATAATAAAGCAATTGAGAATGCCTCCGATAATACTGTAAAGACTGCAGATGATCTTGCTGCTACGCTGAGTGATGTTTCTATTGACCAGAAAAGAGGATTGGATATTATAGAAATCAGCGCTCTTTCGCCATCACCTTTTGAAGCTGCGCTAATCGCTAATGTCTATGCACAGCAATACAAAACTCTGAATCTTGAACAGAACCGAAATCAGCTTACTCTTGTCACGAACTTTCTTGATGAACAGAGAAAAGAAAAATATGATGAGTTGAATGCCGCAGAAGAAACATTACGTGATTTCCAGGAAAGAGGAGGACTGATAGCTCTCGATGAACGTGCATCAACTCTTATCAGCGTACTTGCACAATTTGAAGCTCAGAAAAGTGCAACACAGGTTGACCTGATGGCGTCGAATAAAGTATTGGAGAATCTGAGAAAAGAACTGCAGGCACAGAACCCGAGAATGGCGGATTATTTGACAAGCCTCACTTCTCAGAAATATATAACAGCGATACAGGAAGAGATTGCAAAACTCGAAGTTAATAAACAGGTTGCCATTTAAGGAAAGACGGCTTAACTGAGGAATCACCAATGATACAGGAATATGATAGAAAGATTAGTGAATTAAGAAAGCAGCTTGATAAAGAGCTGGAAGTATTGAAAGCAGGGATCTTTGCAAGCAGTCCTGAAGAAGTAAAGAGCTAACTCAGAAGATTATTGCAGAGGAAGTTAGAAATCAATCACTCGAAACATCAATAAAGGAACTTGATAAAATTGTTGAAGGCTACGAAGCAAGATTTATGAAGCTTCCTAAAAATGCTATAGAGCTTGCAAGACTTAAAAGAAATTCAGAAGCTCTCGAAAAACTTTACCTGATGATTGAGCAAAGATACCAGGAAGCATTAATTAATGAACAATCACAGCCGGGAAATGTTTTAATAATCGATGAAGCACGAATTCCGCAATATCCGTCAAAACCAAACCGCAAGCTTATAATTATCATTGGATTTTTACTCGGTGCAGGATTAGCAGTCGGGTATGTATTTGTTAAGAATTATTTTGATGATACGGTTAAATCACCTGACGATATTGAAAACAGAAAGATAAATGTGCTTGCGTGGATACCGCATTTCGAAAGCACTATTGCTGGTGATCAATCGATTCAATTTATCGTTGACAAGCTCCCGGATTCTATTCCGAGTGAAGCGTTCCGAGCATTGAGAACGCGTATTCAATTTTCCAGGATTAATACTGAGTCATTAAAATCTATTTTAATAACTTCCTCAGCACCGCAGGAAGGAAAGACAACGATAGCAGCAAACCTTGCCGGAAGTTTTGCTCATTCAAAAAAGAAAGTTCTTCTTATTGATTGCGATCTGAGAAAGCCATCTGTTCATAAATTATTCAACAGGGATAAAGTTCCTGGATTGATCGACCATCTTGTGGGTGCAGCCAAACTGGATGAGATACTCGTTAAATCGAATATTCCGAATCTCAGCTATATACCTTCCGGAACGATTCCTCCTAACCCCGCCGAAATGCTTGATTCACTGGAGTTGAGAAATTTCCTGAAATCTTTACGTGATAAATTCGATCTAATAATTCTTGATTCACCACCGATCATTGCAGTTACGGATAGTGAAATCCTTACAAGTATGGTAGATGGTACTTTGTTGGTTGTTTCTTCAGAAAATACTGAAATCGATATGATGGAGCGTTCAGTTGAACTTATCAGAAGGGAGAATACTCAATTCCTCGGTACCGTTCTTAATAACTTTAGCTATAAGTCAGGATACGGTTCGTACTACAAATATTATTATTACTATTCCCGCCCGGAAGCGAAAACGTAAGAAATAATAGAACGCTGAATACGCAGATTGGTCTGATCAGCACAGATATAATTAATTGCAGACCACTTATATTCAAACAAATTATTTTGATCAGTCATTATCCGTTTGATCAGTACGATTCGTGTTCCATTATATTAAAGTAAGAACGACATCAAAATACCCGCAGCTACCGCAGAACCAATAACGCCAGCCACATTAGGTGCCATTGCGTGCATAAGTAAATGATTTGTCTTATCGTATTGAAGTCCGATTATCTGTGATACTCTTGCACTATCGGGAACTGCTGATACACCCGCGTTACCAATTAGCGGATTGATTTTATTTTCATCAGTGAGAAATAAGTTCATCACTTTCGCAAAAACCACACCTCCGAAAGTTGCTATCATAAATGACAAAGCACCCAGTCCAAAAATTCCGATCGAGTTTGCTGTAAGAAAAGTAGTAGCTTGTGTTGAAGCTCCGACTGTTATTCCAATAAGTATTGTGACTATGTCGATTAGGGGACCTTTTGCTGTATCTGCAAGTCTTTTAGTGACTCCGCTTTCTTTTAAAAGATTTCCAAAGAAAAGCATGCCAAGCAAGGGCAATGCACTCGGTGTGATGAAAGTGGTCAACAGCAATCCGACTATCGGAAACATTACTTTTTCAGTTTTGGATACTGAGCGGGGAGGCTTCATCCTGATCCTGCGTTCTTTGTCATTTGTTAACAGCTTCATTATCGGAGGCTGGATTACAGGAACCAGTGCCATATAAGAATAAGCAGATACAGCTATTGCACCCATCAATTCTGGGGCTAACTTGGATGATAAAAATATTGCTGTTGGACCATCTGCACCGCCGATAATTCCGATAGCAGCAGCCTGCTCAGGGATAAATCCAAGTAGCAAGGCAAGCATATACGCACCAAATATTCCCAGTTGTGCAGCTGCTCCAAGTAAAATCAATTTAGGATTTGATAGCAGTGTTGAAAAATCTGTCATTGCACCGATACCCAGAAATATAAGCGGAGGATATACACCTTTGATTACTCCAAAGTAAAGATAGTTCATCACGCTTCCAGGTTCATAAACTCCAAGCTGAAGGTTTGCTTCCTGTAAGAAGGGAATATTTCCTATTAAAATACCGAAGCCGATTGGAACTAGCAGAAGTGGCTCATATTCTTTTGTTATAGCCAAATAAATAAATATCAATCCGACTGCTATCATAACAATATGACCTGTAGTCATATTTGCGAAAGCCGTGTAACGGAAAAATTGGGTTATACCGTGATTCAGAAATTCAAAAAAACCACCCATAGTTATTCACCAATCTCGATTAATATATCGCCCTCAAGTACACTATCGCCTTTTCGTACTTTAAGTGATTTAACTGTCCCTGCTTTATCAGCATTAATATTATTTTCCATTTTCATTGCTTCAAGTGTAATTAGTTTTGTTCCAGGAGTAACTTTATCTCCCTCCCGAACATGAACATCTAATATTACACCTGGTAATGGCGATTTGATAAATCCCGCTCCTTTTGGTGCCGTAGGTGCACTTGTTTTCATTTGTGACGGAACAGATTCAGTTGAAGGTACTGCAACTGAACGGACAAGTCTTGGAGTTTTAGTTGCCGATATTTTTCTATCTACCTCAACTTTATAAATTGTTCCGTTAACTTCTATCTCGGCAATATTTTCTTCAACGTCAAGAACCTTAACATCGTATTTATTGCCCTGAATTGTAAACTTAAAATTTTTCATCGATGATATTCCTTATCTTGGATGTTGTCTTAAACCGTAAATCTTCGAGCTCCACGGAGAATAAATTTTTGAAGCTCTGTTGATTGTAAGAATGGCTGATTCCTCGTCGTGCATTTCCTGGAAGTAAAGATGCAGCGCCATCGCAATGGCAGCATTCACTTCACCCGGAATCGAGACATCTTTTTTCTCCTTATCAATTACCCCTTCTTTACGAAGAAATCTTCTTATCTTAAGTTGAAGTACTTTGGATATATTGTAGAACACAATGTAAAGCAGGAGCAATGCAATGAATACAATGGCATAACCGATTACCGTCATTCCCAAACCGAACGGATCAACTTCTTTGAAGAATTCTGATTTACCGGTTTTGCTCAGCGTATCTGCCAGCACTTGTTGAGCTTGTAAAAAAAACATTTTCAACCTTTCTATAGTGGAATGTTGGAATGTTTCTTCGGAGGATTATTATCCTTTTTTGTCTTTAGCGATTCCAATGCCCTGATCACTCTGAATCTTGTATTTCTTGGTTCAATCACATCATCTATGTATCCATACTTAGCTGCAACATAAGGAGTAGCAAATTTTTTCTTATACTCTTCTTCTTTTTGCTGGAGGAATTTCATACGCTCTTCCAGATCTTTGATATCATTGTATTCTTTGCTGTAAAGAATTTCGATTGCACCTTTAGGACCCATTACAGCAATTTCTGCAGCAGGCCAGGAATAATTAATATCTCCGCGCAGATGCTTCGAACTCATTACATCGTATGCACCACCATAAGCTTTTCTCAAAATCACAGTAACTTTTGGAACGGTTGCTTCACCATATGCAAAAAGTAATTTTGCACCATGAATAATTATACCTCCGTACTCTTGTGCAGTGCCTGGTAAGAAACCGGGAACATCAACAAAAGTTACAATCGGCATATTGAATGCATCGCAGAAACGTACAAACCTCGCAGCTTTTCTTGATGAATTTATGTCCAATACACCTGCTAGATAATTTGGTTGGTTCGCAACAATACCGACAGGCATTCCGTTGAATCTTGCAAATCCGGTTACAATATTTGGTGCAAAATGTCTTCCAACTTCAACGAATTCATTATAGTCAACAACTGAATGAATAACATCCTTCACATCGTACGGTTTGCTTGGATTTTCCGGAACAATTTCATTTAAATGATCTTCCAACCTGTCGATCGGATCTGTGCAAGGAATTACCGGTGGATCCTCGAGATTATTTTGCGGTAAGTAGCTAAGCAGTTTTCTTATTAGCTGGATTCCTTCCTCTTCAGTATCAGCAACGAAATGAGTAACACCTGATTTCGATCCATGAACCATCGCTCCACCAAGCTGTTCCTCATCAACCACTTCGCCAGTAACAGTCTTAACGACTTTCGGTCCTGTTACAAACATATAACTTGTTTCTTTTGACATAATGATGAAGTCAGTCAAAGCAGGGGAGTAAACTGCACCACCAGCACAAGGACCAAATACTGCTGAGATCTGCGGAACAACTCCTGAAGCCATTATATTTCTCTGAAAAATCTCAGCATAACCTCCTAGACTTTTAACTCCTTCCTGAATTCGCGCACCACCGCTGTCATTTATTCCGATAATTGGAGCACCGACTTTCATCGCTTTGTCCATTATCTTGCAAATCTTCTGAGCATACATTTCAGAAAGAGAACCGCCGAAGACCGTAAAATCCTGAGAGAAGACATATACCAATCTTCCATCAATTGTTCCGTAACCGGTTACTACTCCGTCCGAAAGGTAAGCTTGTTTATCGAGACCGAAATCAATACTTCGGTGAGAGACGAACATATCAAATTCTTCAAAGCTTCCTTCATCTAGCAGAAGATCGATACGTTCACGTGCGGTGAGTTTTCCTTTTTTATGCTGAGAGTCGATGCGTTTTTCGCCACCGCCAAGTCTTGCTTGTTCGCGAAGCTGCATCAGCTCTTTTATTTTATCCTGTATTGCCATTGGTAATCTTTCGAGGATTAAAAATATTTTTTAATTTTTATGTGAACGGTAAAATGTTCACATCGGTTTTTCACATAATTCTGTAAGAACTCCGAATGTTGATTTGGGATGAAGGAAGGCTATGTTCAAACCTTCAGCACCTCTGCGTGGTTTTTCATCGATCAACTTAATTCCTTTGTTTTTTAAATCGTTTAATGATGAGTCAAGTCCTTTAGCTGCATAAGCGATATGATGAATTCCTTCACCGCGTTTTTCAATGAACTTTCCGATTGGACCATCTGGATCAGTAGATTCCAGCAATTCTATTTTTGTTTGTCCAATCTGGAAGAAAGCTGTTTTTACTTTTTGATCTGCAACTTCCTCAACAGCATAGCATTTTAAACCGAGAACATCTTCATAAAATTTTATTGAATCATCTAAACTCTTAACAGCAATTCCGATATGTTCGATGTGAGTTAAATTCATTTTAATCCTTCATTATACATTATGAATTATACATTCTAAATTAAATAACCACGTGTTCTTTGTATTCACCAAAAACACCACGCATAGTATTGCAGATTTCGCCGATACTTGCATAAACTTTTACTGCATCGAGTATGAACGGCATTAAATTATCTTTTCCTTCAGCAGCTTTACGAAGCGCTTCGAGTTTTTGTCTTACTTCATCATTATTTCTTTTTGATCGGATCTGCTTCAGGAATTTGATTTGTTCATCCTGAACTTTCATATCAATCTTCAGCAAGTCTTTATGTTCCGGTTCTTTTATCTGATATTTATTTACACCAACGATTATCCTTTCGTTCTCTTCAATTTCCATTTCATATTTGTAAGCCGATTTCTGAATTTCATTTTGAACAAAACCTGCATCGATTGCTTCAGTCATTCCACCCATTGAATCAATCTTATCAATATACTCATCTGCTTCTTTTTCAATAAGATCCGTCATTGCTTCTACATAGTATGATCCTGCAAGCGGATCAACAGTATTTGCTACACCACTTTCTTCCGCAACAACCTGCTGGGTCCGCAATGCAATTCTTACTGAATCTTCAGTTGGTAAGGCTAATGCTTCATCACGTGAATTGGTATGAAGACTTTGAGTTCCGCCAAGTACTGCAGCTAATGTTTGAATTGTAACTCGAACAATATTGTTATCAACTTGCTGAGCGGTAAGTGTTGAACCTGCAGTTTGTGTATGGAATCTTAACATCATCGATTTTGGATTCTTCGCTTTGAATCTTTCCTTCATAATTTTTGACCACAGTCTTCGGGCTGCACGAAACTTTGCTACTTCTTCCAGCAAATCGTTGTGAGAATTGAAGAAGAATGAAAGACGCTGACCAAAAGTATCAACATCAAGTCCGGCTTTAATTGCAGCATCCACGTATGCTATTCCATTTGCGAGAGTGAATCCTACCTCCTGCGCTGCAGTCGAACCAGCTTCACGAATATGGTAACCGCTGATTGAAATTGTATTCCACTTTGGAACTTCCTTTGAGCAATATTCAAAAATATTTGTAATTAATCTCATCGAAGGTTTTGGCGGATAGATGTATGTGCCTCTGGCGATATACTCTTTTAAAATATCATTCTGAATAGTACCGCTGATTTTATCTCGTGTTACACCTTGCTTCTCAGCAACTGCAATGTACATCGCAAGTAAAACAGAAGCAGGAGCATTGATGGTCATCGATGTAGATACTTTATCAAGTGGAATTTTATCGAAAAGAATTTCCATATCAGCGAGTGTGTCGATAGCAACTCCAACTTTACCAACTTCACCATAAGCAATCGGATCATCACTATCGTAACCAATCTGAGTTGGAAGATCAAAAGCAACAGATAAACCTGACTGTCCCTGTCCTAAAAGATATCTATATCTTTCGTTTGATTCCTTAGCAGTCCCGAAACCTGCATACTGACGCATTGTCCAGAATCTGCCTCGATACATTGTCGGTTGTATTCCTCTCGTAAAAGGATATTCACCTGGGTAACCTGATTTTTCATCGTAATTTCCTGACACATCTACTGGAGTATATAATTCCTTAACCGGAGAAAAGGATGCGGTGGTAAACTCTTTTTTGCGTTCGGGGTTTTTCGATTTGAAACTTGTGTACGTATTCTTTAGCCATTCACTATACTTTTTCACCAATACTAACTCCTTTCAGATTTTAATTCAAATTCGTTTCCAAAAATCTTTGGTAAGCAAATTTATTCGCAGTATTTCAGTTTGGCAAATATGAACTCGAGCAAAGTAGATGCCATCAGAGGTGGAAAGGATAATTTGTCCTAATTAAATTAAAGTAAGGTTTGAATTAGTCTTCTATTCATTAGAGAGAAATTCATTCTTCCTATTCTTAAAATTGAAAACCACTAAGTACTAAGCAAGTAATGTATTTCAGGAAGAATTTTAACCACTTCTTTATCCAAATTTAGTTAGTCATTGGGCAATAATCTTTTTTTTGCAAAATGGGATGTCATTATTTATTTTTACAGGCTCAAAATTAAAGTTTTTCGCTATTTTAGTGCTATTGCCGGGGTGGCGGAATTGGTAGACGCACAGGACTTAAAATCCTGTGGGAACTTGTTCCCGTGCCGGTTCGAGTCCGGCCCTCGGTACCATAAATAATGTATAATGAATAATTTAGAATTTACAATTCGTAATTCTACATTCTAAATTGTTAATTAATCCGGGCTCTTAGCTCAGTTGGTTAGAGCGTCTGCTTGACGTGCAGAAGGTCAAAGGTTCGAATCCTTTAGAGCCCACAAAGTTTAAGAAGGTCAAAGGTTCTGCCAAAGACATTTCTTGGGAAGAATCCTTTATAGCCCACAACACCTTCCGGAGAGTATTGTGTTCTGATTTGTGCAACAATCCGGTAGGTTTTTTTATAGAAGTTTATGAATAAGATAAAAATAAAATTTCCAGATGGTAAGTATCGAGAGTTTGATAAAGGAGTAACTCCGTATCAAATTGCCAGCGCTATTTCAGATGGACTTGCCAATGAAGCACTTGCTGCAAAAGTGAATGGTTACGTCATAGATATGCAAAGACCGATAAACGAAGATGCTGATATAAAGTTTCTTAAATTTGATGATGAAGAAGGAAAAGAGGTTTACTGGCATTCATCATCTCACTTGATGGCTCATGCAATCAAATCACTGTATCCCGAAGCGAAGTTTGGCGTTGGTCCGGCGATAGAGAATGGTTTTTACTATGACTTTGATATAAACAAAAAGCTCGATGAAGAAGACCTTCGTAAGATTGAACACCAGATGGAATTGATTGCTAAAGAAGATAAAAGGTTTGAGAGAACTGAATTACCAAAAGCAAAAGCTGTAGAATTTTTTAAGAAGCAGGACGATCAATACAAGCTCGAAATTTTAAGTGAGCTCGACGAAAACAGTGAAGTCATCAGCACTTATAGCGAAGGTGACTTTACTGATCTATGCTGGACCTCATCTTCCATCAGCAGGAAAAATTAAATATGTAAAACTGCTGAGTGTATCTGGTTCGTACTGGCGCGGTGATGAGCACAATAAGCAGATGCAAAGAATTTATGGCATCTCGTTTCCAAAAAAGAAAATGCTTGATGATTACATCCATTTTCTTGAGGAAGCAAAAAGAAGAGACCATCGTAAACTTGGTAAACAGCTTGACCTATTCAGCATACACGAAGAAGCCGGAGCAGGGTTGATCTACTGGCATCCGAAAGGTGCACGCATCAGAATGGAGATAGAAAACTATTGGCGTGATGCTCATCTGCAAAATGGATATGAATTTCTTTATTCTCCTCACATGGGAAAAAGCTGGTTGTGGGAAACTAGTGGTCATCTTGGTTTTTATAAAGATAGTATGTATTCCGGAATGAAGATCGATGAACAGGATTATTACATCAAACCAATGAATTGTCCTTTTCACATTATGATTTATAAATCGCATCTTCGTTCATACCGGGATCTTCCATTAAGATGGGCTGAACTGGGAACTGTTTATCGATACGAAAAGAGTGGTGTTCTTCATGGCTTATTAAGAGTCAGAGGATTCACACAGGATGATGCGCATATATTTTGTGCACACGAACAAATTGAAGAAGAGATCAGACGGACTTTAAATTTTGCACGAATGATTCTTGGCACTTTCGGTTTTACAGAGATGAATTTTTATCTCGCTACTAAACCTGAAGACTCGGTTGGTGAAGTTGAGCTTTGGGATAGAGCAACTGCATCATTAAAAAAAGCTCTTGAAGCAGAAAATCTATCTTATCAATTGGATGAAGGTGGCGGTGCATTCTACGGTCCAAAGATCGACATCAAAATAAAAGATGCACTTGGAAGAGAATGGCAATTAAGCACCATTCAATTTGATTTTAATATGTCTGAAAGATTCGAGATAAAATATATTGGCGAGGATGGAAAGGAACACAGACCGTTTATGGTTCATCGTGCATTGCTTGGATCAATAGAAAGATTTTTCGGAATTTTAATAGAACATTATGCCGGAGATTTTCCTTTGTGGCTGGCTCCGGTGCAGGCAGTTGTTATTCCTGTATCTCAAAACTTTTTTGATTATGCACGTTCTGTAAATGAGGAATTGGTTAAGGCAGGAATTCGTACTCAGTTAGATGAAAGAAACGAAAAAATTGGTTATAAAATCAGGGATTGGGAAACCCAGAAAGTTCCTTATATGATCATAGTTGGTGAAAAGGAGCAGAGTGCATCGAATATTTCAGTCCGACAGCATAAAAAAGGTGACCTTGGTGCATTTAAAATATCCGATTTTATTGATAAACTTGCTACCGAAATTAAAAATAAAGATTACTCAACAAATTAAAGAGGTCATACATCGCTCAAGTAGATAATATCAACGTTAATGAAGACATCCAGGCATCCAAAGTCAGAGTGATTGATTCAGATGGAAAACAGCTTGGAGTATTTTTAATTAAAGACGCCAGAAGATTGGCGAGTGAAAGAGGAAAAGATCTTGTGGAAATTGCACCGCAGGCAAAACCTCCTGTGTGTAAGATTATTGATTTCGGAAAATTCAGATACGAACAGCAGAAGAAAGAAAAAATTCAGAAGAAAAATCAGCAGGTTTCTGTTCTTAAAGAAATTAGATCCCATCCAAATACTGATGTGCACGATTTTGATTTTAAGACAAGACACGCAGTAAATTTTTTGGAGGAAGGAAATAAAGTAAAAGCGACGGTTGTATTTAAAGGAAGAGAAATGGCTTACGTTGAACAAGGAGAAGAGTTGCTGAAAAGATTTTTGGAAAGAGTTCAGGACGTTGCGAAGGTGGAAGTGGAGCCCAAAATGGAAGGTAGAAATATGAGTTTGATTGTGGTTCCCGTTTCAAAAAAAGGAAAGAAAAAACAACAATAAAACTAGGATTAAATTATGCCAAAGATGAAGAGTAACCGGGGTGCTTCCAAAACTTTCAGGAAAACTGCTTCGGGAAAATTTAAAAGAAATAAGGCTTATAAAAGTCATATTCTGTCTTCAAAATCTACAAAGAGAAAAAGACAGTTAAGGAAGGCTACGTTAGTATCAGAAGCCGACCAAAAAAGAGTAAGTTTAATGGTTCAATAACGATAAAGGAATAGTAAAATGCCAAAAGCAAAGAATAACGTTGCTTCAAGAAAACGAAGAAGAAAAGTATTAAAACTGGCTAAAGGTTACTGGGGTAATCGTGGTAACGTTTGGACGGTAGCCAAAAATGCTGTTGAGAAAGGTCTCGTTCACGCATACCGTGACAGAAAATCAAAAAAGAGAATCTACAGACAGTTATGGATTACAAGAATAAACGCTGCAGTCAGACCTCATGGACTGAGCTATTCAAAATTCATAAATGCTCTTGATACAAAGGGAGTTGTAATCAACAGGAAGGTTCTTGCTAATCTTGCAGTTGATAATCCCGACGCTTTCTCTGAACTTGTTAAGTTCGCTGCTAATTAATTTCATCCCTCATTGAAAGGCTAAATTTTCTTTGAGGGTATTTTTTTAAATATTCGGTAATTCCATTTATGCAGATCTCCGAAATAGAGAGAATCAGTAAAGACTTCAGCCTGGAAATTGAAAAGGTTTCAGCACCGGGTGAGCTTGAACAAGTTAGAATTAAATACCTCAGCCGAAATGGAATTATTACGAAACTGTTCGATGATCTTAAAGCTCTTACCGGAGAAGAGAAACCGTTATTCGGTAAACTGCTGAACAATCTCAGGAATAATGCAAATCAATTATTCAATGAGAAGAAATCATCGATTGAGTCCACTAAAACTTTAGATTCATCAAAAATAGATTTAACACTTCCCGGAAAAACTATTAAGCTGGGAAGCAGGCATATTCTCACGCAAACTCTTACTGAAATAAAATCAATTTTTAAAGGACTTGGTTTTTCTGTTTACGATGGTCCCGAACTTGAATCCGATTATTACAACTTTGAAGCATTAAACTTTCCTCCGGATCATCCAGCGAGGGATATGCAGGATACTTTTTTTGTTGGTGAAAAGTTTGTACTGCGCACGCACACAACTCCGGTTCAAATCAGAATTATGGAAAAGGAAAAACCTCCGATAAGAGCGATAATGCCCGGCCGTGTTTACAGGAATGAAGCAATCAGTTCAAGGAGCTATTGTATGTTCCACCAGGTTGATGGAATTTATGTTGATACTGATGTTTCGTTTGCCGAATTGAAGGGAACGCTTGTAGCTTTCGCAGAGCAATTTTATGGTGAAGGATTGAAGTACCGATTCAGACCAAGCTTTTTCCCATTTACTGAACCAAGTGCTGAAATGGATATCACCTGCTACATCTGTAACGGAAAAGGATGCAGAGTTTGTAAATACAGCGGCTGGCTTGAAATTCTTGGCTGCGGAATGGTTGATCCAAACGTATTTAAATATGTCAACTATGATTCGGAAAAATACAGCGGATATGCTTTCGGAATGGGTATCGAAAGAATTGCAATGCTGAAGTATGGAATTGATGATATAAGAATATTTTTTGAAAATGATCTGCGTTTTCTCAAACAATTTTAAACGGAAAATTTCTTGAAGATCTCTTTAAACTGGATTAAAGAATATGTTAACCTTGATGGAATCTCAACTGATGAGCTAATCGAAAAGTTAACTATGTCCGGACTTGAAGTTGAGGATTACGAAGACCAAAATAAAAAGTATCTCGGAATGGTTGTCGGGTTAGTAAAAGATGTACAAAAACATCCTAATGCAGATAAGCTGACTGTCTGTACTGTTTTTGATGGAAGTTCAGATTTACAGGTTGTGTGTGGAGCACCAAACGTTGCAAAAGGACAAAACGTTGTTTTTGCACCGATTGGTTCCATAATTCCAAATGGAAATATGGAAATGAAAAAAATTAAGATACGTGGTATAGAATCCAACGGAATGATCTGCGCTGAAGATGAACTTGAATTAAGCGATGATCATTCTGGAATTTTAGTTCTTGATGAAAACCTTTCTGCGGGAACAACAATAAGCGAAGCACTTGGATTGAACGATGTAATTCTTGAAGTTGCTGTAACTCCAAATCGTCCGGATGCACTTTCTCATATCGGAGTTGCACGTGATCTGGCTGCAATTTTCAATCGCGATTTAAGAATACCAAGATTAGATTTTCAGGAATCACAACAGGAGATCAAACAGCTTGCAAGTGTTGAGATTGAAGATAAAATAAACTGTCCGCGTTACTCTGCCAAAGTTGTCGCAGGAATTACCATCAAAGAATCTCCTGAATGGCTGAAAAATAAATTGAAGAAAATTGGTCTAAGACCAATAAATAATGTCGTCGATGTTACGAACTTTATTCTTCATGAATTGGGACAACCGTTACATGCATTTGACCTGGATCAAGTATCGGGAAAGAAGATTGTTGTAAAAAGTCTTCAGGACCAATTAAAGTTTACAACTTTAGATTCTAAAGAAAGAATTTTACCAGCCGGAACAATGATGATATGCGATGGAAAACGTGAAGTTGCCATTGCGGGTGTAATGGGTGGAGAAAATTCCGAAGTAACAGAAACCACTAAAAACATTTTGATTGAATCTGCATATTTCAATCCGACTTCAATCAGAAGGACTTCCAAAAAGTTACAACTATCGACTGATTCATCCTACAGATTTGAAAGAGGAACCGATCCATCAAATACAGTTTATGCTGCTCAAAGAGCTGCACAGATAATTGCTTCAATAGCTGGTGGTGAAATTGCTAAAGGTATTATTGATGAATATCCAACCAAAGTCCGGCAGAAAGAAATAACTCTCCGGCTAAACCGGATGAATAAGTTGCTTGGTTATGAAGTTCCGAAATCTGAAGTGATGAGAATCTTACAAAAGCTTGGAATCAATTTGCTAAAAGATATGGGTGAATCACTCGAAGTAATTATCCCTTCTTACAGACCGGATATCGAAAGGGAAGTTGACTTAATTGAAGAAGTGGCGAGGATTGCAGGTTATGAAAAAATTCCTGTAATTGAAAAGGTGAGCATAACTCTTCATAAAAGAAAAGACGATTTTGAATTTGAAGAAAAAATAAGAGAGACAATTTTATCTCTTGGCTTTAACGAAATGGTCAACAATCCACTACGATCAGAAACTGAAGCGAAAATAACCGGTGATCCGATCGAGATAACTAATCCGCAAAGCAGGGATATGGCTTTTCTGAGGACATCTTTGGTTGTTTCAGCACTTTCTGCTGTTTCCAACAATATTAAAAAGGGTGAGAAGGATTTAGCGGTTTTTGAAATTGGAAACACATTTAAAATGTTAAAAGAAAACTTAAATGCGTTTCAGGATTTCGAGGAAAAAAAGAAATTATTACTTATTCTTTCAGGTAAAAAGAATACTAGACAGTGGTATACAGGTGAAATCGAATATGATATTTATGATTTAAAGGGCATGGTTAATTCATTTTTATCTAAAATTTCGCTTGACTATGTTTTAAATGATTCTTATAATTCAATACAAAATAAGATTTACGATTATCAATTCACCGTAAACTTTAAAGATTCAGTGTTTGGAACTGGCGGCAAGCTGAATCAGAATGTTCTTAAAATTTTTGATATAACTCAGCCAGTTTATGCGTTTGAGAGTGATTTGGAAGTGATTCAGAAGTTAACTGGATTGCGAAGAGCATTCAGCGAACTGTTAAAATACCCGAAAGTTTATCGTGATTTTGCTTTTTTATTCGATAAATCCATAAATTATTCCTCAGTAAAGGAATTTATTTTAAAAGAAAGCGATAAAATCCTAAAATCAGTTGAGTTGTTTGATCTTTTTGAATCTAAAGAGATCGGTGATGATAAGAAAAGTATGGCATTCAATTTAGAGTATTATGACTACAGCAGAACTTTAACTGATGAAGAAGTTGATAAGGATTTTCAAAATTTAATAGGTAAAGTCACAAAACAATTTAATGCAACATTGAGAGGTAAATAGTTGGTTGATCTGGCTAAATACGAAACTTTAATAGGCGATCTTGGAAAATTAGAATCCCAGGTAGAGATTCTGAAAAATAAATACAGCGATACTGTTGGCAGAAACAAAGAATTAGAAGTATCACTGAACGAAATTCAACAGGATAAAAACCTTCTTCATCAAAAAATTTCTGAGCTGGAATCAGAATTAGAAGAATCAAAACTTAAATCGGAGGAAAAATCAAAACTAAATTTAGAAGAACGGGAAGAAATTAAAAGTAAAATCAGAGATTTAATTAATAGAATAGATAAACACTTATCTTCAGAATAAATTAATGGTTATTTTGAGGAAAAGATAAATCAATTAGTTCTTAAATAATTTGTTCGTGGGTTGGCGCAAAAAATACTGATGGAAAAAAAGAAGCTGAAAATAAAAATATTTGACAAAGAGTATTCGCTCCTTGTTGAAAATGAAGAAATAGCAAAAGAGCTGGCTATTTATGTTAATAAAGTTATGGAAGAGACCAAAGATGAATTGCCGGATCAGCCGGCACAGACAATAGCCATTATCGCTTGTTTGAATATAGCATACGATTTATTTTTAGAGAAAAATAAAAACAGAGAATTTTTAATTCAGGCTTCGGATAAAGTTAAAAGAATTAAACTGCTTCTATCAGAACAACAAGCTGTTGACCCATCATAAGTATAACCGCTTCGCTGCTCCTAATAATTAGTGAAAAACTAACATAAACTAATTGGGAGTATTACTCCGGCGTGTATTACAGGCCTCATCTTCAATCTTGTATTGAAGACTCTCCCCTCGGGATAGCAGTGGAAGTAAAAAGCGACTGGGACCATTCCCACTGTGATTAATAGGGTTTTTCCTATTAATTACGGGGCAGCGAGTGCGGTCTTAAAAAATAAACACTTGTATGGAGGAAAAATGGACGAACTGTATGTACTAATACCGATGCTCGCTGTTGTGATAGTTGTGTTCTTTTACCTTGGCTGGATGATGAATTCCAGGATTGGTAAAAAAAGTATATTAACGGCCGAAGAACAGGCAAAAAAAATTCTTGAAGATGCTGATAAAGATGCCAAGAATATTAAAAGAGAAAAACTTTTAGAAGTAAAAGATGAATGGTACAAGAAGAAAACTGAATTTGATAGGGAAGTCCAGCAGAAACGACAGAAGCTTACTGCATTAGAGAAGCAGATACAGCTGAGAGAAGAGAATAGCGAGAAAAAATTTGACCTTATTCTTCAAAAAGAACGGGAGAATAAAAAGTTTGAACAGGAGCTGAACCACCAGCAAAAATCGATTGAGAAAAAGCTGGAAGACATCAATCGACTTGAGCAGGAACAAAATGCGAAACTAGAAAAAATTTCCGGACTATCCTCAGAAGAAGCAAAAAAAATTCTGATGGAAAATCTTGTTAATGATGCTAAAACTCAGGCAGCTTCGATAATAAAAGATATTACAGACAAAGCAAAAGCTGATGGGAAAAGAGAAGCTCAAAAGATAATTGTCCAATCCATCCAGAGAACCGCAGCGGATCATTCCATAGAAAGCACTGTTTCCGTAGTCCAGATTCAGAATGATGAGATGAAAGGCAGAATTATAGGAAAAGAAGGAAGAAACATTCGTGCATTTGAATCAAGTACCGGTGTTGATGTTATTGTTGACGATACTCCCGAAGCAGTGATTCTATCTTCTTTCGATCAGTTCAGAAGAGAAGTTGCTCGAGTCTCTCTGGAAAGATTAATTTCTGACGGAAGAATTCATCCTGCGAGGATTGAAGAAGTGGTTGAAAAAGTTAAGCAGGAACTTGAAGAAGAAATGGTGCGCGACGGTGAGAACGTGGTTCTGCAATTAGGTTTGCATAATATGCATAATGAACTGATAAAGCATATCGGAAAAATGAAATACCGCTCAAGCTTTGGTCAGAATTTAATGCAACACAGTATTGAAGTGGCTTATCTTACCGGTATCATGGCTTCTGAACTCGGAATGGAAGCTAGTTTAGCAAAACGTGCAGGTTTGCTTCATGATGTTGGCAAAACTGTTGATAAAAGTGTTGAAGGTCCTCATGCACTCATTGGATATGAGTTCACAAAGAAGTACAATGAAAATCCTATTGTAGTCAACGCAGTTGGTTCACACCACGAAGATATTGAGATGGAACATCCGATAGCCGCTTTAGTTCAGGCAGCAGATGCAATAAGCGGTGCAAGACCAGGTGCACGTCGTGAACCACTTGAAAGTTATGTTAAGAGATTGGAAAATCTTGAATCACTCGCAAAATCATTTGAAGGCGTTGCAAAGACGTACGCAATTCAAGCCGGAAGAGAAGTAAGAGTTGTAGTTGAACATGAAAAAATTGATGATATCCTTGCTGATAAACTTGCAAAAGAAATTGCCGCAAAGATTGAAAGTGAAATGGAATACCCCGGACAAATAAAAGTCACAGTTATCCGGGAAGTAAGAAAAATAGGATATGCTAAATAAAAAGAGGCTACTGCCTCTTTTTTTATACTTATGAAAAAGTTAAAAAAAATAAGAGTTGCAATTACGGGAAACATCGGTTCCGGCAAATCGACTTTTGCGAAATTCCTTTCAGAGGAAGGAATGCCTGTAATTTTTGCTGATGATATTTCGAAAGATATTTTAGCGAATGATCAAAGTGTAAGAGATCAAATCATCCAGGTATTGGGCTCGAATGCATTCCAGGGAGATAAAGTAAATAAAAAATTTATAGCAGAAGCAATTTTTTCGGATTCTAAAAAATTAAAAAAAATAAATTCGATTCTGCATCCGAGAGTTCGGGAAGAAATCGATAAGTTGTCGCAAAAATTCTTTACTAAAAATAATATTGTATTTGTTGAAGCCGCACTTATTTACGAATCAAAGATTGAAAAAA
Source organism: bacterium (assembly GCA_016716565.1). Taxonomy (NCBI): domain Bacteria; species bacterium. Next base: position 691,100 of record JADJWC010000003.1, read on the forward strand.
TGTACGATTATGTTGTTTTGATTGCTTCAGATCTTAAGTTGAGAATGGAGCGGACAACTCAAAACAAGAATCTTACGAAGGATGAATTTATCAAACGCGAAGCAAACCAAATCGATGAAGATAATAAAAAGAAAAAAGCGGATTTCACTTTTTCAAATAATGGTACAATTGAAGAGTTGAAACAAAAAGCTACGCTTCTTATAAACCTGCTCAGAGCAACCACAAAATAAACAATAGAAAAGTGTAAAAACTCTTTTTCGTTTTTTACAGTAATAAAAATGCTTTAATTTTGTATATAAATTTTCGGAGAATGTTGTGTCCATATTTCATGATCTTCTTGTAAAAACTGTAAAACTGATGCCTGAAAACATTGTATGGATATTTTCAAAAAAATACATAGCAGGTAAAACCCTCCAATCAGCTATTGATACTGTTAAAGAGCTAAATTCAAAAGGAATACTCGCAACACTGGATGTGCTCGGTGAATCCGTAAAGTCAAAGGAAGAAGCAACTGAAGCTAAGAACAAAGCTCTCGAAGTGCTCGAAGCAATTGTTAAGAATAGGCTAAATGCCAACCTTTCCATCAAGCCTACTCAAATGGGATTAGCAATTGATAAAGAATTCGCATACCATCAAATAAAAGAATTAGTAAAGAGAGCGAGCGAAATAAATAATTTTGTCAGAATTGATATGGAAGATTCGCCGTACACAGATCTGACCATTGAAGTTTATAAAAGAATTTATGAAGAATACAGTAATGTTGGTATTGTGCTTCAGGCTTATTTAAAGCGAACTTCAAATGATACTATTGTTTTAAATAAAATCGGAACGAACTACAGACTTTGTAAAGGAATATATATCGAGCCGGCTACAATTGCCTATAAAGAGAAGCAAGCGATACGAGATAATTTTATGAAGAGTCTCGAGCTAATGTTAAAGAATGGAAATTATGTCGGAATAGCAACTCACGATAAATATTTGATTGATAAATCTTATGAACTAATAAAATCGCTCAACATTCCAAAAGATATGTTTGAGTTCCAGATGCTTCTTGGAGTAAGAGAAGACCTTCGTGATAAAATCAACAAAGATGGCTATAAGATTAGAATCTACGTTCCTTTCGGTAATGATTGGTACAAATATTCAATCAGAAGACTTCAGGAAAATCCGAATATTGCCGGACATATCGTTAAAGAATTTTTTGCTTTCCGCTAATGGCTGATTCCCGGAAATTAAATATCCTGGGAATTGAAAGCTCCTGTGACGAAACTTCGGTTGCCGTACTTATAAATAATGAAGTAAAAGCTAACCTGATTTCATCTCAACATTTTCACAAAGCATTTGGTGGAGTGGTCCCTGAGTTATCGAGCAGAGCACATCTTCAAATGATAAAACCTCTGATTGATTCAGCGTTGAAAACAGCAGGATTAAAATTAACTGAACTTGATTTGATCACTGCGACAGCAGGTCCTGGATTGATCGGTGCTTTGCTTGTGGGACTTACGTATGCTAAAGGTTTATCATTTTCATTGAACAAACCCTTTGTTGCTGTAAACCACATCGAAGGGCATATATTTTCAGGTTTTCTGATGGAACAAAAACCTGAATTTCCTATGCTGGTACTTGTTGTATCAGGAGGTCACACATTATTACTTTATGTTGAAAGTTTCACAAAAATTTATCTTCTCGGTACAACTGTCGATGATGCCGCAGGTGAAGCATTTGATAAAGTATCAAAGCTGCTTGGATTTGGATATCCCGGTGGTCCTCAGATTGAAGCCAGCGCTTTAAAAGGTGACGAGAATACTATAAAATTTCCTATTGCAGAATTGAAGGATGAATTTAATTTTTCTTTCAGTGGATTGAAGACATCTGTACTTCGTTATGTTCAAAATAATTTTCCTGAAAAAGAAATTCCAGAAAAAGATTTGAACAACATTTCCGCATCATTTCAGAAAGCACTGGTTGAAGCGCTGATTCGTAAAGTAAATCTCGCTTTAAATAATTTTAAAATAAAATCATTGTCCCTCGTTGGTGGTGTTGCAGCAAACAAGAAATTAAGAAACGAAATGAAAATTCTCGGTGAAAAATTTAACATTCCCTGCATAATTCCTTCTATGGAATATTGCGGTGATAATGCTGCAATGATTGCGTTAAGAGGATTTCAGCTTTATCAATCTGGCGTGAAGGATGAATTAAGCGTTAAACCTTATCCTGCAATTCCAGCAGATCATTTCCTCAGGATGAAGTTATAACTGATGCAAAGCAGATTTAAATATTTATTGACCCGATGGGAATTTTTAGCTGTCGTTGGTGTATTCGTACTTGTGCTTATTATAGCATACCTGACATTTTTCACTCCAAACTATTACAAACAAAATTCACCTGTTCGTTTCGTCATCAGCAAAGGAGAAAGTTTTGCTTCAGTAACTGAACGACTATATGAGCAAGGAATTATTCCAAGCAAAACGAACTTTAAAATAGCTGGATTTATTTACGGTGCTGAAAAAAAAATCAGAGCAGCAAGATTTCAAATTCCGAATGGACTGAGTTATCTGGATTTGCTTGACTTGTTTATATCAGGGAAATGTGATTTCCAGAGAACGTTGACAATCAAACCTGGTCAGACAATAAAATGGCTTGCTCATCGACTTCAGAAATATGTTTACATAGATTCGAGTTCGTTTGTGAAACTGGCTACCGATAAAAACTTTGCTGATTCTTTAGGTCTAAAGCAAAGTTCATTTGAAGGATATTTGTTTGCGACTAATTATGAAATTTACGAAAGAAGTACTCCCGAAGAGGCAATTAAACTATTCTACAATGCCTTCAAAGAATTCTATAATGATAGTCTGCTTCAAAGAACAAAAAAAATTGGCTTTAATGTTCACGAAATTGTCACTCTTGCATCAATTATTAAAGGTGAAACAAATAAAGAAGAAGAGATGCAAAGAATTTCCGGCGTTTATCATAACAGGCTGAGGATAGGAATGAAACTTCAGGCTGATCCAACGATTCAGTATGTTATACCGGGTGGATGGAAAAGGTTAACATACAAGGATCTTGAACTCGATTCACCGTACAATACATACAAATATTTTGGATTACCTCCCGGACCGATTAATAGTCCCGGTGAAGTTGCAATACTTGCAGCATTGTATCCGGAAAAAAATAATTATCTTTACTTCGTTGCTGATGGAACGGGTGGTCATTTGTTTGGTAAAAATTTGAATGAGCATAATAACAATGTGAAAAGGTATAGAGATTTTGTTAAAAAGCAGAAGTCAGAATCTAAAAATTGAAAATAAAATTTATCAGGGACGATTGTTACGAAAAAGAATAAATATTACTAGCACTTTAATCTTTGTTCTTTTATCATTTATCTTAATTATAAGGTGTGCAAATCAGCTCCCTCCGAGTGGTGGCGAAGTTGATAAAATCCCTCCTGAAATCGCAGAAGTATATCCAGCAGATGGAACTGTAAATTTTAAGGATAATTATTTTGAAATCAATTTTTCGGAATATGTTGATAAACGTTCTGTTCGAGATGCAATTTTTATTTCACCTTTTATTGAAGGAACATTTGAATACAGTTGGAGTGGAACATCGCTTGAAGTTACTTTTCCTGGAGACTTAAAAAAAGATGTTACTTACACTATTACAATCGGGACAGACGTCGTTGATCTGAACAATAAAAACAGAATGGCACAGTCTTTTACATTTTCTTTTTCAACCGGTGAAAAAATAGACAGGAGAATTATTTCCGGCAGAGTGTATGGGAAAGAAAATGAAGGCATTTTCATTTATGCATACAAGGTGGATGAAAGTAATGATTCATTATTAAAGCGTAAACCGGATTATGTTTCGCAAACCGGAGTAAATGGTAACTTCAGCTTGCAGGGATTAGGTTCTGGTAATTACAGAATTTTTGCAGTTAATGATCAGTTCAGGGATTATCTGTATCAGCAAGATCAGGATAAAATCGGAATTCCATTCAACGATATTTACTTGAGTGAGACTGATTCGCTTTATACTGGATTATACTTTTGCTTTTCAATGCTGATGTATCACTTCCAAGATTAATTGGCGGAGTTATGACGGATAAGAATCATCTACTTGTAAGCTGCAACAAGCCAATTAGCAAGGAATCTATAAATGCTGAAAATTTTTCTATTGTTGATTCAACGGAAAACAAAGTTTATCAGGTGGATTATGCTTTCAAAGGAAAGACAAAACCTGAAGAGTTTATTTTAATGTTTGATTCACAAATTAATACGGCTAACCAGGTTTACTTAGTAGCCGATACTTTGATTGATCTGATGGACAATATTATGGTGAATGATTTCACAAAAATTGTTGTTAGCGATAGAGTTGATTCCAGTTCAGTTAAAATTGCTTCAACTGAACCAACTGCAAGGGGATTGGTTGACTTTGAAAATACCGAAATAAAAATTTTCTTTGATGAGGCATTCAACAAAGATTTTAATATCTCAGCAGTTGCGCTGACAGATACTTTTAACAAGCCTGTTCCTTTTGACCTGGATTTTTATGATGATGCGACGATGTTAATTAAAATCGCTGAAAATCTTAAATCAGATAAAGATTATCTAGTAAAACTTCAGCTAGGAAATTTTATTGATCTTGCAGGAAACAAAACAGATTCTTTGTTCCATATAAAGTTCCGAACTATCTCAGGATTGGACTTTACGGGATTATCAGGTAACATTATTGATCTCGATTATACAAAGAACCCTGTAATGATATTGGAGAGCAGCGATAAAACTGATTTAAAATATCAGGTGAATATCAGCACTGGTAAGTTTGAATTTACAAGGGTTGAACCGGGAAAGTATTTACTCTGGTGCTATCTTGATGCAGACAGCAGTGGAAAGTATAACTACGGTTGGCCTGAACCAATTGAGTTTTCAGAAAGGTTTTCCTTCTATCCTGATACGCTGAACTTACGCCCAAGATGGGAAGTAACTGATTTGATTTTTAAGTTTAAGTGAAAATGGAAAAGATTTTTATTTAGTTCTGGTAAACAATCCTTCCATTCTTAATCGTCATACAATTCAAATTACTTCCAATTGAGTAAACGATATCAGCATAGTCAGACGTATTTAATACAGCGAAGTCTGCTTTCTTTCCTATTTCAATTGAGCCAATATTTTTTTCTCTGCACAAAGCTTTCGCTGAATTAATTGTAACGGCACTTATTGTCTCTTCTATAGTCATTTTCATTTTCAAAGCAGCAATGCTCATTATCAAGCTCAAACTTGAAATGTGAGATGAGCCAGGATTGTAATCCGTAGCAAGTGCAACAATAGCATTTTGCTCAATCAGTTTTCTTGCAGGCGCATATTGATGATTCAGAAAGAAAGAAACTCCGGGAAGTAGCACCGCAACCGTATCTGATTTACTAAGTTTTGGAATATCTTCATCCTTAATCACTTCCAGATGATCAACTGAAACAGCATTATGGTTGAGTGCAACATCCAATCCACCGATTGAGTTAAATTGCTCTGTATGAAGTTTAAGTTTCAATCCGTGATTATTTGCGGCAGAAAAGATTTCATCTATTTCATTTGAAGAAAATGCTGTTGCTTCACAAAATCCGTCACAGAACTCAGCAAGTTTTTGTTCAGCAAAATGGGGGATCATCTTGTTAATAATTTCATCAAGATATCCTCTTATATTGTCTTTAAATTCTTTTGGATATGTGTGCGCACCAAGAAAGGTCGGGACAATATCAATTGGATATATTTCATCAAGAAAGTTAATAACCTGTAAAAGCTTTCTTTCATTTCCGAAGTTTAACCCATAGCCACTTTTTATTTCAAGTGTAGTAATTCCTTGTGAAATAAAATGGTCAATCCTTGGTTTAATAATCTTGACAAGATCTTTAAAAGATGATGAACGAACCGCAGTTACTGTTGTATTTATTCCGCCTCCTTTTTTCGCAATCTCTTCGTATCCGATTCCATTTAACTTCTGCCGGAATTCATCTGCACGTGAACCGGCAAATGCAGTGTGCGTGTGACATTCAACTAATCCGGGAAAAACTGTTTTGCCTGTTACATCAATAATCTTTTCAAAATTATTTTTATCAACAGAAGAGGTGGGAATAATATCTTTGATTAAATCTTCTTCAATCACAATGGAATGTTCGTGGATGCATCCGATATCAGAAAGTTCCTTACCTCGTTTGAAGTTTTTTCCTGAAGTGTTGACAGTAACTATTGATGCAGGATTGAAGAGAAGTGTTTTCATCATTCAAAAAGATTTACTGTTTCCTGAACAACTTTCGATTCAGTATATCCAAGCTGAGTAAGTTTGAACCTGAGATTTTCTGCTTCGGATTTTGAAGTAAAATCACCAACCTTCACTTTATAAAATGGCGGATCAAAAATTACATATACTTCTTTGCGGGTTGTTTTTTCATAAATCTCAGCGCGGACGCTGTTCGCTTGATCAATGTCATCTGTCGATAACACCTGCACTCTGTAGCCATCAGCCGTACCGATAATTTTTTTATCAATATTGGTTGAATCATTATTGTAGCCGTACCAAACATCCGGGGGAAGTTTATCTGTTCCAATCGGCGGAGCTTCAATATCTATCTCTGTCTTGTAAGGTGTGAAGTCAAAATCCTCGGTGATTTCTTTGGTTTCTTCAACTTTGGTCTCGGTTTTTGTCTCTTTCTTGGTTTCGTAACGAGTTCCTGTAGCGGCGCTGCATCCGATGAGAAAAAGACTGAGAATGGCAAATGTTACAATAATCTTCAATTCAACTTCTAAAATTGTTTTTACTGACTTGTTAATATAAAACTATATTCAGTTGTGATAAAGTAATTCATCGACCAGATTACTGGTTGAATATTAATTACATCAATTTTTGTTAAAGAAACCGTGTTTTTGTAATTTTGCAATAACATTCCATAAAATTTCAAAGAAAATGTCTACAAAAAAGCTAAAAATCCTGTTTGTAACATCAGAAGTTGTTCCGTTTGTAAAAACCGGGGGACTTGCGGATGTATCAGCAGCATTGCCACAAACTCTCGCTGAGTTAGGTCACGAAGTACGTATCGTAGTTCCGAAATACGGAGCTGTTGACGATCGGAAATTTAAAATTCACGAGGTTGTGAGACTAAAGGATATCAAAATCGATATTGACGGGAAAGAAGTCATATTTTCTTTGAAATCCTGTTTTCTTCCCGGACAAAAAATAAGGGTACAAATTTATTTTCTTGATAACCAGGAATATTTTGGCAGCCGAAACAGTCTATACACAGACCCGATGACTGGAAAAGATTATGAAGATAATGATGAGAGATTCATTATCCTGAGCCGAGCAGTTTTTGAACTTATCATTAAATTAGGGTGGATCCCGGATATCATCCATTGCAATGATTGGCAATGCGGGTTGATTCCTGCTTACCTGAAAAATGTTTATCAAAACGAAGAGAATTTTGATAAGTTTAAAACACTTTTTACAATTCATAATCTTGCATACCAAGGTGAATTTCCCAAATCTTCATTTAAGAAAACTGGTTTGCCTGATAAATTGAATTCTGACAAAGGAATTCTTCACAAAGGCAAAATGAATTTTATGAAGAGCGGATTGCTTTTTGCCGACACTATAAATACAGTGAGTGAAACATACGCAAATGAAATAAGAACAGATGCTGAGATTGGTAGCGGGTTAAAAGATATTTTAGCCAAGAGAAAAGATGATTTGTTCGGAATCATCAACGGTATTGATACAAAAGTTTGGAACCCTGATAAAGACAAGCATCTTCCTAAAAAATACACTATAAAAAATGTTGAACAAAAAGTTGTTAACAAACAAGCACTTGCGGAAAAATTCGGATTTGATTTTAACGAAGATGTTCCGATAATTGGTTTGATCTCGCGATTATATGATTCAAAAGGAATTGATCTCGTACAAAAAATTCTTCCCCAACTTTTAAAAGAAGATATCCAGATGATTGTTCTTGGAACAGGAGATAAAGAGTACCATACATTTTTTGATAATATGGCTAAAAAGCATGATGACAAATTTGCTTGTTATCTTGGTTTTAATGATGACCTGGCACATTTAATCGAAGGCGGTGCAGATATGCTTTTAATGCCTTCTAAGTATGAACCATGCGGACTCAATCAAATGTACAGCTTAAATTATGGCACAATCCCAATAGTACGAGAGACCGGCGGACTTGCTGATACTGTTAAAAGATTCAGTGAGAAGACCAAAGAAGGAAATGGATTTGTTTTCAAGAAGTACAGTGCAGAAGAACTTTTGAGTGAAATAAAACGGGCGTTAAAAATTTATCAGGATAAAGAAACCTGGAACAAAATAATCAGAGCCGGAATGAAGGAAGATTTTAGCTGGCACTCTTCCGCAAAAAAGTATATTGAACTTTATAAGACAATCCTTAATGAGAGTTGATGTCCAGCCGTGCAATTTTTTTTGACAGGGATGGAACAATCAACGAAGACCCCGGTTACATCAGTGACCCGGAAAAAGTAATTCTCTTCCCGGAAACTGGCAATTCATTACATGCATTAAAGAAGTATGGTTTTCTTCTCATTGTTGTATCGAATCAATCCGGAATTGCCAGAGGAATGATGACTAATAGAGATGTAGAAGCAGTAAATGAGAAGATTAATAGACTTCTTTCAGAATATAAAGTGAAAATTGATGCTTTCTATTTTTGCCCGGCACATCCTGATTTCAGTACAGCAGAAGAATGCGAATGCAGAAAACCTTCTCCCCACATGGTGTATGAAGCTGCAGAAGAATTTAATATTGATCTTTCAAGTTCATATTTCATCGGAGATACCGTTGCTGATATCGAATGCGGTAAAAAAGCAGGTTTGAAGACAATTTTAGTAAGAACCGGAAAAGGGGAGGAGAGCTTTTCTATCTTGCAAAAGGAAAATAATTTTCCAACTTTTGTAGCCGAAAATTTAGCGAATGCGTGTAACTTCATTCTTGGTGATATTTAGCGGAGTCATTTTTTGAAATTCAAATTTATCTTCTCTTTTGCAATTATTTTATTAGCTGTTCTAATTATTTCCTGTTCTGATGAACCATCTTCTCTCGGCATTGAACTTATCGGAAGCGAAAATATATCAGCAAAAATATTTGATACCAGTGTTGATTCTTCCACTCAAACTTCCTCATACTTCAAGAAGGTTATTGCACTAGGAAATGCTGACTGGGTTTTAGTCGGAGAGTATGAAGATGTAAAAGCATCCGCACTTCTCAGATTTGTATTCGGATTGCCGGATAGCTTAAAAACTGCAGTTACAGACGGAAGTATAAATGTGATAGATTCCTGGATAAACTTAACTACGAGATATGTCTACACAGATTCTATGGCAGCAATGAATTTCACAGTACACAAGGTGAATTCAAGCTGGTCCGCTGCTTCTTTTACTATCGACAGCTTATTTAAACTTAACTATGAACCGGATGATGTCAGTTCACAATTCAATATTTCAGATACACTTTACACTTTCCACATAGAAAATTCGTTACCACTCGCCTGGATGAAGAATTCAATAGATAAAACAGTTGAGAGTAATTTCGGAATTTACTTGGATCCGACAGAGAGTTCGGCTAAAGTTGTGGGCTTTCAGGCTTTTACTTCATTATCATCAGAAGCCGCTAAATTATTTGTTGTTATTGAGAAACCGGGTGTTTATGTCGATACAATTAATGGATTCATCGCTGCTGATATCAGTTTAGTTGATCGTCCAAACCCTCCAGCATTAACAGATGGACTTATGTGTACACAAAGCAGTGTAACTGTTGCTTCGAAATTAACTTTTAATCTGGAAAATGTACCTACAGGTATAGTCATCAATAAAGCAGAATTATTTATTACTCCGGATACGCTTGCATCAATAAAGGGATCGCAATTTCCTAATAATTTAAGAGTATCGTACCTCAGATATGCAGATTCATTAAACACTGAAGGTAATCCATCGTTTTTGAATTTTAGTAATAATAAATATTCCGGAGATATAACGGTATTTGTTCGTAACTGGATAAACAGAAAACAGAACTACGGACTGCTAATTGAATCTGGAAGTTTCACTTCGGGTCTGGAATTATTCGTTCTGAAAGGAAGTAATTATTCTGATCCTGCTGAGCGTCCTCGTTTAAAGATTACCTACACCATTAAGTAAAATATGAAATATCGATTTATCAAATATCTGTGGCTGTTTCTTTTAATTAGTTTATCTTCAACATTTGCTCAGGTTACATCCACATACACACGATATGGCGTGGGTGATCTTTATTTAAGTTATTCAGCCCGAACACTTTCAATGGGGCATTCCGGAACTGCAATGCTAAATAAGGACTATGTTGAAGTTCTCAATCCTGCATCCTGGTCCAGCTTATCTCGTGTACGATTTGAATTAAGTTTCTCATATGATCAACTTGAATTATCTAACTCGACTGATTCAAAATTTTATGGAGATGGCTTCTTTAAAGGAATTACTTTTGCATTTCCTATTAGCGAGGTAAGAAAAATTGGGATGGCTTTCGGATTACTACCATACAGCCGAAGCAATTATGAAGTAACGGAAAAAGTAGTCGATTCGATTTCAGGTAACTACACAACGACTTATTTAGGAAAGGGTGGATTGTCAAAAATATTTGTGGGTGCCTCGGTTGAACTTCCGGCAGAGTTTTTATTAGGTGCTACACTTGAGTACTATTTTGGCAACATTAAATACACTTCAAGCCTTGCTTTTGATAATACAACAACCTATTTCCCAAGCAAATATGAGCTAAATTATGCACCTAAAGGATTTGGTACAACTCTTGGCATCATTACTCCGGATATGTCTAAATTGATAAATAGTGACTTAATCTCTAATTTTAGATTAGGGTTCAGCACTAACATAATTGGTAATCTTAATACAGATACTAGTCTGGTCAGTACATCCTCCACAATTGTTGACTCAGTCCGCAGTGGAAAAACAACTATGAAAGTACCTGTCAGACTGAATGCTGGATTGCATATTTCATTTGTTAATGTATACAACATTTCACTCGACTACTTCTATCAACCCTGGAGTGAATTCAAATTGAGCGATATTAACCAAAGTAATTTAAGTGACTTACACAAATTGAGTTTAGGTTTTGAATACAGACCGCAGACTGTTCCTGGTATAAGTTACTGGGAACAAATTATATTGAGAGCAGGTTTAAGCTATGAAATGTCACAGTATAATTTTAATGGAAATAATCTAAAACAGTATTCAGCTTTTGGCGGAATCGCTTTTCCGTTAAGTCCGGACAATACAATTGATATCGGGCTTGAATACTCGGTTAGAGGCACAAAAGACAATAACTTATTACAGGAAAATTTTTTCCGGGTAAATCTGGGTATCAGCTTTGGCGATGTCTGGTTTATCCGATATGATAAATAAATCAAAAGGTAAAACCGTGAAAAACAAAATCAAATATTACTCAGTAATAATCTCAGCTATTCTGTTCACAGCTTGTGCAGCTGCCGAAAGTAATCGACTGTCACAAAATACGGCTGATTGTGATTCACTGGAAACGCTTAAACTTTACAGCTTATTTTCAGAATATCACAAGAACAAGGATTACTCAAGTGCACTTCCTTATGGCTGGCAAGTACTGCACTGTGATAAAGCAAAGTTTGCAAAATGGATTTATTATAAGATGGAGGACTGTCTCTGGTATCTCCACGATTCTTCGTCAGTTGCGCCTGAAGAGGTGAAAGCAATTGAAGATTCAATCCTGAATTTTTATAATACGGCAATTCAGTATTATCCTGATGGAATGGCTTACTTCCAGGTAAGAAAAGCGTTTGTTTCGGAAACCTGGCTAAAGTTAGATCCTCAAACTTTAATCTCCGAGTACCAAAAAGCTGCTGAATATAATCCCGAGATGGATTCATATTACTACAATAGATTCGGACAGATATATATCGCAAACATTAGTGATGAAAACGATTATAAAACGAAAGCAATCGATATCTATTCAAAGCTTGCAGTTCGGGAACCGGACAATACTGAATGGCCGAGAATTTTATCAACACTTGTAGAAGATGTAGGTCAACTATTAGATATTCGTAAAAAGAACTGGGATCTTGATAAAGAAAATCTTGAAAAAGCATGGATATATGCATCTGAATGTATAAGAGCACAGGATTATGAAAGAGCTATTGAACCTTTGGAATTCTTAACTCAAAAATCTCCGGAAACTTTAAATTACTGGAACCAACTTGCAACAGCTTACAATAAGGTTGGAAGATTAAGTGATGCTGAGAGTGCATATCAAACATTAATCAAGCTGGATTCAGGTACAAAGGATTATTATTTCAATCTTGGATTGATCTATAAAGAACAGGGAAAGTTGAGTAAAGCAAGACAGTATTTTGAAACAGCAAACGATAAAGCCGGTGGATGGGGAATGGCAATTTTCTCGATCGGTTTACTTTATGAACAGTCTGCAAGGGATTGTAAATTTGACTTCGAGACAAAACTTGTATATTTACTTGCACAAGACACCTACAGACGAGCAGTAAGTATCGATCCATCACTTGCACAAGCAAGAGATAGAATTGGTGCTCTTTCAAGTTCGGTTCCAACGCAGGAAGACTATTTCTTTAACAAGAAAAAATCCGGCGATGTTTTACCAATTACAGGTGATTGTTTTGGTTGGATTGGTAAAAGCGTAACAGTTCCATAAAAATTATTATTAAAAGGAAATTATCCTTCATTAAAAGTCCGGCAACTGCCGGATTTTTTTATTAAATTTGATCATCAAAAACAAAATTATAATGTAAAATGTACACCCATCTTAAATCTGATTCGGAAGTATTTAAAATATTAAAGCAAGAAATTGAGCGCCAACAAAACAAACTTGAGCTTATTGCTTCAGAGAATTTTGTAAGTCCGGCAGTACTGGAGGCTGCCGGTTCTCCATTAACAAACAAATATGCGGAAGGATATCCCGGTAAACGCTATTATGGCGGCTGTGAATTTGTAGATATGGCAGAAGATTTAGCTCGTGAACGATTAAAGAAAATATTCAGCGCTGAATATGCTAATGTTCAACCACACAGCGGTTCCCAGGCAAACATGGCTGTGCTGATGACCTTAATGCAGCCGGGAGATAAGTTCATCGGTTTAAGTCTTGCTCACGGTGGTCATCTCACTCACGGTTCACCAGTTAATTTTTCTGGAAAATTATATCAAGCAATTGGATATGAATTAAACAAAGAAACAAGACTTCTGGATTACAATATCGTTGAAGATCTTGCAAAGAAAGAAAAACCAAAAGTAATTATCGCAGGTGCAAGTGCATACTCGCGTGAATGGGATTATAAAAAACTCAGACAAATTGCAGATGCGACCGGAGCCTTCCTGATGTGCGATATGGCGCATCCTGCAGGTTTGATTGCAAAAGGATTATTAGATAATCCATTACCATATTGTGATGTCGTTACCTCAACTACACACAAGACTTTGCGTGGTCCAAGGGGCGGAATTATTTTGATGGGCAAGGATAAAGAAAATCCTTTCGGAATAAAGACTCCAAAAGGCGACAGATTGAAAATGATGTCCGAACTTTATGACAGTACTGTTATGCCCGGAATTCAGGGAGGACCGCTTATGCACATTATAATGGCTAAAGCTGTCGCATTTGCTGAAGTGCTGGATGATAAGTTTAAACTTTATGCTCAGCAAGTAATTAAAAATGCAAAAACTCTGGCAGATGAATTAATGAAATTTGGATTTGATGTTGTGTCATCCGGAACTGATAATCATTTGATGCTGATTGATCTTTCAAACAAAAATATTTCTGGAAAGAAAGCAGAAAATGCACTTGAAAAAGCCGGTATAACCGTGAACAAAAATATGGTTCCATTCGATACTAAAAGTCCGTTTGTAACGAGTGGAATAAGAATCGGTACACCTGCTGTAACGACTCGCGGTATGAAAGAAACCGAAATGAAACGAATAGCCGAAATCATAAATTCTGCGGTAAACAATGCAGAGAATGAATCTGCACTAGATTCACTCGTTAAAGAAGTGAATGATTTGTGTTCAGGGTTTCCGCTTTACAAGGATATTATATAATCTTCGGGATATAAAATTTGGCATCTGAAGAAAAAGTTTTTGATAACGATGCGGAACTGGGGAATGCCGATATTGAAATGTCGTTTCTTGATCATGTAGAAGAGCTGCGCTGGCGCATAATTTATGCGTTAATCGGTGTAATAATATTTACAATAGCTGCCTGGATTTTCATTGATCCTCTCGTTGAAATTGTTCTTCTTAAACCGGCTCGTGATGCTAATGCTTCACTTCAAAACTTAAGACCTTTCGGACAATTATTTCTTTATGTACAGGTTGCAATAGTTGTTGGAATTATTGCCAGTCTTCCGAATATTTTTTATCAGCTTTGGAAGTTTATTTCTCCAGCTTTGAAGAAACAGGAAAGAAGATATATACTTTGGATAGTTTTCTATTCAACTTTTTGTTTTCTGGCTGGTGTTGCTTTTGCTTACTTTGTTATGCTTCCACTAACAATGAAATTTGCCTCTCAGTTCGGAACAGCAGAAATATCGAATGAGTTTGCAATTGATGAGTATATGTCAATCATTATCAGCGTTATGCTGGCTGCAGGTGTAATTTTTGAACTTCCGATGATCTCATTCTTTCTTTCTAAACTTGGTATTTTGACTCCAAAATTAATGCGTAAGTACAGAAGACATTCTATTGTAATTATACTAGTACTTGCAGCTTTCTTAACACCGGGAGCAGATCCTGTTTCACAAATTATACTCGCAGTTCCGTTGGTTCTCTTATACGAAATAAGTATTTTTATATCTAAAATATCCTCAAAGAAAAGTGTTTAAAACTCAGCTTTCCGAAATAACTCAGCCGATAAAAAGTGAACTGGAATCATTCAATCAGATATTCAGAGAATCACTGCGTTCAAATGTCGGATTAGTTGATCTTGTTACAAGGTACATCATCCGGCAAAAGGGCAAGAAAATCCGTCCGCTGTTGGTTCTTCTGTCGGCAAAAGTTTCTGGGGGAATAAATGAAAGAAGTTACCGAGGTGCAGTTCTTGTCGAATTGCTGCATACGGCAACACTGGTTCATGATGATGTTGTGGATAATGCTGATAAGAGAAGAGGATTATGGTCTATCAACAAAGTGTTTAAAAATAAAGTTGCCGTGTTGATGGGGGATTATCTTCTATCAAAAGGTTTATTGATTGCGATGGAAGGAAAAGACTTTGATTTTCTTGAAGTCATTACAAACACAGTTAAACGAATGTCGGAAGGTGAACTTTTACAGATTCAAAAAACACGCAAGCTTGATATAGATGAAGAAACTTATTTTCGTGTGATATCCGATAAAACGGCTTCGTTAATTGAAACCTGCTGCACAATCGGTGCAATGAGTGCTTCATCTAATCCTGAATATATTTCTGCTATGAAAGATTTTGGAAAAAACCTTGGTATCTCTTTCCAGATACGCGATGATATCCTTGATTATGAGGGAAGTCTTTCTGTTTTTGGTAAAAGAACTGGCGGCGATATCAAAGAAAAGAAAATTACTTTACCATTGATTTATTCTTTGAATCAGGTTTCTACAAGTCAAGCTGCTGATATTAGGAAAATTATTAAAAACGGGAAAGATAAATCGAATATTGATGTTGTTATAAACTTCGTCCGTGAAAATAACGGAATTGAATATGCAATAGGAAAGTCTAGATTTTATTCTCAGGCAGCAAAGGATGCATTAAAAAAACTTCCCGATTCACAAAGCAAACTTGCACTTGAAGCATTAGTTGATTTTGTAGTTGACAGAAAGAACTAAATAAAACTAATTACCGTTTTCCTTTTTCATTCCTTCTTTATAATTAAATCCCTTAACAGGTTCTCTCAGCGTAAGAACCGGGCATGGAGCTTTTCTCACAACTTTTTCTGCAGTGCTTCCGAATAAAATATGTTCAACGCCGGTACGACCGTGAGTAGCAATAATTATCAAATCGACATCCAGATCTTTGGCCGTTTCGATGATCTCGACAAATGGTTTTCCTGTTTTAATAATTGTCTTGACTGGAACATTTGCAGGGATATGTTCTTTAGCCAGCTTATCCAGTTCCTGTTTTGCTCTTTCATCCCATTCAGAATTAACTGATGGAATTGCAATCTGCCCCATACTGAAATCCGGTGGATAAATAACAGGTTCAACCACGTAAATCAATATCATTT
Source organism: bacterium (assembly GCA_016716565.1). Classification (NCBI taxonomy): domain Bacteria; species bacterium. Next base: position 707,388 of record JADJWC010000003.1, read on the forward strand.
CAGCGTTACAGTTTTTACAGAAGTTCACGGCGTACTTCAGTGAACTTTTTGAATAGTCGGAAAAATCAATTGGCACTAGTATTTTATTTATATCGGGTCCCATAATAAACCTCCTTTATTTTTTTTCTGTTCGAAGATTGAAATAGTCTTCGTTTAATGTTCGTAATCTCATTGCAGTTATCTCGGAGATACCCTGCAAAATCTTAATTCCTTTTTTTGGATACTTTTCTATAAACTCATCAAGATCAGGTTTGAATATCACAGATAGTTTAGTATCTGAATTAGCTATTGCCGATGCAGATCTTTTTTCATTATCAACCAACGCCAGCTCACCGAAAAAATCACCTTTGTGAATTACAGCAAGCTGAATTTTTTCACCATTGTCATTTTCACGGCTTATTAAAACTTCACCTTCACGAATAAGATACAAACCAAGTCCGGGATCACCCTGGTAGAAAATATATTCACCGGACACATAACTTCTTTCGTGCATCAGGTTTAAAAGTGAGGTAATATCTTTTTTGGTTAATGATTTGAAAAGAGGAATATTCTTCAATGATGTTACAAGTTCATCAGTTTCTGTAGGAGTGTGGAATATATTTGCCCAAAAGCTGCTATGCACTTTTTTTTCATTTTCTACCATAACTATTTCCTCTTGAAACCTCTTTTTTATCACCTAAAATTAATTAAATAATCCGGTTTCTGCTACACGCCAGAGTTTCTGACAGGGAAACCTGTTCTCATATAATGCGCGTCCTATAATTGCCGAATCCACACCGTTTGGAATCAGTTTTTGAAAATCCATCAACTCATCTTTATTCCTGATCCCGCCGGCATGAGTAACTTTGGCACCTGTCATTTCAGCAATTTCCTTTGATAAATGAATATTTGGACCATATAAAGTACCGTTCCGGGAAATATCACAAACTATAAAACGGTTTACGCCGGCTAGTGCCATCTCTTTAGCAAACGACCTGAAGTTTATTCCTGCTTTTTTACTTCTGCCGTAGATCATTAATTCTTCATCCAAAATATCCAGCGATATTACAATTTTTGATGGACCATATTTTTCAAGAACTTTGATGAATTCGCTTTTATTTTCAATAGCCATCGTGTTGATCGCAAGTCTTACAATTCCTGTCTGCATTGCTTCATCAGCATCCTGGATATTCCTGATACCTCCTGCAAACTCCACAGGAATTACAACGGAGGAGCAAATCTCTTCAATTACTTTATAATTTCTTTTGGATTGTTCGTGTGCACCATCAAAATCAACAACGTGTATCATCTTTGCGTTTTCGGCACGCCATATTTTTGCCATCTCGACCGGATTGTTTCCATATTCGTAACAATCGAGTTCAGGAATTCCCTGAACTGTACGGACACATTTTCCGTTTTTTATATCTATCGATGGTATGACTAAAAGTTTTGTAGCTTATGGAATTACCGTAAATTATTTTGGAGCATTAACATTGAATTCATAACACTCATCACTCTCTAAATTTACTTTAACTTGAAAATAGCATGACCCACCTCCCTTTACCAACATAATATTCTTTTTGATTTGATCTTTAGTTGTGTATGGAAATTCGCAATAAGCATCAATGAAAATTTTTCTATTTCCGATAGAATCAATCAATCCTACATACTGTCTATAATAGTCATAATAGTCATCAATTTTAGTATTCCAGCGAGAATTATAAGAATTAGTACAGACATACTTACTTGCAAGACTATCACAATGTTCTACTTGAATTTTCGAAGGTGAGAAGAAAGTGTATGATACAAAGTTAGGGTGTTGAACTAATTCATCCACCTTGAATATATATCTTAATGAATCTGTTTGAGCGTTCATAAAGTGAAAATAAAATGAGACTAATACAATGATTAAGTAAAATTTCATTGGGTTATACCTTTCCATTTACTTTGATTACGTGTCTGCCAATTATCATTTTCTGAATTTCAGTTGTTCCTTCAAAAATTCTTAAAATCCTGGCATCACGATAATATCTTTCCATGGGAAGTTCACGGGAAAAACCCATCCCTCCATGAACCTGCAAAGCTTTATCAGCAACTTCTGTCATTGCTTCAGAGGCATATAGTTTTACCATCGCTGCATCTACTGAAATATCTTTTCCCTGATCGTAATCATAAGCACAGCGGTAAACAATACTTTCCATTGGATAGATTTTGGAAGCCATTTCTGCCAACATAAACTGTACTGCCTGGAACTTCGAAATAGATTCACCAAATTGTTTGCGATGTTTTGCATAATTAGTTGAAATTTCTAAAAGTTCTCGTGATGCACCAAGACAGCAAGCCCCAATTGTCAGTCGCCCGCCGTCGAGAGTTTTCATTGCGATGATGAATCCACGACCTTCACGACCGATCATATTTTCTTCAGGAACTTCAACATTTTCGAATGTGATGGAATTAGTTGTACTTCCTTTTATGCCCAATTTTTTCTCAGGTGGTCCAACAGTTATTCCAGGAGAACTAGCTTCAACGGCAAATCCTGTTATTCCTTTTTCAGTTCTTGCAAATACAGAAATAAGATTAGCAATTCCAGCGTTTGTGATCCAGATTTTAGACCCGTTTAAAATCCATTTATCGCTATTCTTCTTTGCTTCAGTTTTTAGATTGAATGTATCAGATCCTGCTTCTGGTTCAGTTAAAGCAAACGATGCAATCATTTCACCAGAGCAAAGTCTTGGTAAGTATTTTTCTTTAGTTCCTCTGAACCGCCGATAAAAATTGCATTTGTCCCGATTGATTGATGAGCGCCGATCATTGTAGCCGTTGATGAACATCCGCGTGCAATTTCTTCCATCATTAAGCAGTATCCAACTTTTCCAAAACCACCACCGCCGTATTCTTCAGGAAATGAAGTTCCGAAAAAACCAACTTCAGCTAATTTTTTAATTAATGATTCAGGGATTTTCTCTTCTTCATCTATTTTTTGTGCAATAGGTTTTATTTCACTAATTGTAAATTCTCTTGCTAATTCCCGCAGCATTTTCAATTCTTCAGACAGGGTAAAATTCATACTATTAACAGTTTTCGGAATGATGAATATTGTTTTTGAGTTCACCCGAAAGTTATAAAACAGCTTAAATACATCAAAAAGTAGTAATTTTGTTAAAATATTAAATTTTTGCTGAATATTGACTTTTCAAACGATATTCGGCATATTTGACTCGGATGAACAAAGATTTTGTGTTAAATACAAAGAATAACGAAAAAATCAGAATTACCACTTACGGATACGAAAATTTAGATACAGCAGCTTGCCTTATTTTTGTTCACGGATTCAAAGGTTTTAAGGATTGGGGCTTTTGGCCTTACACGGGAAATTACTTTGCTCAGAGAGGATTTTTTGTTCTTTCTTTCAATTTTTCTCACAATGGAATAGGTGAAGGTATAACCGAGTTTGCAGAACTTGATAAATTCGCAAATAATACATTCACTCTGGAACTCGATGAATTAAATGAAATTCTTGATGCCTATTTGAATAATTTTTTTGGTTCGAACAGTAAGAAGAAAATTGGAATTGTGGGACATAGTCGTGGAGGAGGCGAATCTTTGATTTTTTCTTCACTGAGAAAAGAAATCAGTGCCGTGGTGTTGTGGGCTTCAGTTTCAAACTTTAACAGATATTCAAAAAGGCAAGAAAAAGAATGGCGAAATAATGGATTCTTTGAGGTTTTGAATACGAGAACAAATCAATTGATGCGATTAAATGTTTGTCTGCTTGACGATATTGAAAATAATAAGAATGACTTATTAAACCTTGAAAAAGCTGCGAAGAATTTGAATAAACCAATGTTAATTATTCATGGGGAACAGGATTTATCAGTCAAAATTGAAGAAAGCGAACAAATTTATAGTTGGTCGAATAAGGGATTGACAAAGATTTACAAAATAAAAGCTACAGGACATACTTTTGATGTTACTCATCCATTTGAGAAAAGCAATCCAAAGTTTGATTCTGTTCTTGAAAAAACATTTGAATTTTTTACTAAACACTTAAATTGAGGAAAGTATGAAATCTACTTCACGGAACCTGACAATTAAATATTTATTAACCTCAGTAAGAGAATCTGAAATTTTTTGGATATTATCATTTTCAGTGCTCACAGCAGTATCAGCTCAAATTTCTATTCCTATCAAACCGGTGCCGTTTACATTGCAAACTATGATTGTTCTTTTGGCAGGAGCTTTCCTCGGCGCAAAGAACGGTGCTTACAGTCAGGTAATTTATATTTTCCTCGGTGCAATTGGATTACCGGTATTCGCACAAACTGCTGATGGAACAATGGGATTAGCAAGATTGATCGGACCAACTGGTGGTTACTTACTTGCATTTCCTGTTGCAGCATATATTGTTGGAATATTAACGCAAAGAAATCAAAAATATTTGACAGTTGTCATTTCGATGTTCGTTGCTGAGTTGGTTGTAATTTTTATTGGAACAATGTATTTGTATTCAGCCTATCTTAATAATTTTGTTGATGCAGTGAAAGCTGGTGCCGCAATATTTTCAATCTGGATGGTTATTAAAGTTTTTGCAGCCGCCTCCATTTATTTTGCTTTTGCAAAAAAACAAACCCGGCTTCCAAAATAATTTTTTAAATTATTACCGATGACACTAAAAAACATCATCTTCATCCTCGTCTTTCTCGCTGCGTTCGGGTTTCTTACCTGGAGCCTTCGAAATCTTTTTCTATACATGAAAGTTGCGAAGAAGAAAGACCATAGGTTTGATCAAGCTGGAAGACGAATAAAAAATGTTCTTAAAATTGCTTTTGCTCAATCAAAACTGCTCAGAGATCCTGCTGCTGGCACAGTTCACTTTCTCATCTTTTGGGGATTTGTCTTGTTCTTGTTCGCTGTAATTGAAGCAATTATTCAGGGATTTTATTCACCATTTAATCTTTCATTTTTAGGACTGATTTATTCAGTTATAACGATTATTCAGGATGTGTTTGGTCTTCTCGTGATCATTGCGGTTCTTGCAGCTCTTCTAAGAAGATATGTATTTAGTATTCCAAGACTCCAGGTTGATAAAGCAGCTTCACTTGATGCAACATTAATTTTGACACTAATACTAATTGTTGTTGTTTCAATGATGTTCCAGAATATGGCAGGAATTGCAAAAAATGATTTTGTTCTGCATAGTTATGAAGTCCGACCCGTTTCAGCTGCTCTAGCTCCGATTTTTTTCGATAATCCTTCAACGGGTGCTTCAGTTGCTTATGAAGTTTACTGGTGGATCCATATCCTGACAATATTTGGATTCATGAATTTGCTTCCATACTCAAAGCATCTTCACGTATTTAGTTCGATCCCAAATACTTATTTCGCGAATCTTGATCCTATCAGAAATACGATCAAGCATCTCAATCTTGAAGATGAAAACGCTGAATCATTTGGTGCTTCTGATATTGAGCATTTTTCCTGGAAACAAATATTAGATGGATACACTTGTACGGAATGCGGAAGATGTACTGATGCGTGTCCTGCAAATACCGTTGGTAAATCACTCTCACCAAAGGAAATAATTGTAAACATAAGAAAAAGAACAAAAGACAAAGCACCATTATTAGCAAATGGAATATCTGAAAGTGAAACTTTTCAAAAAACTCTTGTTCATGATTATGTAACAGACAAAGTTTTATGGCAATGTACAACTTGTATGGCTTGTGTTCAGGAATGTCCTGTAATGATTGAACATCTTGACAGTATTGTTGATATGCGAAGAAACCTAGTTTTAACTGAGTCGCAATTTCCCTCAGGATTGAATAATGTTTTCAAAAGTCTTGAAACCAATTTTACTCCCTGGGCTTTCAATCCTGCTGATAGAGCAAACTGGGCTGAAGGAATTGGAGTAAAAACAATGGCTGAAGACTCAAACTGCGAATATTTATTTTGGGTTGGCTGTGCCGGTTCATATGATGACAGATATAAAAAAGTTTCGCAGGCTTTTGCCAAGCTTATGCAAAAGGCAGGCATCGAATTCAGAATTCTCGGCACTCAGGAAAAATGTAATGGTGATACTGCAAGAAGACTTGGTAATGAATATCTAGCTCAGATGTTCATGATGGAAAACGTTGAAACTCTTAACCATTATAAAGTTCACAAGATTGTAACTGCTTGTCCTCATTGTTATCATTCATTAAAAAATGAGTACAAGCAATTTGGCGGACACTTTGAAGTATTTCATCACACAGAATTAATTGATGAAATGATTGCTTCAAAAAAAATCACTTTAAAGAATGATGGAAAGAGTGAAATGACTTATCACGATTCCTGCTACTTAGGAAGATATAATGAAGTTTACGACGCACCAAGAAAAAGTCTTACAGCAGTCGATGGAATTAATTTAATTGAGATGAAAAGAAATAAAGACAGGGGATTTTGCTGCGGTGCAGGTGGCGGAAGAATGTTTCTTGAAGATGATGAAGGAGGAAGGATCAATGAAGAAAGAACTAAGGAAGCACTCGCAACTGGAGCCGATACAATTGCATCTGCTTGTCCGTTTTGTATGACAATGATGACTGATGGAGTAAAACATTTTGAAAAAACTGAAGAAGTCAAAGTAAAAGACATTGCGGAAATTATACTTGAAAGATCTAACTAACTATATATCAACCACAAATGATGGAGGTAACAATGGATAAATTCAATCAATTGGTTCAGTTCGTACAAGGATTGGAAACCGATTTTCATAAATTCTATGAGAAAGGACAATCCGCTGCAGGTACACGCGTAAGAAAAGGCTTAAGTGATCTTAGAAAACTTTGCCAGGACGTACGCAAAGACGTGCAGGATGTAAAAGCTCAGAGAAAAGCTGCTAAAGGATAATTTCCTTCAGCTTATTCTTTGTTATTTGAGGGCTGGGTTAAGAAATTGATCCAGCCTTTTTTATGTAAAGCAATATTTATAATTCTGCTGTTTATATTCAATCAGAACAAATGAAAAATTTTATAGCAATAATAACTTTCAGTATAACTGTGACTTTTCAGCATTTCTTTTTCAATCACAATGAACTGGAAAAAGCTGAATTTACCGCGAAAAAAGATTCAACGGTTACGGTCACACTTTGCTTCGTTGGTGATCTTATGTGCCATTCAACTCAATTTAATTATGCAAAGGTTGGAGTCGATACTTTCGATTTCACAGGTGTTTACAGGGAAGTTAAAAAATATCTTTCTTCCGCGGACTTAACAGTCGGAAATCTTGAAACAGTAGTAGCTGGTAAAAATAAAGGCTACAGTGGTTATCCATATTTCAATGCTCCTGATGATTTTATTTACGCTCTCAAAGATGCAGGATTTGATTTTCTCATTACTGCAAATAATCATGCTCTGGATCAGGGCTGGGATGGAGTAAAAAGAACAATAGAGGTAATGAATGAATATCAAATGCATTCAACCGGAACTTTTTTATCCAAGGAAGACAGAGATTCGCTCAGAATTTTTCAAATTAACTCAATCAAAATTGCGATTCTTGCATATAGTGAAAACACAAACGGTCTGCCTATTCCTAAAGGAAAAGATTTCATCATAAATCTGATCGATGAAGAATTAATCCGAAACGATATTACAAAAGCAAGAGAAAAGGGAGTGGATATAGTTGTTGTTCACCTGCATTATGGTCCGGAATACAACAGAGAACCAAGTGATTACCAAAAAGAAATTGTAGATAAAATAATTTCATTTGGAGCTGATATTATTATCGGTGGTCATCCGCACGTAATTCAACCGGTAGATATTTTTAAAACTGATAGTACTAAAATTGATTCAGGATTTGTTGCTTATTCTATGGGGAATTTTATTTCAAATCAAAGGTGGCGTTATTCTGATGCGGGAGTAATTCTAAATATAGAAATATCAAAAAATATTTTAAGTGATTCCATCTATATTAGTGAAGTTAATTATTTGCCAACGTGGGTGTTCCGAGGTCAAACAGAAAAAGGAAGAGAATATATTATTTTACCATCTCAGAATTCTAAAGATTCCACTTATTATTATCTAAATGATCATGATAGAAAATTAATGAATGAAGCTTTCAGCGATACTAAAGAGATTATTCATAAGTACTCAACAAATTCCAATATAAAGTTAGTGAAATGAAACTAGCAATTATTTTATTAGGTTTGATTTTATTTATTCTGATCATCGTAAGCTGTACTAAAGAAGAAAATCCTATTGTCGATCCTCCTCCTCAGGCAACAAGAAGCTTTTACATGGGCTTCACTCCTTTTCCTTACGATATCAGTAGTGCAGCAGTGGAATATGTGTACGACAAACTAGCTACTGACGCAGATCTTATATCTCATCATTTTGATGACGGAATACCGTGGCCCGAAGCTTTGAGCGGTGCAGATTTTCATATCAATATTATGAACGATTGGCAGTACAGGTTATCGCGGACACCTGCTTCACATAAGATTCTTCTGTCAGTTACACCTATTAAATTTTTAAGGGATGGTTTGGCTCCCTACAAAGCTGAAACAGGAGATTTGCCACTGCCTCCACCATGGGATACAATATCATTCAATCATCCTGATGTCAAACAGGCTTATTTCAACTATTGTGTTCGCATAATGGATTATTTCAATCCGGATTTTTTTGTAATAGGGATTGAAGTAAATCTTTTAATGGTTCAAGCACCGGAATTGTGGGACAAATATTTGGATTTACACAAGTATGTATATCAACAGTTAAAAATTCTGGATCCGGACTTTCCAATATTTGTTTCGTTTACCGGAATGGATCTTGTGGAAGGGTATACAAATGCAAATCACTCACAGCAGATGCAGGTTCTTAATGATATAACAAATTTTACCGATTATTGTGGAGTTTCACTTTATCCTTATTTAACAAGTTTTTTGTGCGATACAATTCCATCGGATATGTTAGATAAAATATTCTCAAATTTTACTAAGCCAATTGCTATTTGTGAAACCGGTTATGCTGCTGATTCAATAACTGTCTATGGAGGAACTATCGTTCTGAACGGTTCACCGCAAAAGCAAAATCAGTACTTAACTTTAATGCTGAATAAAGCTGAAGAAAATGATCTGAGATTTGTTGTGAATTTTGTTCTCCGTGATTATGATGCATTATGGCAGGCAATTGGTTCTCCAGATGATATCTACAAAGTCTGGAAGGACACTGGATTATATGATGAAAATGGTGATGCTCGTCTTGCTTATCAGAATTGGTACTTCTGGCTGAACAAACAAGTAATGCCATCAAATTGATTTTTGAATGATTCGGAAAATACCGGAATAAATATTTGAAAAATAAATCTGCACTCATTTTAATATTCATAACAGCATTCATTGATCTTCTTGGATTTGGAATACTAATTCCAATTTTACCATCATTTGCAGTTAAAGAACTCGGAGTTGATGAAGCAGCAATTGGAATTGCAATTGCAGCATATTCGTTTATTCAATTCTTATTCAATCCAATATTGGGAAAATATTCTGACAAGCACGGAAGAAAACCGGTAATCGTAGCTTGTCTTTTTATTAACGCTATCGGCTACGTGATTTTTGCTTTCACTCACTCATACATTATGCTTCTTTTCAGCAGAATAATAGCCGGTATTGGCGGCAGTAGTATCGCGGTTGCACAAGCGTATATTGCGGATGTTACTACAAAAGAAACCCGTTCAAAGGGAATGGGATTGATCGGTTCAGCTTTCGGGTTAGGATTTGTTTTTGGTCCGCTCATCGGTGGTTTCCTCGCCGAATATGGATATATGATGACCGGTTTAGTTGCAGGTGGGTTTTCAATAGCTGCTTTTATTGTTACGATGATATTTCTACCAGAGTCATTGAAGAAGAGCGAAGCCACGACAGATGAATCAATTCTCACGAGAAGAAAACTGTTAGACATAGCAGCTTTAAAAAAAGTATTTAGTGAACCAAGCAGGGCAATATTTATTGTTCTGTTTTTCGTACTAATATTTTCATTCGCAAATATTTACGGAACATTTGCACTTCTTGGAATCCAGGTTTACGGACTAACCGATTTGCAAAACGGATACTTATTTGGAATAACTGGATTAGTTTCAGCAATTGTGCAAGGAGGATTGATAGGTCATATCGATAAGATGATGACGAAAAAAAATATTTTAAAAGTAAGTTCATTGATTATCAGTATTGGACTTGGACTCATTCCTTATGGAGGAAATTTTCTAGGTCTTGCTTTAATCTCAGGTTTTCTATCGATTGGTACAGGTATGCTTCAGCCTACGTTACTCAGTTTAATCTCGGATGTAACTCCGGATCAAGAACAGGGAATTACGCTGGGAGTAAATCAATCCTTATCTGCATTGGCAAGAGTTATGGGTCCTCTGTGGGGAGGTTTTGCTTTTGAGTTTTTAGGATATCAGTTTCCTTTTTTAACTGGTGGAGTGTTTATGTTTTTGGTCTTCCTGTTCACAGTTATTTATATCCCAAGAAAAGTTGGGATGTAGATTTAGCTTTATTCTTACCATTAAAAATTATCATCTATTAATTATCTTTACAATGTCGATATATATAAAGTAATGTTGAAGCTTAATAACATAGAACTAGATAAAGCCATCCTCCTCGCACCAATGGAAGATGTAACGGACATTTCCTTCAGGTTGGTTTGCAGAGAATTGGGTGCTGATATTGTTTACACCGAATTTGTAAACTCAGAAGGATTAATTCGTGCAAATGCAAAAACTCATCAGAAGCTAAAAATTATTGAAGAAGAAAGACCGGTTGGAATTCAGATTTATGGTGCAAATATTAAATCAATGGTCGGTGCTGCTAAAATTGCAGAAGCAGAAAATCCTGATTTGATTGATATTAATGCTGGCTGCTGGGTAAAAAATGTTGTCGGCTGCGGTGCTGGTTCTGCTCTACTTAAAGATCCTCCATATATGCAAGAATTAGTAAAAGCAGTTGTGGATTCGACTTCATTACCAGTAACTGTAAAAACAAGATTGGGCTGGGATGAAAACAGTATCCAGATTCTTGAAGTAGCCAAGAGAATGGAAGATGCCGGTGCTGTTGCCTTGACTGTCCACTGCAGAACGAGGAAAGTTGGTCATAGTGGCGATGCAGATTGGACTTGGATTCCGAAAGTCAAAGAAGTAGTAAAGATTCCTGTTTTCCTTAACGGAAATGTTTTAACTGCACAAGACGTAAAAAGGGCTTTTGATGAAACTGGTGCTGATGGAATCATGATTGCACGTGGTGCAATTGGTAATCCGTGGATATTTAAAGAAGCAAAAGAACTTCTATCAACCGGTACTATTACAACCATTGTTGATGAGGAGATGAGAATAAAAACCTGTCTCAAACATCTTAAACTTGCGGTACAGGTAAAGGGAGAGAAGAGGGGAGTATTAGAGCATCGAAAGTTTTATGCCGGTTATCAGAGGGGCATGTATGGTGCAGCAAGGATACGAGCTGACTTAATGATATTAACTGAATATATTCCTGTTGAAGATGCGTTGCTGAAGTATCTGGACTCGTTGAAAAAGGAGGTTGAAATAGTTTGAGTGTACCTCTCAATGTTACTCTGAATTCGTTTCAGGGTCTCAATCAAATCAGCTAAAGATGCTGAAATAAATTCAGCATGACAAAAAGTAAAACAGAAAAGCTCGCAAGGTTCATCTCAACTCTCTTTGTCCCTCCTTCATTTACCATAATCGTTTTCACAATCTTTGCTTTTACAATTGAAACAGAATCTTTGAAAATAATGGTCACAATTATGGTTGCGGTCTTGTTAGGATTTGCGGCACCGATCATTTTATTTGTTGTTCTTCGAAAGCGAAAAAAACTTGTTGACCTGGATGCTTCAATAAAAGAGGAGAGAACAGTGCCATTTTTAATCTCAGTCGGATTTTATTTAATTGGATTAATACTGCTGATAAACTTTAATGTTCATATTATTTCAATCGCATTTTGGTTTTGTTATATTTCCAATACGTTAGTTACAATCTTAATTAACAAATACTGGAAAATCAGTTATGTCTGCGTTGCTGCAGGGCCATTGGCTGCAGTGACGTATGCTTTCGGACCGATAGCTTTAATATTCTCATTTATAGTTTTATTAGTTGGATGGTCAAGGATTCAATTAAAAGTTCATACACTTGCTCAGGTGGCAGCGGGTATATTACTTGCTTTTTTCTCAACTTATTTGCAAATGTATTTTATTGTTCGTTTGTTTGAATAATAAATTTTGGTGGAATTATGATAAAATATGAACTCGAAAACGAAATCGGGATTTTAACTCTCAATCGTCCTGAAAAAGAAATTCACTTATTCCAGAATTGGTAAGTCAGATGAAGTCAAAGCTAATGGAAGCAGGTGATGATGATTCGGTTGGAGTCGTGATTATTACAGGTGAGGGAAAAGCTTTCTGCAGGTGCAGATCTTGAATACCATAATGAGATGAGGAATTATTCATCATTAGATAACGAAAAAGATTCCCGGGAACTAGCCGATTTATTTTTAATGATATATAATTTCGCCAAGCCAGTTATTGTTGCAAGCGGAGCAGCCATCGCTGGCGGTGCGGACTTGGCTTCTGTATGCGATATAATCGTTGCCGGCGAAAAATGCAAAAGTTTGAATTTATTCAGAAGTAAAATTGGATTCATACCTGCTATCGTTTCAACATTTCTAATTAGAGTTGGTGAAGGAATGGCAAAACAATTGTTACTGTCCGGTGATATAATTGAAGCCAAACGAGCTTATGAGATTGGATCCGTTAACTACTTATTAACAATGCATTAGAATTTTCTTTGAATTTATCGTCTAAATTAAAAACGAACTCAGAATCAGTATGATAATGACAAAGATTGATCAGAAAGGTGTCGAATTATCAATCGAAGAATCAGTTGAATATTGTATCGGTCCAAATACAATGAGCCGCACTAACCGATGATTTTAAAAAAAGCTTAAACAAATTTCTTAATAAAAAGCGAACGGTTTGCCAGCAGACCTTAAAAAAATACATCCGGAGCATCCGGGATTTTCCGATCAAAGTTATGTTCCGGGATATTACTACACTGTTAAAAAGACCCGTAGCTGTAAAAACTGCTGAATCTATTGCTTTATCCCGTCCCGGAAGATAAAAAGGTTGATAAAGTAGTTGGAGTTGAATCCGAGGCTTCATATTTGGGTGATGTTGGCAAATCAGTTAAATGCTGGCTTTGTTCTGGCAAAAACCTGGAAAGCTTCCGACGAAGAAAGGAATCACAAACCACTCAGTTAGAGTATGGACTGGACAAAATGAAATACACAAGATGCAATCAACAAGGTGATAAGAGTTTTAAATTCATCAGATGATCTTACTTTTCTCGATTGGGACAGCCAGAAGCTGCCTGTAAATTAGTAGAAAAGCTTGGCAGTGATTGTCCTTGTCTCATTGCAAAATTGGAGTTGTCGTTTCTTAATGGGCGCGAAAACTTAGAAATTACAAGTTGAATTCACTCAGTGGTGAAGATGAAAACTAGCCGAAAGGTATAATTTGAGAGAAGTTACATTTCCTTAAAGAATGTGAGAAAGTGGAAAGAAGTTGAACAGTTTCTTGCAGCAAAAGAAAATGTCAAGTCTGATAAGCTGCTGATCTTTTCATAAATTTAACCGATGATCTTTCTTACTCGAGAACTTTGTCAGAAGCAAAACAACACAATACTTAAATTCTCTCACCGCACGTATTCATCTGTCGATCTATAAAAGTAAAAAAGAAAGAAAGGAAAGATTCCTTAGATTCTGGAAATACAGAAGCACCCTTACTTTTTACAAGCATAGAATAAGAAGATAATTATTTCTTTCTCGATATTTTTCTTTCAATACTTATTGGCATTGTTTCATCTGCAGGTGATTCTGGATTTTGTCCGACTTATTATGGGGCGACAATTACATGTTAATATGACTCTTGAAAATATTGACGGGGGTGATCCACTGGCTGTTTATAAACAGATGAATGGGTTGATATGTTCCTCGGCATAACATTCAATAATATCAGAGTTTCATTCATTGCATTTATGTTTGGTCTGCTGCTCTCATTTGGAACTGGCTGGATATTAATGTCAGACGGAATAATATTACAGGAGCATTTCAATATTTCTTTCACATACACGATCTTTTGTTTGAATCTATTCTTGTAATCTCTGGATAAATGGAACTCTCGAAATATCTGCAATAATCATTGCCGGAGCTACGAGTTTGGTTCTTGGCATGATATTTTATTTCCGGGGACTTATTCACGCAGGCGAGTCATTTATGATTTCCGCTAAGAAGGATTAAAGATGATTATGAGTCTCATTCCAATATTCATAACGGCAAGTTTTCTTGAATCATTTTGTAACGAGGCATGCAGGTATATGACCAATTTTAAGTTTAACAATTATTTTAAGTTTCATTGGCATTTGTTATCTGGTATT